>NZ_POTC01000051.1 GCF_002906255.1 Novacetimonas maltaceti | reverse complement strand
AACGGGCTGGCAAACATGCGCCGATTATGCACCTTGCGGATGAAGTGCTTGATCATCTCTTCCGCAACTTCAAAATCGGCAATCACGCCATCGCGCAGGCGTCCCTCCGGCGGGGGGGCGCCAAGCTACATCTGCCCCAACGGGACGGTCCTGCCCCCCGGATACCCGCCGCAGAGCTGCCCCGGCGCGCGCCCTGCCGGGTACGCCACGCCGTCCTATCCCCAGCAGGGATATTCACAACAGGGATATCCGCAGGAAGGCTATTCCCAGCAGTCCTACCCGCAGCAGGAAACCTATCCCCCCGGGGCCTACCCGCAGGGTGCCGCCTATCCCCAGAGCGGGTACCAGAGCGGATATTCGCAAGATCAGGGGGGATACTGATCCCCGCGACAACCTGACCCCCAACGGCAGGGGGCTTCACCGTGATGGCGAAGCCCCCTGTTTCACAAAGGCGGCCTGAACCCGTCCGCAGTCCGGACGGGCGCTGCCCCTTCAGGCCGCCGGCGTCATGCCGTCAGTTCGGCAGGCTCCGCACGGTCACGCTTGACCAGCAGCTTGTTCAGCGCATGGACATAGGCCCGCACGGCGGACACCAGCGTGTCGGCATCGGCCCCCTGCCCGTCCACCATCTTGCCGCCTTCCTCCAGCCGCACGGTGGTGCGCGCCTGCGCGTCGCTGCCTTCGGTCACGGCACCGACGGAATAAAGCTGCAGCGTCGCATCATGGGCAACAATGGCGCGAATGGCGTTGAAGGCCGCATCGACCGGCCCCTGCCCGGCGGCGGTGGCATGTTCTTCCCTGCCATCGACCTCCAGCGTCAGTTCCGCCTGCGCCGGGCGGCGCGAACCGGCGGACACGTCCAGCGCGACGAAACGGATGCGGGCATGGTCGCGCACCTCGTCATCGACCAGCGCGACCAGATCCTCGTCATAGATGACCTTCTTGCGGTCCGCGAGGTCCTTGAAGCGGTTGAACGCGTCGTTGAACTGCGCCTCGTCCAGCGCGTCGTAGCCCATGGCCTTCAGCTTGTCGCGGAAGGCCGCGCGGCCCGAATGCTTGCCCAGCACCAGCGAGGAGCGCGTCCAGCCAACACTTTCGGGCGTCATGATCTCGTAGGTCGCGGCGTTCTTGAGGATGCCGTCCTGATGGATGCCGCTTTCATGGGCGAAGGCGTTGCGCCCGACGATCGCCTTGTTGGGCTGCACGTCAAAACCGGTGATGGTGGACAGCATGCGCGACATCTTCAGCAGCTTTTCGGTCTGGATGCCGGTGATATAGGGCAGGACGTCATGGCGCGTGCGCAGGACCATGACGATTTCCTCCAGCGCGGCGTTGCCCGCGCGCTCGCCAATGCCGTTGATCGTGCATTCGATCTGCCGCGCACCCGCGCGCAGGGCCGCGACCGTGTTCGCCACCGCCAGGCCGAGATCGTTGTGGTTGTGGGTGGAGAAGATCACCCCGTCCGCCCCCGGCACGCGCGCGCGCAGGTCGGCGAAGATGCGGGCCATGTCCTCCGGCGTGGAATAGCCTACCGTGTCGGGGATGTTGATGGTCGTGGCACCGGCCTTGATCGCCGCCTCCACGCAGCGGCACAGGAAGTCGGGATCGGTGCGCGAGCCATCCTCGGCCGACCATTCGACGTCATCGGTGAACTGGCGCGCCGCCGTGTTGCCCGCCTTGATGACCTCCAGCACGGTCTCCGGCTCCATGCGCAGCTTGTATTTCATGTGCAGCGGCGAGGTGGAGATGAAGTTGTGGATGCGCCCGCGCTTCGCCTGACGGATGGCCTCGCCCGCGCTGGCGATGTCGTTCTTGCCGCCGCTGCGTGCCAGCGCGCAGACGACCGCCGTCTTCACGGTCTGCGCGATCTGCGCCACGCTGTCGAAATCGCCCTTTGACGCGACGGGGAAGCCCGCCTCGATCACATCGACGCCGAGGTCGCCCAGGGCCTCGGCCATGCGCAGCTTTTCGGCCATGTTCATGGAAAAGCCGGGCGACTGCTCCCCGTCACGCAGGGTCGTGTCGAAAATGATGACACGGTTTTCGTCGATGCGCCCAAAGGACGGATGGTTGATGGTCATTGAAATACCTCGGACATATCCGGATGTGGGACCGGCATTCCACACCGGGCCGGGCCGGGCGGGAATGCGTCATTCGTTTCATGGTGGCCGCATGACGCGGCCCGACTTTCCCCTGGGCGCACCGGAACAGGCCGGCCCTGACCGCTCAGGGGCGGATAAGTCGTAGAAGACGAAGGAGTCCGGCGCGGTCGCGTGCACGCAGGGACATGGACGCCTGCGCGCCTGTCAAACCTGCCTGAATGTGCGTGTCCGTTGCCATGTCGGGCACAATACAGCGCAGACGGCCGATTGCAACACATAATGCGCCCTTCCCCGCCCCTTATCCCGTCACCCGCGTCACCATGGAGGCGGAGGCGAAATACCGGTCGATCGCCTGGACCATCGCACCCGCCACGACCATGCGGTGCGCGGACTGCCGCAGCGCGGCCTCGTCCAGATGGTTGGACATGAACCCCATCTCCACCAGCACGGAGGGGATGTCCGCGGATTTCAGCACGACAAAGGAGGCATGCCGCGCCGGGTGCGTCAGCAGGCTGATGCGCGGGCGGAAGGAGGCGACGATGCTGCTGGCCATGTGCGCCGCGCCATGGCGCGTCTCCTCCGTCACGAGGCTGGCGAGGATTTCCTGCACCTCGGGCGAGGTCGCATGCACCTGCGGGCCACCGAAACGGTCCGCGCTGTTTTCCGAACGCGCGATCGCCGCCGCCTGCGCGTCGGACGCGTGCGACGACAGGGTATAGACGCTGGCGCCCCGTACCATGCGGTCATGCAGCGCATCGGCATGCATCGAGATGAACAGCGACGCCTTGTGCGTGTGCGCAAGGTCCACCCGCCCCTCCAGCGGGATGAAGCGGTCATCGGCGCGCGTCATCGCCACGCGGTAGCGCCCGCTGCCGACCAACTGGCGCTGCAGTTCGGCGGCGGCGGCCTCCGCCACGTGCTTTTCATAGGTGCCGGAAACGCCGATCGCCCCGGGGTCCTTCCCGCCATGGCCGGGGTCGAGCATGATGAGCGGGCGGGGCGGTTCCGCCCGTCCCACGATGGCCGGCCGGTGCAGCGTCGTGTGCGTGGCCCCATGGGATGGGGCAGTTACGCTGGCGTGGGCGCCACCATGATGGGCCGCGCCATGGTGCGCCACCGCCCCCAGCGCGCGGTGCGGGGCGACGGCGGCCATCGCGATCCCGGCCAGCAGCGCACGCCGGCGCACCGCCACGCGCAAATCCATCGGCCCGCCGCCACGCATCGCATGGGGCGGCGTGGCGATGGTCGCGGCATCGGGACGCACGCCATGCGCGGCGTCAGTGCCGGGGACGTGCTGCATATCGGCGGAAGGTACGGTGCGCATGCTGCGATATGGCCTTCATGGGACAGGTCTGGTGTCGGGCCGAGCCATGATACCATCACGCCGCGCGCGCGTCAGTGACATAAACATTCGCAAGGCTTGCAGGAAGCGCGCGGTTGCGCCATGGTGACGGACAGTGGTGGGCGTGCGACGTCCGAACGTCAGGATGGCGGGAAATTGCCCCGTGCCCTGACATGCCGTTCGACGGCGCGAATCCATCCGGCAGCCAGCAGGCGCGCGCCCGCAAGCCTTTTCCGGACCGAATCCATGTCACGGGAATGCCGCTGTAGCGGACCATGCGCGCGACAAAGGCCACCGCACCGGCGCTCCCGATCGACAGGAGGCCGGGTGACACGGACCTGTCGATATTTTTTCACGAAGGCCCCCTTCCGCCATGCGGGACCGGTCCTTCCCCCAGATGGCCGAGGATGGAGTGATGACCACGGTGGACATATCCGCCGACGCGACAGGAACATGCATGTCATGGAACGGCACGATGCCGGGCCACGATGCCACGCATGCCGTCGCCGTCGCGCGTGACGACCGCCATGGGGTCAATGCCGGATACGGTCACCCTTTTTCAATTGATGTTGCTGTCCGTTCCCATTCCCGTTCCCGCCGCCCCCGGAGCATCCTGTGGGGCATTGCGCGGGACGGACGCACGAACCGGACATACCGGAGTTCCCGTTTTAATGACCAAACGCATGCTGATCGACACGACCCACGCGGAAGAAACCCGCGTGGTCGTGATGGATGGTAACAGGCTTGAAGACTACGATGTCGAGGCCGCGGCGAAAAAGCAGCTCAAGGGCAATATCTACCTTGCCAAGGTAATCCGGGTCGAACCCAGCCTGCAGGCCGCCTTTGTCGATTACGGCGGCAACCGCCACGGCTTCCTCGCTTTCAGCGAAATCCACCCCGACTACTACCAGATCCCCGTTGCCGACCGCGAGAAGCTGCTGGCGCTGCAGGAAGAAGAGCGCCGCGCCGAAGAAGCGCGCAACGCGCGTGAGGACGACGAGAAGGCCGAAGGCGAAGACGACGCCACGGACGAGGCCACCGCCCGCGAAGGCGACGCCGAGGAAGCCGAGCCCGAAACCGTCGGCGGCGAGAACGACACCGGCGACGAGCCCGAGGCCCAGCGCCGCATCGCGCGCTTCCTGCGCAACTACAAGATTCAGGAAGTCATCCGCCGCCGCCAGATCCTGCTGGTGCAGGTGGTCAAGGAAGAGCGCGGCAACAAGGGCGCGGCCCTGACGACCTACGTCTCGCTTGCGGGACGGTACTGCGTGCTGATGCCCAACTCGCTGCGCGGCGGGGGCGTTTCGCGCAAGATCACGTCGGTGGCCGACCGCCGCCGCCTGCGTGAAATCATTGCCGAACTGCAGATCCCCCATGGCATGGCCATGATCGTGCGCACTGCCGGCGCGCAGCGCCCGCGCGCGGAAATCATGCGCGACTGCGAATACCTGCTGCGCCTGTGGGACGACATCCGCGAACATACCCTCAAGTCCGTGGCCCCGGCCCTGATCTATGAGGAAGCGAGCCTGATCAAGCGCGCCATCCGCGACATCTATACCCGCGAGGTGGGCGAGATCCTGATTGATGGCGAGGCCGGGTGGAAATCCGCGCGCGAGTTCATGCGCATGCTCATGCCCCAGAACGCGCAGAAGGTGCGGCTGTGGCAGGACCACGGGCAGACGCTGTTCTCCCACTACCGGGTGGAGGGGCTGCTGGATTCCATGCTGTCGCCGTCGGTGCAACTGCGTTCGGGCGGCTACCTCGTCATCAACCAGACCGAGGCGCTGGTCGCGATCGACGTGAACTCCGGCCGCGCGACGAAGGAACGTAACATCGAGGAAACGGCCCTGCGCACGAACCTCGAGGCGGCGGACGAAGTGGCGCGCCAGCTGCGCCTGCGTGACCTTGCTGGCCTGATCGTGATCGACTTCATCGACATGGAAAGCCGCAAGCACAACGGCATGGTCGAACGCCGCCTGAAGGAAGCGCTGCGCAATGACCGCGCGCGCATCCAGGTGGGCCACATCTCGCATTTCGGCCTGCTGGAGATGTCGCGCCAGCGGCTGCGTCCCTCCATCGCGGAATCGACGTTTACGCCGTGCCCGCACTGCGAGGGGACGGGCATCATCCGCGGGGTCGAGAGTTCCGCCCTGCACGTCCTGCGCGCGATCGAGGACGAAGGCATGCAGCGCCGCGCCGCCGCGGTCACGGTGCATGTCGCGCCCGAAATCGCGCTCTATATCCTCAACAACAAGCGCGCATGGCTGCATGAAATCGAGGAACGTCACAAGATGCATGTGACGTTCGCCGCCGATTCCACGCTACATGCGGCGGAATCGCGCATCGAGCGCACCCGTCCGCAGACGGCGCAGTTCGAGGCCCCCGCCCCGGCCATCACGGCCGAGCCGGAAGCCCCGCGCGCCGACGGCACGGGCGTGCGTGAAATCCCGATCCACAGCGAACCGCCCGCCACCGCCGCGGAAGACGGGGCCACGACCCCGGACGCCACCGCCCTGACGGACGAGGACGCGGCATCGGGTACGGACCACCGTCGCCGTCGCCGCCGTCGCCGTCGCCGCAGCAGCACGAACCGTGAGGTCGAGGCGCAGGGCACCGAAACGGTGGAGGCGGAGATCGTCCCCGCCCCCGAACCTGTGGTCGAGGTTGGGTACAAGGGACCGACACCTGCCGATCCATATGGCGATGCGATCATCGACATCTTTGACGTGATCGAGCAGACGACGACCCCTGCGGCCACACCGGCCATCGAACCGGAAGACCCGATCGTGGTGGTCGGGGAGGAAACGCCCGAAGCCCCCGCCGCCGACGAGGAAAAGCCCCGTCGCACGCCGCGTCGGCGCACCCGCCGCACGAACCGTCCCATCACGACGACGGAAACGGTCGTGACGGCCCAGCCCGCGACGCCTGAACCCGAGGCCCCGGTGGAAGCCCCGGCGAAGGTGGAGACGGTGGAAGCCGAAGTGGTGGAGCCGGTGGTCGAGGCGCAGCCGGAACCCGTGGTTGAAGAAGAGGTGAAGGAAAAGCCGCGCCGTCGTCGCACGACCACGCGCAAGGCCACCACAACCACGACCCGCAGCCGCGCGAAGAAGGACGAAGCCGCAGAGCCGGCCGAAGCCGCCCCTGTCGCGACCACGCCGGAAGAGGAAAAGGCCGAGGAGAGCGTGACGGAGGCCAAACCCCGCCGCAGGCGCGCAACCACCACGCGCACCACGGCCACTGCCGCCAAGACGCCGACCCGCCGTCGCACCAGCACGGCCAAGGCCACCAAGGAGGCGTCGGACGCCGTTGCCGATGATGCCGCCCCGGTCGAGGCGGAAAAGGCGGAGGAAAAGCCCAAGGCCCGTCGCGTGACGCGCCGCAAGAAGGTGGAGGCTGAACCCGCGGCATCCCCGGCCCCCGAGGCCGAACCCGCAGCGGAAGAAAAGGCCCCGGCCCGCAAGGCGACCCGGACCCGCCGCAAGAAGGTGGAAACCACGACAGCGCCAGAGGCTGCACCGGTGGAACCGGCAACCGCCGAAACCACCGAGGCCGCGCCCGCCCCGAAACGGCGCACGGGTTGGTGGAAACGCTGATCCACGCAGCCTTTTCATGGCGTGACTGACAGGACAGGCCCTGCATCCTCCCCGGATGCAGGGCCTGTTCCTTTTGGGGACGTTTCAGGGCATCGGGTTGATGAAACCGGAAAGTTTGCGGGGGCGTCTTTTTTCAGAAAGGAGGCATTCCCTGAAGCTTTTTGGAAAAAGCTTCACCAAAAACTTCTTTACGGTCTTTCATCAGGGATGAGGACATCATCATGGAACTCCGTTCGCAACGCCTCGTCCTGCGTCCGTGGGAAGACAGGCACCGGCAGCCATTCGCGGACATGTCGGCAGACCCGGCCGTCATGGGATACATGATGCCCCTGACACCGCATGCCGCCCATACGACATGGATCGACAACCAGCGTAACCGGGTGGGATATGATGCCCCGTTTACCGGCTGGCGCATGGCGCGTCCCTTCTGGGGCCGGGGTTACGCGCCAGAGGCCGCAGCCACCTGCCTGCGCTTCGGATTCGAGGGACTGGACCTGCCGGAAATCGTCGCAAACACGGTGTCGGCCAACCTGAGATCCCGTCGCGTCATGGAAAAACTGGGGATGGTGCACGACCCCCGGGACGATTTCGACCACCCGCGCGTCCCACGTGGCCATCCCCTACGCCGCCAGGTCCTTTACCGCCTGACACGGGAACGCTGGCTGGCGCAGAACGCCGCGTAAATCATTCAGAAGTTTTTGGTGAAGCTTTTTCCAAAAAGCTTCGAAAGACGCCGCCGTTTCAGATCAAAAGGCGGCACCCAAGAACTTTTATTCACAAAGTCTGCGCCACCAGCCGTCCAACCCCGGAAAAGAGTGCGGCAAACTGCTGTTCCGTGGGTGTCCCGCCCCGCGTATAGACACATATGACGATGGGCGTCCCCGGCCGGGGCCATGCCACCGCGATATCGCCCGCCGCGTCACGGGCATTATTGCCGGTCTTGTCCCCCACCACCCAGTTCGCGGGCAATCCGGCACGCAGCCGGTTCCTTCCCGTCTGGCATCCGACCATCCAGCGCGTCAGCAGTTCGCGCGACGATGCCGACAGGACCGTGCCCAGAACCAGTTTCTGCACAATCGCCGCCATGGCCGCAGGCGTCGTGGTATCGCGCACCCCTCCGGCAGGCGTGCGGTTCAGGTAGGGTTCGGGGTCATCCAGCCGCGTCGTCACATCGCCCATGGCCCGCCAGAACGCCGTCAGTGCGGATGGCCCGCCAATACGCGACAGCAGAAGCGTGGCGCAGCTATTATCGCTCTGCTCCACCGCGGCCTCGCACATCTCCCCCACCGACAGGCCCGTGCGTCCCTGCGCCAGCGCCGCCTTCGCCACGGGGGCGTACCAGTCCTGAATGTCGGCTGCGGTCAGGGGAATGACACGCTCCAACCCGTCATGCCCCTGATCGACATGCGACAGCACGCAGGCCACCAGCGATGCCTTGAACGTGGAACACATGACGAAACGTTCGTCTGCGCGCCACAGCAGTTTGTGCCCCGTTGCGATATTGTGGGCACAGACGCCGACATGGCCGCCCGTGGCATGTTCATAATCGGAGAGGACCGAAGGCACCGCCGCATGAGCAAAGGAAGGCGACAGCATGAAGGCTGACCCACATGATATGAAACCGCGACGCCGCATATGTTTCCCGATTCATCTTGATACCGGTTTCAGGATGTCTCTTAGAAATATCCGTGGGCCTGGATAAGTCAAAAAGGTTTCTGGATGGTGCCCTTTTTCAAAAAGGCGGTGTCTTTTGAAGCTTTTTGAAAAAAAGCTTCACCAAAAACTTTTGAATGTCTTCCCAACATTCCCTTACGCAGGCGCGTCGGGCAGGGCCGGTGCGGTTTCCCAGCCAAGGCCGACGATAACGGCGCTGCGCCGTCCCATCCCGTCCATGCGCAGGACGATGACGTTCTGTTCCTCCAGATACGTCAACTGCCGACGTGCACGGCCCAGCGAATGGGTGCCATAGGCCCGCGCGATCGTCGCATCCGACGGGCAGGGCAACTTTTCCAGCGCGCTGCGGGCAATCAGCAGGAATATCCCCTGCACGTCTTCCGGCAGGGCAGAGGCCATCTGTTCGGCCTGTTTCCACACGTCGGTCTGCGCCATACGGGCATCCACGCCAGCCCGCGCGGTGGCCAGCGCGCGGCGGAAACGCGGCATGTCCAGCGCCTGGCGGCCCATCCCCTCGATCCGGCAGCGGACAAGGAAGTCCTGGTACAGCACATGGACCGGGCGGAAACCAGCTTCCTCGTCCTGCAGGATGTCCGCAAGGATCGCGGCGAAACGCTGCTTCTGTTCCTCCGGGTCGATATCAGGGACGGCCTGCGCCTCGACCTCGGCCTCCGCGCGGGCGACATCCGCATGGGCGGCCAGTTGCGCCAGGATATCGGGCGGCGGGGCGGCGGGACGCGGCGCGCGCACGGGCAGTTCACGCTCCGGCACGGGGGTCAGGATCAGTTCGCGGATTTCCTCGCTCGGGGCGGTCGGCTCGAACGGCATCAGGGCGGGGCCGGCCGAGCGGCTTTCGGTCTCCACCGGGCCGATCCGCACCGCCAGCGGGCGGCGGCTGATGGCCGGGCCAAGGGCCACGAAACAGCCACGTTCAAGGTCACGGAAGCTTTCGGCCTGCCTGCGCTCCATGCCCAGCAGGTCGGCGGCGCGCATCATGTCGATATCGAGGAAGGTGCGCCCCATGAGGAAATTGGACGCCTCCGCCGCGACATTCTTCGCCAGCTTCGCCAGCCGCTGCGTCGCGATGATCCCGGCCAGTCCGCGCTTGCGCCCCCGGCACATCAGGTTGGTCATCGCGCCAAGGGAGGCGCGCCGGGCCTCGTCCGAAACCTCGCCCGCGGCTGCCGGGGCGAACATCTGCGCCTCGTCCACCACCACGACCACGGGATACCAGTATTCGCGCGGCACCTCGAACATGCCGCCGAGGAAGGCGGCGGCCCGGCGCATCTGCACCTCAGCATCCACGCCTTCGAGGTTCAGCACGACGGAGGCGCGATGCACGCGCATGCGCTCGCCCGCCGCCTGCAACGCGGCCTCGGTATGTTCGGCGGCGTCGATGACCAGATGGCCGTAACGGTCGGCAAGGCTGACGAAATCGCCCTCGGGATCAATGATCGCCTGCTGCACCAGCCGCGCGGACTGTTCCAGCAGGCGGCGCAGCAGGTGCGACTTGCCCGACCCGGAATTGCCCTGCACCAGCAGGCGCGTGGACAGCAGTTCCGCAAGGTCCATCGTGACGGGGCCATCCCCCGCGGTGGCCCCCCGTCTCTCCCCAATCGTGATCGCTACCGTCATGGCGCTGACGGATACAGCCCCTTGGGGGTGTCATGCAACCATTGCACCACACCCTGCGCCGCCCGGCGTCCCATCGCAATGCAGGCCTGCAGCAGGTAGCCGCCGGTCGGCGCCTCCCAGTCCACCATTTCCCCCGCGACGAACACGCCGGGCAGCGCACGCAGCATCAGGTGCGCATCCACATCGTCCCAGCGCACGCCGCCGGCCACCGAAATCGCCCGGTCGAGATCATCCGTCCCCTCCACCACCAGCGGCACGTCCTTGAGCAGGGCCGCCAGCGCCTGCGGATCACGCGGCAGGCTGACGCCCGCCCCCTCGCGCAGCAGGGCGAGCATGACGGGCGACAGGCGCAGCGCCTTGCGCAGCAGGTTCGACACGCTTTCGCGTCCCCGCACGCGCGCAAGGCGCTGCGTCACCTGCGCGATGTCCATGTCCGGGCGCAGGTCGATATGGATGCGCACAGGCCCCTGTCGTGCGATCGCATCGCGGATGGGCGCGGACAGGGCATAGACCACCCCGCCCTCGATCCCGCTGCGTGTGACCACGGCCTCCCCGCGTGCGCTGAGGTCACCGATCCGCAGGGCGATCCCGTGCAGGGGTACTCCCTCGAAGCGGGTGCGCATCAGGTCGGACCAGCCGATGCGAAAGCCGCAGTTGGCGGGCCGGAACGGGGCGACGTCCACGCCACGCGCCGCCACGATGTCGCGCCATGCGCCATCGGCCCCCAGCCGCGCCCAACTGGCACCGCCCGTCGCCAGCACCAGCGCGTCGGCGCGCAGCGTGGCCTCCGTCCCGTCCGGCCCCGCGACACGGACATGCCCGGCAGCGTCCCATCCGCGCCAGCAATGCCGCGTCATGATCCGCACGCCCGCCCCCTCCAGCCGCGCGATCCAGGCCCGCAGCAGGGGGGAGGCCTTCATCGCGACGGGAAAGACCCGGCCGCTGCTGCCGACATAACAGGGCTGCCCCAGTCCCGCCGCCCATGCGCGCATGTCATCCGGCCCGAAGGCCGCAAGGGCGGCCTCAAGATGGGGCCGCGCCGCGCCATAACGCGCCATGAAACGCGCCATCGGTTCGGAATGTGTCAGGTTCAGGCCGCCACGCCCGGCCATCATGAACTTCCGCCCCACGGTGGGGCGCTGTTCGAGCACGCGCACACGGCACCCGGCGGCGGACAGGACCTCCGCCGCCGACAGGCCCGCCGGGCCGCCGCCAACGACAATGACATCCATCCCCGTGATATCGCGCGCGCCGGGACCCGCCATCAGATGATGTAGTCGAGCGGCGGGAGCATCTGGTCCATGGTGAAGGCCGGAAGCGAGGAATGCCGCGTGCCCACCGCGCGCGCGGGATTGCCGACGACGGTGGTGTAGGGGGCGACGGATTCAAGGACGATCGACCCCGCGCCGATCTTCGCCCCCTCCCCGATCTCGATATTGCCCAGGATCTTGGCCCCTGCCCCGATCAGCACGCCGCGCCGCACCTTGGGGTGGCGGTCGCCCACGTTCTTGCCGGTGCCCCCCAGCGTCACGCCCTGCAGCAGGGAGACATCGTCCTCCAGCACCGAGGTCTCGCCGATCACGATGCCCGTGCCATGGTCGAACAGGATGCGCCGTCCCAGCCGCGCGGCCGGGTGGATATCCACCGCGAACAGTTCCGAAGAGCGGCTTTGCAGGTGCAGCGCAAGGTATTCGCGCCCGTTGTTCCACAGCCAGTGCGCCACGCGGTAGCTCTGCACCGCATGATAGCCCTTGAAGAACAGGAAGGGCGTTGCGTAATTGCCCGTCGCGGGGTCGCGTTCGCGGATGGCGACAAGGTCGGCGGCGGCGGCGGCCACGATATCGGGATCTGCGGCGAACACCTCCGTCACCAGTTCGGACAGCGCGTCGTCGGCCACGGCGCGATCCCCCAGCTTGCGCCCGATCAGCGCCGCGAGTGCCGCGCCAAAGGTCGCATGGTTGCGGATCCCGGTAGCCAGCAGCCCCTTGACCAGCGGGTCGCAGCACCCGCAGGCCCCTTCGACGATCTCACGCCACAGGGCGTCGATATCGATGCCCGACAGCGTGGGCGGCAGGACCGGCGGCCGGCTGTGATTGGTCATCGGCGGGGCGGATTGACGTTCAGACATGTCGGAGCGTCCGTTCAGGAAAGACGAAAGGATAACACGAAACCGATGGTCCGCGCGCTACAGCCCCATGGCGTGGCGCGCGAATGCCCGGCGCAGCGGCGTGATGCGGTTGACCCCCGCCAGCCCGATATCGCGCGCAAGGCGCAGGACGGGATTGTCATTGCCAAACAGCCGTTCGAGCGCATCCGTCGCCGCCAGCATCAGCATGTTGGCCGGGCGGCAGCGCGCCTGGTAATCGCGCAGGACGTCCGGTGCGCCCACATCGCCGCCGCGCGCCTGCACGCCCGCCAGCAGGTCCGACAGCGCGATCACGTCACGGAAGCCAAGGTTGAGCCCCTGTCCTGCGATGGGATGGATCCCGTGGGCCGAATCCCCCACCAGCACAAGGCGCGTGTCGATGTAGCGCTGCGCATACTGCGCCGACAGCGGATAGACCCAGCGCCGCCCCACCGGCGTCACGGCCCCCAGCCAGTCGCCCATGCGACGGTGGATTTCATGGGTAAAGGCCTCGGCCGGCAGTTCCGCAAGGCGGTGGGCCAGCTTTTCTTCGTCCGTCCAGACCAGCGCGGACAGGTTGGGATGTTCGGCGGTGCCCGCCATCGGCAGTTGCGCGAAGGGACCGGCAGGCAGGAAATGTTCCAGCGCGCGGCCTTCATGCGGGCGTTCATGCGCCACGGCGCACACGATCCCGCACTGGTGGTACGGCAGGCGCGTCACCACGATCCCGGCCTGCGTGCGCAGCGGGCTGCGCCGCCCTTCCGCCGCAACGACAAGGCGCGCGGAAATGGTGCGCCCGCTGCGTGTCGTCACCAGCGCGCCTTCGGCACGGCGCACGACCGTGGCCTCGTCCGGGGCAAGGACGGTGACACCGGGCTTTGCATGCAGCGTGGCGTTCAGCGCGACACGCAGGGCGCGCGCCTCGATCATGGAGCCGAACGGCTCGGTCGCGTCCTCGCGCCCGAATTCGAGGAACAGCGGCGAAGGCCGTTCCCCCGGACGGCCATCGGTGACGCGGATTTCGCGGATGTCGCATGACGGCATCGGCAGGTTGCCCCACACGCCCGCCGCCTCCAGCAGGCGGCGCGACCCGGCCGCGATGGCATAGGCACGCCCGTCAAAGGCGGGATGTTCCATCGGCGGCAGGGCGGCGCGATCAATGATGACCACGCGCAGCCCCTCCACCGCCAGGCGGCATGCAAGGGTCGCGCCCACGGGGCCCGCCCCCACGATGCAGACATCGACCTCCATCGCGTCCGCCGGGGTGGACGGGGGGGGTGTCATGTGTTCGCTCATGGTCTTCGTCTCTGTCCTGATCCGTGGCCGCCGCGGGGAACCGCAGGCCCCGCCGGGGTGTTCACGCGCAATGCCACGCAGATATGGCATGCAACGCACCTGCTGTCCAAACGCTGCGCACCGGCGCCAAACGCCACGCAGGCGACGCAAGACGGATGACATGGCGATCACACTCGCGGTATAGGAGGGATGCGGATGCATGAACGACGCCCCGGCCCCGCCCGCAAAGACAGGAATGGAGACATGGTGAGATGAAGCTTGTCACAGCCATCATCAAGCCTTTCAAGCTCGACGACGTGCGCGAGGCGCTGACCCCGCTGGGAATCCAGGGCCTTACCGTGTCGGAGGTCAAGGGATTCGGGCGTCAGAAGGGCCAGACCGAAATCTATCGCGGCGCGGAATACCATGTCAGCTTCCTGCCCAAGATCAAGATCGAGGTCGCGGTGCCGGACGACGTGGTCGAACAGACGGTCGAGACCATCGTGCAGGCCGCCCACACCGGCAAGATCGGTGACGGCAAGATTTTCATCACCCCCCTTGAAAGCGTGGTGCGCATCCGCACCCGTGAAACCGGCGACAGCGCGCTCTAGGCGCGGGTCCGCCCATCCTTTTTCATCACGGCCCTGAGCGATCATACCGGAGGACCATTTTTTCATGATTTTTTCCCGCCGCACCTGCCTGACCGTTGCCATGGCCCTTGGCCTTCCGGCCGCACTGGCCCTGTCGCCCGTCACCGGCCAGGCCCGTGAAACGTCGAAATCCTGCCACCAGAAATTCGTGGCTGCCCGCACGGCAGGCACCCTGAACGGGCAGACCTACAAGGCCTTCAAGGCCGCGCAGTGCGACGACGCCGCAACCCCGGCCACGGCGGCAACGCCTGCGGCACCGGCCGCCCCCGCGACGACTGGTGCCCCTGCCGAAGCCCCGAAGGCCACGCCCCCTGCTGCTGCCCCTGCTGCTGCGGCCGTTGCCCCCGCGGCGACCAACGCCACCCTGCCGAGTGCGATTTCTCCCAAATACGCCAAGGAAGCGACAGGCAAGGCCCGCCTGCACACCTGCCTTGACCAGTACAACGCGAACAAGGCGGCCAACGCCAATGGCGGCCTGCGCTGGATCCAGCGCGGCGGCGGATATTACAGCGTGTGCAACGCCCACCTGAAGGGCTGATTTCCCTTCATCCCGTCCTCCGCCCATGCGGGGACGGGATGAACTCCCGCAGCAAACCTGCGTGCAATCGTTCAAAAGTTTCTGGTGAAGCCTTTTTCAAAAAGCTTCAAAGAACGCTGCCCTTTTCAAAAAAAGGCCGCGCCCGGAAACTTTCATTCCGCCTTCACATTCCCCTCATGGCTGCGGGTGCCTTACCACCGGCACAGCCGCAGGATGCTTTACGGCAGGCGCTGCCGTGCCGGCCGCTGGCCTGACGAATGCCTGCCCGGTCGCATATGAAATCCAGACCCGGTGCGCCGCGAACCAGTCGGACCCCAGCAGCATCTCCAGCCCTTCGCGCAGGGGGGCGACCGTCATGACGGGATTGCGTTCGAGCTCATGGCCGATCTGCAGGCTGTCGAAGCGATGCCAGTGATAGACATCCTCGTGCCCGTCGATCCCGCTGGTGACGCCACCGGGATCGGTCTCGAGCTTCTGCGCGGGCACGCCAAGGCGCGCGGCCAGCCGGGGCGAGACAATGCGTGAGCGCGCGCCACTGTCGAGCAGCGCCATCACCGGCTGCCCGTTGATGCGCACGCCCAGCATGAATCGGTTTTCCTGCCGTTGCAGCGACAGGGTGTCATACCATCCCGCCCATGCCGGGGGCTGCGCGCAGGCGATGGATTGCGCATGCACTTCCCACAGGCCCAGCTGCCCGTTGGGGACATCCATGTCGAGGTCGAAGCGCGACAGGACATCCCCCCCGACCAGCCCCCCGATCGGCGGCGTGATCATCGGCTGTCCGGGCAGTACGCCCACCGGCGCGGACATGACGCCGAAATCGATCCCGCCGATACGCAGGTCCGGCACGATGGCGTTGGGCGTGGCATGCGCCGTGCCCCCCGTGCCATGGACCACCGTCTGCTGCTCCGGGTCGAGGCCGAGGCGCAGGTGATGCACCATCTCCGGCGTCAGCAGCCCGCCATCCGACCCCGTATCCACCAGCAGGCTGATCTCCCGCCCGGCCACCTGCGCCACGATCGACAGGTATCCGCCATCATTGCGCAGCGGCAGTTGCGCGACATGCCGGCGCGAACACAGCCGCGCCTCGCCCTGCGCATGGGCGGGCCGTGCGGGCAGTGCGGACACACAGGACAGCAGCACGGACATGCAGGCGATGATACGCCATGGCCGCAGGGGGCGGCCGGGGGAAGGCACCACCATCCCTACAGCCGGTCGGCAAACGAATCCGTCGCGTCCAGCAGGGCCGACATGATCCCCGGTTCCGACATGGCATGTCCCGCCGCGTCGATCAGCCGGAACGTCGCCTCCGGCCAGGCGCGATGCAGGTCCCACGCCGTGCGCATGGGGGTGGCAATGTCGTAACGCCCCTGCACGATCACGGCCGGGATGTGGCGGATCAGGCCGACATTGCGGATCAACTGCCCTTCCTCCAGCCAGCCGCCATGGACGAAATAATGGTTCTCGATCCGCGAAAATGCGGTGGCATAGCGGATGTCCGCATGCTGCGTCGCGATGTCGGGCATCGGCAGCAGCGTCAGCGTCTCGCCCTCCCACAGGCTCCACGCCAGCGCGGCGCGGTTGCGTTCTTCTTCATCCGCCCCCGTCAGGCGCCGGTGATAGGCCCCGATCAGGTCATCGCGCTCCTCCGGCGGGATCGGGGCGATGAAGCGTTCCCACTTATCGGGGAACAGCCATGACGCGCCTTCCTGATAATACCACAGCACCTCCGCCCGCCGCAGGGCGAAAATCCCGCGCAGCACCAGTGCCGTGACCCTGTCGGGGTGCATCTGGGCATAGGCCAGCGCCAGCGTCGAGCCCCATGACCCGCCGAAGACCATCCACGCCTTCACGCCCGTCATTTCGCGCAGGCGTTCGATATCGCCGACAAGGTGCCACGTCGTGTTGTGCTCCAGCGAGGCATGCGGCTTGGAGCGTCCGCATCCGCGCTGGTCGAACAGCAGGATGCGGTAGCGCGTCGGGTCGAACATCCGCCGTTGCAGCGCGGAGCAGCCGCCCCCCGGCCCACCATGGAGGAACACGACGGGAATCCCGTCGGGATTGCCACACAGTTCCCAATAGACCCGGTGCCCGTCCCCGGTATCGAGGTATCCGTGGTCATACGGGTCAATGGGGGGATAGGGCTGGCGGGGGAACTGGTTCATGGCTGTAGAAAACTCCGGGGTCGTGCGGGGACACTCTACACCTGTGCGCGGGGATGGGCACGGCTCCATACGTCAAGCAGGCGCGATTCGTCGGCAAGGGTATAGCGCTGCGTCGTGGACAGGCTGGCATGGCCCAGCAGTTCCTGGATCACGCGCAGGTCCGCGCCCCCTTCCATCAGGTGCGTTGCAAATGAATGGCGCAGCGCGTGCGGGGTTGCATGTTCCGGCAGGCCCGCCATGTGCCGCCATGTCCGCATCGCGCGTTGCGCCACGGCCGGTTGCAGGCGGCCGCCGCGCACGCCGGGGAACAGCGGGGCCCCGGCAAGGGGCGCGGGATGGTGACGCCGCCATTCGCGCAAGGTACGTCCCACCACCGGCAGGATGGGCACCATGCGTTCCTTGCCGCCCTTGCCTTTGATGCGCAGCACGCCCTCGTCCGTCCCGCCGCCCAGCGCCATGGCGCGGTCAAGGTCGGCAATGTCGAGCGACAGCGCCTCCGAAATGCGCAGGCCGCAGCCATACAGCAGCAGGAACAGCGCCCCATCGCGCATGCGCGCCATGGGGGTATGCGCGATTTCCGCGACACCCTGCGGCACCTCGAGCGCATCCTCATGGTTTAGCGGGCGCGGCAGGGTCTTCTTCACGCGCGGGGCGGCCAGCAGCGCAGGCGCTGGATTGTCCACCCCGTGATGCCGCGCGAGGTAGCGGAAGAACGAGCGCAGCGCCGACACCCGCCGCGCGCGCGTGCGCGCCGCACGGTCGCGGGTGGTGACGCGGTGGCCCGGGCGCGGGCGCAGCGCCTGGTCATGTTCGAACGCAAGCCACGCCCGCAGGTCCGCAAGGCCGAGCGTATCGACGGCCGCGACATCGACCTCGCCCCCGATATGCGTGCCAAGGAATTCGATGAACCGGTGCAGGTCCCCGCGATAGGCCTCCACCGTGCGGGGGGAGGCACGGCGTTCATCTGCCATCCACTCCAGAAAACATGCGCATGCCTGCATGGCCATCATGGCGTGTCGTCCCTTGCCTGCCGGGTGTTGCGACACCCGTTCATGATCCCCCGTTCATGATCCCATGTGCCCCCCCATGCAACAGCAGGCAAGACATCCGCCCGCCACGACGCTAGAAAACCCCCATGCCGCGCCGCAACCACACGCCAGACCTGCTGGAGTCGCAACCGGGCACGCCCCCTGACGCCCCATCCGGCACTCCGCAACGCGTCCGGGTCATGCTGCCCCTGCCATTTGCCGGCGCGCTGGATTACCGCATGCCGCCCGCAGGCAACCTGCAGCCGGGCGATATCGTCACCGTACCGCTGGGCCGGCGCACCGAAACCGGCGTGGTATGGGACGCGCAACTGCGGCTGCCGCCCGAATTCATGCCGCCCCCCATGCCCACTGTCGCATCGGGCCGGCTGCGCGCGGTCAGCGCCCGGCTGGACCTGCCGCCCATCCCCGCCGCCCTGCGCCGCTTCATCGACTGGGTCGCGGCCTACACCCTGTCGCCACCGGGCATGGTGCTGGCCATGGCGCTGCGGGCCAACGCCATGGCCGCGGCCCCCCGCCCCGCCGCCGGGTGGCAGGTGACGGGCGACGTGCCCACGGACCTGCGCCTGACGCCCGCGCGGCAGAAGGTCCTTGAGGTCGCGGGCACGGGCGCGCCGCTTTCGACCACCGAACTGGCGAAGCAGGCGGGGGTCGGCGCCAGCGTCGTGCGCGGACTGGCGCAGGCGGGCTGCCTGCGTGAGGTCGTGCTGGCGACGCCGCCTGCGTTCGGCCTCCCCGACCCTGCCCACGCCCCTCCCGTGCTGGAGGGCGAGCAGGCCGACGTGGCCCATGCCCTGCGCGACACGGTGGCGGAGGACCGGTTTTCGATCACGCTGCTTGAAGGGGTGACAGGATCGGGAAAGACCGAAATCTATATGGAGGCCATTGCCGCGTGCCTTGAAAAAGGACGGCAGGTGCTGGTGCTGCTGCCTGAAATCGCGCTGTCCTCGCAATGGACCGGGCGTTTCGCGCGGCGTTTCGGCACGCAGCCCGCCCTGTGGCATTCCGACCTTGGCGCGCGACTGCGGCGCATGACGTGGCGGGCGGTGGCCGATGGCACGGCGCGCGTGGTCGTCGGCGCGCGCTCGGCGCTGTTCCTGCCCTTTTCACGCCTTGGCCTCATCATCGTCGATGAGGAACACGAAACCTCCTTCAAGCAGGAGGAAGGCGTGACCTACAACGCGCGCGACATGGCCGTGGTGCGCGCGCGCATGGACGCCGCCCCCATCATCCTGGTTTCCGCCACGCCAAGCCTTGAGACACTGGCCAATGTCGGCGCGGGGCGTTACCGCCACCTGCGGCTGGGGGCGCGGCATGGCAATGCGTCCATGCCGCAGGTGCGCGCACTCGACATGCGCGCCGACCCGCCCGAACGCGGGCTGTTCCTCTCTCCCGTGCTGGTCGGCGCGATCGAGGACGCGATCGGGCGGCAGGAACAGGCGATGCTGTTCCTCAACCGCCGGGGCTATGCGCCACTGACGCTGTGCCGCACCTGCGGGCACCGGATGCAGTGCCCCAACTGCACCGCGTGGCTGGTGGAACACCGCGCGCGCCGCATCCTGACGTGCCATCATTGCGGGCATAACGAACCGATGCCCCCCGCCTGCCCGTCATGCAACGCCGAAGACAGCCTGACCCCCATCGGCCCCGGCGTCGAACGCATTACCGAGGAGGCGCGCGCCACCTTCCCCGATGCGCGCATCCTTGTGATGGCGAGCGACACGCTCCACGGTCCGGCCGCCACGGCGGACGCGGTCGAACGCATCGCCCGGCGCGAGATCGACCTGGTGATCGGCACGCAGATCGTCGCAAAGGGGTGGCACTTCCCGCACCTGACGGTGGTGGGCATCGTCGATGCGGACCTCGGCCTTGGCGGGGGCGACCTGCGCGCGGCCGAACGCACGGTGCAACTCCTCCACCAGGTGGCGGGCCGCGCGGGCCGGGCGGAGGCGCAGGGACATGTCCTGCTGCAGAGCTACGTCCCCGACCACCCGGTGATGGAGGCCCTCGTCTCCGGCGATTTCGCAAGCTTCATGGAACAGGAGGCCGAACAGCGCCGTCCCGGCTTCTGGCCGCCCTTCGGCCGCCTTGTCGCCCTGATCGTCAGTGCCGACACACCCGAGGCCGCCGATGCAACCGCCCGCGCGCTGGGGCAGGAAGCCCCGCGCCTTGAGGGCGTGCAGGTGCTGGGGCCCGCGCCCGCGCCACTTGCCATCCTGCGCGG
>NZ_POTC01000050.1 GCF_002906255.1 Novacetimonas maltaceti | reverse complement strand
AACTCAAGGAGTTCAAGCGCATCGCCATGCGAAGCGACAAGACAGACAGATCATTCGCAGCAATGATTTATCTCACCGCCGCTATCATCAATTCACGGTAATTCCCAACAGACCCCAAAAAGCTTCACCAAAAACTTTTGATTTTATCAAACCCGTCCCAAGATAGCCGGGGTGTCACACATTCTGGCTGAATGACACCCCGCTCCGGAGATCAGGCGTAGATCGGGAAGCGTGCGCACAGCGCCTTGACGCGGGCATGCACATCCTGCTCCGTCTTCGGGCAGCCTTCTTCACCGACCTTGGCCAGCGCGCTCAGCACTTCGTCGATCATCACGCCGACTTCGCGGAATTCCGCAGCGCCAAAGCCACGCGCCGTCGCCGCCGGACTGCCGAGGCGGATGCCCGACGTGATGGCGGGCTTTTCGGGATCGAACGGAATGGCGTTCTTGTTCGCCGTGATGCCTGCACGCTCCAGACTGCGCTCGGCGGCACGTCCCGTCACGCCCTTGGGACGCAGGTCGACGAGGATCAGGTGGCAGTCGGTACCGCCCGTGACGATGTCGAACCCACGCTCCACCAGCGTTTCGGCCAGCACGCGGGCATTTTCCGCCACTGCCTTCTGGTAGTCGATGAAATCGGGGCGCAGCGCCTCACCAAAGGCCACGGCCTTCGCCGCGATGACATGCATCAGCGGGCCACCCTGCAGACCGGGGAACACCGCCGAATTGATCTTCTTCGCAAGGTCCGCGTCATTGGTCAGAATCAGGCCGCCACGCGGGCCACGCAGCGTCTTGTGCGTGGTGCTGGTCACGACATGGGCATGCGGCACCGGCGACGGGTACAGCCCTGCGGCGACAAGACCGGCGAAATGCGCCATGTCCACCATCAGGAACGCGCCGACCTCGTCCGCGATCGCTCGGAAACGGGCGAAGTCGATGACGCGGGGATAGGCCGAACCACCGGCGACGATCAGCTTGGGCTTCGCCTCGCGCGCCAGGCGTTCCATTTCCTCGTAATCGAGCAGGCCGTCTTCCTTGCGCACGCCATACTGGACGGCATTGAACCACTTGCCCGAATAGTTCGGAGCCGCGCCATGGGTCAGGTGGCCACCGGCGGCAAGGCTCATGCCCAGCACGGTGTCGCCCGGACGGACCAGCGCCATGAACGCCGCCTGGTTGGCGTTCGCGCCGGAATGCGGCTGCACGTTGGCGAATTCGGCACCGAACATCTTCTTGACCCGCTCGATGGCGAGGGTCTCGACCTTGTCCACCTCGACACAGCCACCGTAATAGCGGCGACCGGGATAGCCTTCGGCATACTTGTTGGTCAGGACGCTGCCCTGCGCGGCCATGACGGCGGCGGACACCATGTTTTCGCTGGCGATCAGTTCAATGCCATCGCGCTGACGGACCTTCTCCGCCTCGATGATATTGGCGACATCCGCATCGACCTCGCTGAGGGGAGCACGAAAAAACTGCTTCAGGCCTGTCTGGTTCATAGGGTCCGACACCGTTATAATTCTCCATCGTCTAAAGACGGCTGATGCCTTCCTTGTGCAAGAGGGCATGGATACAGCGTTGCTATGTGCCATATCGTGGCGGTTAGACAACGCCAAAATGACGGAGCGTCCTGATTTGATCCTTTCGTGTGTCCCGACTGACGGGAAATATCGCGTATGACGCGCCCCGCCCGTGGGGGTTTCCTCTCCTCGCTGCTGCGGCGGCAGGACGTGTCGGCCACAGACAGCCCGGCCGGGGGACTGAAACGCGTCCTCGGGCCGGTCAACCTGATCGCGCTGGGCGTGGGGGGGACGATCGGCGCGGGGCTGTTCTCCCTGACCGGGATTGCCGCCGCCACCAATGCCGGCCCCGCCGTCGTGCTGTCCTACCTGCTTGCGGCCATCGCCTGCAGCTTTGCCGGCCTGTGCTACAGCGAACTGGCCAGCATGATCCCGATCGCGGGCAGCGCATATACCTATGCCTACGCCGCGCTGGGCGAACTGGTGGCATGGATCATCGGATGGGACCTTGTCCTGGAATACGCGGTCGGGGCGGCCGCCGTTTCCGTCAGCTGGTCGCGTTACGTCGCCTCCCTCCTCGCCGGGTGGGGAATCGTGATTTCCCCACGCCTGGTCGCCTCCCCGTTCGAAACGGTGACCCTGTCCGACGGGACGCAGGCGCACGGGCTGGTCAACCTGCCCGCCGCCTTCATCATCGTCGCCATCTCCGTCCTGCTGATACGCGGGATTTCTGAATCGGCACGGGTCAACGGCATCATCGTCGTCATAAAACTGCTGATCATCGCCGCCGTGATCGGCTTTGGCCTGCCCTATATCAAGATGGCGAACTACAGCCCCTTCATCCCGCCCAATACGGGCGAGTTCGGACATTTCGGCTTTTCCGGCGTGATGCGCGCGGCCGGCACGATCTTCTTCGCCTATGCCGGGTTCGACGCCATTTCGACGACCGCGCAGGAAACGCGCAATCCCGCGCGCGACATGCCGATCGGCATCCTCGGCAGCCTGCTGATCTGCACGCTGGCCTACGTGCTGTTTTCCTTCGTGCTGACCGGGCTGGTCAATTACAGGGACATGCTGGGGGATGCAGCCCCCGTGGCGACCGCCATCGACCAGACGCCTTTCGGCTGGCTGAAGGTTGCGGTGAAGATCGGTGTCGTGTGCGGATTTACGTCGGTGCTGCTGGTGCTCCTGCTGGGGCAGAGCCGCGTCTTCTACGCCATGTCGCGCGACGGGCTGCTGCCGCGGATGTTCAGCGTGACCCATTCCGTGCGGCGCACGCCAATCTACTCCCACCTGTTCTTCATGGTGCTGACCGGCAGCTTTGCCGCGTTCCTGCCGATCGACCAGCTGGCGCACATGACCTCCATCGGCACCCTGCTGGCCTTTGCCATCGTCTGCCTTGGCGTCATCATGCTGCGTATTCATGAACCCAACCGTAAGCGTGCCTTCCGCGTGCCGGGCGGATATGTCGTGCCGGTACTGGGCATCGTGTCGTGCCTTGCGGTCATGGCGTCGCTCGACGGGCTGACATGGGTGCGCCTGGTCATCTGGCTGGCGGTGGGGATGGTGATCTATCTCTGCTACGGCCATCGCAACAGCACGCTGGCCCGACGCAACGGACCAGGCGACGGCACGTAAGGCGTCGCACATTTCATGTCCAACGGGTTAACGCATCATAATTTGGCATCAGGCCGGGCCGGTTCCATACTTGCACCGGTTTTTTCAGGAGATTGCAGTTCATGACCATCGGTCGCTTTCCCCACACCCGCCTGCGACGCAACCGCCGGGACAGTTTCACCCGGCGCCTGGTGCGCGAGACCACGCTGACGACCGATGACCTGATCTGGCCGATTTTCGTCACCGAGGGCACCGACAGCGTCACGGATGTCGCCTCCATGCCCGGCGTGCGCCGCGTCAGCCTCGACCGGCTGGCGGCCCATGTGGAGCCAGCGGCGAAGCTTGACATCCCCGCCCTTGCCCTGTTTCCCATCACGCCTGCGGAACTGCGGGATGAAAAGGGAACCGAGGCCCTGAACCCCGACAGCCTGATGTGCCGTGCGGCGCGCCTGCTCAAGCGCGAGTTCCCGGAAATCGGCCTGATCGGTGATGTCGCGCTTGATCCCTATACCAGCCACGGGCATGACGGCCTGATTAAAGACGGGTATGTCGTCAACGACCCGTCCGTGAAGATCCTGACCCGGCAGGCCGTGAACCAGGCGGCAGCCGGAATCGACATCATCGCGCCGTCGGACATGATGGACGGACGTATCGGTTCCATCCGCCAGGCACTCGATACGCAGGGGTTGCAGGACACCCGCATCATGTCCTACGCCGTCAAGTATGCGAGCGCATTCTATGGCCCGTTCCGTGATGCACTGGGCTCTGGCGGCCTGCTGAAAGGGGACAAGAAGACCTACCAGATGGACCCCGCCAACAGTGACGAGGCCCTGCGCGAGGTCGCGCTGGACCTTGATGAAGGCGCGGACATGGTCATGGTCAAGCCGGGCATGCCGTATCTGGACATCATCCAGAAGGTGCGGGAAAAATTCGCGGTCCCGACCTTCGCCTACCAGGTGTCGGGCGAATATGCGATGATCATGGCGGCGATCCAGAACGGATGGCTCGACCGCGACCGCACGATCCTCGAAAGCCTGACCGCTTTCAAGCGCGCAGGCGCCAACGGGGTCCTGACCTATTTCGCGCTCGACGCGGCGCGGCTCCTGCTCGAAGGCTGAGCCGCCTGCCCCGATGCTGGCGCGAAAGAGATGTGATCGCGCCAGCATTGCGGTTTGTAATGCAGATCAGCAAAAGATACGTTATCATCAGGCCATCGTTCTGTTTTCCTGCCTTTCCGCATCGCCGTTTTTCACGATGGGCGCCGGGTATCGGGCAAAGGGCATGAAGACGGGCACCGTGAACTGCTGGTGAAACCGTATGACCTATACATCACCACGGCATCCGCAACTGTTCTATACAACTGCGCCGATGCCCTGCCCCTACCTGCCGGAGCGTATGGAGCGCAAGGTCGTTACCGACATCACGGGCCCGCAGGCAGAACAGCTTCATAACCGGCTTTCGAGTGCCGGATTCCGCCGCAGCCACACGATCGCCTATGCCCCGGTCTGCGCCGGGTGCACCGCCTGCGTGCCAATACGCCTGCCGGTTCACCGCTTCCGGCCCAACCGCACGCAACAGCGGATCTACCGGCGCAACCATGAACTGCTGAGCATGGATGTGCTGCCCCGCGCGACGGAAGAACAGTTCGCCCTGTTCCGGCGGTACCAGCAGTCGCGCCATGGCAATGGCGACATGGCGGGCATGAACGCCACCGATTACCGCAACATGGTCGAGGATACGCCCATCCGGACCTTCATGATCGAATTCCGCGACCGGGAGGGACAACTGGCCTGCGTCAGCCTGCTCGACCGGGTGGAGGACGGACTGTCCGCAGTCTATACCTTTTTCGACCCGGACAGGCCACGGGACTCCCTTGGCACCTATGCCATCCTGTACCTGGTGGAGCGTGTGCGCATGATGGGGCTGTCACACCTCTATCTGGGATACTGGATCAAGGGCAGTCCCAAGATGGCCTATAAATCGCGATTTCATGCGGCCGAAATCATGCGTCGGGGCGTGTGGACCGAACTTGTCGAACCCCAGAACGACACGTCGCATTTCCTGCCGGTGCTGCCGGTTACGGTGGGATAGGGTTTCCTGTCCCCAGGAACGCAACACACCGAGAGAATGTAAAGGCTTAAGGGAGCGCCACCTTCCGGAAAAAAGGCGCTCCCCCAGGGACTTTCACAATCCCGGTCTCAGTCCGCCTTGCGCGGCTTGCGCACCGCCCAGGCCGGGGCCGCACGTCCCATGTCGCCGCGTTTCCCCATCAGGTCCTTCATGTCCGACATTGTGCGCACACGCTGCGGGTCGGGCCATGCAACACCATCCGCCGCCGTAAATACCACGGCGTCACGCAGGTGGCCCTCCTTGTATTTCTGCAGGGCCACGCCAAGGCCACGCGTCATTTCCGGCAACTGTTCCAGCGGGAAGACCAGCATGCGCCTGTTGCTGCCAAGGACAAGGACATGGTCCCCCTGTGCCGGCACGCAGATCTGCGCGCTTTCCCCGTCCTTGAGGTTCAGCACCTGCTTGCCGGTGCGCTTTTCCGCCACCATGTCCTCTTCACGGACAATCATGCCGCGACCCGTGCTCGACGCCAGCAGGCGACGGGCATCCTTGGTCACGGGGAAGATCGTGATGATGTCTTCCTCGTTCGACAGTTCGATTGTCAGGCGCAGGGGCTGCCCGTCCCCACGGCCGCGCGGCAGGTCGGCAGCGCGCAGCGTGAAGGCACGCCCGTCGGTGGCGAAACAGCACAGCCGGTCGGAACTCTGGCATTCCACGATCAGGCGCAGCCCGTCGCCTTCCTTGAACTTCTGCGTTTCCGGATCAACACCATGGCCACGCACCGTCTTGATCCATCCCTTCTGCGACAGGATGACACTCAGCGATTCACGCTCGACCGGCAGGGCGGCGGAAATATCGACCTCGGCCGGGGGGGCCGCCAGCGTGCTGCGCCGCGCACCAAGCGCACCGCCCCCGAATTTCTTCTGGATGCCCCGGATTTCCGACGTGATGTGCTTCCAGCGCAGGCTTTCCTTCTCCATCAGTCCCAGCAGCCCCGAACGCTCCTCGGTCAGGGCAGCATGTTCCTTGCGGATCTCGGTCTCCTCAAGCCTGCGCAGGCTGCGCAGGCGCATGTTCAGGACGGATTCCGCCTGCAGTTCGCTCAGGTCAAACGCCGCCATCAGGGCCGCGCGCGCATCATCTTCCTCGCGGATGATGCGGATGACCTCATCAAGGTTCAGGTAAACCGCAAGGAACCCATCAAGGATTTCCAGCCGCCGGTCCACCGCCTCCAGCCGATGGCGCGTGCGGCGCACCAGCACGTCATGGCGATGGTCCAGCCATGCCTGGAGCACTTCCTTCAGGCTGCGCACCCCAGGTACCTGGTCCGCACCAAGCACGTTCATGTTCAGGCCGAAACGGCTTTCCAGCGGTGTTGCCCTGAACAGGGTCTCCATCAGGACTTCCGGTTCGATCCCACGCGATTTCGGTTCCAGCACCAGCCGGATATCAGCCGAGCTTTCATCGCGGATATCGCCCAGCAGGGGCAGTTTCTTCTGCTCCATCAGGTCTGCGACCTGTTCGATCAGGCGTGATTTCTGCACCTGATAAGGAATTTCCGTCACCACGATCTGCCATGTGCCAAAGCGTCCCTGCTCCACGCTCCAGCGTGCGCGCATGCGAAAGCTGCCACGCCCGGTTTCGTAAGCACGGATGATAGCGTCACGATCTTCCACAATGGTGCAGCCGGTGGGAAAATCCGGCCCCGGCATGACCTCCAGCAGTTGCGCGACCGTCACCGCCGGGTTGCGGATCAGCAACGTGGCCGCGGCACAGATCTCCCCCACGTTATGGGGCGGGATGCTGGTGGCCATGCCCACCGCAATGCCCGCCGCACCATTGGCCAGCAGATTGGGAAAGGCCGCAGGCAGGACGACGGGCTCATGCTCCTCGCCATCATAGGTGGGGCGGAAATCAACGCTGTCCTCGTTGATGCCTTCGAGCAGCGCCTTGGCCACTTCCGTCAGCCGCGCCTCGGTATACCGCATGGCGGCGGCATTATCGCCATCGACGGAACCAAAGTTCCCCTGCCCTTCGACAAGCGGGTAGCGGACGGCAAAATCCTGCGCCAGCCGCACCAGCGCCTCGTAAACCGAGGCATCACCGTGGGGATGGTATTTACCGATGACATCGCCCACCACGCGGGCGCATTTCTTGAATCCCGCAGTCGGGTCCAGCCGCAGTTGCTGCATGGCGAAGATCATGCGGCGATGGACGGGCTTCATCCCGTCGCGCACATCCGGCAGGGAACGCGACATGATGGTGGACATCGCATAGGCCAGATAGCGTTCGCTCAGCGCATCAACGAGCTTTGTATCCTCAACATGACCACGCGTGACATCGACAGACATGAAAACTCCTCCAGCACCGGAAGAACAGATAGCGAAAACAGAGGCTTTGTCCAATGCCTCAATTCGGCAAAAACTATGCGGCCCCTTCCGGGTCGATGGAGAGATCGCCGTTTTCGGCCATTCTGGCCACCATATCGAGCAGCCGGATACGTGCTGCGGGCAACGGGCGGTGACGCTGCCCAAACGCGTCACGGGCAAGGAAATGCCCCGTCAGCCGTAACCCGGCAAGCCAGTCGGCCGGGGTGCCGTCCTGCGCCGGGTCAAGCAGGAATGGCGGCAACGCCAGCAGGCGATCGCGCCACTGCCCCGCATGTTCATCACTGACGGCGCGTCCGCTGCGGGGCGAAACCCATTTCAGGTCATGTTTCTGCCCACTGACGGCACAGCATGACAGGTCCAGCCCGAATCCCAGATCCGACAGCAGGAGCGCTTCCCACCGGATCAACGCCGCCATGCCGGTCTGCCCGGCATCGACCGGATCGAGGCTGATGCAGGCCAGAAGGCGCGTCAGTTCCTGAAAAACCGCAAGGTGTGGTTCACGTTCGGGCAGGCTGGTATCGGCCAGCGCGCACATCGAGGCCAGCATGGCCAGGGGCAGCCCGAAATCCAGCACCCGCGCGGCGGACGCATGGACAAGTTCGCCACGCAGGCCACCAAGCTGGTCCGGCACGCGCGCACTCCATCGGGCGGTGATCAGGTTACCTGCCTGCCAGACCGGCCTTCCCTGTCGTGATGCACCGCCACGCACCATGCCATGATAGAGGCCATGCTTCCCTGTCAGCACATGGGCAATCACGCTGCTTTCCCCATAAGGCATGGCGGAAAGCACAAGGGCGGGAGCTTCCCATTCCATCAGGAAGTCCCCGCCCCTTCAGTCATGCCGATACAAACCGGCAATCACTCAGTGACCAGCAGCCTTTGCCACTTCGGCAGCAAAGTCGTTTTCTTCCTTCTCGATGCCTTCGCCCAGCGCGAAGCGTTCGAAACCGGTCAGCTTCGCACCTGCCTTCTCGACAATGGCGCGGACGCGGCTTTCGCCGTCATGCACCCACACCTGCTCCAGCAGGACCACTTCTTCATAGAACTTGCGGATACGGCCCTCGACCATCTTGCCGATGATCGCTTCGGGCTTGCCCGATGCCTTCGCCTGTTCGATCAGCACCGCGCGCTCACGCTCCAGCGCCTGCGGGTCAACGCCGTCGATATCCAGCGATGCCGGACGGGTGGCGGCGACATGCATGCCGATCTGGCGGCCCAGCGTCTCCAGCGCGTCGCTCGCGCTCGGCGCCTCGACGGCAGCCAGAACGCCGATCTTGCCCAGGCCGGGGCTGACGGCGGAATGGACGTAGGTCGCGACCACGCCCGACGGCACCTTCAGCACGCGCGCACGGCGGATGGACATGTTCTCGCCGATGGTGGCGATCAGGTGCGTCAGTTCGTCGGCAACCGTGCGGCCGCTCTTCAGGACAGCACCCTTCAGCTTTTCGAGGTCTTCGCCAACCTTCAGCGCCGCTTCGGCCACTTCGGTCACGAAGTTCTGGAAATGCTCGTTCCGCGCGACGAAGTCGGTTTCCGCGTTCACTTCGACCATGGCGGCGACATTCGGGGCGGATGCAACACCGACCAGGCCTTCGGCGGTGACACGGCCGGACTTCTTGGCCGCGGCCGACAGGCCCTTCTTGCGCAGCCAGTCGATCGCGCCTTCGATGTCACCCTGCGCCTCGGTCAGCGCCTTTTTGCAATCCATCATGCCGGCGCCGGTCTTCTCGCGAAGATCCTTGACCAGAGCTGCGGTAATTGCCGCCATTATCTGTATCTCCTTACGACAGGCATGCGCCCTGCCGTCGGCAGGGCGCGTCCTTGTAATCCGGTAGGGGCCGGGTCGCATATCGACCCGTCCGGCATGCGCCCCTTATGGCCGCGCATGCCGGGTGGTCAATCAGACCGCAGGTGTCGCCGGGGCGGCAGGGGCTTCCGCCGCTGCTTCGGTGGCGGCCACTTCGATCGCGGGATCGACGGGCAGTTCCTCGGCCGCGCCGAAATCTTCACCCGAAGCGCCAAGCTCGGCGGAAATGCCATCGAGCACCGCGCCCGACACCAGTTCGCAATACAGCGCGATCGCACGGATGGCGTCGTCGTTGCCGGGGATGGGGTAGGTCACGCCACGCGGGTCGGAGTTGCTGTCGAGGACCGCAACGACCGGGATACCCAGCTTGTTGGCTTCTTCAACCGCCAGCTTTTCCTTGTTCGTGTCGATCACGAACAGGATGTCCGGCAGGCCGCCCATTTCCTTGATCCCGCCCAGCGAGCGTTCCAGCTTCTCGCGGTCGCGGGTGATGTCCAGGACTTCCTTCTTGGTCAGGCCCTGGGTGCCGTTTTCCAGCATTTCGTCAATGCCGCGCAGGCGCTTGATCGAACCGGTGATGGTCTTCCAGTTCGTCAGCATGCCGCCCAGCCAGCGGTGGTTGACGTAATACTGCCCGCAACGCTTCGCCGCTTCGGCGATCTGGTCGGCCGCCGCACGCTTCGTGCCGACGAACAGGACGCGGCCACCACCGGCCACGGTGTCGCGGATCGCCTTGAGCGCGCGATCCAGCATGGGAACGGTCTGCTGCAGGTCGATGATGTGGACCTGGTTGCGCACACCGAACAGGAACGGCGCCATGCGCGGGTTCCAGCGGCGGGTGTGGTGACCGAAATGCACGCCGGATTCAAGAAGCTGGCGCATTGTGAATTCAGGCATAGCCATCGTGGCTCAATCCTTGTCTTCTGGTTTGTCCTCCGTGAAGCGCCGGTCCCGTCCGGGACACCAGAGGCACATGCTCCACGTGCGAATTGCCACGGCCAGAACCGCCATGGCAGGGCGTCATATGGCGGTTTTCAGGATGGATTGCAAGTAGGTGCGCGGCGGGAAACCGGGATTCTTTTGGCCGCATGCCCGTGTGCGGGCGGCACTTTGGTCTCCCGTTACTCCGCCTCTTCGCGCGGGCGGCGACCGGGGGCGACCTTTCCGAACCATGCGATGACCGGACGCATGCAGATCAGCAGCATCATCAGCGACGCCAGCACCGAGGCGCTTGCCGCCCCTTCGAGATGCCATCGCCACGCCATGAAATAGACCAGCGGCAGATAGGCGAGCGTCACGACAACCCGCGCCATCAGGACCCGCGACACCTGCCCCACGACCGTCAGCAGCGGTTCAAGCGGCACGATGCCCAGCCCCATGATCGCATTGCCCAGCAGCAGCATGATCATCAGGTTGCCACCGGGCCAGTGCACGCGCAGCATCCATGTCAGGAGCGTATTGCCCGCGACCATGGCGAAAAGCATCAGGAGCAGCGAAAACCCGCCGATCAGCATGAACAGGCGCAGCGTGACATGCTTCAGGCCATACCAGTCGTGCTTCTCCCTCAGGCGGATGAGTTCCGGATACAGGGCCGGCATCATCAGTTGCGCGGGCTTTGCAATACCGTCACCGATCTGGCGTGACACGCGATAGACCGCGGCATCCGCAGGCCCAAGCAGCCCCCCGACCAGCAGGGTGCCGAACTGGTTGAACACCGTGCCAAGGACATGATTGCCACTGGTGGACAGTGTGAAACGCCAGATGCCCGGCGCATCGCCGGCTTCCAGTTGCCTCAAGGGCTGGAACCGCCGCACCCTGCCCCCGCTGCGCAGCAGCCACCATGCCATCGCGCTGTTGGTGATGAACAGGGCAAGCTGCGTCATGCCCCAGACCATCATGAAATAGTACAGCCCCATATGCAGCCACAGGCCAAGGCCCGTTCCCACCATGCGCACCACCACGCCGGACAGGTCGCATGCGCTGCTGAGCCAGAAGGCGTTGCACAGCCGGAATACACCGGTCGACCATCCCGTATTCATGACGCAGATGGTCAGCATGTAGACCATGGCCGCGAACTGGTCTGCCTGTGGCCACCCCATGGACGTGCCGAACAGCGCCACCCCCAGCATCCCGACAAGCGCGCCGGTCGCCCCGCTGAGCAGGTCCGCGCGCATGCAGAAAAACAGGATGCGGTGAAAGCGTGGCAGGTCGCCCTTCACGAACGGCTCGTTCCCGTAATGCAGCAGGGGCTGCCATGATGGCAGGTGGGTGGCCGACGAAATGGCGGAGCCAAACGTCGTCACCAGCATCAGCACACCGAACTGCGACAGGCCAAGCGCACGAACGGACCATGCCATGTACAGGAAACTGCACACGGCATTGGTCGCGCGTCCCGCGACAAGGAAGCCGGTATTGCCAAAAATCCGCCGAAGCGCGCCAGTCTCCTCAACCGCCATGGGGTATTCCGCCCGGTGACAGTATCGAAGGGCCTGATTTTGACACAGGTAAGGAAATGATCACGCTTGTTTCCGTCTCTTGCCGCGGGCGGCGGGGATCGGCCACAAGGTGCGTCGTGGTCGGACCAGAGGCAATACTATCCATCGCGACATAGTGTAAAACGCTCCGGAAGGTAAGACTACCCCCCGGCTTTTCACGCCCCTGCCCCACGAGTTCATGCCTGTCCCCGCCACGTGTCGCGGCCAGCGCCCAGCCAAGGGCGATGAACACCCATCCCGCCGTCGGCTGGGTGGAAAATGAACTTGTGGACTGCAGCGGCCAGACGATGACAAACGCCAGGACGCACATCACCATCTGCTCCACCCCCATATGCACGCGCAGGCCCTTCATCATGGGATGCAGCAGGGCGATGACCAGCAGGCAGAACAGGACCAGGCCCGGCACGCCCGCCATGGTCGCGACCTGTATGTAATAATTATGCGGATGCAGGTTGCAGCCCGGCGCGCCCCCATGGGGGCCATCGGGAATGCCAAGCGCGGGCAACCCGCGGAAATAGGCCGGATTGGGACAGTTGATGCGAAACCCGTCATAGCCCACCCCGACCAGAGGATGGTCGGACACCATCACCCCTGCCCGAATGAACAGCATGCCATAGGGACTGTCCGCGAAACTGTGCATCTGGTGCTCGAAGCTGATGACCAGCTTGTTATAGGCCTGGGGCGCCACAACGGGTGACAGCGCAATTCCGCCAGTCCCGATCAGGCAGGCCAGCACAAAAGGCAGCCGCAGCGAACGTACCATCAACGCCAGGCATAACGTCCCGAACACGAAAAGCAGGGTTGGCATGCGCTGGGAAATCAGCAGGAATGTCAGGATCAGCAGGACAAGCCCCCCTCCGGCGCAGAGCAGGCCGCCACGGGTGCGCCGCTGCGCGCAGGTGATGATGACCGGCATCAGGCCCGGAAAGGCCGTCATGAACAGCGCCTGCCCCGCACGCGGGGCCCACAAAGGCCCCAGGAGGGCGCCATCTTCCCACCGGCCATATCCCATGATGTTGCGTCCGCACAGATATTGCTGCCAGCTTCCTGCAACCATCCAGATCGCTACCCCTGCATACGTGGCGGCAAGCCGACGCCTGTCCCGGGCATCCGTCAGGACCCAGAACGCCATCGCCGCGACAAAGACCGGATATCGCATCAGCAGCACGGACTGTACGACCGCACGCATCGACCCCGTGCAGGCGGAGGCGAGAACGATATCTGCCCCAAGCACGACCGACAGCACGAACCATGGCTGACGCAGCCATGACCAGTCCCGGTACAGGGCGCTGTGGATGACAAACGCAGCGGCAATCAGGCAGAGCAGGATTTCCGCAGGCGCCAGCGCATAGCATAGCAGAAGTGGAAACGCGTACGTCCCCCACATGGCGGCCTGCTTCATCCATGACAGGTCTGGCGGGGAAGGAGCACGGGCGCTGTCGGGCATGATGTTTCCAGATATCGGGATGGGCCGGCCCATTTGTGAAAATTCTGTCCTGTAGGAAAGAGCCACCAGCCATATGGCTGGCGGGAGGGTGTCATTTCGGGAACCGGCGCTGCAGCTGGAAAAGATGAAGGGCTGGCCAAAAACTGAGAATGGCAGCCACCAGCATCGACATACGCAGGGCATTGGCCCCGAAATGCGGGGTCAGCATGTCGCTGATCCACCCGAAAAGCGGCGGCCCAAGGCCGATGCCGACCGCATTTGCGAGCAGCGCATACAGCCCGACCGCGGCCGCACGGCGGTGCACGGGCACCACGGTGGGGATCGCGCCATAGATTGGTCCCGTGGAAAGCGACGAAAGCACTGTCGTCACCACCAGCATCGTCAGCGAAAGGGAAAGCGAATGCGTCAGCACCTGCACGATCTGGAACGGCTGGGAAATGAGGTAGGTCCAGAAGGCAAAGCGCATCGTGCCGCCAAAACCGAAGCGCCCGGCCATCCGGTCGGCGATTGGGCCGCCGATGAAGGTGCCGGCCACGCTTGCAATTCCGATCCCCAGCCCGAACCACGTCCCGGCCTGTCCCGATGTCAGCCCGAAGGAACGCATGTAGAAGGAAACACCCCACAGGGTAACGCCGTATCCCACCACCTGGCTGGTAACGCCAAAAAGAAGCAGGTCACGCAGCGGCGGATTGGTCAGCAGGGCCCGCCACGATCCCTCCCCCCGCTCCACAGGCGGCATGCGGGGTTCACGGACAAACAGGTGCAGCAGGATCGCAACCGGGACCCCCATCAACCCGAGCGCCATGAATGTCACGCGCCAGCCGATATGTTCGACAAGGTAGCCGCCCCCCGCCAGTCCGATGACATAGCCGAGATAGGAAACACCATAAGAAATGGCGAACGACGTGCTGCGTTTCTCCGGCGTCGAATAGGCCGCATTGAGCGAAGATGAAGACGGAGAAAATGCCGCCTGCCCCAGTCCCACGCACACACGTGCCGCCGCCATGGTCGCAATCGTGTGCGTGCGTCCCATCAGGGCCGTGGCGATACTCCACATCGCAATGCCGAACGATGCCATGCGCGCGGCGAAACCACGATCGGAAATCAGGGCGAAAGGCATGATCATCAGGCCATAGAGCAGCGCGAACGCCGTGCCGCCCAGCAGTCCTACCGTCGTGTCCGAGAGATGGAGATCGTGCTTGATCGCATCATTGGCCGAAGAGAAGACGAACCGGTCGATGAAATCCAGCATGCCCGCCACGCCAAGCAGCATGATGACAGCAGGCGACCATCCCCGCCCGGAAGGAATGTCCCCATCTATATCCGGGTCATGCTCGCTCATGCCCTGCGGCCTTCGGGCATGCCCCCGCCCCGTCCCGGTGCGTCATGAGTATCCTGCCTGGATGGCGTATCCCTGTTCGGCGTCATGAATCGTTTCCAGTTCCGTACGTCGCCAGTGTCATTAGCACATTTATGCCAAGACGCTGCCCCCTCGGCCGGACCGCCATCAGGATTGCCCGATGCAGTGGAACGGGCACGGTGCCAGGTCACCTGAACGGCGCGTTTTTTGTGCATGGTGGCATCTAGACGGCAGCGGAATACGTAGCTAAACAGGCGATATGGAGAGGTGGCCGAGCGGTTGAAGGCAGCGGTCTTGAAAACCGCCGTGCGTGTGAGCGTACCGTGGGTTCGAATCCCACCCTCTCCGCCACGCGACCACCTCCGGCTCGGGCACTTCTTTCCAGACATCATCCATCAGATCCGCCCGTGGCGCATGGGACTGCAGTTTTGAATATTCATCTGCAGATGGGGATGGATGCATTGGCGAGAAAATAATCTCGCCAGATGAGACATGAAAATCTCAAATACTGTCTTTATTTTTGGAAATGCAGCGCTTTTCGAAGCTTTTTGGAAAAAGCTTCACCAGAAACTGTTTCCCGATTTAATGGTGTAAATACAGTAAAGCCTGCATCCGGTCTGGATGCAGGCTTTCTGCTTCATACCATATCCGTGAGCGGATCAGGCGACGCGACGGTTCCCACCGCGCGGGCCACCATGCCCACCGGGACGGCCGCCGCGACCATTGCCGCCACCGCCGCCAGACCGGCCACCACGTCCACGGCCGCCGCCACCCAGCACGGGCGGGCGCATCGTGGAATTGGCAGCAGCCTCGGAATGATAGGGATGTTCCTGCACGACCGGGATCTTCTTGCCGATCGTCTTTTCGATGTCACGCAGCCACGCCCGCTGCTCCGCATCGCACAGGGATACGGCCCAGCCGTCACGCCCCGCACGCGCGGTCCGGCCAATGCGGTGGACATAGCTTTCGGGCACATTCGGCAGGTCATAGTTGAAGACATGCGTCACGTCATCGACATCGATGCCGCGCGCGGCAATGTCGGTCGCAACCAGCACCTTCACCGCACCGGAACGGAAACCCGACATCGCACGCTCGCGCGCGCCCTGCGACTTGTTGCCGTGGATGGCCTCCGCCGTGATGCCGTGCTCGTTAAGGAAGGCGGCAACCTTGTTGGCTTCATGCTTCATCAGGGTGAAGACGACGGCGCGTTCCACCTTCGGCGAGTCCACCAGCAGCTTCAGCGCCTCGCGCTTGTTCGCGGTGTCCACATACATGACGGCCTGGCGGATACGGTCCACCGTGCTGGACGGCGGGGTAACCTGCACCGTGGCGGGATCACGCAGCAGCCCATGCGCCAGTTCGGAGATGCTCTTGGGCATCGTCGCGGAAAACAGCAGGGTCTGGCGGTCGGTCGGCAGGGTAGCGACAATCTTGCGGATATCGCGGACAAAGCCCATGTCCAGCATCCGGTCTGCCTCGTCCAGGACAAGGATCTCCAGCCCGGACAGGTCCACATGCCCCTGCCCCATCAGGTCAAGCAGGCGACCCGGGGCGGCAACCAGAACGTCAACGCCACGGCGCAGCGCCTCGATCTGGCGGCCCTGCCCGACGCCACCGAAAACCACGGCATGGGTGAACTTCATGTGCCGCGCATAGGATGCGAAACTGTCATCGATCTGCGACGCCAGTTCACGCGTGGGCGCCAGCACCAGGGCGCGGGCACCCTTGGGATGGGCGCGGCCCTTGCTGGTCAGCAGGTGGTTGAGGATCGGCAGCGCGAAAGCCGCCGTCTTGCCGGTGCCGGTCTGCGCCAGCCCCAGCAGGTCACGTCCCTGAAGCAGATAGGGAATGGCGCCAGCCTGGATCGGGGTGGGCGTGGTATAGCCTTCCTCGTTGAGGGCACGCAGCAGCGGCTCCGCAAGATGAAGATCGGCGAACGTTGTCATGAAAAGCGCCTCCTGGCGCAAGGAAATATGGCCGGAAACGTCACGACAGCATGCGCGTCCGGAAAAACCTGATGAAGGAACACAAGACCTGCCCCTGCCGGTTCGCGCGGGGCGGCCGTCTGTCGTCGCAAAGTATCAGGTGTCGGGATGAAACTGGTCCTGTCGCTTCTGTCGTGTCCCCCGCGTCAAGGACACGCGCCTACATGCCAGCAACCGGGACAGGCGCGGTCCGTCCCTTGGCGCGGCTTCTATCGGTTTGTGTCACTGCCCGCAAGTTTTTTCCACGTCCCCACGCCTGCGATGGCGTCAGCCGGGAAAACGGTCCGTCAGGATGACCTCCCCATCCGGCAGCGCACCGACCCGTGGCGCGGCCTCCTGCGTGGCCTTGCCGATCACCACGAACATGGCGACCACATGATCGTCGGGCAGGTTGATCAGTTTTCCCACCGCATCGTAATCGAACCCGTCCATCGGGCAGGTCTGGTATCCACGCGCGGTTGCCGCCAGCATCAGCGTCTGCGCTGCAAGGCCCGCGCTGCGCATGGTTTCGTCGCGCTGCACCCATTCGCGTCCCATATAGTAATCGCGGATCATGCCCGCCATCTGGTCCTGCACCGCCTTGGGCGCGCCGTTGAAATAGCGGGCGGGGTCCTTCTTCCATGCCGCCATGTCGGCACAGATGACCACCAGCGCGGACGCATCCGTCACCTGCGCCTGGTCCCATGCCACCTTGCGCAGTTGCGCGCGCAGGGCCGGGTCCTTCACCACGACGAAACGGCAGTGCTGGATGTTGAAGGCGCTGGGCGCATGCCGTGCCGCATGCAGCAGGGCCGCAAGTTCGGCATCATCAAGGCGATAGGTAGGATCATATGCCCTTATCGCGCGACGTGTGCGGATTGCCTCGAATGTCTCCATGACCTTCTTCCTTCTGCCGGAACGTGGCGGGAAGTACGCCCTTGCCTGCGATGCCGCAGGAACAGCGCCTGTTCCCCGAACAGGCTGGCCAGACGGATGGAACGCCGCGACGACGCGCGCTCACCTTCCCCATCCACGGCCATCCATTGCTGCACAACGTAACCCTCGTTCCGGCACAAGGTCAAAAAATCCGGAATCGTGCAGGAATGGACAAGATCGCGGCCCATTGCGGAAACGGTCCGGCCCACGGTGAAGCCGACATCCCGTAAATACGGACATGACAGGCCGCCATGCCCCGGTCCCCATGACATCTGCCCACAGCCTGCGCCGGACATCACGACAGCGTGACGTCTGCCCGGCACAACTTTCATGCAGAAGGGTCGTTATAACACGATGCCTTCGCCACGGCCGCCCTATACTGGCCGTGGCCCCACCATTACGGAGCATGCAATCATGGCGATCAGGAAATACGGCACGGCACAGTGGACGGGCGGTCTGAAGGATGGCAAGGGCAACGTCTCGACCGAAAGCGGCGCCCTGTCCAAGCAGCCCTATGGCTTCAACACCCGCTTTGAGGATACGCCCGGCACCAACCCGGAGGAACTGATCGGCGCGGCCCATGCGGCGTGTTTCGCCATGGCGCTGTCTGGCGTGCTGGGCAGCAAGAACATCACGGCCGACCTGCTGGAGACCAAGTCCACCGTAACGCTGGAAAAGAAGGATGACGGGTTCGCCGTGACGGCAGTGCACCTCGACCTGCACGCCACGGTGCAGGACGTCGATTTTGCGACCTTCAGCGAACTGGCCAATACGGCGAAGACCGGATGCCCCATCTCCAAACTGCTGAACGCGCCCATTACGCTTGAAATCGTGCTGGAGCAGTAATGCGCGAAGGGGGCGATCAGCCCCCGACCTGCCCCCGGTGGCGCAGGAGATGGTCGGCCAGCACGCAGGCCATCATCGCCTCGCCCACCGGCACGGCACGGATGCCGACGCAGGGATCATGACGTCCCTTTGTCATGACCTCCACCTCCTCACCCGAACGGGTGACGGAAGGCACGGGGGTCAGGATCGAACTTGTCGGCTTGACGGCAAACCGCGCGACAACCGGCTGTCCCGTGGAAATCCCGCCAAGGATGCCGCCCGCATGGTTGGAGGCGAACTGCACCGCCCCATCCTGCATGCGCATCGGGTCGGCATTCTGCTCACCCGTCAGGGCGGCTGCGGCAAAACCTTCGCCGATTTCAACGCCCTTGACGGCATTGATGCTCATCAGCGCCATGGCAAGGTCTGAATCGAGCTTGCCATAGATGGGCGCCCCAAGCCCCGCAGGCACGCCTTCGGCCACGACCTCGATCACCGCGCCGATGGACGAGCCGTCCTTGCGGATTGCGGCCAGAAGTTCCTCCCACTGCGCAAGGGCCACCGGATCGGGGCAGAACAGCGGGTTGCGATCCACAAGGTCCCAGTCCCAGCGCGCGCGATCCACCCCGATCGCACCGACCTGCACCAGGGCCGCGCGGATTTTCACCCCCTGCCCCAGCACCTTGCGCGCCACGGCACCCGCGGCGACACGCATCGCCGTCTCCCGTGCGGAGGAACGGCCGCCGCCACGATAATCGCGAATGCCGTATTTGCGGTCATAGGTCACGTCGGCATGGCCGGGACGATAGCGTTCGGCAATGTCGCCGTAATCACGCGAACGCTGGTCGGTATTATGGATCACCAGCGAGATCGGGGTGCCTGTCGTCTGCCCCTCGAACACGCCGGACAGGATTTCCACCCGGTCGGCTTCCTGCCGCTGCGTCGTGAATTTCGACTGCCCCGGCCGACGGCGGTCCAGCCATGGCTGGATGTCCGCCTCACTCAGCGGCAGGCGCGGCGGGCATCCATCCACCACGCAGCCAATCGCCGGACCGTGGCTTTCGCCCCAGGTCGTGACACGGAACATGTGACCGAAGGTGTTGTACGACATCGTTTTATGCCCTGCCGCCCTGGTGTCAGCTTCCCGCGACGGTCATGTCAGGGGCCGTGGGATTCTTCATGCCCACGATATGATATCCCGAATCGACATGATGGATTTCCCCGGTCACGCCGCCCGACAGGTCGGACAGCATATAGAGGCCCGCGCCCCCCACTTCCTCAAGCGAGACATTGCGCTCCAGCGGGGAATTGTACTGGTTCCATTTCAGGATGTAGCGGAAATCCCCGATCCCGTTGGCCGCCAGCGTCATGACCGGCCCGGCGGAGATACCGTTGACGCGGATGCCATCGCAGCCAAGGTCCACCGCCATGTAACGCACCGAAGCCTCCAGCGCCGCCTTGGCCACGCCCATGACGTTGTAATGCGGCATGACACGTTCCGCCCCCAGATAGGTCAGGGTCAGCAGCGAACCGCCCGATTTCATCAGGCGCGCGGCACGACGCGCCACCGCCGTGAAGGAATAGCACGAGATGTCGAGCGCCTTGAGGAACGCCTCACGCGGGGTATCGACATAACGGCCGCGCAGGAACTGCTTGTCGGCCCATCCGATCGCATGCACCACGAAATCGATCTGGCCCCATTCCTTCTCGATCGCGTCGAAGGTAGCGTCAATGGCCGCGTCATCGCCGACATCGCACGGCAGCACCAGCGTGGACCCCACGGACTCAGCCAGCGGCCGCACGCGCTTGCCCAGCGCCTCGCCCTGGTAGGTGAAGGCCAGTTCGCCGCCCTGCTCCGCCACGGCGCGGGCGATCCCCCACGCGATGGAGCGGTCGTTCGCGACGCCCATGACAAGTCCGCGCTTGCCTTTCATCAAAGAACCTGTAGCGGAGATTTTGGCCGCGCCGTCTGACATGCTACTACCCTTGGTGGTGAATGGCGTATGAAAATTTCGGCATGGTGGTCGCACAAGCCGAAGCATCGGACAAGGTCCGGCGCATGGAATTGTAGCGATTAATGCCGCCGTCGTAATTTACCTTATATTTCGATATGTTTCGCACCGGACCATACGCTGCCCGCAAAATGTGGTCCCCAGACCGGAAAATGCACATGACCACCAGACTGATCGACCTTGATGCGGATCCTTTCGACCTGTTCGACGCATGGATGAAGGACGCCGTGGCGCATGAACCCAATGATCCCAACGCCATGGCGCTGGCCACCGCCACGCCGCAGGGTCGCCCGTCGGTGCGGATGATCCTGCTCAAGGGGGCGGACCGGCGCGGGTTCGTGTTCTATACCAACCTCAACAGCCGCAAGGCGGGCGAACTGAAGGCCAACCCGCACGCCGCCCTGCTGTTCCACTGGAAAAGCATCCGCCGCCAGATCCGCATCGAAGGGCCGGTCGAACCCGTCACCCCGGCGGAGGCGGACGCCTATTTCGCAAGCCGCAGCCGCATCTCCCGCCTTGGGGCGATCGCCTCCAACCAGTCCCACCCGCTGGCTGACCGCGCCGTGTTCGAGGCACGCCTCAAGGAACTGGAAGCCCTCTACCCCACGGAGGACACCCCCATCC
>NZ_POTC01000049.1 GCF_002906255.1 Novacetimonas maltaceti | reverse complement strand
GAGAGACAACTCCCAATCTGCTCAAAACGCAGACTGGACGCCATCGCAAAAACCGTCAATCAAATCGCCAAAACCCAGAAATTACCGGCCAAGCACATCAATCAAGGGTTCTTCGATCCCTCCAGGTGGGCGCGACGGCTGCGGATCTGTGCCGCAGGCACGGGATCAGCGACGCGACCTTCTACACCTGGCGGTCGAAATACGGCGGCATGGAAGTGTCGGAAGCGCGTCGGCTGACGGCTCTTGAAGAAGAGAACACGAAGCTGAAGCGGCTCCTGGCGGAGAGCGTAATGGACGTCTCGACGCTGAAGGCCTGCTGGCAAAAAACTCGTGACGCCCGGTTTGCGGCGGGACGCCGTGGCCTGCGCGATCCGGGAGAAAGACTATTCGCAGCGACGGGCCTGCCGGCTTATTGGCATGGATCCGAAGACCTGGCGCTATGCGTCACGCCGCTCGGATGATGCCACAGTGCGGGGGCGGCTGCGTGAACAGGCTGCAGAGCGACGACGATTTGGCTATCGGCGCCTGCAGATCCTGCTCGACAGGGAGGGGCTGGTGATGAACCACAAGAAGCTGTTCCGGCTGTATCGCGAGGAAGGGCTGTCAGTCCGTAAGCATGGCGGCCGTAAACGGGCGATGGGCACGCGCTCGCCGATGATGCTGCCCGACGGGCCAAACCAGCGATGGAGCCTGGACTTCGTCTCGGACGCGCTGAACAACGGACGACGCTTCCGTGTGCTGACAGTGGTGGACGACTACACGCGAGAGCGCCTGGCGCTGGTAGCGGATACGTCGCTGCCAGGCGAACGGCTCGGCCGCGAACTCGACCGGATCGGGGAACAGCGCGGCTTTCCCATGATGATCGTCCGTGACAACCGCACCGAGATGACCTCGAACGCGATCGAGGCCTGGCAGGAAAAACGGTCGGTGCTGTGGCACTACATCGCACCAGGCAATCCGCAGCAGAACGGGTTCATCGAGAGCTTCAACCGCCGGTTCCGTGACGAATGCCTCAACGAGCACCTGTTCCGCAACCTCGCCCACGCCCGTTCGGTCATCAAGGGCTTGCGGCCTGACCACAATGCCGTCAGGCCCCACACCAGCCTCGGGGGCATGACCCCAGAGGTTTTCGCTCAACACACCGACAAGGCATACAGCAACCCACAGACCCTAACTTAAAACTGAGGGCACGCTCGGGGTAGGGTCACTTCAGGCCCAGATGATCCCGATAGCGGCGAAAGCAGGCCGCGCCACATTCCAGCCGCATCAGGGCGCCTTCGGCGATGGCCGGGGCACGACGCGAATCTTCCGCGATGAGCGGGCTGATAACCTCTGCATTCCATGTTGCGGAATGGCGCACATCCAGCACGGCATGCAGGTCGAAATAATGCCGGTCATCGGGCTGCACGCCCAATCGTTTCAGCCCTGCCGCGACCATGGCCGCCCTACCCGGCGCGGTCAGTTCGATCACGCCCAACGCGCCGACCGCGTGAAACGCCAGATGCCGGCGGCAGGCCAGACCGGACATGGTGTTGGCTAGGGCCAGCGACTGCCACACCGTCGTCTCCGATTGGGACCGCAGCCCGAGGGCATGGACCAAATGCGCCAGCATCGGACCGTGCATGCCGGCTTCCCGGCCATGACCCATTTCGTCCCAGTAATTGCGCGCCAATTCCAACTTGGGGCGCGTTGGCATACGGACCTGGACCAGTGCCGTCAGGTCCTCGAAACCCGCTTCCCCTGCGGCTTCCTGTTCAAGGAACCAGCACATGGCCTCACGGGATGCATCATGCGCCAGCCAGAGGAAAAGGCTGTCGTGCTGGCCGGGACCGGTCTGTTCCAGTTCCTCGAACCATGCGAGGAAAGCCGCGGGCTCCCGGGGAGCCTGGGCGGCGATCGGTGCGACCTGTTCGCGCAGGGAGCGCAGAAAACCCGCTTCCTCCGCCAGCAGACGGGGCAGATCCAGTCCCGCCGCACCGTCCTCCTCGGGCAGGCACGGCGTCAGCCTTAGACGATTGAGCCCGGCCAGTGCCAGATGGAGTTCCCGCTGCGCCCGGTCGCTACTCTTGCCCGTCAGGATATTGTTCATTGACACCATGCCTCTCCTGCTATCGCCGTGTCACGGTCAGGCAGATCACCGCGATCCGCTCCGCCGTGGATAGCGGACCATTCTCCAGCTCCTCACCAAAGACATCCGGATCGAGCTCAGTGGCTGCCCACGTAAACTCCCGGCCATCCAGCAGGGCCACCACATCGCGCAGGAAGGGATTGTCCCCATTGATGATTGCGGTCCCGGTATAGAGCAGCAACGTCCCGCCGGGCGTCAGCCGCTCCATGGCCGTTCTGACAATCGCCAGTGACAGGCCCGCCCCCAGCCTGCCGCCGCCATCTCGGTACAGTCTGCAACCGGGATCGGGCAGATAGGGTGGGTTGGAGATGATCAGGTCGAATGCACCCGAAAGCCCCGACAGGAGATCGCCCTGCCACGCCATGATGCCGCCGACGCCGGCAAGACCAACGTTGATCCGCGCCAGCCGCAATGCGTCGGGGTTGATATCGACCATCACCACTTCGGTTGACGGGCAGACCTGTGCAATCATGATCGCGCCAAGTCCCGTGCCGCAGCCAATGTCCACTGCCCGCACGGGCGGCGGGGCGGAGCGCAGGTGGGCCGCCAGCACCGCGCCGAACCGGTAGCTGTCGGGGCCGAAGAACACCGCATCCGCCGCCACGGTGGGAAAGGCGGAATGGAAGAACCCGTTGCCCCCCAGCGTGGAGAACCGGAACCGGCTGCGCCAGGCCCCGTTATCAGCGACAAGCATCCCTGCTTCCGTCGCCTGCGCAAAGAGGGACACGGGCAGCGCATCACGCCGGAAGGGCCGGCTCCAGCCAAAGATATCGACGGGGTTCGCCGCCCACCCATTACCCGGTCGCGCGTTGACGCGGCGCTGGGTCTCTGGCGTGGGGCAGACAAACCTGTAGCCTGATCGCAACAGCGTGATCCCCACCTGTTGCATTGCGTGATCCCGAACTGCCGCGGGGAAGATAGGATTGTCCATGATGAAGCCCCAACGCAGCACGAATTACGCCTGTTCCCACCATGCTGGCAACGCCTGCAGCTTTGGTGCGATGGAACGGCTTCCGAAGCCGGTATTGTGTATACCCCTTGTCCTGCAGTGGCTATGGCTGGGGCTACGCTATCGCAGCCTGACGCTGCCATCGGTGGTCAATCCGGCGATCGAGACCGGGGGACTGGCAGGCGAATCAAAAGCAGCCTGCCTGGCCCGGATCGGTCAGGCGCATGCGCCATGGGTCGCCCGTACCGTCCTCGTCTCCCCCGCTGACATCCCGGCGGCAGCGTCCATGGCGCGGACACTGGGCTACCCGCTGGTTGCCAAGCCCGATATCGGCTGGTGCGGCCATGGCGTGCGACGGATCGATGTCGTAGATGGGCTGACGGCCTACATCGCGGCCTTCCCCCCCGACGCCAGCTTCCTCTTGCAGGAATTCGTGCCCGGCCCCTTTGAGGCCGGACTGTTCTACAGCCGTGGCCCGACCGAAGCCCATGGCCGCCTTATCGGTCTCGCCATCCGGCATTCCCCACAGGTCACGGGCGACGGCGTGCGTTCCATCGCGGCCCTGATGGCCGCCGACCCACGGCTGTGCTCGCGGATCGGGCATTACCGGCGCGCCCTTTCCACCAGAGGGATTGACCATGTTCCGATGCGTGGCGAACGCGTCATCCTTGGCACGGTCGCGTCCCTGCGGGTGGGCGGCCGCTATGAGGATGCCATGCGGCTCAATACCCCTGCCCTTGAAGACCGTGTCGATGCCATAGCCCGCTCCATGCACGGCTTCCATTTCGGTCGCCTGGACGTACGTTTTGGCAGCGAGGCGGCCCTGCAACGCGGAGAGTTCCGGATTATCGAAATCAACGGCGCCGGATCCGAAGCCATCCAGTTCTGGGACCCGACGATGCGCCTGCGGGATGCCTATCGTGGCGTGTTCGCCAAGCAGGCGGCCCTGTTCGCGCTGGCGGCCCGGATGAGGGCCGATGGCGCGGTCCCGATCAGCGCAATGGCGCTGGCCACGGCATGGTGGCGGCAACTCAGGCTGATGCGGCGCTATCCTTCGTCCAATTAGTTCATATGTGCAGCCCGGATCATGATCTGGAAACAGGCTCCGCATCTGTATGACCCTGATCGGCGCTGTCATGCCATGATACGTGGTTCCACCGCCTCACCCCTTCTGCAATCGGGGAAGCAGGCGTTCCAGCCGCAGCCTCCCCCGGCTGTCCGTCAGCCGCCAGGCTGCCAGGTGGGCCGCGGCTGTCGCGCCGATCAGGTTGCCACTGACGATAAGTGACATCAGCAGGACCTGGTACCTTGAGGCTGCCAAGGGGTTCATCCCCGCCAGGATCTGCCCTGTCATGATTCCGGGCATGGTAATGATCCCGGCGGCCGCCATCTGGTTCAGCGTCGGCAGCAGGGCCGTCCGGATGGCCTGGCGAATCAGGCCGTTCATTGCCTGCGCGCGGGTCGCGCCGAGAATGATCCGCGCCTCGATGGCCTGCCGTTCGCGCGTGATGGCGGACAGGAGTGTATTCATCGACAGGCTTGTTGCATTCATGACATTGCCCAGCAGCAGGCCCGTCAGGGGAATGGCCGTGCGGGCCACATACCACGGGTGGGGCTGGAGGCCGGTCAACAGCCCGATCAGCACCACGATGACCGTCCCTGTTACCGTGGAGGCACCCGCGATCCCGAAATGCCACCACAGACCAAGGCGGACCTGCTGGCGTGACCCGGCTTCCCGGGCGGCGGCGGTGAACATGAAGGCCAGCAGCCCGATGGTCAGCCACACGGAGGCATGACCAAACACGAACAAAAGCACACTGCCGACAAGCGCAAGCTGTACCGCCATGCGCACGGCGGAAACCAGCAGCACCCGCTGCAACCCCAGCGACAGCAGGAACGACAGCGCGCTGCCGATGGCGATCAGGGCAGCGGCCACCAGCATGTCCCCGGTCGTCAGCACTATGGGTGTCATGGCGCGATTTCTTCCATGTGTCCCCGTGCCATCCGGAACCGCGTCCCGGCCATGCGCCCCGCCTGCCCCATGTCGTGCGAGACCAGGACAATGGCCGTCCCCTGCGCCCTTGCCTCCTGAAGAACGGCTTCAACCCTGTCCGTCGTGGCGGCATCCAGCGCCGAACAGGGTTCATCAAGCAGCAGGACACGGGGATGCAGCAGCAGGGCGCGGATCAGGGACAGCCGCTGGCGTTCCCCCGTGGACAGGCGTGACAGCGGCGAGCGCAGGCAGTCTTCCCGCAGGCCAAGGCGCGCGACCAGCGCGCGCACCGCGTCCGTATCCACCATGTGGTCCAGCACGATATCGGACCACCACGCGGGTTCCGCCGGGACATATTGCACCAGGCGGCGCCACTGCGCCGCAGGCATGCCCGAGCAGGCCTGTCCATCGATGCGTGCATCGCCTTCATGCGGGTCAAGATCCGCGATCATGCGCAGCAGTACCGACTTCCCGCTGCCTGATGACCCGGTGATCGCCACGCACGCCCCCGCCGGGACAGTGAATGCAAACGGGCCACCATGGACGCTGCGCATGGCCAGTACCTCCAGCGCCACAGGCCTGGCCTGATCTGTCGCTACAGTCATCCATCCTCCTGAACAGCCATCCCTGCCCGTTCGCGCGAAGACATCAGCCACGTTGCGTCCAGTCCCGGGCCTTTTCCCATATCTGAATTTCTCGATATGAGGAAATATTATATCCTCGCCGGACATGGCGACCGGCATCGCGCCGGTGTGCATGGCCCGGGCTACGGTCCATTTATGGACAGGTCCCGGCGACAGGACGGCCTGCCCCCGCGCCAGCCCGATGAAACCGGCCAACGCTGTAGGCGTTGGGAACCCTGCCTGTTTGCCCATAATCGGATATTACCATGATGCTGGATCGCCGTTCCTTTCTGGCATTGTCCGGACGAACGACGCCGGCGGCCATGATCCCGCGCCGGGGCCGTGGCGCTGGCCCCGTCATGGGTGGAAAAGCGGACCATACGCTGCGGATCGCCACGGGACAGGTCGAACTTGCCCCCGGGCGCATCATTTCAACCACGCTTTATAATGGCCAGTTTCCCGGCCCCCTGCTGCGGCTTGAGGAAGGCAGGCTCAGCGTGATCGACATCTTCAATGATACCGATACGCCGGAACTGGTGCATTGGCATGGCCGGGGGCGATCTCAACCGTGGTACCTATACCGGGCAGGTCGGGCTGGTCTATATCGAGCCGAAGGATAATCCTGGCGCCCATGACCGCGAGATATTCCTTGTGCTGAAGGAATTCGCGCCATTCTTCAGCCGTGGCGGCGACATGGCGGTGGGTGCGCTTGCGGGCGACCCGGTAGCCGAACTCCAGCGGCTGGGAAAGGGCGCCGACGCGGTCGCCACGCAAGGGACGAAGGGGTTCGAGGTCGGCTACAGGTCATTCACGATCAACGGCCCATTCAATAAGGTGGCGTATAAGCTGGTGCTGCCGGATAGGGCGCCGTCGGGTAAGCAGGCACGACCGGCACGACCGGTACAGGCATCGCCACGCCTGTAGTGGCAGCAACCACGCCCGCGATCAGTCCGGTTACCGCCGCCACAAGCAGGTACTGCGCTCCGGACTGCATCCAGTAATAGCCTGATGGCGGTGCCCACAGGCCATGGTAGCGCCGCCAGTCACGGCCCCGCCACTGCCACGACGGTCATGACCGCCATGCCCCCATGGCGGATCCGCACGGGCCGTCGCACTGGTCAGGATCAGGCAGGCTGACAGGATGGCGGCCGGAAATCGATCTATCATGGTGCCTCCATCGGCAAGCAGGGTAAGGAACACAGGCTCTCATGGCTTATGCATGAACGTACGCCCCCCCCCCCCGCGCCAGGACAGGGATTGACATTATTTTATATATCCACAATCAAAGATATATGGATATGGAATCGGCCCTTGCCGCGCTCAGCGCCCTGTCCCAGTCCACGCGGCTGGCTATCTTCCGCCTGCTTGTGCGCCATGAACCGGACGGCCTGCCCGCCGGAGATGTCGCTCGCCATCTTGATATGCCGCAGAACACGATCTCGACCCACCTCGCGATCCTGACACGTGCCGGCCTGCTGAGCGCGCAACGCCACAGTCGGCAGATCGTCTATCGCGCCTGTCTTGCTCGCCTGCAGGACCTGATGCTCTTCCTCGTCAGGGACTGCTGTGCGGGCAGTCCCGAACTCTGTGCGCCCCTGATCGCGACCCTGTCCTCCTGCTGTCCGTCCCCCGAATCCTGCTCATGACCATCACGATCTATCACAACCCGGCCTGCGGCACGTCGCGCAATGTGCTGGCACTGATCCGCAACAGCGGCGAGGAGCCTCGCATTATCGAGTATCTGAAAACGCCTCCCAATCGTGCGGAACTGGTCGATCTGATTGCCCTTATGGGCGTTCCGGTGCGCTCGGTCCTGCGGGAAAAGGACACGCCCTTTCACGAACTTGGCCTCGATAATCCGGCCCTGAGCGATGACGCGCTGATCGATGCCATAATCGCACACCCAATCTTGATGAACCGACCGATCGTCGTCACCCCGCTCGGCGTTGCGCTCTGCCGTCCGTCCGAGACGGTTCTGGACATCCTGCCCAACCCACAGCAGGGCGCATTCGTCAAAGCGGACAACGAGAAAACCGTCGATGAATCCGGAAAGCGGATCGTCTGATGCTGGCGCTTCTGATTTTCGTTGTCACGCTGGTTTTTGTCATCTGGCAGCCTCGGGGGCTGGGCATCGGCTGGAGCGCAATGGCAGGTGCCGCCGTGGCTCTGGCGGCTGGTGTGATCCACTGGCACGACATTCCGGTCATCTGGCACATCGTCTGGGACGCGACCTTCACCTTTATCGCGCTGATCGTTATCTCGCTGTTGCTGGACGAGGCCGGGTTCTTCCATTGGGCCGCCCTGCACGCGGTGCGTTGGGGCAAAGGGCGAGGCCAGACGCTATTCCCGCTGATCGTGGTGCTGGGAGCGGCCATTGCAGCGGTTTTCGCCAATGACGGCGCGGCCCTGCTGCTCACGCCCATTGTCATCGCCATCCTCACTCAGCTCCGCCTGAGCCATACTGCAGCCCTGGCCTTCATCATAGCGACCGGCTTCGTCGCGGACACCACCAGCCTGCCGCTGGTCATCTCCAATCTGGTGAACATCGTCAGCGCCAATTTCTTTGGCATTGCGTTCGATCGCTATGCCACGATCATGGTCCCTGTCGATCTGGTAGCACTTGGTGCAACGCTGGCCGTCTTGTGGCTGTGGTACCGGCGGCAGGTGCCTGCGACCTATCCCGTCGCCGAACTGCCCGCACCTGCCACGGCCATTCGTGACCCTCATGTATTCCGGGCGGCATTTCCGCTGCTAGCCCTGGTTCTGGCGGCCTATTTCCTGACCGCGCCGTTTCATATCCCGGTCTGTGTCGTAGCCTGCCTGGCCGCTGCAATCCTGCTGCTCGTCGCCGGATATGGCCGGGTGATCTCTGTTCGCAAGGTGCTGCGGGGTGCCCCGTGGCAGATCGTGATCTTCTCCCTAGGCATGTATCTGGTGGTCTATGGGCTGCGCAATGCCGGGCTGACCGACTATCTTGCGACCGCACTGGTCTGGCTCGGTCATCAAGGGACGTTCACGGCCACCATCGGCACCGGCTTTCTAGCGGCTGTTCTGTCGTCCATCATGAACAATATGCCGAGTGTGCTGGTCGGGGCGCTGGCGATCCAGCAGGCTCACGACATCACGCCGCTGACACGCGACCTGATGATCTATGCCAACGTCATCGGCTGCGACCTCGGGCCGAAATTCACGCCCATTGGTAGTCTCGCAACACTGCTGTGGCTGCATGTGCTGGCATCCAAGAATCATCGGGTCACGTGGGGGCAATACATGAAGGTCGGGCTGGCCATCACCCCGCCGGTCCTGCTGGCCACGCTCATCGCGCTGGCCCTGTGGCTGCCCCGGGTCAGCCACCCGTAACGCATGAAGGGAACCGCTCCATGACCGCACCTGACCTGCCCGCCCTGCATCCGGAATATCTCGAACGGGTTGACCTCGCGCGGCTTGAGCCACACCCACGGGTTGACCATCCGCCCCGCATCCTGCTGCTCTATGGCTCGCTGCGACCACGCTCGTTCAGCCGCCTGCTGGTGCTGGAGGCGGAGCGCATCCTGAAAGCCCTCGGCGCGGAAACGCGGATATTCGACCCGACCGGCCTGCCGGTGGCGGATTCCGTACCTGCCACCCATCCGAAGGTGCAGGAACTGCGCGCACTCTCGCTCTGGTCGGAAGGCCAGGTCTGGTGCAGCCCCGAACGGCACGGTAACATAACCGCTGTGTTCAAAAACCAGATCGACTGGTTGCCACTGTCCGAAGGCTCGATCCGTCCGACGCAGGGCCGCACGCTGGCGGTGATGCAGGTCTCAGGCGGATCGCAAAGCTTCAATTCCGTCAATGCCCTGCGGGTTCTGGGCCGATGGATGCGGATGTTCGCCATCCCCAACCAGTCCAGCGTGCCGATGGCCTATACGCAATTCGGTGATGATGACCGGATGAAGCCCTCCCCGCTCTATGACCGCATGGTGGATGTCATGGAGGAACTGATGAAGTTCACATGGCTGCTGCGGGACCGGGCCGATTACCTCGTTGATCGCTATAGCGAGCGCAGGCAGGACCATCGCCCGCCTGAAGCGCGGTGAGGCCGGGACGGGACGGGACGGAACCGTTCAACGTGGTGATTGCGGATGGCGGCCATGCTGCGGGGCCGTAAGCCTGCTACGCTCCAGCCAACGCCAAAGCGGCAACACTTCAGGCTTACCGTATCCGTGATCCTGTGATCTGGATTAATAAACCCCAATCTTCGTGCGACCATCTTGTCGCTTTATCAAAGCTCTTGTAAAAACAAAAAGAAATACTTTGTCATGAACATAGCGTTATGGAATCTTTCCAATTGAAAACCTCCATAAACAGTAAAATCCGTCACGATCCACAAGAAACTACCAAGGTTCTTGTGGTCAACACCCTCCTGACGTGAAGACAAACACCGTGTCCTGATTTCGCATATAGCGATCTTCCTATACCGCCTTGATGTGCCTGGGCATCATAGCCTGCTCATGCCGTTGGCCACGGTCGTTCGAGATTACCAGGATAAAAGCAATAGTGGCGGTCACCGATATTGTACCGGCCCACCTGACCGACACCACTACGAAAGGGGTTCACCCCATGTTACCCTTACAGTCGAGTTGCGCCCTGCCTGAGGCTGCCACGTCTCGAAATGGACGGGAAGGCATCTGTCTTGATCATGACCAGTCCTTGCAGCAATGGATCCTTGCATGATGACCGAAACCTGCAAGGTCCTGATGATCTTCCCGCTTTTCAACGCCAATTCATTCTGGAACTACAAGGAAGCCTGCGATCTTGCGGGCGCACGCTATCCGGCGGCCCCCCTTGGCCTGGTAACGGTCGCAGCCCTCCTGCCCCGGGACTGGGAAGTCCGGTTGGTCAACCGCAATACCGAAGACCTTGTGGATGCCGATTACGACTGGGCCGACATGGTCATGACCGGCGGCATGCTGCCGCAGCGCAATGATGCGCTGCACATCATCGAGACCTGCCGCGCGCGCGGCAAGCCGGTGGTGGTGGGTGGCCCCGACGTGACCTCTAGCCCATCGCTTTACAGCGCCGCCAATTTTCAGGTACTGGGCGAGGCCGAGGAAATCATGGATGATTTCGTCGCGGCCTGGCGCAGCGGTGCGCGGCAGGGCGTGTTTGAAGCACCAATGGGCAAGACGGATGTTACAAAAAGTCCGTTGCCGCGCTTTGATCTGCTCAAGCTTGACCAGTACCTACATGTTGGCATCCAGTTCTCGCGTGGGTGTCCGTTCAGTTGCGAGTTCTGCGACATCATTGAACTCTATGGCCGAGTGCCGCGCACCAAGACCAATGCGCAGGTCATGGCCGAACTCGATGCCCTGTACGCGCTTGGCTATCGCGGACATGTGGATTTTGTCGATGACAACCTGATTGGCAACAAGAAGGCGCTCAAGAAATTCCTGCCCGACCTGAAACGCTGGCAGAACGAGAAGAACTTTCCATTCGAGTTCTCGACCGAGGCATCGATCAACCTTGCCGATGATGCCGACCTGCTGCGCAGCCTGGCCGATACCAATTTCTTCGCCATATTCGTCGGCATCGAAAGCCCGGATACAGACTCCCTCGTGCTGATGCAGAAAAAGCAGAACACGCGGCGCAGCCTGCAGCAGAGCATCGAGACAATCCACAAGGCCGGGATTTTCGTCAATGCGGGCTTCATCGTGGGTTTCGACAGCGAAAAGGGCAGTGTCGCCCAGGGCATGATCGACTGTATCGAGGATACGTCCATCCCAGTCTGCATGGTCGGCCTGCTTTACGCCCTGCCCACGACGCAGCTGACGCGGCGCCTGCTGGCGGAAGGCCGCCTTTTTTCCGGCAGTGAACAGACGCAGTCGGGCGACCAATGCACGGCGGGGCTGAATTTCGAGACAAAACGCCCGCGTCGCGACGTGCTGAACGATTACAGGACGGTGCTTGCGGCCATCTATGACCCAGTCGCCTATTTCGGCCGCGTGCGCAGGCTGGGCCGGATGCTCGGGCGCAAGCGCGCGCACCGGATGATAAAGGGTGATTTGCGCAGCTTTGTCCGGCTCATGTTCCGCATCCACCGTGCGGGGCCGGGAACGGCCGGGCAGTTCTGGCGCATGATGCTGGACTGCGCCCTGCATAACCCGCGCGCGCTGCCCTATGTGGTGATGACAAGCGCGCTTTACCTGCATCTTGGCCCGTTTTCACGCCAGGTCATTGCCGAGATCGACCGCGAGATCGCGGATGTGGAACAGGGCCGCTGGCATGTGCCGCCCGTTGTACGTCATGTCAAGGCAGAACTCGTGCCAGCCTAAACCGTGTTAAGGGAAGATGAAGGAGTATGCATGATGTACAATAAAGGCGCTAATATGCATTGCCTGTTAAAGCGCATTTCGTATAAATTCCGACATAACGAAGCTATTCCACTTATCAAAATATATATTGAATTAATGAAAAGAATTGTTCAATAAATAATTTGTTTTAGATTTTATTATACGATATTTTTTCGAAAAATGAGGCGCATCTGGCATAATCATCATATATGGTTACATACAATCATATTATTGAAAACCTGCTCTTTTGCATATGCCCAGCCTGTTCCCGTAAGCGTGCTGAGCGCGGGCGTTACGCCACAGCAGAATATTCCCGACCATATTGACCCGCGCACCCATCTGTCCGGCAACTGGGGCGGAATACGGAACTGGCTGCTGGCACAGGGAATTGATATCCGTATATCGGATACCAATGAATTCTGGTCCAACCCGGTGGGGGGCGCGCAGGCATCCAGCAACTACATCGGGTCCGCCGCGGTTGAAATGGTGACGGATCTGCACACCCTGACGGGCCTGCCACTGGGTACATTTGACATCAGCGCCATGGAAATCCGTGGGCGACCATTCAGTAATACGCCCCTGTATGTTTTCAACCAGACATCGAATATCGAAGCGGATGATAACGGGCGGCTATATGAACTGTGGTACAGCCAGAAATTCATGGGAGAACGCCTGGCCTTCCGGATTGGCAAGCTGGATCTCGGGCATGACTTCATGGTCAGCAGCGTCGGGCTGAACTTCCTCAACGCGTCCTTTTCCTGGCCCATCATGCCCGATAATGACCTGTATGACCAAGGCCCCGTCTCCCCCGTGGCCACGCCTGCGATACGGTTACGCTATACCCTGTCCCCACACTGGAATTTCCTGTTCGCGGCAGCCGATGACAATCCTGTGGGCGGCCCCTTCATCAACGCGAAGGACCCGTGGAACCAAAACCGCGACCCCGGTGGCACGCGCTTCAGTTTCCGCACGGGCGCTCTTTTCTTCGGGGAGGTCCAGTACCGGCGGACCCTGTACGGAAGGCAGGGCACATATAAACTTGGCGGTTACTTTGATACCGGACGCTTTCCCGACCAGTCCGATCTCAGAAAAAACCATAAAACCAACTGGGCCGTCTACGCCATTGCGGATCAGACGCTGCAGCATTTCGGGCGAATAACGGAGCTTGACGCTTTCATTCGGGGGAACTGGACAGCGGACACCGACCGCAACCAGATCGTCTATGCCGCAGATGCTGGGTTGTCCCTGAAGGGGCCGTTTGGACGTGCAGGCGACATGGCGGGGTTTGGTGCGGGCCTGGGGGCGGCTAGTCCCTATCTTGCCCAGGCGGACCGGCGTTCTGGCCTGCCCATGCAGGGCACCGAATATCATCTGGAGTTGACCTATCAGATCCCAATCACGCCATGGTTCATGCTTCAGCCTGATATTCAGGGCATCATATCGCCCAGTGGTGGTGTTCTCGATAATAAAGGGCAGCATGTGCATGACGAAGCCATCTTCGGTCTGCATAGCAGCGTAACATTCTGAACCACTCTGTACAAGGTTTTTTTGAAAAGATCCGACCAGACTGTGTTGTCCCGCCTTTTCATTCCAGGTTCATCTAGAAATTCACATTGGTATGCAACCCGAATACGGCTTCATTACCAATCCGGTGCGTCGGACAGGATGGATCTCCCGTGCCGCCCGAGGGGTTCAGGACATATTGGAAATCGGGCTGCACGACCATCCATGGTGTGATCTGGGCCTGATAGGTCAGTTCAAAATGATTTTCGTTTCCCTGCACCAGGGCACCGCGCGCGCGATCATAGGCACGCACGCCTGATGTGACGCGACCGATACCCCAGCCCAGACCAAGTGTATCATTCGTCCTGCCTGAAAAGGGCGCCTTCAGGTTAAGGCCGGCATCAATGGCGAAGCTTATGATATTGCGATCACCACTATTACCCGTCGCCCGGACAAACAGGCCAAGTGCGCGTGATGCATCAGGCGACGGACGCCAGATCAACTGGTCGATTATCCCGTAAATCAGCCAGTTTCCCCGATCCCAGCGGGGTGTACCACCATCCGCGCCAAGAGACAGTCCCTGTGTGTTATATCGATAATCCGGAAATCGTGCCGTATCATAATAGCCTCCAAGTTTATAAACGCCTGACAGGCCCGGATGACTGGCCGCGCGTCCACTGTCGCCAGATTGAGGATTGAAGGCATACTGAATTTCGGTAATCAGTAGCGCGCCGGTTCCCATATTGAACTGCGTGCCACTTCCATCCCTTATGGTCTGGCTGGTGGGGTCCGCCGGGTTTCCGGTCACGCCAAAGACACTGCTATCCTGATTACCCGACGGATTGTCATCCGCCGCCGCGAACATGAATGTGTATTTTTCACCGGGTCGGTAGCGCAACCGGATTGCGGGAGCTGCAAGCGGCCATGAAGGACCGCCAGCATAAAGGTTGACCGAAGGACCCATTGGCCATCCGAAATTGGCGTTGAGGTACAGGGACGCGTAATCGCTGATCAGGAATTCCGTATCGAGATCCTGCTGGCCGATCTTGACGTCCAGCGCGCCCCTGAGAAAGGACTGCTGGTACCAAAGTTCAAACAGGCGGGTGGAGCGATCCGCCTCAAATCCGCTGATGGGGTTGAAATTGCCCAGATGGTCCTGAGTGACGGCACGTCCCCGGATCTGCAGGGCACTGATGTTGATTGTCGCGCCTTTAAGCCCGATCATCCTTTCCAGATCCGCCATCAGGGTCGGCATGGTAATGCCGATATAGGAAGGGCCCGTGCCCGATCCCCTGCCATCGCCATTGGTACTGCCGATCCCGCCCGTGGCGTTACCCCATAACTCGTTGACGTCCTGAATGCTCAGCGTCAGGCCGTAGCGGGCCAGCCATGGACGCAGTCCCCCCATATTCCCCAGCAGGCTCCCACCGGCAGACGGCGTATCTTGGCTGTGGCTGGTCGTGATTGCGCCTGCTTGCCAGGAATCACGCACGGTCGCCGGGTCAATCTGGGCCAAGAAAGGTGTACTGGCGCCCAGATGGGCCTGCCCACCCGCAATGGCGGTCTGGGCCTGCCCCGCAACGGAGATGAAACCGCCGATGCCCCAGAAGAAAATTCCCTCACATACACGCCGGAACAATCGGGTAACGCAAACCGCCGGAATCCTGCGTGATGTCAGTTCGCACGGTCGCAAATGTTTCTCATATTATCGTAAAAAAGGTCGTAATCCAGACAGATATCATATACCCGGTCTTCTTTCCACAACATGATGTTTTTGTTAAAGACACAATGTGAATAAAAGAGAATTGTGATATTATATCGTTCTCGTAATTTAATTTATTATTTTTAAAAAATATGCCTGAAGGTCATAAAAAGGTGTCTATTCTGCTTTGGCGATGGACGAAAACACATAGCGGAAAATAAATTATCGCGGCTGCCGCTTCTATGGAAAACAATTCAGACTTTTCACTTTGGCTGCCTGCACAAAATGATCGCCGGCATGCGTGGTAATACTGAGTACCATGCTGCCTGCTACAAGGATTGGCGGCCCTACCATTGCTCATAACGGCTGATCTCTTGCTAGCAGCGTCTCCCCCGTGACCTTATTTTCCGTGTTCAGGTTCACGTCATGTCTGCGTGTTACAAGAACAGCGAGCATCGGCATGATGGCATGGCCAGGGTCAGGTGCCAGGAGGCCGGACAAATATTATGAGATCGATAGTGAATTACGGATTGGCAATCCTGATGATAGTCAGCATATCCGGCTGTGTGGCGCGCGCCGAAACAGAAACAGAAACAAACGGTATTTGCGAGACAGTGGAACAGGGTATCCGGCTGCATGTCGACGGCACGTATGGCGGATATCCCCATTCCGTCCTGCGTGATGCGGTGCTGGAGAGCGTAGCCTGTCCTTCGGGGGATGCAGAACTACGCGCTTTCCATACCATTGCGATACCGCCGCCCCATATGCGTATTGCCGTCATGCGCCCCATCGGGCAGGGCCAGCAGGGATCGCTGTCCATCATGCTGTTTTCACAAGGGCATTTCGTTATCGGCGAACGGATGTCCCTCTCTCCTTTCTCACGCACCCAGTCTCCTTTTTCGGTAAAGGCAGACATCAACCTTGCAACAGCACGCCTATGGGGCGATCTGGCGAACCGGATCGCACAGGGGAAGCGTGCCATTCCATAATGGGGAAACACGCTCAGTCCATCACATTTGCGATCCGGTTTACCGAAAATGGCCGTAGCTTGCACATATTCTGCGATGTCATTAGGTCATGGGCGCCACACAGTTATCTGGATACAGGTTCCTTGCTCGCTGCCGGTGTCGTCGTGGGTTTACCATCTCCGTTCTTTTTTTACAGTCTGAACACCAACTGGCCGCAGGTATCGGCAAGGCGGCCAATCGTTCAGGTTCGCGTCATGTTTGAGTGATATGATCGTTCGGATGAAATACAAATCTGGCCTTTCCCCAGCACGTTATGACGCACCAACAATCATTTTCCACTGGGGATGCACGGCCATTATCATGTTGCAGTTCGCAACCGCGAATTTATGGGGCCTGTTCCGGAACCCGCTACACCATCAACTGGTGGTGACCCACCTGACGGCAGGCATGGTACTGAGCGTTCTGTTTCCCGCACGCCTGCTATGGCGACTAGGCTGGGGGCGGCAGATCCGCGCCGCCGATCGCTGGCTTGATGCCATGCTGGCGCGCTACGTGGAATACAGCCTGTATGGGCTAGTCCTGCTGGAAATCCTCCTTGGGTATCTGTGGCGATGGGGCAATGGGCAGGCCATGAGTTTCCTGTCCATCCAGATCATGCCGCCCTTTGGCAGGTTTCCGACATCGACAGTCGGCATTCTGCACTGGCTGCACCAGTGGAATGGCTGGCTGATCATCGTGCTTGCCACGGGTCATGCGCTGGCCGCGTGTTTTCATTACTTCATTCTCCGGGACAATGTTTTTCAGAGAATGCTGCTGACAGGGAATGTATCCGATGAATATGGAAAGTAAAATACCGCTGCGCCCCAAAGAAATCCACGCGACCTCCCGTCTGGGCTGGCTGCGGGCCGCTGTTCTGGGGGCGAATGATGGTATCCTGTCAACATCCAGCCTGATCATCGGCGTTGCCAGCGCCCATGCGACACAGGGGAGCATCCTGCTGGCTGGAATTTCCAGTCTGGCTGCCGGGGCCATGTCCATGGCCGCGGGGGAATATGTGTCCGTTAGCTCGCAGGCGGATTCTGAGAAGGCTGACCTCGCCCGCGAAAAAAAGGAGCTTGGCAGTAGCTGGGACGCTGAAGTGAGCGAACTGGCCGGGATATACCGTCAGCGTGGCCTGGATGATATTCTGTCACGCAAGGTTGCCCTTCAGCTCATGAAGCATGATGCACTGGGGGCGCACGCCCGCGATGAACTCGGCATTTCGGACGCGACAGCGGCGCGTCCGGTACAGGCCGCCTTTGCATCGGCTAGCGCATTCTCTTCCGGTGCCATACTGCCCGTGCTGGCAGCCCTGCTGTCGCCAGCCAGCGTGGTCTCGTGGAGTGTATCCGCTGTATCCCTGATTGGTCTGGCGGTATTGGGAGTCGTGGGTGCGCGTGCAGGTGGGGCCTCACCATGGCGTCCGGCAATGCGGGTCATATTCTGGGGCATCGTAGCGATGGCCGTGACGGCTGCCATCGGCCGGATATTCGGGGTACAGACATAATGTATTAAATATTTCTGTATATTGAACGAATGGAATGATATCGTGAATGTACTTCTTGTAATTGTGCTATCAAAGGCAGTCGTTTCAGTGCTCTGCATGCGACTTGCATTTCATTTATATCGTGACAAAAACAATATAATATTACATAGAAATAGGTCTGTGGGATTATGCTATCCCGGCAATAGATAGTGGGCATCAACTTCCTTGAAGACTTTCCCAAGGCGGCTATGGGAACCCCGCTTCTCCTGCGGGACGCGAATTATATGCGCAGTGATCTCTATTCCGTTGTCGCTGCGATCATTAATGGCCGACTACGATGTCGGACCGAAAGGCATTTGCCTACACGCCATGGTCATCCTGCTTGCGTACCTATCTCATCCAGGATGGCCGAACCGGGCATGCATGCAAGATCATCCTATACCGCCAGGGAGTCACGCACTCATGACATAACCGCTACCCCTGACGGTGTGGATCAGAGGTTGGCCATCCTGCCCCAGTTTCTCCCGCAGACGACAAATATGCGTTTCGACGATGTTCGTACGAACCGGGAAATCCATATGCCAGACATCCTTCAGCAACATTTGCCGGGAAAGCACCGTGCCTGCATTCCTCATGAAATATTCCAGAAGTTTTAGTTCCTGAGGCTGCAGAAGAACCTTTTCGCCATTCCGTGTCACTGCAAGCGTCAGCAGATTGAGTTCAACGTCAGCCACATTCATTATTGTTGTATGCTGGAAGGAAGATGATCGACGAAGCAGTACCTGCACGCGCGCGACCAACTCGCGTAATGCAAATGGCTTGATCATGTAATCATCCGCACCATGCCGCAGACCGGCGACACGGCTTGGTACGCCATCCATCGTCGTCAGGAACAGGACTGGCGTCATGATGGCATAAGAGCGCATGCGCATGAGAATTGTCAGTCCATCCAGACCAGGCAGCATGCGATCCAGAATGACGATATCCCACGTTTGCGACAGGGCATGCTGCGATCCATCGGTCCCGTTAGCGACACAAACCACGTCAATTCCGCTTTCCTCCAGTCCCTGCCGCACGTAATCCGTAGTTGCGTGGTCATCTTCAACCAAAAGCAGGCGGGGGCGTGTTACCAGCGTCATGAAGCAGGCCAATCAACAAATTTAATGTCCCGCCCAGCGAGACTGAGTTCTTGATCAGGTTATCAGAATCATTGTTACATGACACCATCCATGACGATGGATAGACAATTATTGGCATTTTTTAATGTATCGACCATGTCTCCAAATTGAATACAGAATAAATAATATCAATATTTCATGTGATACATATCATAAATGTGGATGTATATGTATTATATTTTATACGGTATTAAAACAAATACTACGTACGCGCAGGCATATAAAAAATAAAAGACGGTAATTTCTCTCCGGACAGGACAAGGCAAAGGGGTTAACGCGGAAAGACCATTGGGGGTAAAGTCAGGCTACAGGGCTGGAGCCTATGCCAACCGGACCTGTCATGATCGGGGACGGGTGGATCTTGTCCGGTCATCCATATCCTGAGAGGATGTCGCTACATGATAAATATGTCCAATGATGTCGTGGAATAGGATATCCCGACGCCGAAATGTGGAGACACGACGTATCATCGCCACGACGTCGTTTCGTATCGTCACGTTGTTCGCCGGTCTTTTTATATTGGGCGGCATGGTCATGACTATAACGTCAGGCCTTTACAGCCAGTCAACCATGCGCCAGCAGATCCGCCGGGAAGTGGAGAACGAGAGCCATGAGACATTTGCAGATGCTGGTGTTGCGGATGTCCGTCATCTCCTGCCAGTTGTGCAAGGACTGATCGAACATGAACCCGGTTTCCATTATTTGCTTCAGGACCCCGGACAGGTCATTGTCGCAGGCAACATGCTGCATCTGCGACCAGTGCCGGGCGAACGCTGGCTGGCATGGTCCCATCGCCTGCCGAAAGAAATCAACCAGGATATCGTTTATGGAATAGGTTATCGCCTTGATGACGGCGGCTATTACTTCGTGGGCATGGATGCCTCGCCCCTGACGCATCTCCAACGCGCATTATGGACAACGATCCTGTGGGGCATTGCAGGATTTGGTCTGATAGGGGTAGCAGGCGGCCTTTTCCTGAGCAACCTGATCCTGAAATGGATCGAGACGATAAGCAGGACGGCACGGAGCATCATGCAGGGCGATATGTCTCGCCGCATCCCGCTACGTGGCACGGATGATGAGCTTGATCATCTCTCGGAGAGCCTCAATGCGATGCTCGACCAGAATGAATACCTGATTGCAAGTCTGAAACAGGTCTCCAATGACATCGCGCACGACATGCGCCGCCCGCTGGCGCGTATGCGCCAGAATCTTGAGCGCGCCATTGGGGCACATGGACCTTCCGATACCATGCATGAGCAGGTCGAGTGTGCAATCGAGGATCTGGATGCCGCATTGGAAATATTTTCCTCGCTGCTCAAGCTGGCGCAACTTGAGTCCGGGGCATGGAACAACGAAATGGAACCCCTCGATCCCGCACGACTTCTGGAATCAGTTCTAGAACCGTATCGCTCCGTTATCGAAGACAATGGACAGCGCCTGGAAACCGAAATCATTCCCGCCTGCCCTACCGTCACCGGTCATCCAGTCCTTTTACGGCAGGCGTTCTCCAACCTGATCGAGAATGCCGTACGCCATACGCCCGACCAGACCACCATCACAGCGACCATAATGCTTTCGGACAAGACCATCACGATAGAAATAGCCGATAATGGTCCAGGCATTCCGGACGAAGCCATGCTTCGGGTATTCGACCGCTTTGTCCGTCTTGATACAAGCCGTACGCATGACGGTAACGGGCTAGGGCTTACCATGGTGAAAGCCGTAGTACAACTGCACCGGGGCACGATCGTCTTGTCTCACAACAACCCTGGCGTAAGGTGTATCGTTAAATTACCCATAGAGCTCTAGCCTTCACGGCCTCATAGACAGCAGACCTCCTGGCGCGTTAGAGATGTGCAAATACGACTGAAGATTGGGGCATTGTAAGCTGACATCCCCGTGAGCTTTCGCCAGAAATAATGATGCCGCGCGCCCATGCGATGTGGCCGCCTGCAACGGTCCCGGCGAGCAGGGATCCAAATCGGGATTCATACAAACCATGCTGCTCTGGTCCCTGATTCTGGTTGCATCAGCCGCGGCATTTGGCCTGAGCGCCGTGTCGGGAGGCGGTGCCGGGCTGCTCCTAATGCCCCTGCTGGGGCTGGTGCTGCCTGGCACTCAGGTGCCAGCCGCCCTGTCGATCGGGACAGTTGCCAGTTCGGCGACGCGCATCATCTCGTTCCGGCAGGCGATCCGGTGGGACATCGTCCGGCATTTTGCGCCCACCGCGTTGCCCTTCGCCGCCCTGGGCGCATGGGCATTGAGCCGTATGGAGCCAGCCTATCTGTCGCTGCTTCTTGGCGTATTCCTGATGGGGAATCTTCCCCTTCTCTTTCGCAAGCCTGCACCCCAGGTCACTGTGAAAACGCCCCACGCTATCGAACTGCACGTGCTGGGTGCTACCGCCGGCTTCATTTCCGGTTTTACCGGAGCGGTCGGCCTGGTGTTCAATGGGTTTTATTATCGACTTGGTCTGCGGAAGGAAGAAATCGTCGCAACCCGCGCGGCCAACGAAATCATGCTGCATGTGCTCAAGATCGCTCTCTACGCTGAGTTCGGCCTGTTGAATACCCGGGCCAGCATTGCGGGTATCGCTGTTGCTGCGGCGGCGGTTCTGTCATCAATAATCATGAAGTACCTGTTGCCGCACCTGCATGATCGCTTGTTTCACCATATTGGTCATGCCGCCATGGTCGTGGCGGGTGTCATGATGGTGATCTCCGCCAGTAGTCAGTTAGCGCGGCAGGCAAATGTCACGGTGCATTTCGCCCACGTAGCCCATGAAGCCGCAGCGTCCGTGTCATGGCGACAACACACTTTCGCGGTCGAATGGGAAAATGGTGATGAACGCGAGTTGAGCCCCCGAGTGCTTTCCAGACTGGCTTCATCCCCTATGATAACAACCCATTGATTTAAGTGCGGGAATCTGATTCAGGCTCTGTGAGGAGACTGGAGATGAGCGACCTGTTTTGGCTGCCGGACGAACAAATGGAGCGTCTGCGGCCCTTTTTCTTTAAGAGCCATGGTAGAGCCTGCGTTGATGACCGCCGAATGCTGAGCGGCATCATTTTTGTCAATCGGAACGGCTTGCGCTGGCGCGGTGCGCCCCGGGAATACGGTCCACATAAGACGCTCTAAAACCGTTGGAAGCGCTGGGGCGCCATGGGGATCTGCGCCCGGATGATGGACGGTCTGGCTGCCGGAAAGGCAGAGCCCCAGACCATCATGACTGATGCGACGTATCTCCAGGCACACCGCACGGCTTCGAGCGTGCGGCTAAAAAAGGGGATCCAGGTCGCTTGATCGGCCGCACCAGAGGGGCATAAACACGAAGCTGCATGCGATCACCGACCAGAGTGGGCGACCGCTGAGCTTTTTCATGACTGCGGGACAGATAAGCGATGGAGGGTTCTAAAAACCCCCTGGTTTTGAGGTCTTCTGTATGATTCTATTTCTTCTGCGTTGATTGAGGGAATGGCGATATGAAGCAGCCTGGTTTTTTTGATGTTGAAGAGCGGCTTTCCCGGT
>NZ_POTC01000048.1 GCF_002906255.1 Novacetimonas maltaceti | reverse complement strand
GTCCTGCTGCGCCGTTCGATCCTCATATCGGGCGGGACGGGCACCGGCAGGCGCAGCACCACCGCAAGCAGCAGGGCAACATGAAGCCCGCCCGATATGAGGATCGAACGGCGCAGCAGGACACGTTCTGAACGACGCGGACGCGGCACGATCAAGGGACTCCCGACATTGTCCAGTATATTGCCCAAGCCCGTATCAGTGCCCGCCGCCGGGCGGCTGCTGCGCCAGCAGGGCGACATGCGTGAACCCGCCCGCCGTGATCTGCCCCATCACCTGCATGACGCGGCCATAATCGATATGCGAATCGCCACGCACGAAAATCCGGTGTTCCCGGTCGTTCTGGGCCGCGGCACGCAACTGGTCCACCAGCGCATCGGGGGAGACGGCATTGTCCCCCAGATAGAGGGAACCATCGGAACGGATGGACACCGTGATGGGTTTCGTATCCGTATTGACGGGGGCCGCGTCGGTTTTCGGCAGGTCCACATTGACGCCGCTGGTCATCATCGGCGCCGTGACCATGAAGATGATCAGCAGCACCAGCATGACGTCCACCAGCGGTGTGACGTTGATATCCGACATCGGGCGACGGCGACGACGCCGGCGCAGGTCACGCAGGCCACCGGCCATGATCAGCCCCTTTCTTCGGACTGGCGTGACAGGATGGCCGCGAATTCGGTCCCGAACGCATCCAGCCTGTCCTCGAACACGCCAAGGCTGTTGCCGATCACGTTATAGGCGATCACGGCGGGAATCGCGGTGACAAGGCCGATGGCCGTCGCGAACAGGGCTTCGGAAATACCGGGGGCCACGACGCTGAGGTTGGTGTTGTGCATCGCCGCGATCGAACCGAACGCATGCATGATACCCCACACCGTGCCGAACAGGCCGATGAACGGGGCCACCGGGCCGATGGTCGCGACAAAGATCAGCCACCGGTTCAGGCGGTCCATTTCGCGCGTGATGGTGATGGACATGGCGCGGTTGACGCGGTCCTGCACGCCCCCATGCACCAGGTCGATACCCGTGATGCGCGACGAACGGCGCCATTCGCCCATGGCCGCGCCGAACACGGCGGCCATCGGGTGGATCGGCTTCGCCCCGTCGGATTCATACAGGTCCTCCAGGCTGCCGCCTGCCCAGAACCTTTCCTCGAAATCCGATGCCTGCCGGTTGACCCGGCGGATGGTCACGATCTTGTCGAAAATGATCGCCCATACGATGACGCTGCTGACAACCAGCCCCACCATCACCAGCTTGACGACAATCGCCGCCTGAAGAAACAGACTCCACAACGACAATCCGCCAGCCGCAGCCGCGCCCAGATTCGCCGCGTTAACCGCTTGGTCCAAAAACGCCTCCTGCACACCTTCGAGCGTCCGCTCAAACACGAACATTGCCTGTTTGGCAAGCCAGCGCCAAGCCGCTTTCCGCGCAGCAATGCACTGCCTGCAACCCCCGACACCACAAGGACACCTGCCGGCGCGCGTCCCGGGCGGGAAAGCACGCGCCGCGGGGCGGCCTCAGGACAGCAATGTGGTCAATAGATCACGCCATCGCGGCGGAAATCGGGCAGGCCGCCCGTCGCTGACGCGAATGCAGGCCAGGCGCACATCCAGCGTGGCATACGCGTCGTCGGCCACCACGTTCCCCGTCGCCTCATCCACGAGGGCGAAGGACTGGATCAGCCGGCAGCTTGCCGGGCCGAGTTCCGTCAGCCGAGTCGTGATGCGCATGATGTCGTCGAGCCGGAACGGGCGGCGGTAATCCAGCGCCGCGGTCCGCACCACGAACACCAGCCCGTAATCCGACAGAAGCCCCGACACCGCGCTGCCCTGCGCACGGATGGCCTCCGTGCGGGCGCGCTCCGCAAAGGCGAGGTAGCGCGCGTGATAGACCACGCCGCCCGCGTCCGTGTCCTCGTAATAGATGCGAAAGTCGATGTCGTGCCGCGCCATGCCGCCTATGTCCCATCCCCAAGATCACCCAGCAGGTCCCCCTGCCCCGGCGCGCGCGCGGGCGGCACCAGCCCGAGGTGACGCCACCCCCGCTCGCCCAGCATGCGGCCGCGCGTGGTGCGCAGGACCAGCCCTTCCTGGATCAGGTAGGGCTCGATCACGTCCTCGATCGTATCGCGCGCCTCCGCCAGGGCTGCGGCCAGCGTCTCCACCCCCACGGGGCCGCCATGGTGGTATTCCGCGATGCGGCGCAGGTAGCGGCGGTCCATGCTGTCCAGCCCCATCGAATCCACCTCTAGCCGCGCCAGCGCCGCATCGGCCAGCGCCCGGTCCACTGCCCCCCGGCCGGAGCGCGCGACGGCGGCAAAATCGCGTACCCGGCGCAGCAGCCGTCCCGCAATGCGCGGCGTCCCGCGTGAACGGCGCGCGATCTCCTCCGCGCCGTCATGGGTCAGTTCGAAATTGAGCTTCTGCGCCCCGCGTGAGACGATCTGGCGCAACTCCTCCGGCGTGTAGAACACCAGACGCAGCGGGATGCCGAAGCGATCGCGCAGCGGCGTCGCCAGCAGGCCCGCACGCGTCGTCGCCGCGACCAGCGTGAACGGCGCAAGGTCGATCCGCACCGAGCGCGCGGCAGGCCCCTCGCCAATGATCAGGTCGAGCTGGAAATCCTCCATCGCCGGGTACAGCACTTCCTCGATAGAGGGCTGGAGGCGGTGGATCTCGTCGATGAACAGCACGTCGCGCGGCTGCAGGTTGGTCAGGATCGCGGCAAGGTCGCCCGCGCGCTGGATGACCGGCCCGGACGTTGCGCGAAAGCCGACGCCCAGTTCGCGCGCCACGATCTGCGCCAGCGTCGTCTTGCCCAGTCCCGGCGGCCCGTGCAGCAGGACATGGTCCATCGCCTCCCCGCGCTGGCGTGCGGCGGCGATGAAGATGGCAAGGTTCTCGCGGCTGGCCTTCTGGCCGGTGAAATCGTCAAGGGTCTGAGGCCGCAGGCTGGCCTCAGACCCGTCATCCTCGCCCCGGGTGGCATCGACCTCGCGTTCGGGATGTTCGCTCATCGGGCCAGTTCCTTCAGGCTTTCGCGGATGATGACATCAAGGTCGCCCCCACCGTCGAGCCGCTCCATGACGCGCACGACGACCGGCTGCGCCTCCGCCCGGCGGAAGCCAAGGCCCGACAGCGCCAGCAGCGCGTCGGACATCACGCCGCCATTGCCCGTGACCGTGACACCGGCCATGACCGCGCCGGGCGCGCCGCCACCGGGCATGCCCTCGCACTTGTCGCGCAGTTCGGTGACGATCCGCTGCGCCAGGCGCGCGCCAACGCCTGCCGCGCGCGTCAGCCCGGACTTGTCCCCCGTGCCGATCGCCGCAATCAGTTCGGAGGCCGAAAGCGTGGACAGGATCGCCAGCGCGACCTTCGCCCCCACCCCCTGCACCGTCGTCAGCAGGCGGAACCATGAGCGTTCGGCCGCGTCGATGAAGCCATAGAGCAGGATCGCGTCCTCGCGCACCACGGTCTCCACCAGCACGCGCGCGACCTCGGGCGCCTGCGGCAGGGCGGACAGCGTGCGGGTCGAGGCCTGCACGAGATAGCCGACACCGCCGACATCAATGACGCAGCGGTCCGCCTCCACCTGCCCCACAAGCCCGGTCAGTTGCGCGATCATGCCATCCTCGTCGCGCGGGCGATCTGTGCTGCGCTGGCGCGATGGTGGGCGTGGCAGATGGCCACCGCCAGCGCATCCGCCGCGTCGGAGCGTTTTGCAATCGCACTGGGCAGCAGGCGTCGGACCATCATTTCCACCTGTTCCTTGGTCGCGGCCCCGGTGCCGACGACCGAACGCTTGACCGCCTTGGCGCCGTATTCGGCCACCGGGATATCCAGCAGCACCGGCACCAGCAGCCCCACCCCGCGGGCATAGCCCAGCTTCAGCGTCGCCGCCCCGTTGCGGTTGACATAGGTCTCCTCGATCGCGGCCTCATCCGGGGCGAAGCCACGACCGAGTTCAAGCAGCGCATCATGCAGGTGGCGCAGGCGCAGCGGAACCGACATCGCGGCATCGGTCGCGATCACGCCATCGGCCACATGCGACAGCCGGTTGTCCCGCGCCTCGATCACGCCCCAGCCGGTAAAGCGCAGGCCGGGATCGATTCCCAGTATCCGGACCACCGTCTGGCGCGATCAGGCCGACAGCGCTTCGGCCACGTCGTCGGGCAGGTCGAAATTGGCATAGACCGCCTGCACGTCGTCATTTTCCTCCAGCACGTCAACCAGCTTGAGCACGCTGCGCGCCTTCTCCTCGTCCAGGGTCACGACCGTTTCGGGACGCCAGTCGAGCTTGGCCGACGCCGGTTCGCCAAAGCGGGTCTCCAGCGCGTCGCGCACGGCGAAGAAGGAATCCACCGGGCAGGTGACCTCGTGCCCTTCGGCGGTGGTCTCCACATTGTCGGCCCCGGCCTCGATGCCCGCCTCGAGCATCTCGTCCTCGGTCGCGACATCAAGCGGGTAGGTCACGACGCCAAGGCGCTGGAACATGAAGGAGACGGAGTTCGTCTCCCCCAGCGACCCGCCATGCTTGGAAAACGCCGCGCGCACGTCGGACGCCGTACGGTTGCGGTTGTCGGTCAGGCCCTCGACAATCACCGCGACACCGGCGGGGCCATACCCCTCGTACCGGACCTCCACGTAATCCTCGCCGCCGCCCGCGCCGGACGCCTTCTTGATCGCGCGTTCGACAGTATCCTTGGGCATGTTCACCTCACGCGCGGCCAGAACGGCGGCACGCAGGCGCGGGTTCATCGCCGGGTCGGGCATGCCCTCACGCGCGGCGACGGTGATTTCGCGGATGACCTTGGCAAACTGCTTGGCACGCTTGGCGTCCTGCGCGCCCTTGCGGTGCATGATGTTCTTGAATTGGGAATGACCCGCCATCGTTCGTCCCTGATCCTGTTAAGTCTTGTTTATTGTCAATGGGTCACGGCACCCGTGCCCGGTATGGCCAGCCCTCAGGCCAGCCGCCCGTGGCAGTGCTTGTATTTCTTGCCCGACCCGCAGGGGCACGGTGCGTTGCGCGGCACCTCGCCCCAGCTTGACGGGTCATCGGGCATGACCGCGGCCGCGCCGATCGGTTCCGCCATCGCAAGGTCGGGAACCTTGCCATTCGCGTCGGGGATCAGGCCCGGCCCCGGCTCGTTCTCCAGCCCCGGCACGCGGGGGTCGGAATGGACCTCCGCCGCGACACCGGCAAAGGGATTGTCCATCGCGGGCGGCGCGACCTCGACCCGCGCCATGGTCGATGTGACGCGCAGGCGCAGGTGGTCGAGCATGGCGTTGAACAGCTCGAACGCCTCATGCTTGAACTCGTTGAGCGGGTCCTTCTGGCCATAGGCGCGCAGGCCGATGCCCTGGCGCAGCTGGTCAAGGGCGAGGAGGTGTTCCTTCCACACCGCGTCGAACGTGGTCAGCAGCACCTGCTTTTCGACATAGCGCATGATCGCCGGGCCGAAATTCGCGGCCTTGGACGCCTGCGCCTGGGTGGCGGCCTGCTCGATCCGTTCCGCCACGGCCGCGCCGTCCATCCCGTCCTCCGCCGCCCATTCGTCGATCGGCAGCGTCAGGCACAGCTCGCTGGTGATGGCGGCGGCCAGCCCTTCCTTGTCCCACTGCTCCGCAAAGGAGCGTTCGGGGATGTAGCGTTCGACCATGTCGTGGATGACGTCGGCGCGCATGTCCGCGATGATGGGGGAGACATCCTCCATCGCCATGTATTCGCGGCGCTGGGCATAGACCTCCTTGCGCTGGTCATTCATGACATCGTCATATTTCAGCGTGTTCTTGCGCATGTCGAAGTTGCGGGCCTCGACCTTCTTCTGCGCGCGCTCCAGCGCCTTGTTGATCCACGGGTGGACGATCGCCTCGCCTTCCTTCAGGCCGAGCTTCTGCAGCATCCCGCCCATGCGCTCGGTCCCGAAGATGCGCATCAGGTCATCCTCGAGCGAGATGAAGAAGCGCGAATTGCCCGGATCGCCCTGGCGTCCCGCACGGCCGCGCAGCTGGTTGTCGATGCGGCGGCTTTCGTGGCGTTCGGTGCCGATGACGTACAGGCCGCCCGCCTTCTGCACGATATCGTGGTATTCGGCCACCTGCTGGCGCAGTTCGGCCTCCCTGCGGGCGCGTTCGTCCGGGTCGGTGATCCCGCCGAGTTCCTGGGCGATGCGCATTTCCACGTTGCCGCCCAGCTTGATGTCCGTGCCGCGCCCGGCCATGTTGGTGGCGATCGTGATCGCCCCCGGCGCGCCGGCCTGCGCGACGATCGTCGCCTCCATCTCGTGGAAGCGGGCGTTGAGCACGTTGTGGCGCACCCCGCGCTTGTGCAGCAGGGCGGAAAGCAGTTCGCTCTTCTCGATGGAGGTGGTGCCGACAAGCACGGGCTGGCCGGTCTTGGACACTTCCTCCACCAGGCGGCTGACGGCCTCGTATTTCTCCCGCGCCGTCAGGTACACCTCGTCATCGTCATCCTTGCGCGCGACGGGGCGGTTGGTCGGGATCTCGATGACGTCGAGCTTGTAGATGTCGGCGAATTCGTCCGCCTCGGTCATCGCCGTGCCGGTCATGCCCGACAGGCGGGGATAGAGGCGGAAATAGTTCTGGAACGTGATGGAGGCCAGCGTCTGGTTTTCCTGCTGGATCTCCACATGCTCCTTCGCCTCGAGCGCCTGGTGCAGGCCATCGGAATAGCGGCGGCCGTCCATCATGCGGCCGGTGAATTCGTCAATGATGATGACCTTGCCGCCGCGCACGATGTAATCGACATCGCGGGTGAACAGCGTATGCGCGCGCAGCGACTGCTGCACATGGTGGATGACGGCGACGTTCTGGATGTCGTAAAGGCCGCCTTCACGCAGCACCTGCGCGTCGCGCAGCATCTGCTCCACTTCCTCCGCCCCCTTGTCCGTCAGGATGACGGAGCGGTACTTCTCGTCCTTCTCATAGGCTTCGGGGTCCTTCACCAGCACCGCGATCACCTCGTCGACGGAGCGGTAGAGGTCCGAACTGTCATCGGCCGGGCCGGAGATGATGAGCGGGGTGCGCGCCTCGTCGATCAGGATCGAATCGACCTCGTCGACGATGGCATGGTGGAAGGGGCGCTGGACCATGTCCTCGGCGCGGTATTTCATGTTGTCGCGCAGGTAGTCGAAGCCGAATTCGTTGTTCGTGCCGTACGTGATGTCGGCGGCATAGGCGGCGCGGCGCTCATGCTCGGGGATGTTGGGCACGACCACGCCCGTCGTCAGGCCGAGGAAGGAGTACAGCCGCCCCATCTCCTCCGCATCGCGGCTGGCGAGGTAGTCGTTGACGGTCACGACATGCACGCCCTTGCCCGACAGCGCGCTGAGGTAGACGGCAAGCGTCGCGACAAGGGTCTTGCCCTCGCCGGTGCGCATTTCCGCGATCTTGCCATCCTGCAGCACCATGCCACCGATCAACTGCACGTCGAAATGGCGCATCCCCAGCACGCGGCGCGATGCCTCGCGGCAGACGGCGAACGCTTCGGGCAGCAGCGCGTCGAGGGTTTCCCCCTTTGCGATGCGTTCACGGAATTCCTGCGTCTTCGCCGCCAGGGCCTGGTCGTCGAGCGCCTGCATCTGGGGTTCGAGCGCATTGATGGCGGGGACGCGCCGCTGATACGCTTTCAACGCCCGGTCATTGGCGGTTCCGAACAGGGCACGGGCAATACTGGCGAACATATGGACCTTCCCGAGATGGCGATTCCCGCGTCCGTGGGGCGGTGGGCGCGGGTGGGGCATGCATGCGGATAACATTCTTGCGCGGAACCATCAGATAGGACCCACGTCGCCATGGGTCAACAGATGCCGCCCAACCGCGTGGCGAAATGATCCCCACATGATGCCATGGGCCGCCGCCCCTTGCGGGAGTGGACGGCCTTCGCCATGATGCCCGCCCAACGCGTCCATAACTGGGGTTTTTCGCACATGCGGACTTTCGGTCCGGCAAAGGCCATCGCCACGATGGCCCTGCTTGCTTCCACCATCATCGTCCCTCCAGCCCTGGCGGCAGGGCCCGCGCCCGCCGCCGGCCACCCGGCCGCCCCCGCTGCCGCGCCGGCCGACGCGAACCCGCGCCTGGCGTCGGTCAATGGCCAGGACATCCGCCTCAATGACATCCGCCAGGCCATCGCGACCATGCCGGACCAGCTGCGCAAGCTGCCGGAAAACGTCATCATCCCGATTCTGCTGAACCAGCTGGTGGACCAGAAGGCCATCCAGATCGTCGCGGAGAAGGCCGGCCTGCCCAAGCAGCCCGACGTGCAGCACCAGATGGAAGTCGCGGCGCAGAACGCGCTGCAGAACGCCTACCTGTCGGCGCAGGTCATGCCCGGCCTGACCGATGACGCGGTCAAGGCGTATTACGACAAGAACTACGCCAACAAGCCGGGGGCGGAGGAAATCCACGCCCGCCACATCCTCGTCCCGACCGAGGAACAGGCCAACGACATCATCAAGCAGCTCAAGGGCGGGGCGAACTTCGCCGACCTTGCGACCAAGCTGTCGAAGGACCCCGGATCGGCCAAGCAGAATGGCGGCGACCTCGGCTGGTTCAAGAAGGGCGACATGCTGCCGGCCTTCTGGGACGCGGCGTCCACCCTGCAGCCCAACAGCTTCAGCCAGACCCCGGTGCACACCCAGTATGGCTGGCACGTGATCCAGGTGCTGGGCAAGCGCACGGCGCCGACGCCCACGCTTGATTCCATGCGCGACCAGATCCGCCAGAAGCTGATCCAGGAAGGCGTGCAGAAGGCCGTCAGCAACGCCGTGTCGCAGGTCAAGATCGTGCGCTACGGGCCGGATGGCAAGCCGCTGCCCGACAACGTGCCGAACGCACCGCCCGCCGCCGCGCACTGACCACGGCACCGCAGGAACGGGCATGGCGGCGCGGGACACCCCGCCACGCCATGCCCGTCCCCCTGCCTGCTGGCGTACCGACAGGGGCGGCGACAGGGCAGTCCGATGCCCCCTCATGTATCCCGTCGCCCCTTCCCGCGTGGCGCCCCACCCACATCACACCAAGGACCAGACGTGTCATGGCTGACGCTCTTCCCACATCCCCGCTTGCACGGCCATTCCCCGAACTGAAGCCGATGGCGGGCGTCCGATTTGGCGCCACGGCGGCGGGCATCCGCTATGCGGGGCGTACGGACCTCGTGATGGCGGAATTCGCCCCCGGCACGACGGTCGCGGGCGTCTTCACCCGCAGCAAGTGCCCCGGCGCGCCGGTGGACTGGTGCCGCGCGGCGCTGGCCGGTGGGGTGGCGCGCGCCCTGGTGGTGAATGCGGGCAACGCGAACGTCTTTACCGGCCGCGCGGGGTACGAGGCGACGCAGGCCAACGCCGCCGACGCCGCGCGCCTTGCGCAGTGCGCGGCCAGCGAGGTCTTCCTTGCCTCCACCGGCGTGATCGGCGAGGTCCTGCCCTACCGCAAGATCAGCGACGCGCTGCCGGGACTGTATGCCACGCTGTCGGAAGACGGGTGGGAAGACGCCGCGCGCGGGATCATGACCACCGACACCTTCCCCAAGGGCGCGGTGCGTGAAACCACGATCGGCGGCACGAAGGTGCGCATCCAGGGCATCGCCAAGGGCAGCGGCATGATCGCCCCCGACATGGCGACGATGCTGGCCTTCGTCGTCACCGACGCCGCCCTGCCCGCCCCGGTGCTGCAGGCGCTGCTGTCGCGCGGGACGGAAAAGAGCTTCAACTGCACCACGGTGGATTCCGATACCTCGACATCGGACATGGTGCTCCTGTTCGCGACCGCGAAGGCGGGCAACCCGAAGGTTGCGGATGCGCAGGACCCCGCGCTGGCGGAGTTCACGCAGGCGCTGGACTCCCTGCTGCTCGAACTCGCGCTGCTGGTGGTGCGCGACGGGGAGGGGGCGACCAAGATGATGCATATCCGCGTCACGGGCGCCACGTCCGACGAATCGGCCAAGCGGGTGGCGATGGCCATCGCCAACTCCCCGCTGGTGAAGACCGCGATCGCGGGGGAAGACGCGAACTGGGGCCGTGTCGTCATGGCCGTGGGCAAGAGCGGGGAACCCGCGAACCGTGATACGCTGTCGGTCGGGATCGGCGGCACGTGGATCGCGAACAACGGCACCGTTGTCGCCGGGTATGACGAAGCGCCGGTCGTCGCCCACATGAAGGGGCGCGAGATCGAGATCGACGTGGACCTCGGCCTTGCCAACGGCATCGGGCAGGCATGGACGTGCGACCTGACGCACGGCTATATCGACATCAACGGTTCCTACCGCAGCTAGCACGGGCCTCCTGCCTGCGGGCAGCCCCGCCCCTGAAGGCCGCCTGCGCCTGCCATCAGGGGAACGGGGCGGTGGCGGCATCGCCACCATGTCCCGCCGCCCGTTTTTTCCGTTTCCGTTCCGCCCCATCCGGTGGCATTGCTGTCACAACCGCCTTTCGCGGGCACCCACCGGTCCAATGAGCAGGAACGCGCCGCCGATGTCCGATCAGTTTTTCCAGCCCGCCCCCCCACGCCCGCTGCACGAAGTCTGGACCTATGCCGGTTTCTGGATGCGGGTCGTGGCGCATCTGGTGGATTCGCTTGTCGTGTGGGTCGGCCTCATGCTGCTTGGCGCGGTCATCTCGCCCAGCGTGTCGATCACCATCTTCGACCCGCAACCGCATGGTGGCGGGGGTGACTACAGCGTCTCCTACATCCAGCCCGCCGATTACATGATCCTGTCGAACACGCCACATGTGCACTGGCACGGCTATGGCCTGCTGGAGATGGCGTGGCTGGTGCTGCCGGCGCTGTATTACATCCTTTTTGAAAGCTCCCGCCTGCAGGCGACGCCGGGCAAGATCCTGTGCCGCATGCGGGTGACGGACCTGTATGGCAACCGGATCGACTTCGCGCGCGCGACCGGCCGGTATCTGGGGAAATACCTGTCGTTCCTGATCCTGGGCATCGGGTTCCTGATGGTGGCATGGACCCGGCGCAAGCAGGGGCTGCACGACATCCTGGCCGGAACCTACGTCATCCGCCGCGAGCTTGAGGCAGAGACCCCGCCCTTCCCGCCGATGTAGCCTTCGCCGATGTCATGACAGGGCGGCCATGCGGATATTGTGCTTCATCCATCCCGCCAAAGGCCGCATGACCATGGCAGCCACGTCCGTTGCGCATCATTATTGCCACATGCATACGCGACAGTGACAAATCATGAAAACGGCGCAACGGGCGGCAACTATTGTATCCTGCTGACGTTATAGTCCTTTATATTTTGAAATCCCGAGATTTTTTGGCCCCGGCACTGCCGGGCCGCTCTCTTCAGACCGTCCCTGCCCCCGTGACGAACCTGCGGACGGCGCGATACAGGAGGTGACCAAAGGCATGCCCGCCGTTTCCATGACCGTTTCCCGATCCCCGCGCCGACCAAGGGCGGGGGCATGCCTTGCGCTGTTGTTCTCCTTTCTCTCACTGTTTTCATTCCTGCGGGCCACGCCGGCCTGCGCCGCGGACGCCGCCCCCCAGGGGCAGATGACCTCCGCACAGGCGCAGCAGGTGCTGGCGGTCATGAACGACCCGCAGAAACGCGCCGAATTCACCAGGACGCTGGAGGCCATCTCCAAGGGGCTGCCCGCCCCTGCCCCCGCGGCCGCCCCGGCGCATCCCGCACCGGCCAAGGCCGCGGCGGCGTCGGACGTGTCGGTCGAACCCGACAGCATCAGCAGCGAATTCCTTGATGAACTGTCGCATGTGCGCGACGTGGCCCTGCGCCAGGCGCAGAATTTCATGGCGCTGTTCAAGGACCTGGCATTCGTCGGCCACTGGGTCCATTCGACGCTGAGCAACGCGGATTCCCGCCAGATCCTGCTTGACGCGACCGGGCGCGCCACGCTGATCGTGCTGTGCGCGATGCTGGCGGAGCACGGCTTCTCCCTGCTGCTGCGCAAGCCGCTGGCGGCGGTGACCGCGCGCGCGGTCGCGACGGAGGCACGCCTGAACCAGCGCGTCCGCGCCGAAGACGCGCAGCAGGACGTGAAGGCCAGCGCCACCCTGTCCGCCGACGGGGCGAAGGAGACCGCGGACGAACGCGCGACCGAACAGGCCCGCCAGCAGGATGACAAGCAGCAGCACGAGACCCTGCGCATCATCGCGCGCATCCCGTTCTCGCTGCTGCACCTGCTGATCAAGCTGCTGCCGGTGGCGCTGTTCCTCGGCCTTGCCTATGGCGGGTCGGCGCTGCTGACCTCCACCCACCAGGCGGAAATGGTGACGCTGACGCTGACGAACGCCTATGTCATCGCACGCGCGCTGTACCTGCTGCTGGAAATGGTGTTCGTGCCGCGTTCGCCCACCATCCGCCTGTGCACCGCAAGCGACGCCACCGCGCGCATGGTCACGCGGTGGTGGAACTTCCTTGTCGCGGCGCCTTCGCTGGTGATCTGCCTGTCCACGCTGGGCGGGGTGTTCGACATGCCCGCGCGCGGGACGGAGGCCATCATCCGCGCCGTCGTGCTGGTGGAACACATCCTTGTCGCGATCTTCATCTGGCGCATCCGCAAGCATGTGGCCGAAGCCATGCAGCCGCCCGCGCGCTTCAAGGACAAGCCGTTCTGGGTCTTTGTCGGCCGGATGGTCCACTTCTGGTGGATGCTGGCGATGTTCTTCGACTTCGCGCTGTGGCTGGTGTGGGCGACGCAGGTGCGCGGCGGCTATGCCTGGATCCTGCGCACGCTGTCGATGACGATCGTGGTCATCCTGCTCGCCCGCCTGTTCGCGATCCTCGCCTTCGGCCTGCAGAACAAGCTGTTCCAGATCTCGCCCCAGACGGAGGAACGCTATCCCGGCCTGCAGGCGCGCATGGACTACTACTACCCCTATGCCCGCCGCGCGCTCCTGTTCCTGCTCAGCTTCGCCACCATCGTGTGCCTGCTGCAGTCGTGGGGGCTGCCGGCCTTCGCCTTCTTCCTGCATGGCACGCTGGGGACGAAGATCATCGGCGCGATCCTGACGGTGATGGTGGCCTATACCGTCGCCATCGTGGTGTGGGAGGCGGCGAACGCCGCGCTGCAGAACCAGATCAACCGCTTCGAGACATCGGAACAGGCATCGCGCGCCAGTCGCCTGCGCACGGTCCTGCCGATCATCCGCACGGTGCTGCTGACCTTCATCATCGTGATCGTGACGGTCACGACCCTGTCGCAGATCGGCATCAATGTCGCCCCCCTGCTGACGGGTGCGGGCATCATGGGCGCCGCCGTGGCCTTCGGCGCGCAGAGCCTGGTCAAGGACTTCATCACCGGCTTCTTCATGCTGGTTGAAAATGCGATGCAGGTGGGGGACTGGGTCACCGCCGGCGCGGTGTCGGGCACGGTCGAGCACCTGTCGATCCGCACCCTGCGGCTGCGCTCGGTCAATGGCGACCTGCACATCATCCCCTTCTCCTCGGTCACGTCGATCGCGAACACCTCGCGCGATTACAACCTTGTCGTGGTCGATTTCATGATCGACCTGAGCGAGGACCCGGCCCGTGTCGCCGCGATCCTGCATGATGAACTGGCGCTGATGCGCAAGGACCCGAAATTCGCGCCGCTGATCAAGTCCGACTTCTCCTTCCTTGGCGTGGAGCAGGCGGACGGCAACGGGGCGAAGTTCCTGGGTTCGGTCCGCACGACGCCGGGATCGAAATGGAAGGTGTACCGTGAGTATTACCGCCGCCTGACGACGCGCATGGTCAAGGAACACGTGAAGTTCCCGATCCCGACCAGCGTCAACATGCTGGGCAACATGCCCGGGACCGACGCGCTTGACGTCAATGGCAGCGGCAGCATCCACATGGTGTTCCCGCCCAATCCGCCCCAGTCGCCCCAGTCGCCACAGGCACCACAGGTGACACCGGCGGCCGATGTGGCGCATGATGCGCCCGCAACCCCGAAGGGTGACGCACCCGCCGCCACCCCGAGTCCAAAGGCGCACGAATGACATCCACCCCCGATCCGGACCCGACACTGGCCGCCATGGAGGCCCCCCTGCGTGCGCAGGGGTTCGCCTTTGTCGGGGCGGATCGGATGCATGCCGAACTCCTGCGCTATGGCCTGAAGGCGTGGGAGACGTTCGCCGCAAGCTGGAACCGGCTGGGGCTGGACCGTTACATGGCCGATGGCGGGCGGTACCGCCGCCGCCGCCACGCCACCTTTGCGGTGGGGGCGGACGGCATGCGCCGCAAGAAGCACCAGCCCCATTACCAGAGCCGCGACTACAACGAACTCAATGGCGGGATCGAACGCTGGTTCCGCGCGGTGGAGCCCGATATCGGCACCCATCCCGCGCTGGAGGCGATCCTGCGGCTGATGTACCGCATCGTCACCGACCTGACCCCGCCCGCGCGCAGGCCCGATGGCTGGCACGCGGAAATCCACCAGTTCCGCATCGAGGCCCTGCCCGAACAGCCCGGCCACCCCACGCCGGAGGGACTGCACCGCGATGGCGTCGACTGGGTGCTGGTGCTGATGGTGCGGCGCGAAAACGTGATGTCGGGGGAGACGACCATCCATGACCTGCAGCGCCGGCAGGTGGGCACGTTCATGCTGGACCGGCCGCTTGACGCCGCGATAGTCGATGACAACCGCGTCTATCACGGGGTGACGGCGGTGCGCCCGATCGACCCGTCACGCCCGGCCTACCGCGACGTACTGGTCGTCACCTTCCGCCACCAATGACCACCCCGCCCCGCCGCGCGGACGCGGCCGGGACATGGCGGCGCTTCGCACGGATGTTGCTGGGCACGGTGGTGGTGGCCGGGGGACTGCTCTATGGCTTCATCGTCACTGTGGACCCATGGGACATGCTGCCGCTCTCGCCACGGCTGGCACGCATCCCCATCAGCACCAACACCCGCTACAGCATGCCCGCGCTGACCCGTGGGGCCGCGTTCGATTCCGTCATGCTCGGCACCTCCACCAGCCGCCTGATGCAGCCTGCCGTGCTTGATCCCGCCCTTGACGCGCGCTTCCTCCAGCTTGGCATGAACAGCGCCAGCGCGTGGGAGCAGGAAAGGCTGCTGTCGCTGTTCCTGCGCCACCACCCCGCCCCGCGCGTGGTCATGATCGACATCGACGCCGCATGGTGCCGCAACCGGCCGGGCAACCTGACCGGTCCCAACCGCCCATGGCCGGAATGGATGTATGGCGGCTCCCCCTGGGCGGGGTACCTGCACATGGCGAACCTGTATGGCCTGCAGGAAGCGGCCAACCAGTTCCTGTGGCTGGTGGGGCTGAAGGCGCAGCGTTTCGGCGCGGATGGCTATACCAGCTTCGTCCCGCCTGACGACCGTTATGACCGCGCCCGCGTGGACCGGGCGTTTGCGGCATGGACGCCCCCCGATCCCACGCCCGCGCCCGACGGGGCGGACCGCGCCGTGCCCGACAGCATGGTGCTGCTGCACGCCATGCTGTCGCGACTGCCCGCCGGCACGCGGCGGCTTCTGTGGTTTCCCCCGGCCTCCGCCTACCTTCACGGCCCGGCGGGCAGCCGCAGCAGGATGCGCGCTCTGGCCTGCCGCCGGGCCGTCACCGCCATGGCGGCGGGCATGGCCGACACGCTGGTGGTGGATTTCGACATCCCCGGCCCGATCGTCGATGACCGCGACAGTTTCTGGGACCCGCTGCATTACCGGCTGTCGGTGGCGCGGCGGGTGATGGACGACCTCGGGCGCATCGCCCATGGGGGTGACGGGGGGGCCGACGCGCACGTCCTTGTGCGCAACGGATGGCCGCCACGCTGACGCCGCATCGCGTGTCATGGCGCAAGCCATGCGCTGCGCTCACCATTCCGTCGCGGCAGCAGGCCTTGTGCATGCCGGGTCATCTGGTATGGGAAGAGGACGCCCCCGCGAACACGCGCCCGGTGCGTCGGGCCGCCCCCGCCACGGGATGCGGCGTCCGGCGCATGGCTGCGCCGGTCCGCTGTCCGCGCGGCGTTCCCTGCGTGTCCTGCCCACTGCCGTGGCAGGCACGGTCCTGAGGTTGGAGAGGCTGGTGAACACGTCCGTCAATGGTGCGCCGCAATGGCATCTGCAGGCCGAGGCGAACCGGACCCTGATCACATTGTCCGGCGAGTGGATCGCACAGACCGGCACCACCCCCGACTTTCCGAACGATGGCCTTGCCCCCGCGACGAAGGGCAAGCCGCTGGAATTCTCCACCGAGGGGCTGGGCCGGTGGGATACCTCGCTCATCAGTTTCCTGTGGGAACTCAAGCGCGACGCGCGCCTGGCCGATGTCACGGTCAGCACCGACACCCTGCCGGTTTCCGCGCGCAAGCTGCTTGACCTGCTGCCTGAAATCCCGCCCGAACCGCATGCCCCCCCGCCGCATCATTTCGCCCCCGTCGCCGCCGTAGGGCAGTTCACGCTCGATACCCTCAACGAGATCGGCTGCGTGAGCGAGATGGGCGTCGCCACCGCGAAAGGTGGCCTTGCCGCGCTGCTGGGCAAGGGGATGATGCGTACCGTCGACCTGCTATCGGACGTGCGCGCGGCGGGGCCGACGGCGCTGCTGATCGTGGGCGTGGTCAATTTCCTGGTCGGTGCGATCCTTGCGTTTGTCGGCGCGGTGCAGCTGCACAAATTCGCGGCCGACATCTATGTCGCAAGCCTGGTGGGAATCGCGATGGTGCGCGAAATGTCCGCCGTCATGACCGCGATCATCATGGCCGGGCGCACCGGCGGCGCCTATGCCGCGCGCATTTCCACCATGCAGGGGAACGAGGAGATCGACGCCCTGACGGTGTTCGGCATCCCGGTTTCCAGCTACCTGATCCTGCCCTCGGTGCTCGCACTCGTGCTGACGATGCCGCTGCTCTACCTGTATGGCTGCCTGATCGGCATGTTCGGCGGGTTCGTCGTGGCGTACATCATGCTCAACGTCACGCCGCTGGGCTATTTCCATGAGACACTTTACGCCGTCGCCCTGTCGCAGTTCATCTTCGGCTTCATCAAGAGCATCGTGTTCGGCGGGTTCATCGGCCTGACAAGCTGCCGCATCGGCCTGAAGGCCGGGCGCTCCGCCGCCGATGTCGGCATCGCCGCGACCCGCGCGGTGGTCGTGGGCATCGTGGGGGTGATCGCCATCGACGCCATCTTCGCCGTCATCGCCAACGTGCTGGACATCTGATCCGATGAACGCAGACCTCTCCTCCCCCGCCACCCACGACGCCGCCGACGCGGCGCAGGCGCTGCTGTCGGTGCGTGACGTCACGCTGGCGTTCGGGCCGAAGGTGATCCAGCACGACATCTCCTTCGACGTGAAGCGCGGCAGCATCTTCGCCGTCATGGGCGGGTCGGGCTGCGGCAAGAGCACGCTCCTCAAGAGCATGATCGGGCTGCTGCGCCCGACAAAGGGCGAATACCTGGTCGGGACGGACAATTACTGGGCCGGCACGGACGAGGACCGGGTGCGCATCGGCCGCCGCTTTGGCGTGCTGTTCCAGAGCGGAGCGCTGTGGAGTTCGATGACGGTGGGGGAAAATGTCGCCCTGCCGATGCAGATGTTCACGACGCTCAAGCCGCATGTGATCCGCCAGCTTGTCGAACTCAAGCTCGGGCTGGTGGGGATGCTGCATGCCATCGACCAGTACCCATCCGAACTCAGCGGCGGGATGAAGAAGCGCGCGGGCCTTGCGCGCGCGATGTCGCTGGACCCCGACATCCTGTTCTTTGACGAACCCTCCGCCGGGCTGGACCCGATCACATCCGCGCGGCTGGATGAACTGATCCTCAACCTGCGCGACGGACTGGGGGCGACGATCGTGCTGGTCAGCCATGAACTGTCCAGCCTGTTCGCGATTGCCGATGACGGCATCTTCCTTGACCCCGAATCCAAGACGGCCATCGCCCACGGGTCGCCCACATGGCTGCGTGACCATTGCGAAAACCCGATGGTCCACGCCTTCATGCACCGCGAACGCACCGATTCCTCCAGCCACGGGGACAGATAGGGGCCATGCCCGCCAGACAGACAGTCATTGGCGCACTGGTGATTGGCGCGGCCATCGTGGGCGGGGCGATCCTGCTGGCGCGCGGCGATATCCCGTTCCTCAACCCGATGGGCGAGGCGGTGGTGGTGTTCGAGGATTCGACGGCGGGCCTGGATATCGGCTCCCCCGTCAATTTCCGTGGCATCCCCGTCGGGGCTGTGGAAAAGATCGCCATCGGCGTCGACCCGACGGTCCACCGCACCTATACCTCCGTCGATATCGTGTTTTCGCTGCGCAAGGTGCCCGGCGGGCGGGACCTGCCCGATACCCGCACGCTGGTGGCCGACGGCATGCGCGCGGACATGGTGCTGCACAGTTTCGTGACGGGACAGTCGGAAATCGACCTCGACTTCTCCCCCAACACGCCCGCGCGGATGCATCCGGGCCTTTCCCCGCTGCCGGAAATCCCGGTGGGCCAGACCACCTTGCAGCAACTCAAGGGGGAACTGGGCGCGCCGACGATGGAAAAGCTCAAGCATGACATCCGCACGGCCGTGGCCAGCATCCGCCAGCTTGCCGCCGACCTGCACCGTGACCTGCCGCCCATGGTCGCAAGCATCCGCGAGACATCGGCGCGCAGCCATGTCGCGGTCGTCACCATCCGCGAAGCACTTGCCGACGCCAGGACGCGCGCCGCCGTCACCCTGACGGACATGGACCGGATGCTGGCCACGGGCGGCCGGGAAATGGATGCCCGCAAGGCGGAACTGCGCCAGTTGATCGCCGAGGCGCGCCTGACACTGGCGCAGGCGCACGAGACCATGGTGGGCGTGCAGCAGTTGACATCGCCGCAGTCCCCCGATCAGGTCCACCTTGCCGAAATGACGCGTGACGTGACCGCCGCCGCCTATGGGTTGCGCGGGTTCGCCAATGAAGTTGAAAGTAACCCGCAACTCCTGCTGATGGGACGCAGCCAATGATCTCGTGCCTGCCTGTTTTCCTCTCCCGCCACATGGCCACCTGCCGTGCCATGGGGGGACTGATCGTCTCGGCCTCGCTGCTTGCGGCGTGTTCCTCCGCCCCGGTGAAGTTCTATACGCTTGGCGCGTCGGCCATCGCCACGGGTGCGACCACGCCAAGCGGCAGCGTCTCCGCCGTGACCGACACCACCCCTGTCATCCAGGTGGAACAGGCGCGCATCCCCGACTACCTTGACGGGCAGGACATCCTGGTGCGCGACGGGCACGAGATCGAGCGCAGTTCGCTGGGCCGCTGGGCCAGCCGCCTGTCGGTGGGGGCGACGGACCTTGTGACCGCACGCCTGGCGCAGAAATGGCCCGACCGTTTCGTGACCGACCAGCCGCAGCCGACCCCGGCCTCCTGGCGTCTGGCGATCAACATCAGCCGCCTTGACGTCAGCCGTAACGGGGCGGCGGCGCTGAACGCGGACTGGGCCATCATCCCGCAGGACCTGCGCCAGCCCATCGCGCGCAACCGCACCCATATCGAGGTCGCGGGCGGCACCGCCACCAACAACCATGTGGCTGAAATCACGGAATCGCTCCTGGACCAGCTGAGCGACAAGATCGCGGCAAGCTGGCCGCAGGCAACGGCGACGCACGCGTCCCACACCCATCACTGAAGGCTTATGAAGAGAAGTTTCTGGTGAAGCTTTTTTCAAAAAGCTTCGAAGAATGCCGCCTTTTTAAAAAAAGGCGACACCCAGAAACTTCTCTTGCCTTATTACGGTACGTCAATGGGCGTGAAACGGGGCACGCCCTCGACCTGCTCCATCCACATCTCCAGCGGACGGACCCAGTAATCGCCCTTCGCCTCGCTGCGGTAGGTGACGAGCCATTCTTCCGTCTCGCTATGGCGGCCGACGCAGATGACGGTGTAGAGGCCGCCCTTGTAATGCCGGTACGGCCCCGGCCGGGGATGGGTGGGTGCAACCATTTTCATCCTGTCTCCTTCATTGCATCATGAAAGACGCCCCCGCTCCCATGGCCGGGGCGCGCCAGCATGACCTGCACAGGGAGATATCCGCCGCATGTTCCGCACGTCCACCCCCGCCCCGTTCCTCCCTGCCGGATGGGCGCGCCCGTGGCGTTGCGTTCTGCGGGGCGCCATGGCCGCAGGGGTGCTGTGGCTGGGCGGCATCACGGGGGCGCAGGCCGCAACGGAACGTGGCGCGACGGTCATCCTGGCACAGCATCCGGGCACGGAACTCGACCGGCAGGCGCACCTGCTGCAGGCGCGGGACCTGCGGGACGCCCATGCGCGCGGCGAGCATCCCGTCGTCCTGACGGCGTCGGGCCCACTGTCGGACCATCCGGGGGACATGGCCCTGTTCGTGCAGCTACAGTCACCCGGCCTGTGCGGTTCCGCCGGGTGTTCCACTTCCGTCTTCCTGCGCCGGGGCACGCAATGGACGCAGGTCCTCGATTCGCTGAGTGGCCCGGTGCGGATCATGCCGCAAAGCCATGGCGGGATGCATGACCTGCTTGTCGATGACGGGGATCGCTGGATCTGGAACGGCACGGCCTATGCCGACACGCAGGCTGCGGCCTCGCCACCCCCGCCCGCAACAACGCGGTAGGGCAACAGTCCATCAATTTGGGAAAGCGTGGAGCGGGTGAAGGGAATCGAACCCTCGTATGCAGCTTGGGAAGCTGCCGTTCTACCATTGAACTACACCCGCGTGCTGCCCTCCCTATAGCGGAGGGATCGCCCCAATGCAATCGTTCCCGCAGCACCGGATGCAACAGGGCCGATGCCCGCCCGCGGCAGTTGACGAGCACGGGTACAATCCGCAATAACCGTGCCTGTACCGCGCCCTGCCATGGGGCCGGGACCCTCGTGATTTGATTCGGCCGGCTTGCGGCGAGGTTAAACAGACGCGCTAAAGAGGCCTGATGCCGCCACAAGGCGCTGGTGTCATGGTTTCCACGGTCGGACGATCCATTGCCGAAGGAAGCTCTGTCCCGGATAATTCCAAGCCCTTTTTTCCGGTCCGGGCCTCTGCCTTTTTTCGGCGTTTCTGACGATTTTCTGGTTTGGGAATCCTGACGATCATGACTGACAATTCCACCCCTTCCGAATGGCGCGCCGCCACCCGCCTGCTGCATGCGGGCGAGGAACGCACCCCCTATGGCGAGACGAGCGAGGCGCTGTTCCTGACGTCAGGCTTTGTCTATGACAGCGCCGAACAGGCGGAAGCCACCTTCCTGGGCAATGCCACGCATTACCAGTACAGCCGCATTTCCAACCCCACCGTCACCGCACTTGAACGCCGCCTCGCCAACCTTGAGGGGGCGGAAGACTGCGTGACCACCTCCACCGGGATGGGGGCGGTCTCCTCCGCGCTGCTGGCGCAGGTGCGCGCGGGCGAACGCGTCGTCGCCTCACGCGCGCTGTTCGGGTCGTGCCACTGGATCGTGGCCGAACTGCTGCCGCGCTACGGGGTCGAAACCGTGTTCGTCGATGGCGCGGACCTGTCCGCATGGGCCGACGCCCTGTCGAAGCCGACAAGCGCCGTGCTGCTGGAAAGCCCGTCGAACCCGATGCTCGACATCCTCGACATCCGCGCGATCTGCGATCTTGCGCACAAGGCCGGGGCGGTCGTGGTGGTCGATAACGTCTTCGCCACCCCGCTGTACCAGAAGCCGCTGGAACTGGGCGCGGATATCGTCGTCTATTCCTGCACCAAGCATATCGACGGGCAGGGCCGCACGCTGGGCGGGGCCGTGCTGGGGCGCAAGGAATGGCTCGACGACGTGCTGCGCCCGTTCGTGCGCAACACCGGCAACACGCTCTCCCCCTTTAATGCGTGGGTGATGCTCAAGAGCCTGGAGACCCTGTCGCTGCGCGTGGACGCCATGACGGCAAATGCGGGAAAGGTGGCGGATTTCCTGGCCTCCGCCCCGCAGATCCTGCGCGTGTTCTATCCCGGCCGCGCCGACCATCCGCAGCACGAACTGGCCATGAAGCAGATGAGCGCGGGTTCCACGCTGGTCGCGTTCGAGGTCGCGGGCGGCAAGGAAGGTGCGTTTGCCTTCATGGATGCGCTGAAGCTGATCAGCATCTCCAACAACCTGGGCGATGCGCGTTCGCTGGTGACGCACCCGGCCACCACCACGCACCAGAAGATCGGGCCAGAGGAGCGCGCGCGCCTTGGCATTACCGATGGCGTGATCCGCTTTTCCGTCGGACTGGAAGATGCGGAGGACCTGATTGACGACCTGCGTCGCGGCCTGAGCGCCGTCGCCGCGCGCTGATCCACAGCCCGGAGTACCTTATGGCCCAGAACAAGTCCTATCCCCCTCCCCCCGGACACGATCCCGACTCCGCCCTTGCAAACGCCATCGACAACACCCCGTGTTACGAGGCGCGCACGGGCGACGTGCGGGTTCTGGTGCAGACGTTCTGGCTGGATGACCAGTCGGAACCGGAGGAACGGCGCTTTGTCTGGGCCTATCGCATCCGGGTGGAAAACCATGGCGACAGCGCGATCCAGCTGCTGCGGCGCAGCTGGCGCATTGTCGACGGGCAGGGCCGCATCGAACATGTGCAGGGCGACGGGGTCGTGGGTGAACAGCCCGTGATCGACGCGGATGGCTGTTTCGAATACATGTCGGGTGCCGCGCTGGAAACGCCCACGGGGTTCATGGGCGGGACCTATCACATGGTCCAGCCCGGCACGCGGGAACATTTTGACGTGAACATCCCGACCTTCAGCCTCGACAGCCCGCACCATCCCGCCATCTTCCATTAACACCCACGCCTGCCATCGCCCGCGCGCGGACGGGCGTGGCCGCGCAGGAACAAGACAGAACAACAGCGATGACCCCCACCGATTCCGCCCCGCCCCCCCGCCCCACCCGT
>NZ_POTC01000047.1 GCF_002906255.1 Novacetimonas maltaceti | reverse complement strand
CTCAGAAGCTCCATGTCAATCACTCCAAAAACCCCCCAGCAGATGATGCCGGGGAGTGTGAAGGCATGGGTCAAATCTCGATGAAAATTTCCGCCCTACCCGGGTCAGTTCTCAGTGAAAATCAACAGTCGGAGCGCACGATGACGGAAGTCTGCGGAAATAAGCTTCGATTCATCGAAAAAATTGTGGAGCGGCAGGAAATCCTCCACCGTCCCGCCCCATTGGCGGACAGACGAAAGAGCATGATGGTAGCTATGCGCCATAATCTGCTTCCTCCGTCCAACGATGTTCGTAATACTCAGTGGACATATAACGTTCGTTGAATTCGAGCGTGACAGTCCGCTGATCCACATCGAACACGATATCGCCATAGGCGCCATCGTTGTTTTCCCAGCCACCATGAGTCTGCGAGAGCGCATCGTAGCACACGTTTTCCAGAGCATCACGCAGCGGTCGGCGCTCTGGCGCCCCCTCGCTGTTCGGCCAAGACGTCGTTATCATGGTGATTTCCGCATCGAGCACGTCAGCCCTGGCTTCCGGGGTAACGGCAATGTCTTCGATCTGGCCGCTGTCCCCTTCTCCGTTGAAGGAAACTCTGACGTCAGTAACGGCACGAAGGGAGAGCGTCTTGAAAACGATCCGGCGGTTCTGCGCGGATGCCTGTCTTTGCGCGGCCTCATGACGCTGCCAGCGGAGGGCATAATCGATGGGGCTGATCTCGTTATTTTCCGGCATGATAATCTCCATAGGATTACGTGATGGATCGAGACGTGCGGCCATGACCTTCCAGATGGAAGGATCATGGCCTTTGACAGTTTGTGGACAGGTTATTCCGCAGCGATTTCGGCGCTCAGGAACTCTGGAAGAGTGACGTTTTCCGGCATTTCATCAGCAGTCGCCTCCTGGACAGAGACATCCGGAAGACCGGCGCGCAAAGCTTCGGGCAACCAGCCTGTCCCCTCGAGCAGCCGTTCGGCCTCGCGCGCCATGTCGGCCTTCTTGAGATGGGCGATCATCTCTGCCGCCTGCTCGCCCCGCGCTTCACGCACCGCGTCGAGAATATGCGGCTTGGTGACGCGTCCCAGGTAATTTTCGACTGTCGGCTGCCATCCTGCTTCCACCGGGTCGAGCCGCAGGGCGGACGCCAGCCGGTCGCTTCGGGCCAGACGCCGCTCAATGGTTCGCGGCGAGACCGCCGCATGCGGGTTTGTCTTCTCGAACAGCGCATTAACCCCGAATGACAGACAATGCGCCAGAAGAGCCAGGCGGCTGGTTTCATCCAGACGATCCAGCCAGACCCACAATGCGTCCTCATCCTGCGGCAAATCCTGCTTCCATCCTTCATGCCGTGCGCGGACGTCATGCGCCGGCATGCTGGTCGCCAGATCAGCCGATTGTAACGGCAGGCCGACGGAACGAACGCCCGCCTCGAGGCAGGCGCCCGATCGGTCGTCGCGAAACAGGTTCAGGCAGAGTGTATGGAGAAACTCGGTCAGCGCCACGTGAGGATTGCTGGCCAGCGCATCCCGAAGGGCGAGCGTGCGCCATGCCGTCAGTTCGGAGAGCAACCGGTCCGGGATGGGGCGGCGGACGTCTTCTTCGTCTTCAGCGTCATCGGGCAGGTCGGGCTCTTCCGCCCCGGCGGTCGCATAATCGTCGTTTTCGTCATGCGCAGCGCTGGCTTCCACGGCCTGCGCAGAAGTGTGCGTGTCCGGTGAGCTTTCATCTTCCATATCTTCCGGATGGGCGAAACCGCGTTCAATCAGGAGGGTGCCGTCGCTATCGAGGCTGACGAAGGCCCCCGCGCGAACGACATCACCGGGATCGAAGATTGCGGGACGGGTTTCAAGGGTCTCGATCGCCTGTTCGATCTCGCCGAGACGGCTGTCCACCTCATCGGGCAGTTCATCCGCCTGGGCGTATTCCGCCTCGATCGCCTCCTGTTCGGTGCGGAGCACTTCAAGACGTGTCGTTTCCTCCTCCGAGAGGGGAACCGGCGTATTGTCGATCTCGACAAGGTGACGCGTATGCCCCCAGGGGAAAGACAGATCGGTTTCGACCCACTTCCATCCTTCGGCTCGGACCTGCTCGGCTGCCGCGTGCAGTTTTTCCATGACCAGCCGGTCAAGAACAGCCGGGTCCTGAAGCCATCCACCATCGTCGGCTTCGAAGAGGTCACGCATCACGTGGCCACCTGCCGCGACATAGGCATCGAGCCCGACGAAGCGGGCGCGCGCGTCCGACGCCCGCACGGTCTTCTCGGTCAGCATGCGTCGGATGACATAGGGCTCGCGGTTATGGCTCTGGGCAATGATCTCCCAGACCTGCTCCTGACGGGCGGTATCGTCGCTGATGGAAAAGGCCATCAGCTGCTCCAGCCGCATGCCGTCCTGCTCATAAACCTCAAGCAGGTTTTCAGAGACCGTCACCAGGCGCAGACGCTGTTTGACGACGGAGACCGGAACGAAGAACGCGGCTGCGATTTCCTCTTCGGACATGCCTTTTTCCAGCATGTCGCGGAACGTCCGGAACTGGTCCAGCGGATGCAGGGCCACGCGCTGGACGTTTTCGGCCAGAGAGTCGTCCTCGGCGAGAATGGCTGATCCGGCCTCGCGCACGACGCAGGGCACCGGTGCCGTCTTGTTGAGTTTCTTCTGTTTGACCAGCAACTCAAGTGCGCGGAAACGACGGCCGCCTGCGGGAACTTCGAACAGGCCGGTTTCGATACCTTCGTCGTCAAGAACAGCACGGACATTCAGGCTTTGCAGCAACCCGCGGCGTTCGATGTCGCGGGCCAGTTCCTCGATCGAGAGCCCCGATTTCACACGCCGGACGTTGAATTGTGACAGAACCAGTTTATGGAAGGGAATATCCCGGGACGAACTCAGGCTGATTTTCTGGATGGCGGTAGCCATGGCGAAAACTCCATGACAGGCGGAGCGAAGACTCTCTCCCCTCCTTTCAACCTGTCACGGAATTTCCAACTTCACTCTTCCTCTCCGTGCTCCCTCACCGGAAAAGCCGGAGCTATGGTGACCAGAAGCAGAAAAAATTACTTTCACCGGCCGATATATCTGCTTACTGATCGACCGGTATGTAGCCAGGCAATGCTTCAACATCGCTGATCCAGCGACGTAATGACGGGTAGGGCTCCAGTGAAATTTCGCCCTGTGGGGCCAGCGCTAGGTAGGGATAGGCCGCGCAATCAGCAATGGTCGGACGTTCGGTCGCCAACCATTTGTGGCCCGAAAGATAATCGTCGATGATCTTCAGGGTCCGTTCACTCGCTTTGGCCGCATCATCATACCGAAGCGGGTAGCCGAACAGCTTGACCAGTCGTGCGTCTGCGGGACCATGCTGGATCTCATTCACGGCGACTGAGAGCCACTGGGCCACTTTGGCGCGTCCGACAGGATCGGACGGAAGCCAGTCGTGCTTGCCATAGGTTTCCGCCAGATAGACGAGGATGGCCTGAGAGTCCCAGATAACGGTTTCGCCATCCTGGAACACGGGCACCTGCTGCCACGGATTGAGTGCTGTGAATTCTGCTGTTTTTTGAGCTCCGGCGGCGAGGTCGACATTCCTGATCTCAAGTTCGATGCCGACCAGGGCTGCGAACAGCCGGACCTTGTAGCAGTTTCCTGAAGGTGGACAGTTATAGAGTATCGGTAGTGTCATGACCGGTCGTTCCTTTGTAACTCTGCCTGTGCAAGGTGATGCATCTTCATCACTTGCGGTTTGAAGTCAAAACGAAAACCATAAACGACGCTCTGATTGACCGGTTCGTACAATATTGCCTGCCCGCACTTCCCCGCGCCGATCCCTGGCGTCGGGCGGTTGGAAAGGTGTTTTGCGCTGGGCGTATTCACCTCCTGCCTATTTCCCAGTGACAAACAGCCGAAGCCATTCACCACGGGACCATAGGTCCGGGTGTTCTATTTGGCAGGCCACCCGACATAGGAGGCCGCCCAGTGCAAAAAGCGTTTCCACACGCCAATGCGGAACCTACCCAAATCCGGGCGTCAAGAAAAGCGAATTGAAAACAATCAATGGAAATTCCGTGACTTGAAATTGAGGGGGGCGAGATCGCGCCTCAGCTGATCATCCTTGCTAGCGCGATTTCCCAACCGAACATGCAACGGTACTGGTCACTACAACCATCGGTCCCTCAGACAGGATGCGAGATATTGTTGTCCTGGATTGGTGGTTTGTGTTTCTGCGGGAGGGAAGAACACACCAGCCCCACAGCGATCGCTGCAATTCCCGAGAAATGCCAGAGATACAGGCGCTCGTGTAGAAACGGGATTGAAAGCATCACTCCGAACGCCGGGATCAGATGGATGCTCAGGCCTGCGCGTTCCGCACCAAAAAACCTGACAGCGCGCATATAGAGTAAATAGGCCAGAACGGACGGAAAGATGCCCACATACAATGCAGCAGAAACGAGCGAAATTGACCAATGGGCAGCCGTCGCAGCCGTCGGAGCGATGAACCAGAGCGGAACCAGAACGGTCACGCCGATCGTGACATGAGCACCCAGCACGCCCAGCCGGTCGAGGTCTGCGGGCAGGCGGCGGATCCAGAGCGTGTAGAACGCGAAGCAAACCATGGCCGCGAGAACAATCCCGTCTCCCGGAACGAATGAGAGTGCGCGCCACTGTGACCATTGACCATGCAGAACCAGCGTAAACACGCCCAGCAGCGAGAGGATCAGGCCAGCGCCCTGTGCGACTATCAGTCTCTGTCGGTAAAAGACCGCACCGAAAAAAACGATCAGGACCGGAATCAGGGCGTTCATCAGGAGAGCGTTGCTCGCCGTGGTCGTCCGGACACCGACATACACCAGGGCGTTGAACCCGACGATCCCGGTAAGCGCCGTACCAAGCATGAGCCAGCGATACTGCCAGTACAGTGCTGCGTCACGGCGCATGGTCGGGACAACAAACGGCAAGAGGCAGGCAAAGGCAATGACCCAGCGTACCATCAGCAAAGTCAGAGGCGCGGTCAGATCGCGCACCGCGCGACTCACGATGAAATTTCCGGCCCAAAATAGAGGTGGCAGAGCAAGTGACGCGCAGGCGAGCACACGCTCGACGACATACGAGCGACGGACGCGGCTTGCCGTCATGCGTTATGGCTCGGCGATACGGCCATGATTTCAGGCCCCTCCGTCCAGTCCAGCGGAAGAGCCGCCCTACGCCGGATCACCTCACAAATACGCACATCGAAGGAACGTCCACCATTACTCCATGAGGCGGTTGCCTCACCCGTCAGATGCAAAAGATCGCCGCTCTTGAAATTGATGAAGAGAAGACCGGCTCGTGGGTTCTGCAAGAAGTTCCCGAATGTATTAAAATAGCGGTTACCGGAATAATCCGGGACAGTCAGCACGTCGCCCTCGACCTGGACAAACCCGGCCGGGCCGCCGCGATGCGAGACATCCATGCCACCATGGGCACTAGATGGTGCGTAGGACGCGACGAAGAATGTGGCAGCACTCGTGATGAGGTCACGTGCCTCCTCATCGAGTGTGACTAATCTTTCCACGTTCCCGGGTATACGATGCACCGGTCTGCTTTCACGGATGCGGATATATTTTGGGCAATTACCAAAGCTTTGTTGAACGCACACCCGGATGCTGTCCGCGTCGCTGGACAGGATGACACCATTGGCGCGGTTGCGTCGTCGTGTCGGGAACTCGATGCCGAGGACAGCAAAAGGACGTCCCGTGGCGATCGCTTCCACCGCAGGATCACCGACCATCGGGTGCCAGGCAAGCCGGAGGACGGTGTCGTCCGGGCTGGACAGAAAGCCTGGCAGTCCGGTGGCAATGGTGGCCGCCGGCCATCCATCGGGGGAAAGCGCCCCCAGCACGACGTAAGGCAGCGATGCAAAGAAAGTGCGATGCTGCTCCGTCATGTAGGGGCGGATGAAGGCGCTCGAAGGTGCGGCAACGCCAGCCAGTGCCTGCGCACGCCGTTCGCCTTCGTGAAATGCGGTTGCCGCCTCGTCCCTCATTGTGATCCCCCACGCCGGGAATGAACGAGGCGATCATGGCATGTCTTGCCCGAACGTTACAATACGGAACAGTCCGTTCATTCAAATCCGGTTCTCACTGCTTTTCGCTCTGTTCCTTCCGTTTCTTGAGAAACACCCGATCCCGTTCGATGAAACGCGCGACCATGATCGGAACCAGACGTGCGGGGTTTTTACCAAGATTGGCGTCCCCGCCATTTTCCTCTGAAAGAAAGCGGGCATAGAGGAGAAGGTCACGGTGAATTTCCGCAGGAAACGCAATCGTCATCCGGACCGGACGATTGTCGGGTATTGCGGTAATGCGAAGCTTATCCATTCTGACGGTCTCCTTTCGGAACATAGGGTTTGAGAATCAGGTCGCGCCCCAGCAGAAGCGTGAACGGAAGGCCGGGGCGATCCGTGAGGGTCGGCTGAATATCGAGTGAGCGATCGACCAGCCGGTAGCCCACCTGAGAGAACCCGTTGCTGGCGCCGCTGCGGATAGCCTGAGCCAGATTGTTCTCACTCTGGCTCGTTCCGGCTTCGGACCCTACGCTGAGGAGCGTGGTCACCAGGGCCGCTTTGAACAACTGGCCCCAGTGGTTGTTCACCTCATCGGACAGGCCGGACTGGCCGATCGCGTCCGCACCCGGCAGCTTCTCCAGCACGAGGCTCTCGCCGTCCGGGAAAATCAGCCGGGTCCAGATGATCTGGGTGCGCTGCTGCCCGAAGGAGATGCCGCTGTTATAGGCGCCAAACAGCGTACTGCCCTGCGGGATCAGGAGATAGCGCCCGGTCGGGCTGTCATAGACGTTCTGCGTGACATGACCGACGATCTGGCCAGGCAGATCGGAACTGATTTTCGTATTCAGCGCCCCGGCAATCACTGTTCCCGCCTGCACTATATAAGGCGAAGCGAGCGGCATGATCCGGTCAGGACTGATGATCTGCCGATCGGGCTGGCCCGCGAGGAAGGCACGGTTTCCAGCCTGTGCTCCTGAATCCGGAGTTCCCTGTGTCTGACCGGACGACGCTGTGGCTACCGTCTGAATCGGCTGCCCGTCATGCTGGTCGCGGGTCTCGACAGCGGCAAAAAGCTTGCTGCCAATAGCGGCATCAATCTCCTGCTGTGCCCGGCGCGCGTCTTCATTGCCGATGGCGTTGGTGGGAACTGATTTGCCCTGCTGCTGCGCGTGCAGGATCGGTCGTCCCAAATCACCGGGCAGCGCTGGTCCCAGTTTCGGCACACCCGCATAATCTTTCGGCAGGTTGTCCAGACCTGCCGCCGATGGAGGTGACGCATTCTCAGAACCGGCTGGCGTCGCTGGTGGTCGATGGCTGGCTTCCAGAGCATAGCCAAGGGCGAACGCCACGGCGATGACGCCGGTTCCCCCGAGTGACCAGATCACGGTCCGCGACAGGCGCACGACGCGCGGCCGCTCGGCACGCAGGCGCAGATCGGGTGGCGCTGAGGTTCCCCCACTGGACGGAGCATTCTGGTCAGGACGTGGAGCCGTGTCCGGTCCTGCCCCCTCCTCTTTGTCGTCGCTCATGACGGCCGCCCGTCCGTGCGGACGATGCGCACGCGCTGCTCGCTGGTCTTGTCGCCGAGGCGCAGTTCGGCTGCGGCGAACAGCCGGTCGACGATCATCCAGTTCTGACGGACGCGATAATTGACCAGCGCCGGATTGCCGTCCGGTCCCAGCACGAAGAGGGGCGGCAGATCCCCCTGCCCGATCCCGCTCGGGAACGCGATATAGACCTTACGTCCGTCGTCAAAGGCGCGCGTAGGCAGCCACGGTGGGACACCCCCTTTCGCGGGCTGGATGGCATAGCGAAAATGCAGATCGTCGAGATCCAGCCCGGTCTCCACGGGCGCTTCTTCCGCTGCCGCCTCATCCTGCCGGTGCAGCGCGATCAGATCGTCTTCGGGATAGTCCCACGACACGGACGCCATATAGGTCGCGGGGGTCGAGCGCAGTTCCGCCAGATAGGTCCGGCGATCGGTGTTGACGATCAGATTGGTCGTAAGATCGGGGCGGGTCGGCTTGATCAGGATGTGAACACGTTTGGCTGCCCCAGAGCCGCTTGACGTGTCTCCGATCACCCACCGGACCGTGTCACCGGCGGCAACCGGCCCGCTGCCGACCAGCTTCTCGCCGGGCTGGAGCATGATGTCGGTGATGTCGCCGGGAGAGGCATAGACCTGATAGAGCGCACCGGGGCTGTAGGGATAGACCTGAACGGCATTGATAAATCCCGCCCGCGTCGGCTGGATCCGCGCGGCCAGATTGGCCTGGACGACGCGCACGGTCGGGTCGGCGACGTCGGGAGCGACATGCCGCGTCCGCAGACCGCGGGGCGGCAGCGGCTTCAATTGTCCCGGCAAAGGCAGAGGTCGGGCGACTTCGACCACCTGCACCGGTTTGGGCGGATCTGCCAGGCGTGTCGCCCGCACTGCGTCATCATAGTGGATAGCGGGCGGATGATACTGTCCGGCGCAGGCAGACAGGGTGAGCAGCGCCAGCGGCAGGGTGCGCAAGACCATACGGATCATTGTCCGAGTTCCTTCGACCAGTTGATGGCGGTGACAAAAATGCCGAGCGGATTTTTCCGCAGGCGATCGGCTGTGCGCGGGGTTACGATCATGACCGTGAGAATGGCGGTCCAGCGTTCAGTGCCGGTGAACGCCCCGTCGCGGTAATGCCGCTCGGTCCAGGCGACGCGGAAGCTGCCGGGCGAGGCCCGGATGACCGACGACACATCGACCTCGACCTGTTCGTGTCCGATCCGCGAGAATGGATCGTTGAGGCGGGCATAGTCATTGAGCGCCTGTGCGCCGGAAATCATGGTGAAGTCATAGGCCCGGAGCCAGTTCTGCCGCACGACGACGGGGTCGGCGGACAGGCTGCGCACATCTTCAATGAAGCGTGCCAGATACCACGACACCTGAGGATCAGTCGGGACATAGGCCGCTGTCGCAGGACCGATCACCTGCGCCTGGCCAAGCTTGTCGACCTGCACGACCCAGGGCACGATGGTGCCTCGGGCAGACTGCCAGACCAGGCCGACCCCAAGTGCTGCCGAGAGGAACAGACTGCCGAAGGCCATCAGCCGCCAGTTCCGGGCCTGGACCCGTGCGGAGCCGATCCGCTCGTCCCAGATTTGGGCTGCCTGCTGATAGGGTGTCACGGGCTCGGGCGTGATCCCGTAACGTGTGGTGGAGCGACGGAACATCATTGTTTCTCCGAAAGATCGATGGATGCGGATCCGCCGCCGCCATCGGCGGAGCGGATGACATGGGCCGCCTCGGCCGCGTGGGTCGCGGCATTGCGGCGCTTCATTTTCTTCGCCCAGCGGGGTGGTTTGCCATCGGGACCGGAGCCGCCCCGTTCCCCACTGCTCCCGCTGCCTGATGGACCGCCGGAATTACCGCTGGCAGCATTGGTGCTGTCAGAGGACCCGGCCCCGCCGGTGAAGCGTCCTCCTGTCGCGGTGAAGGCACTTCGCGCCCCGGCGCCGTAACTTTGTTTCATGGAGGCAGCAGCACCCGACGCCTTGCTCTTTGCTGCGTTCATGGCCGCGGCACCCGGCGCACGGGCGACACCACCGAGCCCCGCGGCCATGCGCGCGCCGGCGCTGCCACCGGCGGCGCTCATGGCACCCATGGAATAAGCGCTCGACGCGGCCCCCGCTGCGGCGGCTCCCCCACGCGCTGCGGCCGCTGTCGCGGCCAGAGCGGCGCCACCGCCGGACGCGATGGCAGCCGGTGCGGCGACCGCGGCCGCCCCCATGGCGCCGACGGCCATACCGGTGCCTACGGCGGCGCCCGCACCAAGCTGCGGCGCACCCGAGATCAGACCGTTGGCGAGGGAGCCGCCGAAGATCGCAAGTCCGACAATGCAGAGTGACGCCAGCACGACCGACAGCGCCTGACCGATCGTGGGCGCGCTATTTCCGTAGGAGGTCGTGAACTGTTTGAAGAGAACAGAGGCAATGGCGGAAATGACGGCCAGCACCATGATCTTCACACCGGAGGAGACGACATTCCCCAGCACCTTCTCGGCCAGGAACGCCGTCCGGTTGAACAGGGCGAACGGGATGAGCACGAAGCCGGCGAGACTGGTGAGCTTGAACTCGACGATCGCGACAAAGAGCTGCACCGCAAGAATGAAAAAAGCCGCGAGCACAATGACCCAGCACAAAAGCAGCACGAGGATCTGCACGATGCTGGCAATTGCGCCAAAGGAGAACGCCAGTTTGCTGGCCGCATCAAGCAGCGGTTGTGCTGCGGACAGGCCGGTCGCGGCCAGACGACCGGGATGCATGAAATCGGAAAGTGCCAGTGTGCCGCCGCCCGCTTTAAGACCGAGCACGGCGAAGCTGTTGAACACAATGCTCGAAAGATGGCTGAAATGATCGATGACGAAGGCAAAAAAGCCGACATAGAGTGTCTTCTTGACCAGACGCTGGACGATGTCCTCATCCACCGCCCAGGCCCAGAACAGGCCCGCCAGCAGAACATCGAGCACGGACAGCGATCCGGCGAGGGACACGACGCTGCCCTGTAGCAGTCCAAACCCGGAATCGATGGTTGTCTCGAAAGTATTCAGAAAACCGTCGATGATCCCGACATTGCTCGTGTCCATCAATCAGTCTCCCGAACCCGGAACAGAGACCGCCTCGGGCACATAGGCGTCATACTGCGCGAAATGCTGGTATTGTGCCTCGGCTCCCGCTTCGTTCGCAGCCTGGCGGGCACGCTCGAGTTCCGCAGCCCGGCCATTGGCGGCCAGTTCCGCCTGGATATCGGAGAGCTGCCGGGACTGAAGCGCCAGCAACTGGTTGCCCGCCTGTGCCGCCTGCAACGCGCCCGTGGAGTTCTGGCTGGCTGATACCAGTTGCGTCATGGCGGAACTGTCCGTGGGGATATTGCCAACCACGCGGGCCTGAAGCTTCAGAGCATCTTCGAACCCGCCAACGGAGTTCTGCCATCGTGTCTGCGCCTGGCTGAACAGGGTGCTGTCTGACATGCCCGAAGAGATGGACGTGTACGCCTGCTGATACTGCTGCTCGACGGACTGGACGCTGTAGGCGATGTTCTGTGCCTGTGCGAGGAGCGCCGTAGTCTGGGAAATCGTCGATTGAAGGGTCGACAATGTTGAAAGGGGCAGCGTCGCCAGATTGCGTCCCTGATTGACCAGCATTTGCGCCTGGTTGGCGAGCGATGTGATCTGGTTGTCGATCTGCTGGAGTTCACGTGCCGCAATCAGGATGCTCTGGACGTGGTTGGCCCCGTCATACACCGCCCATTGGGCATGGGCTGGCCGGAGCGAAGCAAAGGAGACCAAGCCAAGGCCAAGAGCGACGACACATCCGGAGTGGAAAAGTTTTTCCGTCATGGTACACCTCCGTCCCGCAGAAGGTCCGCCGCCCACATGACGCCACGCACCTCGAACCATGCGGGGAGAAAGCCGTCCCGCCCGTATTCCGCCAGCACCTGGTCGATCAGCCGGTGGTCGTCCTTGCCGGACGCAGCGCACAATGCGAGTGCGACCGGCCCAAGCCCCAGTTCGAAGAGCCGATTTCCTCGTTGGGTCTGGCAGTAATATTCCCGCTTCGAGGCCGCGCGCGCGATGATGGCGATCTGCCGGTCATTCAGGCCGAAATCCCGATAGAGCGCCATGATCTGGGGCTCAATGGCGCGCTCGTTGGGCAGGAAGATCCGGGTCGGGCAGCTTTCCACCACGGCAGGCGCGATCGGACTGTTGGCGATGTCGGACAGGGATTGCGTGGCAAAGATGACGCTGGCGTTCTTTTTACGCAGCGTTTTCAACCATTCGCGAAGCTGGCCGGAGAAGTTTCCATCATCCAGAACCAGCCAGCCCTCGTCGATCACAAGCAGGGTGGGTCTTCCGTCGAGACGTCCTTCGATGCGATGGAACAGGTAAGACAGCACGGATGACGCGGCCCCGGAGCCGATCAGACCTTCCGTCTCGAAGACCACGACATCAGCATCTCCCAGACGTTCGGTGTCAGCGTCGAGCAGGCGGCCATACGGGCCACCGAGACAGTAGGGCGCCAGTGCCTGCTTCAGCGCGTTGGACTGGAGCAGGGCGACCACTCCTAACAGGGTCCGCTCATGCACGGGTGAGGACGCCAGGGAATTGAGGGCCGACCAGAGATAGGCTTTGACGTCTGGCGTCACCACCACGCCCTCGTCAACAAGGATCTGCCCCAGCCATTCACTGGCCCATTTCCGCTCGCCGGGATCATCGATCCGGGCCAGCGGCTGGAGTGAGACGGTCGTAGTCTCCCCGTCACCATCGGACACTCCGCCACCGAGGTCGTGCCAGTCCCCGCCCATGCCCAGCGTCGCGGCCCGCATGGAACCGCCGAAATCGAAGGCAAAAATCTGCGACCCCACGTAACGCCGGAACTGAAGCACCATCAGGGCCAGCAGCACCGACTTCCCCGCCCCGGTCGGTCCTGCGATCAGCGTGTGGCCAACGTCGCTGGCATGCAGGGAAAACCGGAACGGCGTAGCCCCGGCAGTCTTGCCATAAAACAGCGGTGGCGCTTTGAAATGGACATCCCGTTCCGGGCCGGCCCAGACGGCAGACAGCGGGATCATGTGGGCGAGGTTCAGCGTCGAGACCGGGGGTTGACGGACATTGGCGTAGACATGACCCGGCAGAGATCCCAGCCAGGCTTCCACCGCGTTAAGGCTTTCCGTAATGCAGGTGAAATCCCGGCCCTGGATGATTTTCTCCACCAGACGCAGCTTCTCGGCCGCGATGGAGGCGGAGCCGTCCCACACCGTGACCGTGGCCGTGATATAGGCCTGGCCCACATCGTCCGCGCCGAGGGATTGCAGGGCCAGGTCAGCATCCGCCGCCTTGTTGGCGGCGTCGTTGTCGACCAGAACGGATGCCTCGTTGGTCATCACTTCCCGGACAATGGCTGCGATGCTCTTGCGTTTTGCGAACCACTGCCGCCGGATCTTCGTCAGCACCTTCGTGGCGTCCGTCTTGTCCAGCAGGATCGCACGCGTCGACCAGCGATAGGGCATCGCCAGCCGGTTCAGGTCATCCAGGATTCCGGGGAAGGTGCGGCTGGGGAAGCCCGTTATGGTCAGGGTTTTCAGGAAGGCATCGCCCAGCTTTGGCTCCAGACCACCCGACAGAGGCTGGTCCACCAGCAAGGCGTCAAGGTGCATCGGAATCTCGGGCACCCGGATCCGCTGGTTCCGTGTCGAGATCGTGGAATGCAGATAGGTCAGGGTCTCGCCGTCGCTCAGCCAGGCCGCCTCCGGCATGAACCCATCCAGTAGAGCCAGAAGCCGATCACTGCGATCGACGAAGGCGTTCAGGATACTGTGCGGGTCGGGCCCGTCGCGCTCCCTGCCCTCATAGAGAAAGCGTGAAGCCCGGTCGGACGATTCCGCAGGCGGCAGCCAGACCAGCGTGAGAAAATACCGGCTCTCGAAATGCGCACCCTCGTCCTCGAACTGCTCCCGACGCTCCAGATCGACCATCTGGCTGGCCGCATCGGGGAAGTCACTCTCGGGATACACTGTCGCCGGCACGCGCTGCGCTTCCACGAACACGGCCCAGCCGGAACCCAGACGGCGCAACGCATTGTTCAGGCGTCCGGTCACACCCACCAGTTCGGCGGGCGTCGCGCTGTCCAGATCGGGACCACGTATCTTTGCGGTGCGCTGGAAGGAACCGTCCTTGTTCAGGACAATACCTTTTTCGATAAGCGCGGCCCACGGCAGGTAATCCGAGAGAAGTGCCGCACGATTGCGGTATTCACCAAGGGACATCATTGCGCTGCCCTCCCTACGCCCGGAGCCAGGCGGGATAGCGGAGATGCCGCCGCCCCACCTCGACGAACAGCGGATCGCGTTTCGCTCCCCAGACCGCGAGCGTGTGCCCGATGATCCAGAACACGGCCCCGACCAACCACAGGCGCAAACCCAGAGAAATCGCGGCCCCGAGTGTCCCGTTGGCGATCGCCAGCGTACGGGGTGCGCCGCCCAGCAGGATCGGATCGGTCAGGGAGCGGTGGACCGGGACATGAAAACCCGGCACCGCATCGTCATCATATCCGGCCATCAGATCAGTGCTCCCCCGGAGAAGGAGAAGAAGGACAGGAAGAAGCTGGACGCCGCAAAAGCGATGGACAGTCCAAAGACGATCTGGATCAGGCGACGAAAGCCTCCCGAAGTTTCGCCGAAGGCCAGGGTCAGGCCGGTTACGGTGATGATGATCACCGAGACGATGCGCGCCACCGGTCCCTGGATGGATTCCAGGATCTGGTTAAGCGGTTCCTCCCAGGGCATTCCGGAACCGGACGCCCAGGCGGAAGACGTGGCGGCAAACAATGCGATGCCCGTCATGCTGGTCAGGCGTGACAGGCGACCGGAGGGGACGCGCATCATCATGCGCGCGGACAGGGTCTGCGACATCAGAGTGTGTCCTTGATGCTGGAAAGGTTGGGAGAATGTGCCCGCCCGTCTTCATCGGAGGGAGCATCGAACGACGACAGGCGGTAATGGCCTATGACCGGATCCAGCCCGTCCACCGTTGCGAGTTCGGACAGCCGGCGGGCATGACCGCGTCCGGACAGCACCGCGATTACGTCGATGGTTTCCGCGATCATGGCGCGTGGCACCGTGACAACGGCTTCCTGGATCAGCTGCTCCAGACGATACAGGGCCGCCAGCACCGATCCGGCATGGAGTGTGCCGATGCCGCCGGGATGACCGGTACCCCACGCCTTGAGAAGGTCGAGCGCCTCGGGGCCACGCACCTCACCGATGGGAATACGGTCGGGGCGCAGGCGGAGACCGGACCGAACGAGATCCGAAAGGGAAATCACACCTTCCCGGGTCCGCAGGGTTATGAGATTGGGCGCCGTGCATTGCAGTTCGCGCGTGTCCTCGATCAGGACCACGCGATCCCCGGTTTTCGCCACCTCAGCCAGCAGGGCGTTGACCAGCGTCGTCTTGCCCGTGCTGGTCCCGCCCGCGACCAGAATGTTCTTCCGCTCGGCGACAGCGCGGCGTAGAAACGCCGCCTGACCCGCAGTCATAATTCCGGCATCGACATAATCGTCGAGAGTGAACACGGCCACGGCGGGCTTGCGGATCGCAAAGCTCGGGGCCGTCACCACAGGCGGCAGCAATCCCTCGAAACGCTCGCCGGTCGGCAGTTCCGCTGACACACGGGGTGCCCCTTCATGGACTTCCGCCCCGACATGATGCGCGACCAGCCGCACGATCCGCTCGGCATCGGCGGGTGAGATCCTGTCGCCCGTGTCGGACAGTCCGTCCGACAGACGGTCAACCCACAGCCGTCCGTCAGGATTGAGCATCACCTCGACGACCGCCGGGTCGGCAAGCTGTCCTGTGATCGCTCCTCCCATGGCAGTGCGCAGCATGGAAAAACCACGCGCCACTGCGTCGTTCGTCGTCGCATGGATGTGCATTGGAGACCCCGTTGTCGAGCACGGCCCGGCCGTTCCGGACCGCAACGGGGACAAATAGAGGAGGCACGCGTTGCCGGATCGCAACAAGAAAATCGACGATCATCGTACCGGGGCGTGTGTGGGCGTATACAAACTGGTGGAGGCGTAGGACGTTAAATTTCTAACGTATTATCAGTATGTTAAGTCGTCAGCCTTGACGCCATTCCGGACGGAAACAGGAGCGAGTTGAAAGGGCTATAATATGGCTGAGCCGGTGATTCATGTCACCGAAAGAGAACCTTCGTCAGCAACAGCGAGAAACGTTGCCAAACAACCCAGGACACGCCGACAAATGGTATAGACGCAATACTTATAGTCGTCTGAATCAGGTTTTTACCAATTAATGTGATGAATTACACGAACGCAATTGGACTGATCACGCTGACCACCCCGAAAGCCGCCGCAATCACAGTGATTTCGGCACAAGACGCACCGGGGTTATGCACCATCTAAAAGTTGCCCTGGAGGCACGACGCGTGCTTGAATCGGCGGAACGTAACTCTTCTGGTAGAATGCTGGCTTTCCGAAGCTTGTAACGATTCACATCCTGTTATTGAGGACTACCCTATTGAGCAGCGACAAGGACATCATTCTCGGTCGTCTGAATGCGACGGCCCAGATCGTGGCGGCCCATCTCGCGACAACGAAAGTGGAGACCGAACAGCTCCCGGAACTCGTGCGTCGGCTCTATGCATCGTTTTCTGAAGAGCAGCCAGTGTCGGGCACTATCGGACTCATGGCATCCGAAACAGTCAGTGACGCTCCCCAGGGTCCGAAACAAACCGAACAGTCCATATCCATTGACAGAGCAGCGGAAATCACGCCTGCGCCAATTGCTCGGGCAGTCGAGAAAAAACAGCAACCCGCAGTTCCGATCAAGGAATCCGTATTCCCCGATTACATCATCTGCCTGGAAGACGGCAAACATCTGAAATCGCTCAAGCGTCATCTGACCGCTGCTTTCGGCATGACGATCGAAGACTACAAGACCAAATGGGGACTGCCCGATGAATATCCGACCGTCGCACCGAATTATACGGAAATGCGACGTCAGGTAGCGCAGAAGATTGGCCTTGGAAAACGTGCCTCCCGAAGCGACGAGGTCGGGGAGGAAACCATTGCGCCTGTCCCCCCGTCCGGGGAGAAACAGGCGCCTTCCAGGCGAAATGCGGCCAGGACCGGGAGAAAAGAACCGTCGGCCAGAAAGGGGGATGAACATCGACTGGCCAACGCATTCTCTCGCTGATCTGACCGGGCGTGTCGGACGTGGTTCCTCACTCCGCCCCGCCCACAGTCTGGTCACCCTCGTTTGGCTCGCGTGCGAAATCTGTCCGGAACCGCTTGTCGCTGGCCAGTCTCCTGCCCAGCATCTCGACGAACCGGTCGTAGCGCTCCGCCCCCTGGGCACGCGCCGCGGCCGCCATGCTGTCTGAGAGCGCCGGCATACTGGTGAACCAGAGCCGGATGAACAGTGCGAGGGTCTCGACCGAGATCGACAGGTCACGTTCGATCCGCGCCTGTCGGCGATCAAGTCGTTGCACGGCGGCTTCGAGCGACGCTTTGGGGTCACCACCCGCGCCTTCCGGGTCAAGCCAAGCGGCGATGGCGGCTTCGGCCAGCAGAGAGTCCGACATCGACCGTCGGGCGGCCTGGGTCCGCAACCCCTTCCACAGATGCGGTTCCAGATAGACCGAAAGCCGCTTCTTCTTCTGACGCGCGCCGCTCATGACATTCCCAGATCATTGCCAGGATCGAGGGCGGCCTGACGTGCTTTGCGGGCGAGATCCGCCGTCAGCACGGCGTGGAGGTCTTCCTCTTCCATCGGATCGCGTTCACGCTCGCGCATGGGCGCTTCATGCGCGGGATCGCTGTCATCCTGCGGCGGCAGCTCTGGGTCCTCCGACACATCCATTTCCGGCTGCCGGCGCGCCTCGGTGCCGACGGGATCTTCTTCCTCACCCGCGTCTTTGACCGCGTCCTCGGGCGTGTCGGGTTTCACTTCCGGCTTTGACGGCTGGGGGCGCCTGGTCCAGTCGTCAGGCGCAACCGGCAGGCCACGCGTGCCCGTCTCAGGTGCAGGCAGGAGCCGCTCCCGAAACCGGGCGTCGCGGAAATACTGGGCTTTCTTGGCCCGAATGGGCGACATACCCGAAAGCAGGACCAGTTCGTCGCTCGCCGGCAGTTCCTGAACCTCGCCGACGGTCAGAAGCGGGCGGGCACTCTCCTGACGGGACACCATGAGGTGCCCCAGCCAAGGTGACAGCCGATGGCCCGCATAGTTCTTCTGCGAGCGGATTTCGGTTGCAGTGCCAAGCGCATCGGACACACGTTTGGCCGTGCGCTCATCGTTGGTCGCGAAACTGACGCGGACATGGCAGTTGTCGATGATCGAGTTGTTCTGCCCATAGGCTTTTTCAATCTGGTTGAGCGACTGCGCGATTAGAAACGCTTTGATGCGATAACCGGCCATGAAGGCCAGTGCGCTTTCGAAGAAATCCAGTCGACCGAGCGCAGGAAACTCGTCGAGCATCAGCAAAAGCCGCTGCCGGTCCCCTGCCCCGGACAGATCCTCGGTCAGCCTGCGCCCGATCTGGTTGAGCATCAGCCGGATCAACGGCTTGGTGCGGCTGATATCCGAAGGCGGGACAACGAAGTATAACGTCGTCGGTCGGGCCGGATTGACGAGATCGCCAATCCGCCAGGTGCTGCGGCTCGTCACGTCGGCGACAACAGGGTCACGATACAGGCCAAGGAACGACATGGCGGTACTCAACACGCCAGAGCGCTCGTTGGGAGATTTGTTGAGCAATTCGCGCGCGGCCGACGCCACCACCGGGTGGACGCCGCGCTCCCCAAGATGGCGCGTGCCCATCATGACGACGAGGGTAGCCGCGATCGAGCGTTTCGGATCGGACAGCAGGCCGGCGACACCGCGCAGTGACTTGTCTGATTCGGCATAAAGAACGTGAAGGATTGCCCCCACGAGCAGGGAATGCGAGGTTTTCTCCCAGTGATTGCGTCGTTCCAGTGAACCTTCAGGATCGACCAGAACGTCGGCGACGTTCTGGGCATCGCGCACTTCCCACTCGCCGAGACGGATTTCCAGCAGGGGATTATAGGCGCAGGATGCCGGGTTGGTCGGATCGAACAGGATCAGCCTGCCGAAGCGACCCCGGAACCCGGCTGTAATGGACCAGTTCTCACCCTTGATATCGTGAACGATGGCCGACCCCGGCCAGGTCAGTAGCGTGGGAATCACCAGCCCCACGCCTTTGCCGGAACGCGTCGGCGCGAAACACAGCACATGCTCCGGGCCGTCGTGGCGGATATAGTCGCGCTCCCACCGCCCCAGCACCACGCCATCCTGCCCGAGAAGTCCGGCCTGCTCGATATCGCCGCGTTCGGCCCATCGGGCCGAACCGTAGGTCGCGGTGCGTTTGTGCTCGCGTGCTCGCCTGACGGACAGGACCACAGCGGTCAGGAAAGCCAGTACCCCGCCAGACCCGGCAATCCACCCGCCTTCGACGAAAATGTGTGGCGCATAGGCATCGAACTCATACCACCACCACGGAAACAGAAAAGGCGCATAAACGGGCCAGCGTCCGGCGATCACAGTCCATGGCGGACCGAGTTCCGGTTGGAATGCCAGGCGCCAGGCGACCCACTGCGTCGCAGCCCACCACGCCATAAGGACAATCAGGAAACAGAGGCAGAGCTGCCCCCACAGGATACGAGAACCAGACATCAATTCCTCCCGGACATGGAGGAACTTTGCATGGCGACACGCCCGTCAGTTCAAGACTTTTCCTGGTGAACTAACGGCACAGGCGTGTGTTGGCGTAAACAAACTGGCGCGGGCGTAAGCTTCAATTCCGACCGTCTTCTGGCTTCGGACAGACACGGACAGACACGGACAGAGTCAGCTTTTTCTGGATGGAAGGTCACGCATTTCATCGTCCAGCAGGCGTTCTGCAGCAATCCACGCCTGATCTGCGGCATCCTTCTCGTCCAAGACATTCGCTGAGACAACCGCTCCATCAAGCAGGTAGATCATGAAGTGGGCAAGTTGCTCGGATCGCTCTTCCAGAACGCCGTTCGCCTCCAGAAGCGCCCGGATGGCGTTGCGCAGGCTGCGCTTTTGCAGCCGCGAAATCTCGGCGATCGCATCCTGCTTTCCCTTGTATTCCTCAGTTGCCCTAGAGAACACACATCCTGCAAAATCGGGCTGACGAAACCAGGACGTATGCCAGTCAAACACGGCGCGCAGGCGCGCTCTCGGCTCCTTATGAGCGCTCACGGCCTCAATGAGCGAGGCCTCCAGCGTTTCGATATGGCCTTCCAGGAAGTCGGTCACCAGCCCCTCTTTGTTGCCAAAGTGGTAGTAAATTGCCGTTTTCGCGACCTGCGCGGTGTCGGCGATGTCATCGACACTGACCTGGTGGAAACCCGAGCGAGCAAAGAGAGAGCGCGCTGTCGTCAGGAGAGTAGCCCTACTATCCGGACCATTCCGCTTTCTGCGGAGTTTTTGCTGTGGCACGTCTATGACCTCACAGGAGTTCGCATCAATCCGTCTCACTCATAATCGGAACGTTTTGTGCGTCAACAAGTTCGAGGCACAGATCAAGCCACAGCAACTCCCATTCCACAAGTTAATAAAGCGATATAAGATGTACCGGTCTGTCCTATAGTTGACGTTACCCGATTAGTTCACTCCCGCCAGAGCCACTGAGGGAACGGGTTTGGCCCCTTTCATATCGGCAAGTTGCCAGTCCCAGTAGGCCTTACTGGAATTCAGGCGCATTGCGGCACCCTCGAGCACAGATTGCGCTTCACCTGGATAGCGCCGGAGAACAGGCACGATGACATTGTCGATCCAGCCATCGCCATGCAGGGCATCGACCTCGACATGCTCACTGTAGTAATCCAGAATCGATGGTTGGTCGTTGCCAATACCGACGCGACGGCATCCGGAGAGCAATTTGGCGTATTGCTCGGGGTCGGAGAGTTCCGTAATCGCCAGTGCGCCGATGGACCGGAAGTACTGTCGCCGGTTAAAGGCGAAATAGAGCAAGAGATTATAGCCTGAAAGCCCTTCCCATCCCAGGGCATCGACAAACTGCTCCGGAGTGTCTTCGATCTGCAGGTAATCCAGCAGATCGCGATAGAGCCGCACATGCGTCCTGGCAGGATTGCCCTGCCCCATCTCGTCCCAGAAATTATGAGCGACTTCCATCCGGACATCTTCGTCGATTCCGACCAAAGACAGCACGATCAGGTCATAAAAACGCATGTTAAGCGCGTAATCGGTCGTGAAATACTTGATGATCTGCGGCCGGGACGCATCGGTCTTCATGAAATCGAACACCGCATGGTTGTACCCGCAATGGGTCTTCCAGAGGGATTTAATGGCGTCGCCAATTGCCTCGGGCTCGACGTTGGCCGGAATGGGTCCCGCCTGACCTAATTCCCACTCCATCCACGAAGCCTCGATCGCGCGGCGGGCTCGCAGCAGTTCGATGCTGTACTGGTTGTCAGTAAGGCCCGGGTGTGGTCTGGAGAGATGCAGACCATACAGGTCGTGCAGGACCCGATGAACGGTCCTCCGTGCGGCGAGGTCGCTCTCCGCGAACGCCATATCACAGCACCGCTGCGCAAGCGCCTCCAACTGACCCGAGGCTCCGCGAGAGGCAAGGAACGTATCCGCATTGTCGTTGGAAAGTGCATCGTTTACCAGACGGCGCAGCGCCTGCGGCGTGTCGTGAGCGATGTTGATCTCCGGTCGCGCAAAAGCAGCGCCGCCAGCATGTGTCAGCATAAAGCAGTTCCTTGCAATGTGTGTACAATCTGGAAACAGCTCGCGACCTGTAGATTGCAGAGTGACGAAACGGTCCGTTTTTAGTCAAGAAAAAAGACCATACTGACGCGTAATTGTCATAACCACAGAAGCGGGAACAACGAACCTACAGCAGACACAATGCTTATGCGTATTGATAAGCTGCATAGTATGTTGTTTTTAGGACGTTTTACAACCAATCCGCGATCGGAGGCAGCAGAGAATTGGGACTATTTCGAATCGAACTGACTGTTCTGTCCGTGATCCAATAAGTGAGAAATCTCACAAGAACGTGAATATTCTGGCCGTAAAACTCTACGCCCCGCCCGACACGAACACGCCCAGACCCACCACTATACTCCATAACATATTGTTTTCTTGAGTTTTTATGTTTGCGATCGGTCTGATCAGAGGCACGATGGCACCCATCTGAGCGTCAAGAAAAGGCAGGACGATGCGCGCAAAAGACGCTACACTGTCGGCATCCCCCCGCGTCATTCTCGACCCTGCGAGTCATGAGGACGGTAGCGGTGAGGGTCTGCGGGCGCTGATACGAGCCCTCGCCCGGCAGGCGGCGCGGGATTACGTTGAACATGAAAACGGACCGATCCGTACACGATCGCAGGAATGATAGGAGGTCCTTATGAAGGTCGCGCTCTACGCCCGTTATTCTTCCGACAACCAGCGCGATGCCTCCATTGAGGATCAACTGAGGCTGTGCCGCGAGTATGCGGCCCGTCAGGACTGGAACGTCGTCGACAGCTATAGTGACAGAGCCGTCTCTGGTGCCTCCCTGCTTCGTCCTGGCATTCAGGAACTGATGCAGGACGCGCAACGTGGGAAGTTTTCGATCATTCTCGCCGAAGCCATGGACCGTCTTTCACGCGACCAGGAAGATATCGCCGGGCTGTTCAAGAGAATGAAGTTTGCCGGGGTGCGGATCATCACGCTTTCGGAGGGCGACGTCACCCAACTCCACGTCGGCCTGAAGGGCACCATGAATGCCCTCTTTCTGCAGGATCTGGCGGATAAAACGCGGCGTGGCCTACGGGGACGCGTCGAATCCGGCAAGTCCGGCGGCGGTCTGTGCTATGGATACGATGTCGTACGAAAATTCGATGCTGCCGGGGAAGCTGTACGCGGAGAGCGGACGATCAATGTCGGCGAAGCCGCGATCGTGCGGCGCATATTCCGTGAATATGCGGACGGCAAGGCGCCAAGGGCGATCGCGCTCGATCTCAATGCCGAAGGAATCGTCGGACCGTTGGGTGGCGCCTGGGGGCCTTCTACCATCCACGGGAACCGTGACCGCGGCACCGGCATCCTCAACAACGAGCTTTATATCGGCCGGCTGATCTGGAACCGCCTTCGCTATCTGAAGGATCCGGAAACTGGAAAACGCGTCTCGCGCCTGAATCCAGAAAGTGAATGGATCCTGCAGGAGGTTCCCGAACTTCGAATTGTCGAGCCTGACCTGTGGGAAGCTGCCAAGGTTCGTCAGGCAACAACAACGTGGTCGCAAAAGACACGTGGTGATGGTGTCCATCCTCTGAACAGCCTCAAGCGCCCTCGTCACCTCTTCACTGCGATGACACGTTGCGGCTGCTGTGGCGGTGGCTTTTCAATGATCTCGAAAACTCTGCTCGGCTGTTCGACGGCGCGCAACAAGGGCACATGCGACAATCGCATGACCATTCGCCGCGACGTGCTCGAGAAGTCTGTGCTTAACGGGCTACGGACGCGCCTCATGGACCCTGCGCTGTTCAAGGAGTTCTGTGATGAATTCACCCGGGAAGTGAACCGCGTGAGAATGGAGCGAGGCGCAGATCTCGCCGCGATGCGTGCCGAGTTGCCGCGGGTGGATCGTGAGCTTGATAAGGCGATCCAGGCCATTCTCGACGGCGTACCCGGCGTCAAGTTGAAGGACAAGATCGGAAGGCTGGAGGCCCGCAAGGAAGAACTGACGGCTCTGCTTGCCGATGCACCCCCGCCGCCGCCTCTCCTGCATCCGAACATGGCTGTAATCTACAAGGAACGCATCGAGGCCCTGTACGAAAACCTTCAGAAGGAGGACGCGAGTCTTGAGGCGGTCGAGAGACTGCGCGCTCTGGTCTCACGGATCAAACTGATTCCGCAGGATGGCGAGCTTGCTATCTTCCTCGAAGGAGACCTCGCGGCTATCCTGAACTTCTCCTCCAACAAAAAAAGCGCCGCAGTCCATCCGGACCATGGCGTTCTTCAGTCGTTCATTGAACAGGATTCATTGGTTGCGGGGGCAGGATTTGAACCTGCGGCCTTCAGGTTATGAGCCTGACGAGCTACCGGGCTGCTCCACCCCGCGGTGGTGAGTTGGAGGGACTGACTGGAAGATCTGGCGGCGACCGACTTTC
>NZ_POTC01000046.1 GCF_002906255.1 Novacetimonas maltaceti | reverse complement strand
CCTCACTGCGTTCAGAACCCGCCGCCAGAAGTAGAATATCGTCAATATTCCAGATCGGGCTCCTGTGGGATGACTGAATTCTACAAAATAACCCAAAATTTCCTCAAGTGTGAGAAATTCGCGTCGATTCCCTCCAGGCTCATGTCCCGCGTCTCAGGGATGAAGCGCCACGTCACGAACACGAACGCCAGGTTGAACGCCGCGAACATCCAGAAGGTCGGGCCATTGCCGATCCATTGCAGCAGCGACAGGAAGGTCGCGCCGATGATCATGTTGGCGATCCAGTTGGTCAGTGTGGAAATGGAAATCCCAAGGTCACGCCCCTGCAACGGCTGCACCTCCGAACACAGGACCCAGATCAGGGGGCCTGCCGACATAGAAAAGCCGGAGATGTAGATCATCAGCATGAACACGGCGATGATCTGCTCTCCCGGACCCAGCGGCAGGGAGTTGAGCAGCAGGCCGAGGCTGCCCATGCCAACCGCCATGATGAGGAAGCCTGTATACAGGATCGGCTTGCGCCCCCATTTGTCCACCAGCCCGATGGCCACGAACGTCGCCAGCATGTTCACCAGCCCGACCATCGCCGTGCACCACAACTGCGCCGGGCCGACATACCCCGCCAGCGCGAAGATCTTGGGCGCGTAATACATGACCACGTTCACCCCGGCCAGCTGCTGCATGATCTGCAATCCCATGCCCAGCAGGATGGAGCGGCGGAAGTTGCGGTTCGCCAGCAGCGCCCAGCCCTTCTGTTTCTGCTGGAGTTGGTCGCTGATGCTCTGGATCTCGCGCCGGGCGTCGCTGCGGCTGTCACGCAGGTTGGCCAGCACCTCCAGCGCCTCGCTGCGGCGGCCCTTCATCATCAGCCAGCGTGGGCTGAACGGCAGGAACAGCGCACCGATCAGGAACAGCACCCCCGGTATCGCCGCCACGGCGAACATCCCGCGCCAGTTGCCGGAATAGCTGAAGAACGTGTTGCTCATGAAGGCGAGAAAGATACCCGCCGTAATCATCAACTGATAGGTGGAGATCATCGCCCCGCGTGCAGTCTCGCTCGCGATTTCCGAAAGGTAGAGGGGGGCCGTGAAGGCCGCGACCCCGATCGCCAGCCCCATGACCGCACGACCGATGATCATGGACGGCACCGACCATGCCAGTGCGCATTCCAGCGACCCGGCGACAAACACCACTGCCCCGATCAGCAGCGTGCGCTTGCGCCCGATATGGTGCGACATCCATCCCGCGCACATCGATCCCATGGCCGCGCCTGCCATCATGGAACTGACGATCCATTCCTGCGCCAGGGTGGAGGCATGGAATTCCTTGGCTACGAAATCCAGCGCGCCGGAAATGACGCCGATATCCAGGCCGGCCATCAGGCCCGCCAGTGCCGCAAGGCATCCGATGATCAGGGCGCGCGTGCGCGATGACCCCACGGGCTGGGTGACCGACTGATTCATATATGCTGATCCTTCATTTTATTTCTTCTTCGTTACCAACGCGCGGGGCACGGGGCCCCGGTCGGTTCGGGCTCAGATAAAAGGGACGCCGGGAAGACCGGCCTGTTTCAATTCCTGCTCAGATCGGCGCGGAACGCGCCACACCTGTCAGGAAGTAGCATGGAACCCCATAGGCCCGGGTATGATCAGGATCATTTTCAACCAGATCATTCACCATAAAACGCCGCAGGCGCAGGATCGCCACACCGCCTTCGTCGGCGATGGCGTCCATGTCCTCGCTCAGGTCCGTGTACCATGCCATGACGCCCGGCCGTTCCGTCAGCGGCATGGGCGCACGGGGGCTGATGTCGATGCCATTGGCCAGCATGGAATCGGCCTGCCGGGCCGTTGTTACGATATAGAAAAAGCCGTCAGCGGCATCCGCCGGTCCGAACTGGCGCAGGGGAACGAAGGACAGTCCCACCTCCGCCGCATCAAGGTGCGTGACCCGGCGGGGTGGGGTTGCAACCGGTGGCAGGGGACGCGCGAACAGGTCCTCCTGCCCGGCGGGGGGCGTGTTGGGCTGACGGGCCTTGCGCTTTGTGGGGGCTGGCCCGGTGTCCCGTGGGACGGCAGGTGGATGCGACAGGGGCAGGTCGAGGGGCAGTTCGCCCGTTTCGTTGCGACGCGAACGCGTCATCGCGACACTCCGCCCGGATGCGGGGCTCTGTGGTTTGTGCTCCGCCCCGTGGCGGCAGGCTGGCCTGCATCATGCCGGGAAATGCGCCGGGGATGCAATCACTGTGATGCGGCAGGTGGCATCCGTTGGGAGCCGCTGTGAAATCCTGAAAGTATCAAAAGTCTTTGGTGAAGCTTTTTTCCAAAAAGCTTCGAAGACGCCGCCTTTTTAAAAAAAGGCGGCACCCAAAAACTTTTGTTAATATGTTGTTTTGAAATAGCTTTCAGGCGCAGGCAGCGCAGATGCCCTCGGCTTCGATGGTGGAGGTGCGCAGGCTGAACTGCCGCGCCTGTGTCGCGGTGACCAGAGCATGGACGATCTGGCTGTCTTCAAGTTCGGTCACATGCCCGCATTTGGTGCAGATCAGGAACTGGGCACTATGCAGGTGGTTGTCGCATTCATGCGCGCTATGGAGCATGTGGCGGCAGGCGACAAAGGCGGACAGGCGTTCGATCTTGTGGATCAGTCCCTGTTCGAGCAGGAAGTCCAGTGCGCGATAGACGGTTGGCGGCGCGGCCCCCTTCGTGTCGCGGCGCAGGCGGTCGAGCAGGTCATACGCCCCGATGGGCCGGTCGGCGCTCAGGACAAGGCCGAGCACCAGCCTGCGCTGCTGCGTCAGGCGCGCGCCATGGCGGCGGCACATGTCCTGCGCACGGTCCAGCATCCGCTCGACCTCGACGCCAAAGACGGTGGCCTGTGTCCCTGTTTCGTCCTGACGATCATCCTTGCCCATCTGTCCTGCCGCTCCTGTCATCCTGTGCGGATATACGCCTCAATCCGGTGGCAATGAAGCCCCCGGCAGGTGACGTTGGCATGAAGCATGGGAAAGTGCGGCCGGATGTGGAAAAGTTTTTGGTGAAGCTTTTCCCAAAAAGCTTCGAAAGACGCCGCCTTTTTGGAAAAATCCGGCACCCAGAAACTTTTATCAACCTTATCAATGCTTTGTTGGCCGCATCGCCGCTTACCGTGGCAGGATGCTGTCCCACCACGCCATGAGCATGATGAACACCGTCACCCCCACCTGGATGCCGATCAGCATGCGCCATGTCACGACCGGCACGTCCGGTCCGTCGTCACCGTCCTGCGGTGTCCTGTCACCGCGTTGTCTGATCTTGCGCATCCGCCGTGTCCTGCCGTGTCCGGGAAGGCCCATACGGTCGCAAAGGGGTTAATTTCGCGTAAAATCCCCGTGTGGTTTCAGGCGTCGCCGGAGGGGGGCAGGATATGATAGGTGCGGTTGAAATAGATCAGGCCGCCATGGCTGTCGCCATTGCGCAGGCTTTCGACCGCGCCGAACATCACGCTGTGGGTCCCGACCTCCACGATACGCTCGATCCGGCAGTCGAAGGAGGTCACCGCCTCCTCCAGCACCGGCGCACCTGTCGTCAGCGTGGCCCAGTGGCCAAAGGCGAAGCGTTCATGCTGCTCCCGGGCGGAGGCGAATATGCCGGAAATCTCCTGCTGGGCGGCAGACAGCACGTTGATGCACATCGCTGCCCCCTCGCGAAAGCGCGGGCGGATGCGTGACGCGCGATTGACACAGACCAGCAGGGTCGGCGGGTCATCGGTGACGGAACACACGGCCGAGGCGGTGAAGCCGGCCGGGTCTTCCAGCGTGCCGGTTGTCACCACATTTACGGCCGCACCCAGTCGCGCCATTGCATCCCGATAGGTCCGGGCGTCGATACCCATTACGTTGTCCTGTCCTTCCTGACGTCACATGATCGCGCGCTGATTAAAACATGCGGCTGGTGGGGGTTCCGCTCCTTTATTCTGTCATGCTTGAAGATGCACGACAATTCGGGAGACGCCGTCGCGATGACACACGAAACGCTGCGTATTTCACGCCAGGGGCATCTGGGACGCATCACGCTGGATCGCCCGCGCGCGCTCAACGCGCTCGACATCGGCATGATCGAGGGGATTGCCGCCTGCCTTGAACGCTGGCGCGGGGATCGTGACGTGCGGACCATCCTCCTCGACAGCACGACGCCGCGCGCCTTCTGCGCCGGGGGCGATCTGCGGGCGCTTCATGCGCTGCTGCCCACGGATGGGGTTGCGGCGGTGCGCGCGGTCTTTCGCGCCAGCTATCGCCTTGTCTCCGTGCTGGCGGCCTATCCCAAGCCAATCGTCTCCTTCATGGACGGGATCGCGATGGGCGGCGGCATCGGACTGGGGGGGCATGTGCGTCATCGCATCGTGACGGAGCGTTCCGTCCTTGCCATGCCGGAGGTCGCGATCGCCCTGACCCCGGATGCGGGCGGGTCTTACCTGCTGTCACGCGCGCCGGGCCTGTCGGGACTGCGCCTTGCGGTGACGGGCGGACGGATGGACGGGGCGCAGGCCATCGCCTGTGGCTTTGCCGACCGGATGGTGCCCTCGGGCGATCTGGAACAGGTGGCGGCCGATCTTGCACGCCATCCGGCGGGGCGTGTGCTCGACCTCGCGCCCCGCGTGCCGGTGGCCGATGGCGGCTGGGGCGACATGGCCGGGGTTGACGCCGTGTATGACGCCCCCGACATGCAGGTGGTGACCGAACGCCTGCATGCCTGCGACGCCCCATGGGCGCGCGATGACCTTGCGGCGCTGGCGCAGGCGGACCCGTTCGCGGTAGAAGTGGCATGGCGCGCATTCTTCAGGGCGCGGGCGCTGCCCAACCTCGACATGGTGCTGGAGCAGGAGTTCCGGCTTGTCTGTGCGCTGGTCGCGCGTCCGGATTTCGCCGAAGGGGTCCGTGCGCGCCTGATCGACCGTGACAACGCCCCGTGCTGGTCGTGTGGCGCAGATGACGTGGTGCCGGTGCCGCAGGTCGAAGCCTGCTTCGCCCCTGCCGCCGTCTCGCTTGACCTTCCTGTCCTGCCCATCTCCCAAGGTTGAACCTTATGCCCTTTTCCCCCGCCTACCGACCCGATACACGGCACATGACGCTGGGGGATGCGTTCTATGACCCGGTGCGGCCCGCCAGCTTCCCGGCCCATATCCTGCGCTTTCGCAATCAGGAAGCGGCGGCGCGCATCGGCCTCGAGACCCTGACGGAGGCGGAGTGGATCGCCCACCTTGGCCGGTTCGAAGCCCTGCCCGGCAGCCTGCCGCAGCCGCTGGCGCTGCGCTATCACGGCCATCAGTTCCAGTCCTACAACCCCGACCTTGGCGACGGGCGCGGCTTCCTGTTCGCGCAGTTATATGATGCGTGCGACGGGCGACTGCTCGATATCGGGACGAAGGGTAGCGGCACGACGCCGTGGTCGCGCGGGGGTGACGGGCGACTGACGCTCAAGGGAGGCGTGCGCGAAATCCTTGCGAGCGAGACGCTGGACGCGATCGGCGTCACCACGTCACGCAGCCTCAGCGTGATCGAGACGGGGGAGGCGCTGCACCGGGGGGACGAGCCTTCGCCCACGCGATCATGCGTGCTGGCGCGACTGGGTCATTCCCATATCCGCATCGGCACGTTCCAGCGCCTTGCCGCGATGCAGGATACGCCGTCGCTGCGTCGCCTGCTCGATTACGTGATGGAGACGTACTATCCCGCCCTGGCGGGGGCGGAGGACCCGGCGGCGACCCTGCTCGATGCACTATGTACGCGCCTTGCACTGCTGACGGCGCAGTGGATGAGTGCGGGGTTCGTGCATGGCGTGCTCAATACCGACAACATCAACATCGCGGGGGAAAGCTTCGATTATGGCCCGTGGCGGTTCGCGCCGCATTATGATCCGACCTTCACGGCGGCCTATTTCGACCATTCGGGCCTGTATGCCTTTGGCCGGCAACCAACCGCGATGATGTGGAATCTGGCGCGGATGGCGGAATGTCTGCTGCCATTTTCGGAAATGGAGAAGATCAGAAGTATTTTCGAAAGGTTCCCGCAAAGGTACGAAAGGTTCCTCGATATTTGTGCACTGCAACGTCTGGGTGTTGAGGAAATATCAAGAAATAGCTCCACGGAACTGCGCGAATCCGTGTGGTCTTTTCTCGAAGAGAGTGCGATCGGGTTTGAATTCCTGTTCTTTGACTGGTATGGTGGCGCCATCAGTCGCGACCGCGCCATGTCTGGACCGAGGAAGTACTTTTACGAATCCCCGGCATTCCAGACGTTGCGAAAGCAGATCGAAAGCCATCCGCCACGCGCGGGGGTCGATGTCTCGCTTCCCTATTTCACGCGCGACGATCCATGCGCGATGTGGATCGAGACGGTGGAAGACATATGGCGGCCCATCGCCCGGGACGATGACTGGTCCGCCTTCCGTGCGGCCATGGCGCATGTCGCGGAAATGAAGGCAGCCCTTGGCGCGGCAGGTCATGTCCGGTGCAAAACGGATGGAACCCTGTGTGACGCCGGGAATTAGACAGACATCGAAACAAAGGAACACGCATGCAGAATTATTCCCCCCAGTCCCAGGCCGGACCCTCCTCCCAGCCCGAACCCATCCCTGACCTTTCCGATCTCGAAATCTCGCCCAACGCGCACAAGACACTCTGGCTCGCAGCCATCGTGGCCGCCATCTGCGGTGGCCTCTATGGCTACGATACCGGCATCGTCTCCGGCGCGCTGCTGCTGATCACGCGCGATTTCCACCTCAGCAGCTTCTATCAGGAGATGGTGGCGTCCGCGATCCTTGCGGGTGCGGTCATGGGGTCGTTCATCACCGGATGGATGTCCGAACGCTTCGGGCGTCGCAACTCCGTCATGATCGTCACTGCGGTGTTCGTCCTTGGCGCGATGGCGTGTGCATGGGCGCCGGATGTCTATGCCCTGATCGCCGCGCGTGTGTTCCTTGGCCTTGCGGTGGGCGGTTCGACGCAGGTCGTGCCGATGTACATCTCCGAACTCGCCCCGGCGAAGAAGCGCGGCCACATGGTGACGATGTTCAACATCGCCATTGGCATAGGCATCTTCGCCGCCAACGTCATCGGCTTTGTCGCCCGTGATGCGTGGGGCTGGCGGCCGATGGTGGCGATCGCGGCCATCCCGGCGGCGGTCGTCTTCATTTCCATGTTCTTCCTGCCCAAGAGCCCGCGCTGGGCAGCGGAAAATGAAAGCCTTGATTCCGCGATCGAGCAGCTGCGCCGCATCCGCACCTCCCGGCGCGAGATCCGCAAGGAGCTCAAGCGCATCCAGGTCACTGCGAATGACGAGGCGGACCCGCGTGACATCGGCTGGCGCGGCCTGATGCAGCCGTGGGTGCGTCCCGCCCTTGTCGCCGCCCTTGGCGTTGCGTTCTTCACGCAGGCTGGCGGGCTGGAGATGATGATCTATTACGCCCCGACCTTCCTGTCGGATGCGGGCTTTGGCAGTTCGGCCGCGCTGATGGCGAGCATCGGCATCTCCATCGTCTATCTGGTGATGACGGTGCTGGGGTCGAACATCGTGGACCGTATCGGCCGTCGCCGCCTTGTGCTGGTGATGGGGCCGGGTTCGGTCCTCAGCCTCGTGGGTCTGGGCATCATGTTCCTGATCCATCCGGACAAGGGCAGCATCGGGAGCTGGATGATCATCGTCTTCATGCTGCTGTTCATGGTGTTCAACGCCGGCGGTATTCAGGTGGTCGGATGGCTGCTGGGGGCGGAGATGTTCCCCCTGTCGATGCGCGGCAACGCGACCAGCCTGCATTCGGCCATGCTGTGGGGCAGCGACCTGCTGGTGACCAGCACGGCGCTGACGCTGGTGTCCACCATCACGCTGGGCGGGACGATGTGGTTCTATGCCGGGGTCAACCTGGCGTCGGTCCTGTTTATCTACTTCTTCGTGCCGGAAACACGTGGCGCCTCGCTGGAGGATATCGAGGATGCCCTGCGCGAGGGACGTTTCCGCCCCACGCGTGAATCCTCCGCCATCGTCGCGGAAGAAGACTGAAAAGAGTAAAAGTTTTTGGGTGCCGCCTTTTTTCAAAAAGGCGGCGTTCTTTGAAGCTTTTTGAAAAAAGCTTCACCAAAAACTTATACGCTTTACCGCAGGACGACGTGTTCACCGTCCTGCGCCGTCGGCAGGCCAAGCACCTGCCGGTAGAAATCGAGTTCCAGTTCAAGGGCGCGGCGCACCGTCGCCTCCTTGCGGAACCCGTGCCCTTCCCCTTCGAATTCATACTGTGCGCAGGCAACACCACGCTGCCGCAGGGCGCGCGCCATCTCGTCCGCCTGCGCGGGGGGCACCACCTTGTCATCCAACCCGTGCAGGAACAGGACCGGCACATGGATATCCGCCGCCTGCGCCAGGGGCGAGCGCGCGATATAGGTGTCCTCGTCCTGCGGATACGGCCCGATCAGGGAATCAAGGTAGCGGGACTCGAACTTGTGTGTCTCCTGCGCCAGCGCACGCAGGTCGGTCACGCCATACAGGCTGGCCCCGGCAGCGAACAGGTCGGAACGCGCCAGCGCGCCCAGCACCGTCAACCCGCCCGCGCTGCTGCCACGTATGACGATGCGCTTCGGGTCCACCAACTCCTGCGCGATCAGATACCGGCACGCGGCGATGCAGTCATCGATATCCACGATGCCCCATTCGCGCTCCAGCCGCAGGCGGTAGGGACGGCCGAACCCGGTGGAGCCGCCGTAATTGACATCCACCACGGCAAAGCCGCGCGATGTCCACCACTGTACCTTGAATGAAAAAGCGGGGTTTGCCCGTCCCGTCGGCCCCCCATGCGCCATGACCACCAGAGGCGGCAGCGTGTCGGCCACGCCGCAATAACGCGCATTGGCGGGGGGATAGAAAAATGCGTGTCCCGTGCCATCCGCCGCATCGGACAGGGGGAAGTGCAGCGCCTGCGCGTGGGAAATATCATCCGTCGCCATCGGCAGGGAGATCGCGCGGCGCAGGATGGTGGGCGACTGTCCCGGCATGCCCCGCACTACCGACGCCGCATCGTCAGGCGGCGTGTCCAGCCATGCCAGCGTCCCGTCCGACAGCGCGACCGGGCATTGCGTGGGGAAATGCAGGTCCACCGGGGTTGCCGCGCCATCGCGCAGGATGACCATGCGGTTTTCCCCATCGCGGATGGCCAGCGCAAGGATCGACCCATCGGGCAGCGGGCAGTAGCTACGCAGGCCGAATATCCATTGCGGCAGGCCGATTTCCGCCTGCATCGGGGCCACGGGCACCGCAGGAGAGGCGTCTGCGATATCGAAGCGGTAGAGGTTCCACCACCCGCTGATATCCGACGACGCCAGCAGGTGGCCGTCCGCCGTCCAGCGTGGCTCGATGACGGAACGCGCGGTGCCATCATCCCCCGCCAGCGTCCATGGCGCGGCAAGGCGGGGCATGTCCGACCCTTCCTGCAACAGGGAGGCCACGCGCAGGCGCGTCGCATCCCACGGCATGTTGGGATGGTCCCATTCCACCCACGCCATGAACCGCCCGTCGGGCGAGGGACGGGGACTGGCGAGGAAATCCGGTCCCATCACCAGTGCCGTGCCGCCATTGTCGGTTGGGTCGGCCTCCGTGCCGCAGTCAAAGACGACGATGGCGGCCGCAGCTTCGCCACCGGTATTGTGATCCTCCCGCACGCAGAAGACGAAGCGCCCGTCCGGGCTGAGTGCGAAATCGGCAAAGCGCAGGCCGTCCATCCCGCCGAGCGCGCGTGGTGCGCCGTCACCGTCGATCAGCCATACGGACCCGTCCACGCGGTTGCTGAACACGATCCGGCCCTTTGCTGCGGTATAGGCCCCGCCGCCATATTCATGCACGCGCGTGCCGACATCGAACGGCGGTGGCGTCATGTCGCGCGTGACCCCATCGCGCCAGCGCACCAGCACGCGGCGGCCTGCCTCCGCCGGGCGTCCCTCGATCCAGTAGATGTCCGCGCCATCGGCCCGCACGTCCGACAGGCCCAGCGTGGCCCCGGCGACAAGGTCGGCGCTGATGGGGGACGGCCATGTGCCAAAGGAAAGGGCGGTCCGGGCCACAGGAGTGGAAGGGGGAGGGGTCATGTTTTATTCCTGCCATCTTCAGAACGTCATGATAGAACTTGGCACAGGGGAGTGGGGCGGATATTCCCACGCCTTGTCCTTCATGCATCACACTTGTCACAAGACGGATAAAGTCCACTGCTCCAGCATTTTGAACAGCTTTTTCAGCATTATGGCTATGGCGTAGTTGGCGTTATCGTCATGCTGGAAAGCATGGGCGTGCCGCTGCCTGCCGAAACGCTCCTGATTTCCGCCGCGATCTACTGCGCCAGCACGCACCACATGGATATCCGCTGGGTTGCCACTGCCGCCGTGCTTGGCGCGATCATGGGGGATAATTTCGGGTACCTGATCGGACGGATCTTCGGCTTCCCCCTGCTCGAACGCCATGGCGCGAAACTGGGGCTGACGCCAAAGCGGCTGGCGCTGGGACGCTTCATGTTCAAGCGGCATGGGGGAACAATCGTCATGTTCGGGCGCTTTGTTGCCATACTGCGCGTGTTCATCGCGCTGCTGGCCGGGGCGAACCACATGCCGTGGCACCTGTTCCTGATCTTCAATGCGCTGGGCGGACTGTTCTGGGCGGGGGGATATGCGTTCGGGGCCTATTACCTTGGGCACAAGGTGATGCAGATTTCCGGTCCCGTGGGCATCATGTTCGGCGTGCTGGGGGCCATCGGGCTTGTAGGTTCCGTCATCTTCCTGCGCCGCAATGAGCAGCGCCTGACCGAAGAAGCCGAAGCCGCCATGGAAAAAGACATGCAGAAATCCGAAAAGCAGGACGCCACATCATGACAGTGCACTGGGATATCACGCAGGCCCCAAGCCTGAAGGGCAAGGTGGCGGTCGTCACCGGGGCGACCGGCGGGTTGGGATATGCCACCGCGCGGGGACTGGTTTCGCGCGGGGCGGAGGTCATCCTTGCCGGGCGCAACCCGGCCAAGGGCGCGGCCGCGCTGGAACGGCTGCGTGCGGACTGCCCGGACGGAATCGCGGATTTCATGGCGCTGGACCTTGCCTCGCTGCAATCGATCGCCGATTTCACGCAGAACCTGTCGGGGCGGACGGGATCGGTCGATATCCTTGTCAACAATGCCGGCATCATGGGGCCGCAAAAGCGGCAGGAGACCGCCGACGGATTCGAACTGCAGTTCGGGACCAACTATCTTGGCCCGTTCGCGCTGACGGCACGGCTGCGTCCGCTGCTGTGCGCGGGCAAGGGAGGGGCGCGTGTCGTCACGGTCGCAAGCCTTGCCGCGCTGTCGGGGACGCTGGTGTTCGACGACCTGCAGGCCCGCCACCATTACACCCCGTTTGGCGCCTACCGGCAGAGCAAGCTTGCCGACCTGATCCTTGCCCTCGAACTTGACCGGCAGGCCCGCCAGCATGGATGGCCGATCCATTCCATTGCCGCCCATCCCGGCTGGGCCATGACCGATATCGCCGTCAGCCGCTCCTCCAGCCCGCAGGGGTTGCGTGAGCGCCTGCTGCGGCGTGCGACGCTGGTGGCCTTCACCCTGTTCGGGCAGTCGGCCGAACATGGCGCGCTGCCGATCCTGTTCGCGGCAACCGCGCCACAGGCTCGCGATGGCGGGTACTACGGCCCCGATGGCTGGGGCGAACGCCGCGGCAATGTGACGGAGGCGATCGTGCCGCCTGCCGCCCGCGACCTGCAACTGGCACAGCGCCTGTGGCAGGTGTCGGAGCGCTTGACGGGGACGGCGTTGTCGTAAGGGCTGTTGTCTCAGGGGCTTTGCCCCTGAAACCCCACCAAAGGGTATTACCCTTTGGAAACCATGAATTTTAGATAGATCAGGGTGCAGGGATCGCGATCCCTGCCGGGTCCGAGCAGCGCCCGGATGTTTCATGCACGCGACGGTATTGCGTGCAGGGAATCTGTCAGTTCCGCACGAACGTCCAGTAGAATGGCTGCCGCCCCGCCTTCAGCGCCTTGGCTTCATAGCGTGTCGGCGGCCAGCCTTCGGGCCGTTCAAGCACCGGCGGTGCCGTGCGGAACAGCGTCTGCGCGCCCATCACTTCTTCCACCCATGCCTGGTAGGTGGGATCGTCGCTGGCCACGCGCCAGATCGCACCGGGCTTGAGGATGCGCGCCATCATGCGCACCGTGTCGGGGTGGACGAAGCGCCGCTTGGCATGGCGTGCCTTGGGCCAGGGGTCGGGAAACATCAGGAACGCCCGGTCGATCGACGCATCGGGCAGTTCGCGCAGCAGGATACGCGCATCCTCGTCCCAGATGCGCAGCATGTCGGGTACCGGTGCATCGGCTTCATGGTCATCGGGGACAAGGCGCGACAGCAGCGAACACAGGCCGTTATCGAACACCTCGCACGCGATATAGCCGACATCGGGATGGGTCGCGTGCTGGGCAAGGGAGTGTTCGCCCCCGCCAAACCCGACCTCCAGCCAGATTTCGCGCGGTGGATGGCCAAAGGCGCTGGCGGGGTTCGCCATGGCGATCGCGGGAAAGCGCAGGCGCGGCAGTGTCTGGTCAAGCAGGCGTTGCTGGCGCGGACGCAGGGGATGACCGCGCTGACGTCCGTACAGGCGATCAGGCGACGCCTTTACATCCACACTAGCCGTCATGGAAACAGTCATCCTTGGTATCGGTCTTGTGGCGATGGGGCCGTGGCCTGCCATCGCGTCATGGCGCGACCGGCCCCGTCATGACAACGGAGACCGGCCGGGCCGTCAGGCGATCAGCGGTTGAAGGCGCTGCGCAGGGCGTCGACGAGGTCCGTCTTTTCCCACGTGAAATCGTCCTTCGCTGCGTCGGGCGTGCGGCCGAAATGGCCATAGGCGGAGGTCTGGGTATAGATCGGGCGGTTCAGGCGCAGGTGCTTGCGGATGCCGCGCGGCGACAGGTCCATCACCTCACGCAGGACACGGCCCAGCTTGTCTTCGTCCACGTCCTTGCCGGTTTCGGCCAGATCAACATAGACCGACAGCGGGTGCGACACGCCGATGGCATACGAAATCTGCAGCGTGCAGGTATCGGCAAGGCCGGCGGCGACGATGTTCTTCGCCAGGTAACGGCAGGCATAGGCCGCCGAACGGTCAACCTTCGTCGGGTCCTTGCCGGAGAACGCGCCGCCGCCATGCGGGGCCGCGCCGCCATAGGTGTCAACGATGATCTTGCGTCCCGTCAGGCCGCAGTCCCCATCGGGACCACCGATCACGAACACGCCGGTCGGGTTGACGTAGAATTCGTCTTCCGGGCACATCCAGCCTTCGGGCAGGATGTCCTTCACCACGCCGCGCAGTTCCTCGCGGATGGTGTTCTGGCTCGCGCCCTCGACATGCTGGGTGGAGATGACGACGGAGGTCGCGCCCACCGGCTTGCCATCGACATAGCGCAGGGTGACCTGGCTCTTGGCGTCGGGCTGCAGGGCGGCGGCGCGCGGGTCGCCCGCCTTGCGCAGGTCGCGGATGCGATGGAGGATGCCGTGCGCGTAATGCAGCGGGGCCGGCATCAGGCTTTCGGTTTCGCGCGTGGCAAAGCCGAACATGATGCCCTGGTCGCCCGCGCCCTCGTCCTTCTCGCCCGCGCTGTCAACGCCAACGGCGATGTCGGCGGACTGCGCATGCAGGTAGTATTCGACCTCGGCGTTCTTCCACGAGAAGCCCGGCTGGTCATAGCCGATGTCGCGCACGGCGTCGCGCGCGCCCTGGATCAGCTGCTCCGGCGTGACGGAGGCGGGGCCGCGCACTTCGCCCGCAAGGACGATGCGGTTGGTCGTCACCAAGGTTTCACACGCAACGCGGGATTCCCCATCGGCCGTCAGGAATGCGTCAAGAACGGTATCGCTGATCCGGTCGGCAACCTTGTCGGGATGGCCTTCCGATACGGATTCAGAGGTGAACAGGAAGTCGCCTTTGTTGCGCATGTTGATTCCATACTATCTGGTAAAAACCATAGGGCCGCCGCACGGACGGGCGCTGAGTAGTGGACGGATTTGGCCGAAGTTCCCATTAGCGTCAAGTTTTTTTGCGGAATACCCCCATCCCGCGCGTGGAATTCACTCCAGTCCCAGCACGTTTTCCATCGAATACAGGCCCGGCCCGCGCGTCTCGATCCACTGTGCCGCGCGCACCGCGCCGGTGGCATAGATGCGGCGGTTGAACGACCGGTGCGTAAGCGAGATCTGTTCGTTCGCGGATGTGAAGATGACGCTGTGTTCCCCCACGATCTGCCCGCCGCGCAGCACGGCAAAGCCGATCGCATCGTCCGCGCGCGGACCGGTATGTCCGTCACGGGCGGCCTCCATATGGTCCTTCAGCACGATGCCGCGCCCGTCCGCCACGGCATTGCCAATGGCCAGCGCGGTCCCTGACGGTGCATCGACTTTCTGCCTGTGGTGCATCTCCAGTATTTCGGCGTCATATTCGCTTCCCGGCAGGGCGGCGGCCATCTGGCGCGCCAGGCGGGTCATCAACGTGACACCGGGGGAAAAGTTCGCGGCCTGCACCACCGCGATGCGCTGCGCCGCTGCATCGACCGCCGCCTGATCTTCCTCGCCCAGGCCGGTCGTGCCCAGCACCCAGGCCGTTCCCGCCTGCGCAAGCGCCTGTGCATGCATGCGCACGGTCGCGACGTTGGTGAAGTCGATGACCACGTCGCAGACCTTTGCAAGGTCGGCAATCGAGGTGAAGATGGGACAGGCCGGGCCGGCGGCGTCGCTGCTGGCGGGTTCCATGATGCCGTTGCGTGTCGAACCGCCCGCAACGATGGCGCCCGCCGCCACGACTTCCTCACGCAGCAGACGGCCCACGCGACCGTTGATCCCGGCAATGCCGATACGCACCGTTTTCGTGTTCATGAAACTCTCCGCCCCGCTGTGTTCTTGGTAAAATTGATAAAAGTTTTTGGTGAAGCTTTTTTCAAAAAGCTTCAGAAGACGCCGCCTTTTTGAAAAAAGGCGGCACCCAAAAACTTTTTATATTTTCAGGTTTTTCCCTGGATCGTCTTTTCAGACAGCCTCCATAAACGAATGGCGGCGCGACCGGGGGATCGCGCCGCCTGTAGCATATCCATGGTGCAAGTTGGGGGGACACCATGCATATGGGGAAAGAGCCTATACCCGATCCGGCGGCCATTTCAACCATGGCGCGCCGGATCGGGGAAAGCGGGGATCAGAGCTTGCCTTCAAGGAAGTCCTTCACCTTGCTGAAGAAGCCGGTGCTCTCGGGGCTGCCCTTGTCATGGCCACCGCCGTCGCTCTCGAACTCCTCCAGCAGTTCGCGCTGGCGGCGGGTCAGGTGGCGCGGGGTCTCCACGACGACCTGGATATACATGTCGCCACGCGCGGACGAACGCAGGACGGAGAAGCCCTTGCCGCGCAGGCGCAGCGTCTCGCCCGTCTGGGTGCCTGCCGGGATCTTCACCTTGGCGCGCGATCCATCGACGACCGGCACCTCGATTTCCGTGCCCAGCGCCGCCTGCGTCATGCGCACCGGCACACGACAGTAGATGTTGGCCCCGTCGCGCTGGAACAGGGGATGGGGCTCCACGCTGACATGGACATACAGGTCGCCCGGTGTGACGCCCGCGCCACCGGCCTCGCCCTCGCCCGACAGGCGGATGCGCGTCCCGTCCTCGACCCCCGCGGGGATCGCGACTTCCAGCGTGCGGTTCTTCTCCACCGTGCCGGTGCCGTGGCAGACCTTGCACGGGTTGCGGATCAGGCGGCCGCTGCCATGGCAGGTCGGGCAGGGACGTTCGACGAAGAAGAAGCCCTGCTGCGCGCGGACCTTGCCCGCACCATGGCAGGAGGGGCAGACCTCCGCCGGCTGGTCCTTGTCGGCCGAACCGGTGCCGTCGCAGCTTTCGCACGTGACGCGCGTGGGCACGCTGATCTGCTTCTTCACGCCGGAGAAGGCTTCCGCGAACGTGATGCTGACCTGCACCTGCAGGTCGGCGCCCGCGCGGCGTCCGCCGCGACGCCCGCCCATCATGTCGCCGAACATCTGCTCAAAGATATCGCCAAGCCCGCCGCCGCCAAAATCAAACCCGCCAGCACCGGGGCCACCGCCCTCGAACGCCGCATGGCCAAAGCGGTCATAGGCCGCGCGTTTCTGGTCGTCCTTCAGGACGTCATAGGCTTCGTTGATTTCCTTGAACCGGTTTTCGGCCTCGGTATCGCCGGGGTTGCGGTCCGGATGGTATTTCATGGCCAGCCGGCGATACGCCTTCTTGATCTCGGTGCCATCGGCATCACGGGAGACTTCCAGAACCGCGTAATAATCAAGATTGGTGGCCATAATGGGTCCTCAGTGAAACGGGGCCGCCCCGGGACGGGGGATGGGTGGTGTCCCTGCTATGGGCACGGCGGACCGTTATCGATTGGGGTTGGAATCCGTATCGGATCCGTATCATGTCTTCAAAACAGGAAAAGCGCCCGTCTTCCATGAAGCACGGGCGCCACCTGGGACCGGGGGGCGGAAGCCTGTGGCCCCCGCACCCCCTTTACCGGAGTATGTATGACGCCTTGCGACGATCAGGACGACTTCTTGCTGTCGTCCACATCCTCGAAGTCGGCATCCACGACCTTTTCGCCGTTCGGGCCAGCAGCACCCGCACCCGGCGCGGCACCTGCGGCGCCACCTTCGGCCTGGCCTGCCTTGTAGACGGCTTCGCCCACCTTCATCGCGGCCTGCGTCAGGCGATCGGTCGCCTTCTTCAGCGCTTCGGCGTCGGTGCCTTCAAGGGCCTTGCGGACCTCGGCGATCGCGGCCTCGGCTTCGGTCTTGTCGGCCGCCGGAACCTTGTCACCGGCTTCGGACAGGGACTTCTCGACCTGATGGGTCAGGCCTTCGGCCTGGTTGCGGGCCTCGACCTGTTCCTTCTTGGCCTTGTCGGCGGCGGCGTTGGCTTCCGCGTCCTTGACCATGTTCTCGATGTCGGCTTCGGACAGACCGCCAGACGCCTGGATCTTGATCTGCTGTTCCTTGCCGGTCGCCTTGTCCTTGGCGGACACGGACACGATGCCGTTGGCGTCGATGTCGAACGTCACCTCGATCTGCGGCACGCCACGCGGGGCGGGCGCGATCCCGGTCAGGTCGAAGGTGCCCAGCAGCTTGTTGTCCGCCGCCATTTCACGCTCGCCCTGATAGACCTTGATGGTCACGGCGTTCTGGTTGTCTTCTGCGGTGGAGAAGGTCTGGCTCTTCTTCGTCGGGATCGTCGTGTTGCGGTCGATCAGGCGGGTGAACACGCCACCCAGCGTCTCGATCCCCAGCGACAGCGGCGTCACGTCGAGGAGCAGAACGTCCTTCACGTCACCCTGCAGCACCGCGCCCTGCACCGCAGCACCGATGGCCACGACTTCGTCAGGGTTCACGTTGCGGGCGGGTTCCTTGCCGAAGAACTGCTTCACCGCCTCGATGACCTTGGGCATGCGGGTCATGCCGCCGACCAGGATCACTTCGTCGATTTCACCAGCGTTGACCGACGCATCCTTCAGCGCGGCGCGGCAGGGTTCCAGCGTGCGCTGGATCAGGTCGTCAACCAGGCTTTCCAGCTTCGCGCGGGTCAGCTTCAGCACGAGGTGCTTCGGACCGGACGCATCGGCCGTGATGAACGGCAGGTTGATTTCCGTCTCCTTGGAGGAGGAGAGTTCGATCTTCGCCTTTTCCGCGGCTTCCTTCAGGCGCTGCAGGGCCAGCTTGTCCTGACGCAGGTCGATGCCCTGCTCGCGCTTGAACTCGTCTGCGAGGTAGGAAATGATGCGCGCGTCGAAGTCTTCACCGCCGAGGAACGTGTCACCGTTGGTGGACTTCACCTCGATCACGCCGTCGGAGATCTCGAGGATCGAGACGTCGAACGTGCCGCCACCAAGGTCATAGACCGCGATCGTGCCGCCGTTCTTCTTCTGCAGGCCATAGGCCAGCGCCGCCGCAGTCGGCTCATTGATGATGCGCAGGACTTCGAGGCCCGCGATGCGGCCCGCATCCTTCGTCGCCTGACGCTGCGCGTCGTTGAAGTAGGCCGGAACGGTGATGACGGCCTGCGTGACGGGTTCGCCGAGGTAGGATTCAGCCGTTTCCTTCATCTTGCCCAGGATGAAGGCGGAAATCTGCGCCGGGGCGTACTTCTTGCCCTGCGCCTCGACCCAGGCATCGCCATTGTCGCCCTTGACGATGGCATAGGGGACAAGTTCCTTGTCCTTCGCCACGGTCGGGTCATCATAACGGCGGCCGATCAGGCGCTTGACGGCATACAGCGTGTTGGCGGGGTTCGTGACGGCCTGACGCTTCGCGGCCTGGCCAACCAGCATTTCGCCGTTGTCGGTGAACGCCACCATGGACGGGGTGGTGCGTGCGCCTTCGCTATTTTCAATGACGCGGGTTTCGTCGCCTTCGCGGACCGCAACGCACGAATTGGTCGTGCCAAGGTCGATACCGATAACCTTACCCATGAATACTCTCCTTGATAGCGGTTTCCGTGGACCCGAAGCATCCGCGAAAACCCTTTTGATCATTCATTTGCCGGCGGGGAACAGGGGACTGTCATGATCACATCCACCCGGTCAGGACCGTCAGCGTTATTTCCGATTTAAGCAGCCCCACCCGCCCTTTCAAGGGGGGAGAAGCCGATCAACCGGCATTTTCAGCCCGTGATATCAGGCATGTCCCTTGGACACGACAACCATCGCGGGCTTCAGCAGGCGGCCATGCAGCGTCCATGCCGGCGTCCATGCCTGCATGACGGTGCCCGCGGCGTGTTCGTCGCTGTGCTGTTCCGCCATGGCCTGGTGCAGGTTGGCGTCGAACGGCTTGCCGTGCGCGTCTACGGCGACGATGCCGTTGCGTTCAAGGATGCCAAGGAACGAACGTTCGGTGCTTTCGATGCCTTCGCGCATGCTCTTGATGATGCCGTCCTCGTTTTCCGTGGGGGCCGGCAGGCTGGCAAGCGCGCGCTTGAGGTTTTCGGCCGCTTCGACCACGTCGCGGGCGAATTTCTGCGTGGCGTACTGCCGCGCGTCCTCGATCTCGCGCTTGGTGCGGGTGCGCAGGTTCTGCATTTCCGCTTCGGCGCGCATCCATTTCTCGCGCATGGCGGCGACTTCGGCCTCCAGTTCCGCGATGCGGTCCGACGGCTCGGCCCCGGTTTCCGCCGTGGCGGCCGCCTCTGCCGCAGGGGCGTCATGCGGGGGCTGCTGGCCCTCGGCCTGGGGCTGGTGGGTGCCGGCGCCGTGCGGGGCGTCGGCGTTGTGGGTGGGGTCTGTATCGTGGGTCATGACCTATCAAGTAGGTAACGGTCGCCTGATGGACAAGGCATGACGGTGTGCACAGGCATGCCGAATTTGCGTACTGCCCCTGTTGTGTGCTGCACCGTCAGACGCCGGGCGGCCGTCCCGTCCCTTCCTCATGTTCATCAATATGGCGCATGCCCTCATGACATGCGGGTCGATATGACGCTATGCTCCAACCGCCCCTCAAGGCAAGTCCCCGACGCGCGCGCCCGGTGGCCGCAATCCGCAGATGAAGCAGAAGAGATCCTGATGGAGCCGACGAAACAGACGATCGTGCTGGTTGACGACGATCGCAACATCCTGACGTCCGTGCAGATGACGCTGGAAGCGGAAGGGTTCACCGTCCATACCTATACGGACGGTGAAAGCGCCCTGCATGGCCTGATGAGCCGTCCGGCGGACCTCGCGGTGCTCGACATCAAGATGCCGCGGATGGACGGGATGGAACTGCTGCAGCGGCTGCGTGCGCGTTCGCAACTGCCGGTCATCTTCCTGTCGTCCAAGGATGAGGAAGTGGACCAGCTGATGGGCCTGCGGCTGGGGGCGGACGACTACATCACCAAGCCCTTCTCGCAGCGCCTGCTGCTTGAACGCATCCGCGCGCTGCTGCGCCGCAACGAACTGACCCGCAACGAGGCCGTCGGCGCCAACCCGGCGGGCAACATGGTGCGCGGCAACCTCTCGCTGGACGAAACGCGCCACCAGTGCCTGTGGCACGGGCGCGACATCCAGCTGACGGTGACGGAGTTCCTGCTGGTCAAGGCGCTGGCGACCCGCCCCGGGCTGGTGAAGTCGCGCGACCAGTTGATCGACGCCGCGTATGGCGAGAACATTTACGTCGATGACCGCACCATCGACAGCCACATCAAGCGCGTGCGCAAGAAGTTCCGGCAGGTGGACGAGGATTTCAACCAGATCGAGACGCTGTACGGCATAGGCTACCGCTACAAGGAAGAGTAGGAATTTCCCCTGAAGCGCCTGTTCCCCATGCCTGACCTTGTCCAGCGCCTGTCTGCCCTGGGCGCGCGCCTGCGCCCGAAGGGGAGTGGCCGCCTGTCGGGCAACCACGCCGCCGCTGCCGCCTACATGGAATATCGCACGCGGCTCGTCTCGCCGCTGATGCGGCGGATCCTGCTGGTCAACATGCTGCCGCTGGGGCTGCTGGCGCTGACGCTGCTGTACCTGACTCAGTTCCAGAACAGCCTGCTTGAGGCCGAGGTCTCCGCCCTGCGTGAACAGGCGCGCATCTATGCCGGTGCGCTGGGGCAGAGTGCGGTGACGACCACGCGCCATGGTGTCCTGCTTGACCCTGCGCTGGCGCGGCCGCTGCTGCTGCGCCTGACGGAGCCCAGCCCCAGCGCGCGTGCCCGCCTGTTCGCCCCCGATGGCCAGCCCGTTGCCGACAGCCGTGCCGAGCGCGTGGGCCCGCGTCCCCACCATTCCGGCACGGGCGGCCATGATGGTGCGGGGGGGGAGGAAGAGGACCGCTCCCCGCTCTACCCCGAATCCCGCAATATAGGCGAGCGTCTGTACAACTGGCTGCTGTCGCAGTTGCCGACCCTGTCGGGGGAGCGGATCATGACGCTCGACACCCCCGACACCGATCCGTCGGTGCAGCCGGTGGCCGGGCCAAACGGCATGCGCATTATGGAGATGCCGCCCTATATCCGTCGCACCGCGCACCAGCGCCTGATGGTGACGGTGGCCGAACCCGTGATGCATGATGGGCAGACCACGGTTGGGATCATCCAGCTGACGCGCGAGGCGCGCGATGTGGACCGATCCCTGTTTGCCGTGCGCTCTTCCATCCTGTCGCTGTTCCTGATGGCGCTGGCGCTGACGATCCTGCTGTCATGGTACCTGTCGCTGACGATCGCGCGGCCACTGCTGCGGCTGGCGGCATCGGCGCATGTGATGCGCGAATCCTCTGGCCGGACCGACACGGTGCCCGAACGCCTGCTGCTGCGCCGTGACGAGATCGGGGAAGTCGCGCGTGCGCTGCAGGACAGCGCGAGTGCGCTGTGGGCGCGCATGGATGCCATCGAACGCTTCGCCGCCGATGTCAGCCATGAAATCAAGAACCCGCTGTCGTCCATCCGCTCCGCCATTGAGACGCTGCTGCGTATCGAGGATCCCGAACGCCAGCGGCGGCTGATGATGATCATCCATGACGATGTGCGCAGGCTGGACCGGCTGATTACCGATATTTCCGATGCCAGCCGTGTGGATGCCGAACTGTCGCGTGCGCGCGCCGAACCCGTGGCCGTGGTGCCCCTGCTGTCGGTCCTGGCGGAAATCCACCAGACCACGCGCCAGCCCGGACAGCCGGTGATGAGCGTCGCGAGCAGCGGCAACAGCGCGGAACGGCCGCTGACGGTCATGGCGGTGGAGGACCGTCTGGTGCAGGTGCTGCGCAACCTGATCGGCAATGCGATTTCGTTTTCGCCGCCTGATGGGCAGATCCTGCTGAGTGCAGTGCCGGCTGGCAACATGGTGGAGATTGCCGTCGCGGATGAAGGGCCGGGCATTCCGCAGGCGAAGCTGGACAACATCTTCGACCGTTTTTACTCCGAACGTCCGACCAGCGAGAATTTCGGGCAGCATTCGGGGCTGGGCCTGTCCATCAGCCGCCAGATTGTCGAGGCCCTGCGTGGGACCATCAGCGCGGAAAACCGGATCGATGCAGATGGGAACGTCACTGGTGCGCGGTTTGTGATCTGCCTGCCAAGGGTGGGATAATCGGGGTTCTGGGGATTACCCTTTGGAAACCATGACCGGTCGAGGGATCGGGTGATATCATTTAAAAGTTTTTGGTGAAGCTTTTTTCAAAAAGCTTCAGGGAACGTCGCCTTTTTGAAAAAAGGCGACACCCAAAAACTTTAGCTACTTTCCGTTGTGAAAGGGGGAGAATCCCATGCATCATGCTTCGTGCAATGCGGGGGCTTCTGTTTTTGCGGTGGACGCATCAGCAGAAATGACCTCGGTTATGGTCCTGTAGAGTCTGTAATAAACCATGCGCCCGAAATGTTCCCTGTCGGTCTGGTCACTTCTTTCTTTTACATAATCGTCGATGTGCAGCAGGAAGGTATTTTTCCTGTTGGCTGTCAGTTCCATGATTTTCCGGTTGAAGGGGATGTGTGTTGAAACATTTTCAACTTCATTTTCATGGTTCAGGAATCTTTCAGCCCCAAGCAGGATGAACAGGAAAGACCCTTCGGGAATCCGGGGCAGGATGCTGCGGAGGCAGTTTTCGAAATAGGCCGGGTCCGGCGCATGGTAATGGAAATCGCCAGATGCGACATTGCGGAAGGCATCATCAAGGAATTTGTTCTGGTCATGATGTTCCCCCTGTGAAAAATTTTCCGTCATGATCGCATGACACTCGGGGAACGGATACCGGGTGGCGCCGTCCTGATATGAATATGTTGCGTACAATGCATCGACGGAAAAATTCAGCACGTAAACATCGTACGTCATGTCATCGAATTGTGTCGCGAAATCCTCTTTCCTGTAGCCAAGTTTTGAAATCCACGCCAGCCTTTCATCGGTCAGGCCAAAGATGGAATCATGGAACAGTTGTGAGTGGTCAATGCGGATGCTGACACCGTCGCGACAGAAATTCTGCTCCTCGACGACATGGCGGTTCCCCTGCTTGAGGTAATGGGCCAGTCCCGCGGCGTGACATCCCCCGCGAACATATATGCTCTTCCTGCTGGCAGCCACCATGGCGTCGGAAGAACCTCCCTCCTGGTTGATCCAGTCAATGTGCGCCGGGGAATTGATGTCCGATATGACCGTGCCCTGCACATGCAGGTCGGGCCGGTCAAGCGACTGGTAAACCCATTGTTCGATTCCCATGCCAAGTATGCGGCATGAAAAGCAGAAATGCTCAAAATAACTGATTCTGTTGACATAGACGAGTGAGTAGAAACCCACGATGCCATAATCGCCAAATTTATCGCTGACCCTGACCAGACCGGAATACCTGAATGTCTGTTTGATCTGCGACAGCAGGATATCCCGGGCTTCCTGCCGATCCTCCGGCAGGCGCTGCTTCGTGAAGTTGAGCTGGTTCGTCCGGTTGATCAGTTCTATTGCACGGTCAAGATGGTTTTCAACATCGTAGATGAACTCGACCCTGATATTACTGTCTTTCAGGAAGTCCTCGATATTGGAGAAATTTTCCTTCTCCTCATCCCGGCTCTCCAGCACCTTGTAATGCTTCAGGCGTGAAAGGCTGGAATCATCCTTGCCCCTGAAACGGGCATCCGTCAGGAGGTGTGGGATAATCTTCTCATCTGCAATGTGGATTTTCGGATTGACTGACAGGACTTCCTGCAGGTTGTGGGTATTGTCGTCAATAAACATGACGGTTTCAGGACGAAGCTGGATACGCCGGATGATTTCGGCAACCCTTGCTCCCTTCGGGGACCAGTCGATGCTGGGGAAAACGAAATAATCCCAGATTCCCTTTTCCTGCAGGAGGTGTCTGACGGATTCAAGATCATTTTTGGAACAGATGGAACTCATGATGCCCCGTTGGGCAAGTTCCACGACAATATTGTGGTATTCATCCGAATAGGAAATACCCCCTTCGGTCAGGGTGCCATGCCAAAATGTTTCATCCAGGTCCCAGATAACGAGACGAATTTCCTCAGACATAAAATCTTCTCCAGCAGGCATACGATGCTCCACCTTACTGGAAGCAGAATATTGTAAATTATCCGTCAATATTTCTGGGTAACTGTTTGAAAATAATATGTCGATAAAAACAGTGAAAGTTTTTGGTGAAGCTTTTTCCAAAAAGCTTCAGAAGAGCGCCGCCCTTAAAAAAACATCGTACCAATATGCTGCGTTCCGGCAGCCCCTAACAGCCTGTCGGGTTGGGCATTTTGCGGCTGATAACGCCAAGGCTGACCTGGCTTATGCTGCCTGAAGCCGCGCCATTCTTTTACAGTTGTATGCGAGAGCAACTAGTGTCCATTCGGTCGTGACTTT
>NZ_POTC01000045.1 GCF_002906255.1 Novacetimonas maltaceti | reverse complement strand
GCGAGAGACAACTCCCAATCTGCTCAAAACGCAGACTGGACGCCATCGCAAAAACCGTCAATCAAATCGCCAAAACCCAGAAATTACCGGCCAAGCACATCAATCAAGGGTTCTTCGATCCCTCCACATTTACATTTTCCTTTCCCTGATCTGGATGTTCGCTGACCGTATCAACCGGAAGAAGGACCTGTGCATCGGCATCGGACAGGAAACCATTTACGACCGGTCGCCCCGTCACCCTCTGCCATGTCTCAATTGCGTTTCTGGTTGTCTCCCCATACACCCCATCCACTTTTGTCGATGGCGGCAGATATCCCAGCTCTATCAACTTTCCCTGCAGGGCCAGATGTTCATCGATGGGACGGCTTGCTTCCTCCAGGGCCGCACCAGAAAGACGACGCCTGTATTTTTCCGTTATTGCATCTATATGGGACATATAACAGTCAGGATCGGCGGATGGCGGCTGTTGAGGGCCTGTTACGCTGATGCACTGCTTCAGCGTCCCCTCGTCCGTCACCGCTTCATTCCGGAGCGCTCTCCAGCCAGCCTGCCCGACAAGCTGCCGCAGCGCGTAATAGGTCTGGTCAAACATAAGTTCATGCTTGGTTGCCTCGCTGTTTTCACACAACATGGTTGCCAGACTGTCCGCGGAATGATCAACGGCACAATTGAAATCCGGCCTGTATTGTTGGCCGTATGCTGCCCCTGACATGAACAGAAATGCTGAAAATAATATAAACCGCTGCAAAACCGTCTCCATTACAAATATGATTTCTTATATTATTACAATACGTCGCACGGCAACCTACCTGCGCCTATCGCCTTTGCGTCTGCACAGGGCATTCATCGGCATTGTGGATGAAGGCGCGGGCCAATAATTTCCACCAGCCAGTCCACGAAGACCCGCACACGTGGAGACAACTGCCTGTTACTTGGATAAAGCACAGAGACCGGCGTTGGCGTGGGTGGGAAATCAGGGAGGACTTCAATCAGCGTGCCATTCGCCAGGTCATCCTCAAAGCCATAGCGCGGCACCTGCACGAGGCCAAAGCCGAGCCTAGCCGCTTCGGCATAGGTATCAACGCCGCCGACCAGCAGGCGTGCGGGAAGCGAGACCTCGATCACCTCATCTCCGCGCACGAACTCCAGCGGTAGGGGGTGGCCGGTGCGTGAGGATACGAAGCCGATCATCTGATGTCCGTCGAGATCTTCAGGTGAGGCTGGCATTCCGTGCCGCGCCAGATAGGCTGGGCTGGCGACCGTCACCTCTTCCATGACGCCCAGCGGCCGGGCGATCATGTCGCTATCCGGCAGGCTTCCGGTCCGGACCACGCAATCCACGCCTTCACGAACCAGATCGACAAACCGCTCGCCCTCGCCAACATGAACGGTTAGCGCCGGGTGGCGCGCAAGGAAGTCCGGCAGCGCCGGCAGCAGGATCATGCGCGCCAGACGCCCGATTACGTCAGCGCGCAACAGGCCAGCCACAGCCCCACTCGCACCACGATCGGCATCTTCAAGGTCCGCCAGGATCGCCACGCACCGGCGATAGTAAGCCGCACCCTCCTCGGTTGGCCGGACGTGGCGGGTCGAGCGGTGCAGCAGCCGCGTACCAAGCCTTTGCTCCAGCGCCTTGATCGCGGCGGTCGCAACCGGTCGGGAAACGCCGCAATCAGCCGCTGCCGCAGTAAAACTGCCACGGTCAACGATGCGGACGAAGAGGTCGAGTGTCGCAAGCCTGTCCATGGGATTATTCCATGACGCAAAACAATGCTGGCGGAAAGAGCTGTCTTATCGAACGGACGATGGTGTGACCAAGATCCGTCCCTCACCAGAGGGAGATACCCATGCCTGAAACGAACACCATCGCCATCGTCACCGGCGGCAGCCGTGGACTGGGCCGCGCAACCGTTGAGGCCCTCGCCCGACGCGGCGTCTCGTCGATTTTCACCTACCACACCAACAGAACCGCTGCAGACAACGTGATCGACAACGTCCAGCGCAACGGGGCACGCGCGGTGGCCCTGCAACTCGACACCGGCGACACGCATGCCTTTCCTGCCTTTGCCGACGAAACCCGGCGCGTGCTGGGCGAATGGAGCGCGGAGCGTTTCAATTATCTGGTCAACATGGCTGGCACGTCCCATAGCGGGCTGTTTGGGGAAGTGACCGAAGAGGATTTCGACGCCGCATATCGCGTACACGCCAAGGGGCCGTTCTTCCTGACGCAGACGCTGCTGCCGCTGATCGCAGATGGAGGCCGGATCGTGAACATCTCATCCGGCCTGACGCGCTTTTCCTATCCCGGCTGGATTGCCTATGCCGCCATGAAAGGGGCGGTGGAAGTGATGACGCGCTACATGGCCAAGGAACTCGGTCCCCGCCGCATTGCCGTCAATACGGTGGCGCCAGGCGCGATCCAGACGGATTTCTCGGGCGGTATGGTGCGGGACAATCCGGACGTCGCCCGTCACATCGCGGAAGCAACCGCGCTGGGCCGTCCCGGATTACCGGAGGATATCGGCCCGATGATCGCCTCGCTCCTGTCCGAGGACAATCGCTGGGTCAACGCGCAGCGGATCGAAGTCTCCGGCGGCCAGGCGATCTGAACGCCCGTTTTTTACGGCATGCTTACGATGTGCTTCCGGTGCTCCATGAAGGGCCGGAAGCACCGATACATTACCAAAGATTCCTGATCCTAAAAGGCGGCGGTAAAACGTACCCCATAAGTCGCGGGCGCGGTCAGGACATCGATCCCGTCGGTCAGCGCATAATCCACGACGCGGTTGTTGAAGGCATTGTTGGCAAAAACGACAAGCTGGTTCTTCTTCCACGCCATCCCCAGTGTCAGGTCGAGACGATCCAGCGAATGCCATGGAACATTGGTGATATCCAGCACTCCGCCTGCCTCATGATGCCAGTTGACATTGAACAGCAGGTTATAAGTGGATGTAATCGGATACGCCATTTCGGACCGTATGTTTGTTGTCCATGTGCGCGTATCAGGCAGGAGCTGTCTGGCAATGTCGCTGCCATATGACTGGCCGCCGGCCATGCGGGCATGCAGCCAGCCGACATTGCCCGATAGTGACCACCAGCGGGTCAGCACAAACTGGGTCGCCAGTTCCGCGCCGTATGTATCGGCGCTGCCGACATTGGCAAGGTAATAGAAACTGAACGCGGCAGGCGCGCGTGGATCGGCCTCGTCCAGCAGCAGGTGCTTCTGCGTCATGTAAAACAGGCTGGCATTGACGCCCAGACGCCCGCCCAGCCATTGCGTGCGGCCACCCAGTTCATAATTGGTCGCCGTTTCCTCCCCATACGGTATCAGGGCGGGGGTTGTTGTGGTCGTGCTGAAACCACCCGCGCGGAAGCCGTTGCTGTACAGGGCATAAAGGTTGATGTTGTGGAAGGGATGGTAATTCAGTTCGACGCTGGGACTCCAGTTGCCATAACCTGCCGTGTCATTGAGCGACATGTCCGGATAGACATTGCCGAACAGGGCGGCAATGGCCCGCCCACTGGCATTCACGGGATTATTGTACTGCCGGTAGGACAGGGTTTTCCGGTCGCGCGTATAGCGTGCTGTCGCCGTCAGGCTGAGGGACGGGGTGATATGGAACGTGGACGACACAAACCCGGACCATGACTGCGTCCCGATCCCCGATCCCGGCCCCGGGGCATATTCGCTGATGGCCTGCACGCCGGTATCGGGAAATCCGCCGCCGGGAATGGCGGAACATGTCGGATCATCCTGCAACGCACCACAGGCAATGTTGCCCCACCTCCCCTGCAGAAGACTCAGATCGATTTTTGTATTGTATATCTGCTGGAATGAGAAATATTCGTGGAAATAGGATGCCCCCGCCATAAAGGTCAGGCGTCGGTCCTGCCGTGAAGACCAGAGCAGTTCAGTATAATAATTGCGTGTATTTTCATGGCGGACAAACCGGTTCTGCAATGTCAGGGGATAGGATGACGCCGACAGGTCCGTGCGGTCACCATCCTCCCCGGCGTCAAGATGATAATCCCGATAGGCGGACAGCCACTGGAACGTGCCCCAGTGCGATCTGTATGTCAGGTCCTGCGAAAGGTAGAGTTGATGGTTGTGGGAACGGTCGGGGGTGTCACGATACACCACACCCGGTGTTTCGGCCGCGCTGCCCTGGATCAGGTTGGCAACGCCATCGGGTGCGTAACCGGCCAGGGACGGCCCATGAACATCCGCATATTCCGCCATCCATGTCAGGGACAGGCGGTCGCTGGGCGTCCATTTTGCCCCCAGTCGCAGGCCCTGCTGGCGATAACGGTCCTCATATTCATGTAATGTGGCGTTGTACAGCGAACCCCGCGGCTGGTCGATGTACCAACCCGTCAGGCGCAGTGCAAAATGACGCGACAGTGGTACATTGAGTGCGCCCTGCAATTCACCCCGCCCATAATTACCATAGGACCCGGTCAGGTATCCGCCGGTTTTCTGTTCCGGCGTCGCATATACCACATTGACCGCGCCGCCCACGGCGTCACGTCCGTACAGGCCCGTCTGCGGGCCAGGATTGACCTCCACCCGTGCGACATCCACCTGTGGGCCGAGATTGGTGCGCAGGCCGCCATCATAGATGCCATTGCGATACATGCCGAAATTGGGATCGGCATTGTTGTCCACCTGCCGGATGCCGCGGATATTGATATATGTATTGATATTCTGCGCATCAGTCGGCACCACGGCGTTCGGCACCATGTCCATGATGCTCTTCATATCGAGAATATCGAAATTATGCAGGGTCTGGCCACTGATGGCGGTCGTAGGCGCTGGCACGTCAGACAGTCGCTGCGTGGTGCGCCGGGCGGTGACTTCCATCTGTTCGGCCTGCGGCCTGCCCTGCGCCAGATGGGCGACCGGGAGTTTCCGGCTCTTTTTCTGGGGGGATTGGGCTGTCGCCCTGACAGGGCATAATACAAAATGTAACGTGATGAAAAAAAGCATGTATGCAGGCCATGGTATCCTGCGGGACTGTCGTTTCCTGTAACCATAAAAGGAAGATTCAGGTATCATTCTTTGACAGGCATACGGGTGATGTCAGCGTCCATGCAGGCGATGGCGGATCAGGGCATGTTCCCGCCGCCCGACAGGAAAACGAAAAATGATGACCGTCGCGATCAGTTGGGGAATGCTGCACAAAACGGTGTAGCATGACAGCAGGCCCGTCAGCGGCAGGCCGTGGTTTACCTGCCCGGCATGATAATGGACCCAGCCAAGGATGATGAACCCCGCGCCACTGCCTATGCCAAGGCTGGCCTTGGTCACCAGTGTATTGAGGGCATAAAGGGTGGCGGACCTGTTGGTCCACGTTTTCCAGATGTCATAATCCACGACATCGCCCAGTATGGCGGCGGGCGCGAAATTCGCAGGGGCGGACAGGGTCCCGCCCAATGCCGTCAGCAACAGGATGACGGGCAGGTTCTGCATCCCCGGATCCGGCAGGAGGGCAAGCGGCCGTGTCAAAACGGTCAGGACGATGCTGATGGCCCATATGTCATGGCGCTCCACCCAGTGCTCCAGGCGCACCCATACCGGAATGGCAAGAATGGTGGACAGGAAAAACACGATCATGACGAACGGAAAGGCACTGCCCACACGCAGGTAATCACTAAGAAAAAAGAACGTCGTGGATAACCATATGCCCTGCCCGACGCCCCACAGTCCGACAGCAAGCAGGTAAAGGACAAGAGGCCGGTTCCGTATCAGGGACTGCACAAGGCCGCGCAGGGCTGGCGCGGCGGTCCGTACGGACGATGTGTTGGGAATATACCGCAGGACGCAGAGGACAGCAGGCAGCATAAGGGCCGCATATAACCAGACAATGACGGAAAGCGTTCCCTGGGTGAATCCCGTCGTACCGTAAAACCGGAACAGGATGACAGGAACCAGCCAGAAAATCAGGCTGCCCGCAATGGTAAACAGGCCAACCGTTGCGTTGATGCGTGTACGCACGGATGGACGCGAACCAAGTTCCGCCCCCCATGCGCTACGGGGAATCTCGAACAGGGAATATCCCAGATACAGCGCAAATGCCCATATTCCGTAATACAGGACTGTCGTATGTGGGGATGGCTGGAAAAGGAAATACAGCGCAATGCAGCACAGGACAGCACTGGCCACGCCCCATATGCCACGTCCACCGGACCTGGCACTCCACCTGTCAGACATGAGACCGATGGCCGGATCCACCAGTGCGTCAATGACCCTGCATGCCGATGTCACCGTGCCGATCTGCAACAGGGTAACGGCCGTATGGCTGGCATAGAAAGCAGGTATGAAAATGTTCATCGGCAGTATGATGAAGGCCGCCGGCAGCGCAGGAAAGGCGAAGAGCCATGTTTTCCATCGTGTCAGTTCCGGTCGGGCATCGGGAGCATTGGGAAGAACCGAAACCATGGCAGCAGACTCTTCCCCCTTCCTGAAACGGCTGGACTTTATATGAATAATGTTCGCATTCAGGGGCGAGAGCCTATCACCTCTCATCCGGTGGGGAAAGGGAAGCCCGGACTCAGGTTTCTGTTCCCAGCACCTTGGGCAGGTCCCCCTTGATGAAGGCATCGATAATGCCATTCAGGAACTGGGCAATGCGTTCGCGCGAGTTGTCGAATTGGGCAAACGGGCCATCGACGGCATTGGCCACGAACAGGTTCGACAGGCCGCACAGCATGGCATACAGGCCATAACCGATCTGCACCCGGCTTCCCAGCGCCGCCATGTCGTTGGGACCGAAATTGTCACTGATGGTGAAGACCTTATAGCCGTATATCAGCTCCATAAGATCCTCAAACGCGGCGCCTGCGGTCTGCCGGTAGCGAGGGTGGGTATAGGCGTCGGGTATGTAACCGAACATCAACCGGTAGAGCTGCGGGTGGGTGCGCGCAAAATCCACGAAATAGAAAACGGTCCGCTTCAGCGCCTCCGTCCGGTTGGCGGATGTGCGACTGATATGGGCTGCCTGCTCGCGGAACACTTCAAAATAGTCCGCGGCGATTTCCAGCAGCAGGTCGTTCAGGCTGTCATAATGGTTGTAAAAATTTGCCGGCGCGACCCTGACTTCCCGCGCCAGACGACGTACTGAAAGATCTTCCAACCGTTCGGTTTCCAGTATCCTGACGGTGGTGATTCGTAAGTCTTCAGCGACGTTTCCTTTATGGTAGGCTCTTGAAATGGGACGTCATCCTTGTGGGCATGGTGCGGATTTGACAGGCAAATCCATATGATGGGGGCGGAGGGATAATCAATATGATCCGAAGCGGTTCATTGCCGTCATGCCTGAAAAATAAGAGCATACCTGACATGTGTGATCTTGTCCGGAAAAATCTGGCATTGCCTATTTTGTTCCCATCACGCTGATGGCTTCAGTGCACAATGCCGGTTTTTAGGGCGAATCCGCCGGCCAGCCAAGGGACATCAGCAACACCCCATACCCTTGCACTGTGGATTGGATCAGGACTCCATATAACTCGCTGTGAATGCAGGCGCCAGATATATCCCTGCCCCCTATGTCAGGTCATGTAACAGAATCATCACCATCCAGCGGCTGTTACCCGATCCGCACTGGCGCCCCCTCCCCCGCCAAGGAGGTGGAACATACCATGGCCCACACAGTCTCAAGCAATGCCGCTGAAGAGATGCAGAATGCCAACACGGCAGGACCGGGATGTTCCACCGGGAGGCAACCTGACACACCAGACCTGACTGCCATTCAACTGAGGTTCCATACGCTTATATGGTTTTTTATTCCTGATACATCATCAATTATTTGGATCACAATAAAACTGCCGCCAGCATCTGGAAATGCCACCCAGCAGGACGAAGCCCTTAAATTAACAATGTTCATATTTATCAGGTGCAGAGCCAGGCATCTTACTGAAAGGCATGATTATTCAGACCCATGAGGAGCGTTGACCAGACCAACCTTGCAGAAATTCACGCGGGCCAGAATGAACACTGTTCATTTATACATACCCAACCCCCATGCCTTGAAAAACGCGAACGCGCTTCGTCCACATACCCGCAGAATCCCGGTTTCATTCCGTATGGTACGGCGATACATAGCTATGACGATGGGCAGAACAGGGGTCATGACAGCGCTTCCCATTGCGAGGAAGCGCCTTTCCATTGGCACGGTCACGCAGTTTGTGATGCTGAACAAAGCCATGCCGGACGTCCTTCGGATCCGCAAAATGCGGATATACCCTGACCCTCCCATATGGGAGGGGTGATTGGATGCGGAAAAGTAGATAATATATACACTGATCACATTTGGGGAATGCCCTCCCCGGATATATCCGCTTTTTGATAGGTAATATGCATATGCTTCAGAAAGTAAATTCCATTATCGAACTCATATATGAATCAGCCCTTGGAAATTACGATTGGAAAGATACCCTTCAAAAAAGCGCAAAGCTTATCGATGTCGCCGCGATTGTCGTCGTGCCTTTCGATCCAAATCTGAAAGACATGCTGCTAACGTCCCTCAACAAACCCGAACATGACGCATCATCCCATGATTATTATCACGGGCCAGACCCATATTATAAAATAGATCCATACAATATATCGTTCAAATACAAGAAAAACATCGTTGGAGATTTCCCTGACATTGATTTGCTAAGCGAGGAAAAATTAAATAAATCTGCGTTTTATAACGAGTTCCTGAGAAAATATGGCTGGGGTCGTGTAAATGTTTTTGTTGATCAAGACGTTTTCTCATCCGGAATAAAAATCTCCACCCAGAGGTACAACAGACAGAGAAGAGAAACAGACGACGAAAACTACATACGAAACGTAATTTCCAGACATATATGCAATTCATTACGTTTTTCGAGCATCTATGAGTCCCTTATAATTAAAAATACATACAAAAATCATGATGACATGAATTTGGGCATCGCCATCCTCAACAGGAGAGGAAAAGTCCTTATGATGAATCCCATATTCAAGTCCCTGATTGGCAATGCAATGACTTATGAAGGTGGTGAGCTGTCTTCCACCAATCAGAAAAACAAGCAACAGATAACAACAATCCTGAACAAGGTCAGCCATCTGCAGGAGGCTCTCCAGTCCCCGGAATTTGCTGTCATCAGCGGCATGGATGGACGGAAAATCCTGCTGAAGGCGACGAAGGTCCCCGTTACGGAACGCAATGATCCATTACTGAAAAATAACGACTTTATCGTTCTGCTGGCAAAAAATCTGGAACCTTCCCTGCCCGACATCTCCGAGATCATGCAGGCACTGGGTCTTACAAGATCGGAAGCGCGCCTCGCCAGCGTTGTCGGAGTGGGGCATCCGCCGCGTCAGGCTGCGAAAATCATCGGCATATCGGAACAGTATGCCAGAACCATGCTCAAGGAGATATTTTACAAACTGAACGTGAACAGCCAGAGCCAGTTGGCGGCCCTGATCGGGAATATCTCGTCCTTCGGGCAATTTTCCGGTTGAGCAGGCATCAGGATCCGGCACCATCTTGCTTCCGGAAACAGCCCCTTTCATCCATATGGCAGACCCCACCTGATGCCCGTTCCCTTTTCGCCCCATCGCGCGCTCAGTGACAGGGCCCCAGCCCGGTCAAGACCACCAGCATCTCGCAGAGCATCAAGATCGACTATGTGGTTTTTACACCGGACCTGCTGCACGCCCATTCGACGCAGCTTTTCAACTGGATCATTGAAAGCAGGCTGAAGGTCCACACCGGCGCACCTACCCGCTGGCCGATGCCGCCCGCGCGCGTGCCGACATGGAAAGCCGGGATCATTCAGGCTTGTCCGCCTTTCCACTCATTCCTGATCAGTTCCAGACCCTCCTCATAGGTCGTCACGGGAAACTCAGGAAAATGACGTTTGAATTTGCTTGAGTCGAAGAGATTGTCCTGCTCATATCGGGGCAACAACTCCCTGATCTCCCGCACCTTTTTTGAGAAAATGCCTGCGATGATCAGCGGCCATTTTCCAATGACCGAATAAGAAGGCGCTTGTCCGAAAATCCTGCTCGCCATGGTGACAAATGTCTTGTAGGTCGGCCGATCGTCACAACACGGCAGATGCCAGGTCTGTCCGAAAGCACCCGGTGTATTGCCCAGCGTTGCCAGCGCACGGCTTGCATCCGGCGTCCAGATGAGGGTCCGGCGTGTGTCGTCACGGACAGGAACCAGAGGCCTTTTACCTGCTTTCAGCCTGTCAATGATCAGGGCATTGGTGAAGCTCTGTGTTTTCCCCGGACCATAGAATTCCGGAGCGCGGGCGATCAGCACGGGAATGTCTCCGCGTGCCATTTCCTGCAGCACCATGGTGGCCATTGCCGCGCGCACCCGCCCTTTCCGGCCAACCGGCGCAAAGCGTGTTTCCTCCGTCTGGATCTGGCTGTTCTGCGGATACATGTAGGTATTGTCGAAATAGGCAAAGCTGGCCCCCGCCATCCGGCAGGCCTGCAGGGCATTCCTCAGCATGACGGGAAACTGTTCTTCCCAGAGTTTGCTGTCAGGGGGCAGGCCGGCCGTAAAGTAGACGATCGTGCTGCCTTTCACTGCCTGTATCGTCTGCCCTGCATCCAGCAGGTTCGCCGCCATGAGCGTATCGTCTTCGTTGACCTTGCGAGGATTGCGGCTCACAAGCCGCAACTCCCCCGTATGATGCTGATGCAATGTCCGCGCCAGTTCCGTGGCGATCTGACCATTCGCGCCCAGTATTGTCTGCATGTGAGGCTGCCTCCATGATGTCACGTAGGTTTGCCCTTACACCGTTAACCTTGAAGTCAGATTTAATGTCAAACCACTGATTGACCTTCAACCGGGCTTGAACGTTACAGGACGGTGATCAGAAACGCTGCCGCATGGGAGGGGCCAGCCATGAACCGTCATATCCTTCACGTTGTCACCAACACCGCTCATTTCGGTAATTCCACGCAGCAGACCGGATTATGGCTGTCGGAACTGACGCATGCGTGGGACGTGTTTGCCGCCAGCGGTTATGAACAACGCATCGTCAGCCCAAAAGGCGGCAGGGTTCCGCTTGATCCACGTGCATTGAAATGGCCGATGCGCGATGCCTCCGCCAGGGCCTGGCTGGCCGATCCGGCAAAAATGGCCCTGCTGTCTTCAACCCCCTCCCCCGCGGACATCAATCCGGGCGATTACGATGCGATCTACTTTACCGGCGGTCATGGCGTGATGTGGGATTTTCCGGACAATGAGGACCTTCAGGCAATCTCCCGCGCACTATGGGAAAAGGGCAGCGTGGTCTCCGCTGTCTGTCATGGATATTGCGGGTTGCTGAACACCCGGCTTGCAGACGGTTCCTTTCTGGTCCGCGGTCGGAAAATCACCGGATTTTCATGGACCGAGGAGAGACTGGCGGGTGTCGCGCGCGAAATCCCCTTTAACGCGGAGGCACAGATGAAGGCACGGGGCGCGATCTATGAAAAGGCGCTGCTTCCGTTCATGTCCCATGTCGTGACGGATGGGAAACTGGTGACAGGACAGAACCCCTTTTCCGCCAGGGCGACGGCAAGGAAAGTCATGGCGCTTCTGGATAGGGCTTAACGGGAGGCCGTCTTTTTACCGCGGCCGGGGCTTACCGACTGCCGGCGGTCCGTCGCATCCAGAAGGCGGATATCGTCCGACGTGACGTCGAGGGCTTCGGGATGTTCCGCAAGCATGTTCGTCAGGACACGATGCGCATTGGCCGCACAGTCCATGTCGTCGGGGCGCGCCTGAATATCCTCGATCAGGCGGAGCAGATGCGCCCTGCTCTGGGTCAGGCGCACCTGCAGCGCTTCGATATCCGCAATCTTGCGTGTCAGGGCATCCATCAATGTAGCATGATCCCAGTGCTTCAGGTCAGAGGGCAGCAGGGTGCGGATTTCATCCAGTGTAAACCCGGCCCGCTGCGCCGTTGTGACAAGACCCAGGATCATCACGGCCTGCTGCGGATAGGTCCGGTATCCGTTGGGCCGACGATCAACCGTTTTCAGCAGTCCAATGCGCTCATAGAACCGGATCCTCGACGGTGTAAGGCCACTTAGCCGTGCCAGTTCTCCAATTTTCATGATTTATCCCCGGTCATGAACGCATGCTTGACCTTTAAGCTACCTTCAACGTTAGGCTCTGACCAGTATCCCGTTATTGATCGGCAAGGAGGCGTATCATGTCATTCGTCACGACATCTGACGGCGTGGAGATTTTCTACAAGGACTGGGGACCGAAGGATGCCCGGCCGATTGTCTTCCATCATGGCTGGCCGCTCAGCGCCGATGACTGGGATGCGCAGATGCTGTTTTTCCTGAGCAAGGGATTTCGCGTGATCGCGCATGACCGTCGCGGTCATGGTCGCTCGACACAGGTGAGCGACGGGCACGACATGGATCATTACGCGGCGGATACATCGGCCGTTGTCGAACATCTCGACCTGAAAAACGCCATCCATGTCGGACATTCGACCGGCGGGGGCCAGGTTGCCCGCTATGTCGCGAAATATGGTCAGCCTCAGGGGCGTGTTGCCAAGGCCGTGCTCATCAGTTCCGTGCCGCCCCTGATGGTTCAGACGGACCGCAGCCCTGATGGCGCACCGATCGCCGTCCTGAACGGACTGCGTGCGGGGCTTGCGGCCAATCGCGCGCAGTTCTTTCTCGATGTAGCGAGCGGGCCGTTCTATGGCTTCAACCGCCCGGGCGCAGAAGTTTCGGAAGGCACGATCCGCAACTGGTGGCGTCAGGGCATGATGGGCAGCGCCAGGGCGCACTATGAAGGCATCAAAGCATTCTCCGAAACGGATCAGACAGACGACCTGAAGGCCATCACCGTGCCGGTGCTTGTGCTGCAGGGGGATGATGATCAGGTCGTGCCCTACAAGAATGCGGCGGTCCTTCAGGACAGGCTGCTCCGGGACAGCACGCTGCAAATCTATCCCGGTTATCCGCACGGCATGCACACGACACATGCAGACGTCATCAATGCAGATATCCTGGCGTTCATCACCAGATGACGATCGCGCCCCGACGGTGTGATTTTTCAAGGTCGGTGAAAGAGATTTCATCTCTTCACCTGCCTACGAATTCGTCAGTTCGGTTTCCGGTTGTGGAATCATCAGTTGGTAACTGAAGGAAGATCCGGCAAACCCGGGGCAGTGCACGCCCGGTCGCCCCGATTGAACCGGAGCAGGGTATGGAATGTATCCCCCCGCATCCCTTCACGCATAACGGGAATCACAAATGTCCCTGCACCGTTACGTACAGTGCATAAAGCCCGTGTGATGCCGCCATGAACAGCCGGTTACGGCGCCTGCCGCCAAAACACAGATTGGCGCATCGTTCGGGTAAAGGAATATGGGCGCGGGCCCTGCCAGAAGGGCCAAACACCATCACACCATTCAGATCCGAAGCCCCACCCCACCCGCACCACAGATTGCCATCCGTATCGCAACGCAGGCCGTCCGCACGGGCATTGGGGGCCGGTTCTATCAATAGGTGACGGGAGGTAAGGCGTGTCCGCCCGGCATTCAGTTCGCAGGCCCATATGGCATTGGGCATGCTGCCACTGTCAATGACGTAAAGAATGTCTCCTGCGGGGGAAAAGCACAACCCGTTGGGATTGATGAATTCCGTGCTGACCTGCTGGAGCCCGCCATCGGTCTCCAGACGATAAAGTGCCGTCGGCAGTTCCTGCGAGCCGGTCCCACCGCCTTCATAGGCGCTGAGCAGGCCGTAATCCGGATCGGTAAACCAGATCGCACCATCCGGGGCCACAACAACATCATTGGGCGAGTTGAGGCGCTTTCCATCAAACCGGCTGGCCAGAACGGTAAGCGTGCCATCATATTCCGTGCGGGTGACCTGTCTGCTTTCATGCTCACAGGTGATCAGGCGCCCGGCCCGGTCACGCGTATTCCCATTGGCATGGCGTGAAGGCGCACGGAACAGGGATGTGCGCCGTGTTTCCTCCGACCAGCGCAGGATGCGGTCGTTGGGGATGTCACTCCACAGCAGGTAGCGCCCATCACCGAACCAGACGGGCCCCTCGCCCCATTCCGTGCCACGCGCCAGACATTCCACATCGCTATGGGCCAGCAGACAGGACGCAAAGGATGGATCAAGACAGACGGGGTCATAATCCGGCCGGGGCAGATAGACAGGTTCCCGGGCATCGCTGATGCCCAGCGCAAAGGAAGGAATCATGGGACGATGCTTTCCTCTCCTTCCATATGTCTTCCGGGCAGTATTGGCGGCTGGTAGAAAATGACCGCCGCCACCATGAACGTGCCGATGACGACCGAACTTTCAATGGCCTGCGGCAGGCCCCACTGACCGCCCAGCCACGGCACGACAAAACCGCAGACACCCTGGCCCAGCGCCGCTACGGCGTAACTGCACCCCATGCCCAGGGAACGGTTGGCCGAGGGGAAACGCTGCGAAAGATAATGCGGCACAAGGGCAAAAACACTGTTGCCGAACAACCCCATGACCAGCGCGGCCCCGGCCAGCACCCACATGGAAGTCGCGGAAATGAAGGGCCAGATATCCATGATCGTGATCAGGAAATATGTGACGAATACCGTCCGTTCACCCATGCGCGCAGCCAGCAGACCACAGAGCGGTTTGCCAACCAGTGAACCCAGGCAGTAGCAGCCCAGCAGGGGAAAGACCTCTGCCGGGGTCAGGTTCTGTACCTTGCGCAGCAGGGTCGGGTAAAAACTGTATATCGCGGCATTCTGGAACTGGAGCACCGCCATGAACAGCAGGGCCTGTATTGCGGCGCCATCCAGCCTGAAGCCCATGCGCGGGCGTATTGCCGCTGGTACGGGCGGCATGGAGCGCAGGCGCAGCCAGACCGGACTTTCAGCAACATCACGGCGGATGAAGATGGCCAGGATGGCCGGAATGACACCAATCAGGAACATGGCCCGCCACCCCCAGTAGGGCAGGACCACAGCCTGCACGGCAGCGGCGGCGAAGAAACCACATTCATACCCTGCCATCATGATTGACGAGGCCAGAGAGCGTGCCCGTGGCGGCACGCTTTCCATAAGCAGCGAGGCAGAGGCGGTCCATTCCCCCCCGAACCCGATGCCAAACAGGAACTGCACGACCAGCATGCCCAGATAGGACCATACCAGTGCCGTAAAACCGGAAAATGCTGCAAACCACAGCACGCCGATCATGAATGTAAGCTTGCGGCCGTACCGGTCGGACAGCCAGCCCCAACTGGTATTGCCCAGAATGCGCCCGACACTCTGGGCCGTAATGACCAGCCCCATGGCCGTCAGCCCCACGCCGAGGCTCTTGCCAATATCGGGCAGGCACAAAAGCAGGGCAACCTGATCGAAGGCATCGAGAAACCAGCCCAGAAATGCCGCAAGGGTTACCCGCCAGTAAGGGCGCAGCAGCATGAGGGGGCTGAGGCTATCATCATCATCCGGCATTGCCGCAAGACCGGACATGGAGAGGGTGCGTTGATCCGACACGTCTTGTTCTCCTGCATGCCCATTAAGGTACATGCGCTATGTTATTCTGTCTTGTTTATGGGAATGGCAGACCTTTTTACGGACAGGACAGGAAACGGGGGCATTCTGTACGTGCGATGGTCTTACCACTCCGCTACCGAACCATCTGCATGGCGCCAGACGGGATTGCGCCAGCGATGGCCTTCCGCGGCTTTTTCCCTGACGTAATCCTCGTTGATCTCAATTCCCAATCCGGGCCCGTCGGGAATGGCCACGGTGCCATCAACGTAGGAAAAGACCGATGGATCATTCACATAATCCAGCAGGTCATTACTTTTATTGTAATGGATGCCCAGGCTCTGTTCCTGAATGAAGGCATTGTAGCACAGCGCATCAAGCTGCAGGTTGGCCGCCAGCGCAATCGGCCCCAGCGGGCAGTGCAGTGCCACCGCCACATCATAGGCTTCCGCCATGGCGGCGATCTTGCGTGTTTCGGTAATGCCGCCAGAATGGGACGGATCGGGCTGTATGATATCTACACAGCCCTGTTCGAGTATTTTCTTGAAATCCCACCGTGAGAACAGCCGCTCTCCCAAGGCGATTGGCGCGGAACAATGAGCCGTTATTTCAGGAAGGGCATCAAAATTCTCGCTTAATACCGGCTCTTCTATGAACATGAGGTCGAAAGGCTGCAGTTCACGTGCCAGCACCTTGGCCATGGGTTTGTGGACCCGGCCATGAAAATCCACCCCGATGCCGATATAGGGTCCCACCGCGTCCCGGATGGCAGCAACACGGGCAATGGCGGCATCGACCTTTTCATGGCTGTCGATGAACTGCATTTCCTCCGTGCCGTTCATTTTTACAGCCGTAAAGCCCCGGGCAACCACATCCCGTGCGGCACGGGCCGTATCGGCAGGGCGGTCGCCGCCAATCCATGAATACACCCGGATACGGTCACGACATCTGCCACCCAGCAACTGCCATACCGGCATGCCGAAAGCCTTGCCCTTTATATCCCACAGCGCCTGGTCAATACCGGCAATCGCGCTCATGTGGATGGCGCCACCGCGATAGAAACCGGCGCGGTACATGACATTCCAGTGGTCCTCGATCATGAAGGGGTCCTTGCCGACCAGGTAATCGGACAGTTCTTCCACCATGGCGGCAACGGTTGCGGCGCGGCCTTCCACTACCGGCTCCCCCCAACCGGCAATTCCCTCATCCGTTTCGATCTTGAGGAACAGCCAGCGCGGCGGGACCATGTACGTATGCAATGCCGTGATTTTCATTGTTGTTTCCCGTTATTATTTTTACTTCAAACGGTATGCAGGTTCTGGGGAAGCGCCTTCATGAAGCGTCCCGCCGCATGGCCGACATCCCGGGCCGAATAACCGGTACGGTACAATGCCGAACCCAGACCAAATCCCGCCGCCCCTGCCTCCAGATAGGACTGCATGTTTTCAGGCACGATGCCGCCAACCGGAATAAAGCGGGTGCGGGGCGGAAATACGCTTTTCCAGGCACGCAGGGCTTTCGTGCCCAGTTGTTCAGCAGGAAACAGCTTCAGGGCATCAGCTCCCGCATTGAGTGCTGCGAACCCCTCCGTCGGGGTTGCAACACCGGGAGCACAGATCATGCCGCGCTTTCTGGCTTCGGCAATGACCGCCAGATCGGCATGGGGCATGACAACCAGCTGGCCCCCATGGCGTGCCACGTCGCCCACCGCCTGTGGGGACGTAACGGTGCCAGCCCCCACCAGCACCCGGTCGCCGAACGTGTCCTGCAACAGGGCAATACTCTGATAGGGTGCGGGTGAATTGAGGGGGACTTCGATGATGGTAAAGCCGGTGTCAACCAGCACACGGCCAATGTCCAGCACCTCATGCGGCTGGATGCCGCGCAGGATGGCGATAAGCGGGCAGCGGGCAAATGCCGTATCGAAGCAGGTCATGCGACAGCTCCTTTCTGGTCATGGACATGGGAGGGGGGCAGATCCAGCAGATGCGCGGCCTGCGCCAGCCGGAACAGGCCAGCAGGCGCGGTATTTCCTGCAACCGGCGGCGCATGATGACCCAGCGCCGTAAACGCCAGTTGATAGCGCTGGCACAGCGCCTGCTCCCCCACCAGTACGGGCGCGGCCTGTGATGCGATATCCATTGCCGTCATGCCGGCCTGGATTTCCTCCCCGATCAGCAGACCGGACAGGTAGTCGGCGGCGTACGCCCGCTCCAGCCTGTTGCGCAGGACAACAGTGCGGGCCGAAAACAGACGACCGGCAAGGGGAATGCCAGACAGGGCGGTCCGGACGCCCATGACAAAAGCCTCGTCACGCTGGCTGGCATCAGGCGGTGCCGTTGCTGACAGGCGACCAAGAATGCTGTGCTGCATGAGAACCGCAAACAGCTCACCTGTCATGAAGGTATGAAATTCCGTAATGGTCCGCCCCTCCACCTGCGCCCACTTGGAATGTGTGCCGGGCAGGATAACCGTACGATGACCGCCGTTGCCGGTTTCCATCATCCCGATAATCTGTGTTTCCTCGCCACGCATTACATCGGGCAGGGGACCGTCCTTCAGCAAGCCTGGCACGATATGCAGCAGACCATGGACCGTGGGTTGCAGACCCAGCGCCCCAGCAAGCCGGGACAGGGTTGCAGGGCAGGAAAGATAGGGTACCTCCCTCCAGCCATTGATACTACCCACCATCCCGCAGGCCAGCATCGGCATAGGAGCGTCCAGCCGCCATTGTGCGTGAATATCCGACAGAACCTGCGTAAAACCGCCATCTGGCAGGTTGAGAATACCGTGCCGGGCATAATGTTCATGCATGATGGTGCCGCCTGCGTCCATCAGCCACGCACGCAGCGATGATGTGCCCCAGTCCAGTCCCAATAGCGCAGGATCATGCAACATCACGAACCTGCCCTTTCCAGCCCATTTGCCGCGAAATGGTTTCGGCCGCCTTCAGCACAAGGGGAGACAGTTCCTCCATGCGCGTGCGGGGCAGATAGGCCGTAGCACTGGCTACGCTGATTGCTGCGACAATGCGGCCCCGCCCGTTACGGAGGGCAGCCGCAACGCAATTGATGCCCATTTCATTGTCTTCAAGGTCGAATACGCACCCGCTGTCCCTGTAGGCGCGCATCCGTTCCAGCCATGGGCCCGGCGGTGCGCCTTTTGCGGCTGCATGTCGGTACAGGCGTCGCCATTCTGTTTTATCGTCATCCAGCAATAGCGCGCGCCCGATGCCCGTCAGCGCCAGGGGCATGCGCTGACCGATGCGTGAGCGCATTTCCAGTCCCCGCTGGCTGTTCACCTTGTCAAGATACAGGACCTCGTCCTCGACACGGATGCCAAGATGAATGGTATCGCGCGTCTTCGCACCCAGTTCACGCAGGATGGGGCGTGCCAGTACCGTCATGGGGTCATCTTCCTGCGCACGCTGCGCCAACTCCAGAAAACGCGGCCCCAGAGAAAAGGTATCGCCCGGCAACTGCCATAGCCACCGCCCCTGTACAAGGGCGGCCACCAGCCGCTGCGTGGTGCTGCGTGTATAACCGACATGGGCCACAAGGGCAGGCAGGGAACGATGACCTTCACTGACTGCCTGAAGCAGGCAAAGTCCGCGCCCAAGGGTTTGCGTGCCATCTGGCCAGACTCGATCTTTGGGAATCATTGACGTACACCGCCTTCTTTTTTGTTTTCAGAAGGCTAGAACACGTCGTTCGTGGAGTTCAATATATGAATACACTACCCACATTCTGGGTATATTTTCTTCACACATCACATATTTGGAAATACATAACTATTATAATTATCTTTTCATATTTACTTATGATTATGATAAAATTATTTGTTTTATGCCGTTCATCACATTGAAGTTAACCGCCACGTTGCACTCATGATGCCAGACGATCGTACCTTTTATCTCTGGAAAGGCCGAATACCGGGGAGAGAGCAGCTTCAGGAAGGCTTCGCATCCTGCGGCCCATCGGGCATGGCCATGGCATGGAAGCCTCCATCGCACGGTTCCAGACCACACTGGGCAGGTTTGAAGTCGGCCCCGGCATGCCACCTCCTAGAGCGCGTCCTCTGAACTATGAATCGTGTGGGGTGACACGGGGCATGGATTGTGATTCACCGTTTCCACTAATGGAGATAATGATAGCGCGAGCATTGAGTGACGATCTTCGGGTGCGCGTTCTGAAAGCCGGAGCAGCGGGCGGATCAGTCATTCCGTCAGGCTGCGAAGCCGCCATCGATGTTGTATGCAGCCCCCGTGATGATGCCAGCCTCTGGCCCGGCAAGATACGCGACCAGCCCCGCAATCTCCGCGCCCGTGGCATGGCGCTTGATCGCCATGAAGTCGTGCATGACGTCCTTCAGCGGCCCATCGGCGGGGTTCATGTCGGTATCGGTGGGGCCGGGCTGGACAACATTGACGGTGATGCCGCGTGCCCCGAAATCACGCGCCAGTCCCTTGACCATGCCTTTCAGTGCCGCCTTGCTGGCGCTGTAGGCGGCAAGGCCAGTCATCGGCATCCGGTCGGCATTGGCGGAGCCGATCAGGATGATGCGGCCGCCGTCGGGCATATTTCGTGCGGCGGCAACCGCCGCGTGATAAGGCGCGTGGGTATTGATACGGAAAAGCCGGTCGATGGCATCCGGCGGCATGTCCAGCGGGTCACCCGCGCCAAGAATTCCGGAATTGACGACCAGCACGTCCAGGGGGCCGAGCGAGTTGATCAGCGCGATGAGGGCATCCCGGTCGCCACTGTCAACGCGCAGGGCCCTGCTTCCGGTCTCGACCGCCAGGGCGTGAGCGTCGTCAGGGGAGGACAGATACGTGAAAACGACTTTCGCGCCATCCGTTGCGAAGCGACGCACGATGGCGGCGCCAATCCCGCGACTGCCGCCCAGCACGAGGACTGATTTTCCATCAAAGCTGGTCATGACCGTGTTTCCCTCAACGCCAGAATTTCTGCCAGCCTGTCGAAGGCTGGCTGGTAAATGTATATCGGCATCCGGGCCTCCATGCTGGCTGCGTGTTCGGCAGCCGCCTCAAACTGGCCGCGCCAGCGGATAAACGTGCGATCGCCATCCGTTATGGGCAGAAGCGTGATGCTCGAGCGGTAGTTCCGGATCGGCAGAGCCGATTCAAGGATCGAGAACGTCACTGCATGCTCCACGTCGGACAGCGCCAGAAGCTGTTCACGGATCACACCGACATCGCCCATTTCAACACGGCGGATTGCGCCGACACGGTCGCCGGGATCATCGCCTTCGATCACGCAGCTTTTCACGCCCGGCAACCAGTTTCCAAGGGCACCGAAATCACGGATCAGCCTCCATACGGACGAAACGGGTGCATTGAGGACACTGCTGACCATAACGTGGATCATACGGATACCCCCTGCCCTTTTCTGTGTGGGATCAAAGTGACTGGCCGCCCGTCACCTCGATGCGCTGGCCATTTACCCAGTGCATGTCGTCAGACAGGAGGGCACGGACCGCGGCCCCGATGTCGTCGGGCTGGCCGACGCGCCCCAGCGGCGTGATCTCTGCGAGGCTTTTGTTGACCGTGGCATCATCACGGACCAGACCACCGCCAAAGTCCGATGCCACCGCGCCGGGTGCGACCGCATTGACGGTAATGCCCCGCGCGCCCAGTTCCTTTGCCATATAGAGCGAGATGACTTCGGTCGCGGCTTTCATGGCCGCGTAGGGGCCATGATCCGGCAGGTAGAAGCGCGTCGCGGCAGAGGTGATGTTGAGAATACGCCCGCCATCACGGATCAGGGGCAGGAGTGCTACCGTCAGCAGGTACGGGCCCTTGAAGTGAATGTTGTACTGGTTGTCGAGCTGTTCGGACGTTGCGGCATCAAAGCGGGTGTGGATGATGTTGCCGGCGTTCTGGACAACATAATTCAGTCCCCCCTGCCCAAACTCGCTTGCAAGAAGGGCTTTGACCTGCCCTGCAAAATCCGTGAACGACGCATGGTTCGCGATGTCCAACTGCAGCATGCGCAGCTTTGCGTCCTTCTGGCTGAGGGCGGTTTCAGCAGCCTTCGCCTCGCCTTCATTGGTGTGATACGTGCCGATCACGTTGATGCCGGCGGCCGTCAGATGCCTGGCGATACTGTATCCGATGCCACGATTGGCACCCGTGACGAGGGCGGTTTTTGATGGGCTCATGATCGGATTCCCTGAAGAGGCATGGCGTCGGGTTCCGAAGACACCATTTCCATATCGACCGATCCATAATATGGGCACGAAGCGGGGTCAAGGATTTATGGACCGACCGATATGGAATTTTCGTGCCGGGCCGGGATCGTCTTGCCGTTGTCAGTCCGTCAGCTTTTTTTAGGTCGCTTTGCTGTTCCCCGTTTCACCGCGTTGATATCCCACAACGTCAGCAGCGACGTGACGGCCGCATCCAGAGTGTCCGAACGTATCCCGTCCCGGGCTTCGCATGTCATGCCGTGGAAAAAAGTCGTGAGAATATCGGGCAGGACATCTGTCGCCGGGGATGCATTCAGTTCACCATTGGCGATGGCGCGTTCCACGCAGGCCCTGATGCCGGTGCGTGTGCGCTGTCGTTCCGCCGCAAGAAGCGCCTGAACGGGTTCGTTTTCAGGTGAGCAGTTGCTGGCACCGCACACGACCAGGCACCCGGTCGGATGTGTGCGGGCAGACTGCATGCGCGCCGAACTGCGCAACGTCCGTTCGATGGCCTCGCGCGAGGGCAGGCTTTCATCCCATAACGGCGCCATAACCTGCCCGTATGTGGCCAGATAGCGCTGCACGACTTCGCGGAACAGGGCTTCCTTCGAACCGAACGCGGCATAGAAGCTCGCAGGCGAGATATTGCCCATGCAGGCCTTGAGTTGGTTCAGGGAGGTCGGCTCATACCCCTGCGCCCAGAAAAGCGCCGTGGCGGCGTCAATCGCCCTGTCGCGGTCAAACTCACGGGGACGCCCGGTCCGCGCCATGTCATCGTTCCTTCCGAAAGACTTCCATATTAAGTGATCCATAAGTGATTGCCAAGGTCACGGCGGCCATATATGTGTATCAAACGATCCATATATGAGCACCCCATGAACCCCACCATCACTGCGCCCACGCAAGAAACTGACGCACGCCTTCCGATTGCCGGCCTGCTCGCGCTGGCCATGACCGGTTTCATCTGCATCATGACCGAAACCCTGCCGGCAGGGTTGCTGCCCGAGATTGGCGCGGGTCTGCATATTTCCCCGGCGCTCGCCGGGCAGATGGTGACGGCCTATGCCATAGGCTCGCTGAGTGCGGCGATCCCGCTCACACTCGTCACGCAGCGATGGCGGCGCAGGCGGGTCCTCCTGCTGGCGATCATAGGCTTCGTGGTGTTCAATTCCATCACCGCGTTTTCGACGCATTACGGCGCGACCCTTGTGGCCCGGTACGGAGCGGGGGCGGCGGCGGGTCTCGCCTGGGCGTTGCTGGCAGGCTATGCGCGCCGGATGGTGACGCGCGCCCAGCAGGGCCGTGCCCTGGCGATTGCCATGGTGGGCACACCAATCGCGCTCTCGCTGGGTGTTCCCGCCGGGACATGGCTGGGCGCTGCCGTTGGCTGGCGGCTGGCTTTCTGGATCATGTCGGGCCTGACCCTGCTGCTGATCGTATGGGTTCTGGCGAAGGTTCCTGATTTTCCGGGTGCCGCGCATGACGAACGTCTGCCGTTCCGGCATGTTCTGTACATGCCGGGCGTGCGGTCTGTCCTCGGTGTCGTGATGGCGTGGATGCTCGCGCACAATGTTCTCTATACCTACATCGTGCCGTTCGTGACGCCGGCCGGGCTGGCGGGACAGGCAGATCGCATCCTGCTGCTGTTCGGGGTCGCGGCCCTTGTCGGCATCTGGCTGACCAGCCGCACGGTCGATCACGCCCTGCGCCTGTCCGTCCTGCTCAGCCTTGCCATATTCGCGGTCGTGGCGGGGGCTTTCGCCATCGGATCAACGTCGCCTGCGGTGATCATGATTGGGGTGCCGGTATGGGGGCTGACATTCGGTGGGGCCGCGACGTTGCTCCAGACCGCGCTCGCCGATGCGGCTGGCGATGGCGCGGATGCCGCGCTGTCGATGAATGTGGTGGCGTGGAACAGCGCCATAGCTGGCGGGGGCCTTCTGGGCGGCGCGCTGCTCGACACATGGGGGGCGGCATCATTTCCCTGGGCGGTGATGGGGCTTGTCGCTGTCGGTTTCCTGATCGCATGGCAGGCCCGGCCCCACGGATTCCCGTCCGGTCATCGGCTCGGGCATGGGAGCTAAGGATGCGGCGGGGATGTCACAGGCATCTTCTACCCTGTGCAGGGCTATCGTATTCACCATCACTTTTAGCCCTGCTCAACTATGCGTCCTGAAACGAGGAATGACAGTCATTTCGTCAGTGTCGTAAAGGAAACACAATGCTGCGGTAACCATGACTGCTACATCACACGGAGCTTATCCATGTCACGACCGCCATTACCGCCTTTCGATATCGAGAGTGCTACACGCAAGGTCCGGCTTGCTGAAGATGCCTGGAACTCCCGGAACCCGGAACAGGTGGCGCAGGCCTATACAATGGATAGCCAGTGGCGCAACCGGGTGGAATTCATCCATGGGCGCGATGAGATCGTGGCCTTCCTGACACGCAAATGGAACGCGGAGCACGAATACCGCCTGATCAAGGAACTCTGGGGTTTCCGCAATAACCGCATGGCTGTCCGTTTTGCCTATGAATGGCATGATGATGCAGGTCGATGGTTCCGGTCTTACGGCAATGAACTGTGGGAATTCGATACTGCCGGGCTCATGCGCCGCCGGGTCGCATCGATCAATGACCTGCCGATAGAAGCCGGAGACCGACTGTTCCATTGGCCTGCGGGAAGACGCCCCGACGATCATCCGGGGCTGTCCAATCTTGGACTTTAGCACTACTTTGGCAGAAAATTTGGAACAAGGATTCCCAACAGGTGCAATCGGTGATTCATGGAAGACCAGTTGTAGTGGGAGCTGGCGATGAACACCGACTGGCGATCGGATCTGGAAGTATGGCTTGCGCCATTTCTGGCGGCCCTGGGTCACAAAGCGCAGCGGGCGATGTGTCCGGCTTATATTGCAGGCCTGATCGGACCTGGTGACCGCAAGAGCGTGCAGCCCATGGCTACACGCAATGGCGATATCCCTTCTGACCGGCTGCATCATTTCGTCAGTACCGGTGTGTGGGACAGTGCACCACTTGAGGCTGCCCTGTGGCGTCATGCTGACCACCTGGTGGGCGGCGAGCGTTCATGGCTGATCATCGATGATACCTCCCTTCCCAAAAAGGGAGAACATTCTGTTGGCGTGGCGCCCCAATATGCTTTGACCCTGGGCAAGAAAGCGAATTGTCAGACACTGGTGTCCGTGACACTGGCTTCGCGTGAAGTGCCGCTGATGCTGTCACTCCGTCTGTTCCTGCCCGATATCTGGACAGCAGATCCGACACGCCTGAAGCGGGCTGGTGTTCCACTGGAACATCAGGGCTCCAGGACCAAACCGGAGATGGCGATCGAAGAGATTGATCGCCTCTGTGCCGCAGGTGTCCGTTTTGGCTGTGTTCTTGCGGATGCCGGTTTAGCCTGTCCGCCCCGTTCCGTCAGGCCCTGAGTGCGCGGGGCCTGCGCTGGGCAGTCGGGATACCACGTCATCAGAAAGTCTATTCCACCGATGTGGAGCTGGTGTGTTGATTTTCACTGAGAACTGACCTGGGTTTTTCATCAGGAATTGACCCAGCCATCTGCTATTTCAGGCATAGTCGGGCGGGCGGTCAAGAAGAGGATCTGTCCTTTCTGTTTTTTGAGGCGGCGGTGCTGGCGCGGAACCTGTAGCTGTCATTTCCTGTCTCGAGGATATGACAGTGATGGGTCAGCCGATCCAGGAGCGCCGTTGTCATCTTCGGGTCACCAAAGACGTCTCCCCATTCACTGA
>NZ_POTC01000044.1 GCF_002906255.1 Novacetimonas maltaceti | reverse complement strand
CACGCACTGACATGCGCGACTGGGCGAAGGCGCGACGGGAACGCACTCATCATCTGATCGAACTGGGCGGCCTGGTCCAGAAGGCGGGACTGGTCGATCTGACCGATGATGACCGCGCCACCCTGCTTGGGGCCCTCCTGGACATTGCGGGGCAGCTTCGGGAGGGCAGGAATACCGCTTCAGGCGACCTGAAAACACGCTGGAGGCGCGCGGGGCTTCATGCCTTCGACAGTGACCGGGAACATGACAGGACAACAGGCAGACGTGACCATGACTGACCACGAGACACGATCATCCGAAGCTGACACGCTGCGGGAGCTTACGACCCGGATTGTCACAGCCTATGTCAGCAGCAATACGGTTCCGGCGGATACCCTGCCAGGCCTCATCGTAACGGTGTTTCAGGCGCTTGGCGGTCCGGGACAGGCGACGGCCGGAACACCGGATCTGGTGCCGGCCGTGCCCGTGAAAAAATCCGTGTTCCCGGATTACATCGTCTGCCTGGAGGACGGAAAAAAAATGAAGATGCTCAAGCGTCACCTTCACACCGTCTATGGCCTGACGCCCCAGCAATATCGGGCAAAATGGGGTCTGCCGGAAAGCTACCCGATGACCGCCCCATCCTATGCAGCCCGACGTTCTGCCCTGGCACAGGAGATCGGACTGGGGCGGACCGTCAAGGAGACACCGGAACCTTCGGACGTATCGGAAGCTGAAGCGCCGGTCACACGCCTGCCAGAGAAGAAACGCGGACGCAGGCCGAAACTGGTCTGAAGGTCCAGACCGGGAGAAACAGGACATGAAGGCATGGGCCGCCAGCCTCGGCACGGATAACCCGCTCCCCCTGCCACAACCTGGGCAATAAGGGGGACGCTCTCGCACACCGCAGGAAGGTGACGCAGAGTGCAATGGTCACGACTATCCCTGATGCATTGATGGAACGACCGTTTCACGACCCTACGGCTACCCTTACGACGACCCATCGACATACCCAAGGCCGACATTGCGCCTACCCATAGGTAGCGGCTCTTCATACACCATTGCACCGTTGGTGCGGGCATGCCCAAAGGGCTTGGAAAACCCGAGCCCCTTCAGCCAAAGGGTAGACCGATACGGTCCACCCTTTCGGCAAGAATGGTCGTTGCAGCGAGCAGACGTGGCACGACAGTTCCCTACCGCCTGAAAGGCGGTGACTATCTTACGCGACGTTCCTTGGCCGACCGCCTTTAGCACCATTCCGGCGTGCCGCCGCTGCCTTTGCCTGGCTGGCGGACGATCCGCCCACGCGTCCCATCTGTGCTGCCATCCAGCTTCGGGAACCGTAGATACCGTGGATCAGACCTTCGACCAGAACATCGGCGTCGATGCACGCCACATTCATTCCGACAAGGCCTCTGGTGCCCGCGACGATCGCCCTGGCCTCAAGACGTGCCTCGCCTGGCTCAAGGAAGGGGATACGCTGGTGGTCTGGAAACTCCGCCCGCTCCGGCAAGCCATCACAATCACCGATAATCCTTAGCGTATATCTGTGCCCGTTCTATGTACCGACCCCATTCCACTGAAAGTTAGGAGGAGGATATCTGGACGGACGAACAGGAAATGGCCAACCCATCAATCCCTGATAAAGCTCGTAGAGCGCCCTGGGAGGCCGCACAAAGCGCAATTCCCGTTACCGCCAACTAACTAGCCGCCACACACAATAACGCCTGTACGGCCATCCTGTGGCGTCTGGTGGGCATGCTGCTACACGTGAGCTGCTGAATGATCGCCTGAACACCGGTGCGCCTTGAGCAGGTTATGATCTTGCCCGGTTCTTCTGGTGTTGCAGGCGTTGGGCGAGCGCGGAGCGGGAGCCCCGTAGGGCGCCGAAGGCGCCGACGCGGGAGAGGAAGGTGCTGGTGGAGAGACGATGCAACGCATCGTCAGATTATGATTTCGCGCCGTAGGCGTGTCTGCTTAGCGTAGCCCTGAAAGGGCGAGCAGGGGGATGCCGGGTGGGAGATCGCGTATAGCGCGATCGGGGCGGCCGTAGGCCGCGAGCCGGCGGGGGCGGAGCCTCCAAGAGGCGGTGCTTGGTGGCAATTTGGCTAAAGATTGCAGAGAATGAAAAGTTATCCACAGCCTTAGAGTGTTAATTTATGTGTTAATAGTAGTGTTAAGGGTTTTCCACAAACACGTAACTGACTGAAAATAAAATACAAAAACAGCGTTTTGGGGCCGCTTGCGTCAACGAAACCCCGAATCTAGTGACTCCAGAACCCCGAATCTGCGTCAACGAAACCCCGAATCTAGCTCTTGCGTCAATGAAACCCCGAACCTAAACTGATCGTCAATGAAACCCCGAATCAAAGCAACCCGTCAACGAAACCCCGAACTGGCACTTACCGTCAATGAAACCCCGAACATTGATGGACGTTCAGTTCTACTTCCGGAACGATATCCGACACCAGATCTTTTTATTTGTGATGTCCTTGATGCCATCCCCAAAGATGATATGGCCTCGATGGAACATCCAATTTTCTCGCTTGCCACTAAACCTGATCGACGCATTTTCCGATACGAGCACAATGGCAATACAGTTGAGATCGTTCCGAGCGTCAAAGGGCTCGCGACGATCCATGACAAGGATATCCTTATCTATTGCATTTCGCAGCTTATCGCGAAAATGAATCAAGGTGAGCAGCCAAATCGAACTCTCCACCTTACCGCACGCGATTTATTGGTGTGGACCAACCGTCAAACCGATGGTGATGGCTATAAGCGGCTTCGGAGCGCGTTTGAGCGCTTAGCAGGCACACGGATCACCACCAACATCAAAGCTAATGGAGAAGAAATCACCGAAGGCTTTGGTCTTATCAATGAATGGCGAATTGTCCGTAAGACCAATTCCGGACAAATGTCCGAAATTAAGGTAACGTTGTCCGAATGGCTATTCAGAATGATCGAAGGCAGAAGTGTACTGACATTACATCGCGATTATTTCCGTTTACGCAAACCTCTTGAACGGAGAATATACGAACTTGCACGCAAGCATTGTGGTGCTCAGGAAAAATGGGTTGTTTCTATAGAAATTTTACAGAAAAAAACGGGGGCCAGTAGCCATATTCGCGTATTTCGCTCAATGCTCCGTGACTTGGCAATCAATAACCACTTGCCTGATTATGCTGTCGAAATAAACAGCAACACAGTTACTTTCCGCAATCGGGAAACGATGGACACCGTCAAGGTAATAGAGCCAAAGCTCCAGAAACCATTTGTCGATCCCGAGGGTTTCCATGACGCTAGAGGAGTTGCTCCAGGATATGATGTCTACGCACTCTATGATGAATGGGTGTCATGGTGGAATGATAGCGGACAACCAGAGTTGCAAAACCCCAGCGCCGCATTTGTCGGATTCTGCCGCAACCGACACAAACGCAACCCTATACGCTAGACACAGCTTACGTGTATAATTGTATACATGTATAAATGTATACTTATCCGCTAACGATCCTGCTTCGTCCTTTCTTCACAAACAGATCGTCCAGTGCTTCTCCAAGCAAACTCTGAACCGTCGTTCCCTCTTCGGCCGCTATAATACGAAGCTGGGTGCTGACTTCAGGAGAAAAGTGCCCACCGATCAACTTGGTCCCCTTACGACCATTCAGCGTAGGTTTACGGGATGATATATCTGGCTTCGGGGAAGGGGCTGGCATTGCCTCACCACTACCTTTGGCGCGATCAAGCATCGCTTGTAGCGTATTGCTTTTCGCCATCACACTACCTCCCGATTTTTGTATAATTGTATATCTGTATACTCGTATAAACGCTTAATTTCGTTTGCTGCTGGCCCATGTGCTTCGAATTCCTGCACAGCCTGTCCCGCTGCCTGTGCACGGAAAAATGCCTTGCGGTTTCCTACTGTCACCGGACAGACCGTTGCCCCCAATTCGGTTACGGCCTTAATGGCATCCCCTGTCTCCTGCCCCTGGGGGGGCACAAAAGTTAAAACGACAGCGAACGCTTTATCGAGCTGACGAACCACATCCAATGTGTGTGTCATACTCATTGTATCGAACACGGCCGTCTTCGTTGGAATGAGAACGAAGTCAGCATGCCGCGCCGCTTCATAAGCTACATCACGCGCAACAGCAGCTCCGTCGATAATCACAAGATCAGTACCCGCATCCGCGCAGGCTTTGAGCATTGCAGGCAAACGTATCGGCTGAATTGAAGCCACAGCCGGTGTATCGAGCTGGCGTACGTCTTTCCAGAAAGAGGCTGTCGCCTGTGGGTCCAAATCAATAATAGCAACAACCTTACCCGCTTGCTCAGCCGCGACAGCGAGACAGGTTGCAAGCGTCGTTTTTCCGACACCGCCCTTCTGCGAAAGAACAGCAAGAACCTTCATGCTACACCTCTACACGTATAATCTTATACCTGCATACACTTTCTACGAGGGAAGAGAAGGCCTCACCTTATCTCTCTGCACAATGGCAGCAACAGTGTTCTTGCTGATTCCCAGATCGCGGGCGATCCACCGATAACTCCGCTTTTCGGCTACCAACGCCATAACCTTCGGGGCCAGACGATCAGACTTTGGCCGCTCTCCTTTCTGTCGGCCGAGAACCTTCCCGCGTGCCCTGGCAGCGGCCAGACCAGACTTCACCCGCTCGCTAATCAGATCCCGTTCGAACTCAGCGATCCCGGCCAGAACCGTCGCCAGCATTCGTCCATGTGGTGTCGTCAGGTCGAACGTCATCCCCGTTATGGCGATCAGGGAAACACGATAGCTCTCCAACTCCTGAAGCGTGGAGATGAGATCAATGGTCGAGCGCCCCCAGCGGGACAGCTCCGTCACCAGAATGGCGTCAATTTCACGGGCCTGGGCCAGTGCCATGACCTTTCGACGCTCGGCCCGATCCACCCGGACGCCAGAGCCGGTCTCCATGAAAACGCCCAGCACTTCATAGCCCGCGCGTTCGGCAAACCGCTGCAGCTCGTCCTTCTGGCGCGTGCAGGACTGATCGGCCGTGGAAACCCGGCAATAGATGACCGCGCGCTGTCCCATTTGAACCCTCCCGGAAAAACCACCATGCAACCCTTGATACACCGTGGCTCCGGTTTGTCCCAATATGACTATAGTCTGTTTGGCTCATCGCGCGATCGTGGACCACAAAACTCTTGACGATTTTCCCAAGACAAACCATCAAAATCATATGTACCGTATGTTTGAGCATTTTTTGAACATCAAATACGAAGGTGAACGCTTTACAGGCGGTCGTCTTCCTCTTGATGTTCTGACGGATCTACAAGCTCTCGAAGATATTTTAACCACTTTTTCCCGTGAAATTTGGCTAGAAGAGAATGGCCGAGAACGGATGCCAAACGGCTATTCCGATTGGTTCAAAATGTCTTTACGGGGCGTCGGTGATGGAAGCGCCATACCGCAATTAGAACTTTCGGTCTTAGAGGAAAAACAAACTCCACTTCTCCCAATCGATGAGCGCTTTAGATTAATGGAAAAAGCGAAAATTAAGTTTGGGAAAATTCTTGAGGCCGCTAACGACGATAGCTCTGTAGTATTAAGCCATACACAAATAAGAAATTTCAATAGGTTCTTAACGAATCTGAAACCTGGAGAAATATTTAAATATAGCTCAAAATCTGACCAACCATTGAATAGTGATCTAAATGTCGTTTCTATCGACGTAGAAAGAAGAAAACGCCTTTTAACAAAAGTTACCGCCACTTATGAGCAGAGAATACAAGGTAAGTCACGTCTAAAAGGCGTCGATGAAAATGGTTTACTGCGTTTCTTCAATACGGATTTACGTGATTTTTCTCTCACAGATAATAGTAGGCCTCCTTCTGAATACGGATCAAACATAGGAGGATATTACGAATTTGATCTAACTGTACTCAGACGGCACGACGATAGTATCCACTCCGTAATAACTATTCACGATATATCTCTGTTAGATCATCCTGCAATAGATGCCATTGATGCAATGGCAAACTTGGAAAGCGGATGGCTGGATGGCTATGGTCACTCTATTTCTCAATCCATTAGAGATGCTGCGAAGCGGTTTATTGTCATAACAAACCCACTCCCTACATTTTATGCGATCGCTCCTACAGAAGAGGGAGGAATACTTTTAGAATATGAAAGTAATGGTTGGGATTATGGAATTGAATTTAACGCGGATAATTCTTTTACCTTCTTTGGTATCGAAATAAAAGGCAAGGCCGAGTTCTCAGATACATATTCAGAAAATCAAATACAAATACTTCAAGATCGCATCCGGGAGTCTCTTTCTGTCTCATGAATAAGGATATTCTTCTTCGGCAAGTTCACCCTGCTCACTTCCCCAATAACACCCTTAGCAGCGGCGCATTTCGACCGACCCCAAGTGATAAAGATCAACTTTCTGTAGACTGTGGGAATATGACCACTCCTAAGTTATCTTTTGAACTTCACAAAAAGAAAACAAGACAAAAGCCGGACGGCACCACCGTACATTTAGAAACTGTAGGTACCTGGGGATTTACCAGAGATCTTTGCCACACAGAAAATTTGCGCGTGTTGCCAGACCCCATCGTAGGTGACACTTCTCAACCTGATAATATCGCTCATCATCTTGTTGATTTTTCTTCTATAACAGGAAAAAATTCAAAGAAAAAAAATGACACAGTTGCCAAAAGATTAAGACAACAAGCCTTAGAAATTGGACAGCTGTGGCCCATAGAAAAACAAGAATAAATGGTAATTACTATTAAATTTTATAATTTTAATAGTAATATCGTATTTTTATTATAATTATACTCATCTATAGTTTCGTCTAATATTTTTTGTACAATCTGATCAATTACATTAATCGGAACCAAAAACCATTCTTTCGGCTGCACTGGATGCCCGAACCGATCTTGAATCGTCAGATCAATCTGTGCAGGGGCCAGAACCCTATGAAAGATCTTCTCCAGCTTCGTGCGATTGATGTTGAAGAGCTTGTAGGTCGCCACAACTTCGACATCAGCCAGAAGATAGGTCGCGTCGTGCTTCGCATTGGCGAGCCGCTTTTTCACATCGCCTCCCGTCACCCCGATCTTGTGGATCAGATTACGATGCTGCGCGATATACGGGTTATCTGACAGACTTCTCAGCACATAGATCGTGCCACTTTCCAGATCATCCGGTTCAACGGTTGTCCCGAACAAAGGCCCGACAGTCGGATCTGTAATCCTACGACCCGTCTCATCCTTATAGAGCGCCCGCTGGAGCGATCTCAGCAGGACATCGCTTTCGGTCCCGTTGTCATAGATGACCCGCAGACGACTGTCTCTGCGACCGTACTCAGTCTCGAACTCTTCCCCGACATGCGCGACGTAAACCATCTGACCTTTCAGGATAAAGAATTCTCCCTGCCGAATACCAGCTTCCTGCCCAAAGGGACGTGTTTCCCTCACGCCTGATTTCAGATCCTCCTGCACCTGTGCAAACAAAGGCCGGAAGGTTTCAAAATCCTTGCAGGGTTCCCTGCTGGCAATTTCTTCCGCTGCCCGCACTTCTGCGCGTGATTTCACATGCTTCAGGACAGTAATGGATTCAGCCGCTGGCTCGGCCTCAATGCCCAGTTCCGCCAGAAGCGCATCATCGTCCAGCGTATCGGGATCAGCACTCTCAGCGTCCGTCCCGGAAACACTCAGAAGCCCATGCGGATCACGCTGTGACAGCAATGCCCGGCATTTTTCCAAAGCCCGGATCCGATCCAGACGCACGGCATAAAGCCGTTCAAAGATATCTCTGTCTTCTCCATGCGCAGGCGCATGCCCGTGTTCCTCATAGAAACGACAAATATCCTCAAACCCGGCAATAATCCGCTCTTCCTCAGCGGTCAGCGCGGCCTTCTTTTTGGTCTCAAGCGAGACACCAAGTTCGGCCAGAAGCTCTTCATCGCTCAGTTCAGCCATTCGCCCGTTCCTCAGCCTTCTTACGCGCCAGAACAGCCACACCTTCGGCCATCTTACGTTCCCACGCATCGGGAGATGTCAGCTCCGGAAGGCGTCCCCGCTCCTTTTTGAACAGAAGGGCACGCTTTGCCAGGTCCCTCGCCTCTTCAATCGTCAGAGCAATATGACGACCGGCAATGACCTCCTGAACCTGTTTGAGGGTCTCTGCATTCATGCTCCTGGCGAGGATCTTATAGGCTTCCTCAAACGGATTGATCGCATCAATCAGGTCAATATCCAGATCCCGGACATTCATGGCAATCTTCCGCATTCCCTCAATCAGGGCTGTATTGCCACCAATCTTCTCCTCTCCCCCGGCTGCCTGCGTGACCTCTTCAGCTGCTTTCTGTCCCTTCTGGGTCAGATTGAATGCCGCCACCGCATGCTGGCGTACGGCTTCCTGATCCTCATCCGAGAGCTCGGGATACCGATCCCGAATGATTTTCCCCAATCTGACCTGCGTCAGCTCCTGAGGGGCCGTCTCCTCGTCAAACAGACCATGTTCCAGAGAAGGCTTGTCCTGCACAAAGGACGCCACAACTTCGTTCAGGTCTTCCCGACAGATCCGCTGCGCTTCAGGGCTTTTGGGAGAAACCAGCCCCTTGATCTCCATATGGAACTGGCCGGTCTGCTCATTGAAGCCAACATTCGTTCCGTTTGGCTTGTAACCTTCCTCTCCATAGTCATAGCCATCCAGAGGCGCGCTTTCTGCGGTCTTCGGCGTAAACTCGAAACGTGGAGTCAGCACCTGTTCCATAAGCAGGCTGGCGGCAATGGCCTTGAGCATGTCATTGACCGCATCCGTCACTTTTTCCTGGGACGCATCCGGTTCAGCAATCAGGTTGATGAATTCAGCCCGTGTCTTTCCTGGTGCATCACGGGTGGCGCGACCAATGATCTGAATGATTTCGGTCAGGCTGGAACGGTATCCGACCGTCAGCGCCTGCTCACACCAGATCCAGTCAAACCCTTCCTTGGCCATCCCCAGCGCAATGATGATGTCCACATGATCGCGGTTGTTCTTCTGCGCCGGATCCTTCAGGGCAGACACAACCTTGTTGCGCCGAACAGGCTCATCTTCCACCAGATCGGCAATGCGTAAGACCCGACCATCTGCGCGACGCACCAGATGGAAGCCTGTTTCTATATTCTCTCCTTCCCAGTCTCCCAGGACGGACAGGATGTGCTCGACTTCCTTGTGCTTCTGGGTCGTGCTTTCGCGTGAATTGACATTGGGAATATGCACGATCGTTTTACGCGTGCCGTCCAGCACCCGATCAATCGCATCCAGATAGGGGCCAGTATAGAAATAATATCCCAGATCCAGCTCTTTCAGATACTGGTACCCGTTCAGCTGCTGATAGTAGGTGTAGGTGACTGTCTCGAATTTCCCTTCATCTTCCGGAGACAACACAGCAACGGCATCCCCTCGGAAATAGGAGCCGGTCATGGCGATGATGTGCGTTTCCCCACGGGAAATAAGCTGGTTGAGATAATATCCCAGCCTGTTTTTCGGGTCTGCACTGACATGGTGGAATTCATCTACCGCCACCAGACACCCATCGAAGGCTGCGATACCCAGTTCTTCTGCTGCGAACCGGAACGTCGCGTGGGTGCAAACCAAAGTCTGATCTTCACTCTTCAGAAACTCACCAACAGCTTTGACCTTGGACCGTGCGACCTGTCCTTCATCGGAACCTGGTGCGTTGCACAGATTCCATTTCGGCTGGACGATCCAGTCGGCCCAGAAGCCAAACTTGCTCAGCGGTTCGCTCATGAAGCTGCCCCCGATCGAGCGTTCCGGCACAACGATCAGGGCTTTTTTCATCCCCTGATGCACCAGCTTGTCGAGAGCAACAAACATCAGGGCACGGGATTTACCCGAAGCGGGTGGTGACTTGATGAGGAGATACTGCTCGCCCCGTTTCTCATAGACTGCTTCCTGCATGGGGCGCATGCCCAGTTCATTGGTCCTGGCAGACTGACCTGTCTGGCCGGTACGCAGAGAAACAGCGGGAATAACCGGATTGATCGTCATGGCTCAGGCAGCGTCCTTCTTCTTTTTCGTCTTGCCGCCCTTCTTGGCGATCATCTTGCTGTAGAGGTCGAACAGCTTTTCCAGACGCTCCGTATCATTGCGGAAACGCCGACCGATATAGATCCGCTCCAGCACCTCGTCATTGCGGTCATGAGCCGCCCGCAGATTGTCTGGCATCTTGTCCGGATCATACAGATCGGCAATCGTGGCTGGGAAATGTGCCTCACGCGCCAGAAGAATATCCTCGGCACAACGGGTCAGATCGGCACGGTTCTTTTCCGTCAAAGTCGGAACAGGAAAGGTATTCCAGCCTAAAGTATTGGAATATGAAAAATCCGTACGCATACGAACGCAAACTGTTCCAATCCACACCCAATGAAGGCGAGAGGCAATCAGCGCCATATTCCAGAGAGGAGCATCGTACAAAGCATATATCTTGTTTGTAACGATATTTCCCTTAGGAAGGATACCAACGGGTAAAAATGGTCTATTTTCTGAGCTAATAGCTGGAATGGCGATTATTTCCTCATTCCCTACCTGTCGAACTTCATCAAATTTATAGGGATATTTGGCTCCATCCCTTGTCGCTGCCTTCGTACTGCCCTCACGCATGGCAGCTACTTTTTCAAAACGCTCTTTCAAAACTGGAATTTGAAATGCCTCATCCCTCAGATCATCAGGCACCCAAATACAAAATCTCATATTCCCACGAATATATTCGGAAGACCCATAAACAGGTTTGATGAATTTTTCTTTTTGCTCTTCTGTTAGTCTAAGTTGCTCAACCTCGTCCCATGACAGCAGTAAATTCCCACCATCAACTGGTTTATTGCCAAAATCCATCAGAGAAATAGACGAAATTGGCTTGCTGCGCTTCTCGACAACAACATCAGCACCGGAAACCAGATAAGCATTGATATGCCCAGATTCCTGCCTGATTGTTTTCCCATCAGCTCCGTTTGAGAAGAGAATTTTGGGATGCTCAGAAACAGGCGCAATCCCAATGATAGCGACCGTCACGCCCGCATTATGCGCTGCCAGATTGGCCCACTTGAACGAGGTATGGGCAAAACTGATTTCATAGTTCAGGCCAAAAATCAGAGGCCAGAGAATGGGAACCTGCTGCCCCTGACAGATGGAATTTGTGCTCACAAATGCGCTGGAAGAGCCTGTTTTTTGACCATAATCCGCAGCCTTCATGAACCAGCCTGCAACATAATCCAGAGACTTCCAGGATTTCGTACGCTGCCCGAAAATCTGCTCCAGATCAGCTTTCTGCTCAGCTGACTGCCAGGTGCTGCCCTTATAGGGAGGATTGCCACAGATATAGGTTTCAGAACCTTTCTGAGGCGGACAGACGTCAAACCAGTCCCGCTCCAGAGCATTCCCGCAGACGATATGCCCTGTATCCTTTAAGGGTAGCACATTCAGGCGGGCCTGTTTCTGGTCGATATGGATTTCGTCACTCTGGAACTCAGCGATCAGAAGAGACAGACGCGCAATTTCCACCGCAAAATCACGGATCTCAATCCCATAGAAATTGGCCAGAGGGATGACGGATTTCCGTTCCGCCCGCTCTATCTTGAGCCGGTCATCAATCTCGCTCTGTATTTCCCGCATGTCCTTATAGGCAATCACTAGGAAATTGCCCGATCCACAGGCAGGATCAAACACCCGAATTCCGGACAGACGCTCCTTGAGGGCATGCAGCTTCTGGGTATTCTGGCCTGCCTTTTCCAGTTCCTCACGCAGACCATCCAGAAACAGCGGATTAAGCACTTTGCGGATGTTGGGCACGCTGGTGTAGTGCATCCCCAGCGCACCGCGCTCTCCTTCATCGGCCACGGCCTGGATCATGGATCCGAAGATATCCGGGTTAATCTGCGCCCAGTTCAGTTCCCCGGCACGCAGAAGATAGGTGCGGGCCAGTTTGCTGAATTGCGGGCAGTCCGTTGCTCCAGAAAACAGGTTTCCGTTTACATACGGGAAATCCCTGGCCCAGGATTTGACCTCGCCCTTTTCGCGATCGTCATTGCGCGTATCCAGATCCATCGTCCTGAACAGTTCGGCCATGATGTCATGCGTCTGATCCGTGGCCCCTTCCGTCATGGTCTGGATGGTTCTGGTGAACAGATTGTTCAGGAAGATCCCGGTATCCTCGGCAAAAAAGCAGAAGATGAGACGCGCCATGAAATGGTTCATATCGTGACGGCGTTCTTCTGTTGCCCAGTCGGGGTTTTCTTTCAGAAGTTCGACATAAAGACGGTTCAGGCGTGACGTGGCCTTAACGTCAATCGGGTTGTTCTTGATCTTCTGGACGGTCGTGATACCCGCCAAAGGCAGGAAAAACCCGAACCGATCAGCCAGATGCGTGAACACATCCGTAATGTGCTCATCTTCCGTGCGATCTTCTGCCTCAAACGTCACTCCATCCGTGGCCAACAGAAACCGCGCCTTGGCTGACTGGGTCTTGGGGCTTTCCCTGAGCAGGTTCAGGGTCTGGGCAACATGCCCCTCAGGACAAACGGCCAGATGGATGTTGTTGCGCTGAAGCACCGCCCCAGAAACGTCCGAGCGGTTATCCTTGCGAAGCCGCTTGATCGTAACATCGCGGTTTCCGAATGCTTGCAGGAACTCGAAAGGAAATTCCCCGGGATTAAAAGATGCCTCGGCAATCCGGGAGACAGCTTCTTCAATCTCAACGGGATTCATGCGTAAAATTCCATATTTTCGAAAAACAGATCATACACCTCATGCGCCACCGGACACCTCCAGGAAGAGGCGGACCAGAGGTGCATTGATATAATAGTTGCTCCGCCCTGAGCGGTGCTTGGACAGCAGACCTTTCTCCGACAGCTGATCGAGATATTTCCCAGCCGTCTGACGCGCGATACTCAGGTCCGACTGGACATACTCGATTTTCGTGTAGGGATGCCGGAACAGGTTGTTCAGCAGCTCCTGGCTGTAAATCTTGGGCAGTTCCGTCCGCATCCGCTGCTTCATGGTGGCCATCTGCGCCCGCATGCCCTCAATCAGCTCCAGGGTGATCCTGGATGTCTCGGCCACGGCACGCAGCATGTAGAGGATCCACGCCTCCCATGCGCCTTCATCCCGCACCTTCTGCAACAGGCGATAATACTCATCCTTATGGCGTGTGATGTAGCGCGACAGGTAGAGGATCGGGATATCCAGAAGACCGGTCCGGGTCAGATACAACACGTTCAGGATCCGCCCGACCCGACCATTTCCATCGGGGAAGGGATGGATGCTCTCAAACTGATGGTGAATCAGGGCCATCTTGATGAGTGGATCCAGGTCACAGAGCCCGTCATCATTCACGAACCGCTCCAGATCCGACATATGCCCGATAATCTCCCGCCCGTCCTGCGGCGGCACAAAGACCACTTCCCCCGTGCGCTCATTCTTCAGGGCCGTTCCCGGGGTGTTTCGAAACCCATCTTCCCGCTTCTTGAGCATCTGGAAAATCGCGATCAGCCCCTTGCTCAGGATCAGGCCATCGGTTTCCTTCAGCTGCCGAAATCCCAGATGTAAGGCATCACGATAGAGGGCAACTTCCTTCGCCGCCACTGAGTCCGGCCCCTCGGGAAACAGATCCGCCTGGAAAAGCTCATCCTGGGTGGTGACGATATTCTCGATTTCTGAGGACGCCTTGGCTTCCTGTAAAGCCAGCGTATCAATCAGGATTCCTTGATTAGGAATGGTGGCCGCCCGCCCCTTCAGTTCCGCCAGAGCCTTATTGGCCTCGACCAGCGCCCTGAGAACCGGAACCGTTTCTATCTCCGTCTGAGGCGGCAAAGGCCGAATAAGGTAGGTTGGCGTTAACATGACATCCTAACGTGGTAGCAATATGCGTTTTTTCTAACACGTCATAATGATCCGTCAAAGAAATCCGGTTTCTTTGACATGTCACTTTCTATTTCGGCTTCATATCTCTCCACAGACTATTCCTGCTCTGACGGAACAATGATGACACAAGATTTCTGAGTTTTTTCCTGACCTGAGGCCACTTTCTGGCAAGCTGCAATCCTGTCTCTGTTGACCTCAACCAGTTGGCTGTCCTCACGTACACGTTGCCAGCCTTCAGGATTGCTGACCGCCATCATCATGGCCCCAGAGTTCCAGCGATCTTTCTCCCCAACAATAAAAGATGCCACTCGCGTCCCGACAGAAGATGGCAAGAGATACGCCAGAACAGGAGACAACCCGATCCCTGCAACCAGACAGGCCAGCCCTACCTTCAACACCCACCAGCTTTGCCGGTCCCGGGTGCGCGCCTGCCCGACAATGTCGGTCAGTTGCTGCCGCTCCACCTGAACCGCACGGATCGCGGTATGAAAGGCGGCCTGCATGTCCTGACAGACGGAAAGCCCTGCCTGGCGTACCCCCTGCCCATAGGCCTGCGGCGTCATCTTCAGCGTCGGACTGGCCTCGATCGCCTTCATGCGCGCGCTCACGTCGTTCAGGGCCTTGACCAGTCTGGCCAGGTCCGGCGTGTAGTCAGGCGGCCGGTTGTCCCGCCATGCCTGGGGCAGCGCTTCCACGCTGCGCCGGAGCACCGTCATTTCGGCGCACAGATCCTCAAACGCACGGGCTGCCGGATCCGTCTCGCTCATGATGGAACCATCCCCTCATCCAGATTCAGTTTTCCGGCATGTCCAGACGATCATCATCCTGACCAGCCTCTTGCGTTCCGGCCCTTTCCTGCTTTCCGAAAAGCAGCCGCCTTCGCCCTTCTTCCATTGCCAGGAGCGTAAGCCTGTTTGGCCGACTGTCTGAAGCCGCGTTCTGAATAGTCCGTCGCAATCTTTCCGCATTACGCGGACTACTCAGAAGATGCGCTGTCTCCTGACAAACGGCTTGTTCTTTTTCCTGCACAACATACCTCCCCCGGTAGCCTGCTCCCGATCAGGCAGCCCGTTCCAGCCCCAGATGGTCCACGAACGGATCAAAGTCCCGGTCACTGTAGAGCAGGCGATGACCGCTCACGATGCACCGGGTCGCAATCAGGGTATCAATGGTTTTCCGGATCGTAATGCCCCGACCGCGTAGATGACGGAAATACCGCGCCGCCTCGACCATCACATCGCGACCACCGATTTCAACCAGGTCCAGGGCACCCAGCATCCTCTGTGCCTGATTGAAATCCCGTTCGTTTGAGAAACCCTGCAGGACCTCGGTCATCATCAGATCGCCAATGCTGACCAGATCTTCCCCCAGCATCTGGTCAAGAAGATCAACCTGTGGGGTCGTCTTCCCCCGAAAAAAATCGATCCAGACCGATGAATCCACCAGGATCATGCGTCGGAGCGCATGGCATCAAGATCACCCTGCCAGTCGAGCTTTCCCCGCAAGGTGCGGAGTTCCCGCTGCTGCTTCAGCTTGATCAGCGTCCGCAACCCGAGTTCGACCGCTTCCTTCTTGGTTTTGACGCCAGACGCCTTCAGCGCATCTGTCATGAGGGTATCATCAATAATGATGTTGGTTCGCATGATGTGTATCTCCTTCACAAATCATACACATTAACATCACCCGTCTCAAGCAGATTACATCCCCATATCCATATCCCGCCCCCTGGAGCGCGACAGCGAGCGCGTGCGCTGCGGCTGCAATCCATGATCGAGCGTCGATCCCTTCCGGACGCCCAGTTCGTGCCCCTTGCGCCGCAGGAGGGACTCAAGCTGCGCGTCCCGCTTCAATTCCTTTAGCGCCACACCTTGCTGCTCGCGGCTCAGCCCGTCCCACGCCTTCACGAACCGCGCGGCCCGCAGTTCCGGACTCTTCCGCACCTTGTCCTCGTGTTCCAGCCCCTCGACCAGCCTGCGCGCCCGTGTCGGCCCTTCCAGCCCGTACAGGGCCTGCCGGATCTCCGGCTCATGCTTCACGGCGGTCTCCAGAGCAATCACCGCTCCGGGCCGTAGCCGTTCCAGGGCCGTGCTGGCGTCAAGCCATGCCTTCTTCTGGTGCTCCAGCACCGGCAGGTCCTGCTCCACCATGCGCCCGATGTCCCGCACCGCCCGCGCATACTGCTCCACCGCCTGGTGGAGCGGATCACCACCCGGCACAAACCCGCCCAGCCCGACCGGCACCTGCTCGCGCCGCACACGCGGCAGCTGCAACCCGGCAAAGGGAGAGGCGGGAGCCTCACGCTCAACCCCACTTTCCCCCTTCCCAGCCCCGGCATCCATCCCGGCCGACACGTCTTTTTCCACCGTCCGGCCACGCCCCCTCACGGACAGGTCCAGCCCGTCGAACATCCCACGCTTCCGCTGTGCCGGTGCCGGATCTGGCGTACGGACAGCTTCGGCCTGCCTGTCCTTCTGGGGGCCAGAGGCAGCCTTCTCACGCTCCACCACGATCTCGCTCTCGGGGACATGCAGCCCGCGTCGTCGCGCAAACCCGGCATCCCGATCCCGGACATGCAGGTAATCCAGCGTGGTATCCTTCAGCCGCTCGCGCGACAGCCGCCGCACCAGCCCGTCCCGGTCGCCGACATCATCCCGGCCCCAATGAACGGACACGCTCTCCCGGTGGCGCGACAGCGCCACATAGGCCCCGTGCCGGTCCATGCTCCCCGTCGCCAGCACATGCGCCCGGTCCACCGTCACACCCTGCGATTTGTGGATGGTGGCGGCATAGCCATGATCCAGCGCGTCATAATCCGCCACCGACACGGACACGACCCGGCCAGTCCCGGTCCCACCCGGCCCGTCGAGCTGCACCGACAGCATGAGATCCCCGGCCTCGACCGACCCCGTGATGCCCCGCACCGTGCCCAGCGTGCCGTTCTTCACCCCCAGCGCCCGGTCATTGCGCAGGAAGTAGACCCGCTCCCCGTCCGCGAACACCCGCTCGCCCTGGGCGGTCGGCACCAGCACGTCGTCACCCAGCTCACCCGCCTCCCGCCGGATGGCGCGTGCCGCCTCGTTCAGCGCCCGCACATCGACACGCCGGTGCGCCAGCATGATCTGGCTGTCCTCTGGCGCGGCCTGACGCGCTTCATCCCATCCGGCCACCACCCCGGCCCGCGCCTCTTCCAGCGTGTCATGCCCGCGCACCAGGCCGGCCGCCTCATAGCGTCCCAGCGCCTCACCCGTCCGCCCCGTCGCCAGCTCCTTCGTGGCCGCCTGCTGCCAGTCTTCACGCTGCCGGCGCACCGTCGTGATTTCCACCGACCCGACCCGCTCGGCCACCGCCCGGAACGCACCACCAGCCTCGATCGCCTGCAACTGCTCGGGATCACCCACCAGCACCACCTTGGCCCCGGCACCACGCGCGGCCGACAGCACCCGCTCCATCTGCCGTGACCCCACCATGCCGGCCTCATCCACCACCAGCACATCCCCGCGCTCCAGCAGGTCGAACCCACGTTCCCACGCACGCTCCAGGGAGGCCAGCGTCCGGCTCTCGATCCCGGACCCGGATTCCAGCCCTTCCGCTGCAATCCCCGACAGCGCTGCCCCGCGCACCCGATACCCGGCCTCTTCCCATGCCGCGCGGGCTACCCCCAGCATGGTGCTCTTCCCCGTCCCGGCATACCCGACCACCACGGACAGGTCGCGGGACTTCGTGACCTCGCCCACCGCCAGCGCCTGCTCGTCCCCAAGCCCGTCCCGCGCCATCGCCGCCAGACGCACCGCCAGCGGCACCGCATGCCCCTGGGACTGCCCCATCGCGAGCGATGCCTCTTCCAGGCGCTGCTCGACCCCGATCATCTCCCGTGTGGAGAACCGTTCCCGCCCATGACCGTCCTTCCCGAGGGCGACCAGCTCCGGACACGCCTCCACCCGAACCATGACAGCACTGAACTGCGCGGCATCCGCCGTATGCCGATCCACGAACCGCGCCAGGTCCTGGCGGGTGAATGTACTCTGCTGTCGGGTCAGCGCCTCCAGCGCCACATGCGGCTCGGCCAGCAACCTTTCGCCATTGCGCTGCGCGATCTCCAGATGGTCGGCAACCCGTTCCGCGTCCTCGCCCCGCTCTTCCCGGCGCATCCCGGCCGGACCGATCTTGTTCTGCGGCTCAAGGTCGATCCCCTGTGCGGCGAACGACCGATGGTCGATCCGTACATCCAGATCCAGCTCGGCCAGCCGTTCATTGGCGAGCGACGCCCACCGCTCCCGCCACGTCAGCAGCAGATCCTTGTCATTCCATGAACGCTCTTTCGCACCGAACCCGATGGAAGGCTGATCCTGCGCCAGCCCCAGGCCTTCATGCCGCAACCGTGCCGCCGCGATCAGTCGCGCCGTTCTTCCAGCCGCTGCAAGCGCTTCTCCAGCGTCGAGAGCTTCAGCAGGATGCCGCGCTGCGTCTCCCGAATTTCCGTCAGCAGACGGATCATGAGCTTGAGTGGATCGTCGTCCCCTTTCTGCTCCATCAGGTCCAAGATCCGGCGTGATGTCGTATGCGCCCCTGCCGCCTCGTTCAGGATGCGGGATTCCGTCTCGTCTTCCATGCACAGCCTCCCCGGTTCTGACTTCGATCCGTCGTGTAGACAGCATCACATGGGCATGGGGCTTCGCCTGTCCGTCTTCGCCAATATCCCAATGCACATTGAGATCGGTCACCATGCCGCGTTCCACGAACTGCTCGCGCACAAAATCCCGTGCCAGCGCGATCCCCTGCGCCTGGGTCATTTCGCGCGGGATTGAAAACTCCACTTCGCGGGCAAGCTGGGCATCCTTGCGCTTCTCGATCGCCTCGACCTCGTTCCATAGGGTCGCACGATCGAGAAACCGTTCCGGCGCGCCATCGGGCAGCAGAATCTCGGAATGCACCACGCCGCTCTTGTTGGAAAAGTCATGGTCGCGATCCAGCCGCACGTCATGCAGGCGGGACGCCGCACGATAGGCTGCCGCCGCCACGGCGCTCCGGCCGGTGGCGCGGCTGATGACCTTTGCATGCAGGTGATAGATCGCCATGGACGCGATCCTATCACACCACTCAAGCGCACGTCACGAAGTGACGTATAAGCGCGCACTCACATTTTACTGCGCCACAAGGGTTGATTGCTCTGGATGAGTGACGCGGCTCTCGCCTGCGTGGTAGAGTATGGCACAGACCAGCAGGACAGAGGGCGGAAAATGCGCAGGCCACGGGACATTGATGCGGAACTGAAAGCGCTTCAGGAAAAGGCAAAACAGCTTAAGGCGCAAAGAACCATCCAGCTCGGTGAACTGGTCGAGGCGACGGGAGCCGATACCCTGTCGATCGAGGCGCTGGCCGGGGTGCTGCTTGCGGCTGTCGAACAGGCGGACGGCAAACCCGAAGCCGTCGCGAGGTGGACCGAACGGGGGACGACGTTCTTTCAGGCCGGCGCAAAAAAGGGCGGCCGGAAAGGAACCGGAAACGATCAGAACGGAAGTGCTGGCGCTTGAAAGACGGATCAGGAAGCAGGAAGCCCTGATCCATCGCCATCAGGCACGAAAGGCACGCACTGACATGCGCGACTGGGCGAAGGCGCGACGGGAACGCACTCATCATCTGATCGAACTGGGCGGCCTGGTCCAGAAGGCGGGACTGGTCGATCTGACCGATGATGACCGCGCCACCCTGCTTGGGGCCCTCCTGGACATTGCGGGGCAGCTTCGGGAGGGCAGGAATACCGCTTCAGGCGACCTGAAAACACGCTGGAGGCGCGCGGGGCTTCATGCCTTCGACAGTGACCGGGAACATGACAGGACAACAGGCAGACGTGACCATGACTGACCACGAGACACGATCATCCGAAGCTGACACATTGCGGGAGCTTACGACCCGGATTGTCGCTACCTATGTCAGCAGCAATACGGTTCCGGCGGATACTCTGCCGGGCCTCATCGCAACGGTGTTTCAGGCGCTCGGAAGTCTGGGACAGGCGATGACCGGAACACCGGATCTGGTACCGGCCGTACCCGTGAAAAAATCCGTGTTCCCGGATTACATCGTCTGCCTGGAGGACGGGAAAAAAATGAAGATGCTCAAGCGTCACCTTCACACCGTCTATGGCCTGACGCCCCAGCAATATCGGGAAAAATGGGGTCTGCCGGAAAGCTACCCAATGACCGCCCCATCCTATGCAGCCCGACGCTCTGTCCTGGCACAGGAGACCGGACTGGGGAGGACCGTCAAGGCGACACCGGAACCTTCGCACGTACCGGAAGCTGAAGTTCCGGTCACACGCCTGCCAGAGAAGAAACGCGGACGCAGGCCGAAACTGGCCTGAAGGTCCAGACCGGGAGAAACGGGACATGAAGACGGATCATACCGATCGCGATGACTGGGAAGCCTGGAAGGACGAAGCCACACGCCGGTCCCTCGCCCAGGTAGAGGCCGGATTGGTAATCAGTGCGGAAGCCATGAAGGCATGGGCTGCCAGCCTTGGCACGGATAACCCGCTCCCCCTGCCACAACCCGGGCAATAAGGGGGACGCTCGCGCGCACCGCAGGAAGGTGACGCAGAGTGCAATGGTCACGACTATTCCTGACGCATTGATGGAACGACTGTTTCACGACCCTACGGCTACCCATGTGACGACCCATCGACATACCTGAGGCCGACATCGCGCCCACCCATAAGTAGCGGTTCTTCATATACCATTGCACCGCTGATGTGGATGCTCAGGAACCCGCCTTCCGGGTCTGGGCGATCATTTCATTGGCTGTGATCTCTCCGCGCTTGCGTGCATCCATGATTGCGGTGAGCGCTCTGAGAGGCCACACGAAGCGCAATTCCCGTTATCGTCCCACAAACTAGCCGTCACACACGGTAACGCCTGTACGGCCATCCTGTGGCGTCTGGCGGGCATGCTGCGACACGTGAGCTGCTGAATGATCGCCTGAACACGGGTGCGTCTTGAGCAGATTACGGTCTTGCCCGGTTCTTCTGGTGTTGTAGGCGTCGGGCGAGCGCGGAGCGGGAGCCCCGTAGGGCGCCGAAGGCGCCGACGCAGGAGAAGAAGGTCCTGGTGGAGAGACGATGCGGGAACGCATCGTCAGATTATGATTTCGCGCCGTAGGCGTGTCCGTTTGGCGCAGCCCTGAAAGGGCGAGCAGGGGGATGCCGGGTGGGAGATCGCGCATAGCGCGATCGGGGCGGCCGTAGGCCGCGAGCCGGCGGGGGCGGAGCCCCCAAGAGGCGGTGCTTTTTTGTTAAGAATTTTGTTAAAATATATAGTTAAAAGAGTTAAGCACTAAAAAGCCTATGAAAACACGATTGATAACAGTCTGTTACGGTTATGGGCGGTGGGTGAAACCACGTGTTTGGGTGGGTGAAACCACGATGCTTGGGTGGGTGAAACCACGATGCTTGGGTGGGTGAAACCACGACAGTTGACCATACTTATCCACAGGAAAACGCAGCATTCCCTATAGCTTGAGTGGTTTCGAGTCGTAGTAACTCTCATTTTGGGGGGCGTACATAAAACGGGCACAGATATACGCTAAGGATTATCAGTGATTGTGATGGCTTGTCGGAGCGGGCGGAGCTTTCCTTCTGGGATGCCGGCGTCGGTCCAAAGGTAATCCCCGGTCAGGTTGATATGCTGCCACCCCAGCGGAGAGAGATGCTGAAGCAGATCAGGCGGAATGGATCGCCCCTGGCGTTCGAGATGCCGCATTGCAGCTCCGAGATAGGTGGTATTCCAAAATACGATGGCGCTGGCGCCGAGATTGAGCGCGCTCGCCCGATGTCCCTGGGCCTGCAGTCCGTGATCGCGGATCCGGCCGGTGCGATGGAAAAAGATGGCGCGCTTGAGGGCGTTCTGGGCCTCTCCCTTGTTCAACTCGCGGGTGGCGCGGCGGCGTTCCTCGGGGAGCTCGATCCAGTCGAGCGTGAACAGCGTCCGCTCGACGCGGCCTATCTCTCGCAGGGCAAGGGCGAGACCGTTCGCGCGAGGATAGGAACCGAGCCGTTCCAGCATCAGCGACGCGCTGGTGACACCGGTACGGATTGAGGTGGCGAGCCGGATTACGTCGTCCCAGCGCTCGGAAATCAGGCGTTCGTCGATCGGCTGGGCCACCAATGGGACGACAGTCGACCCTGGCTTCATGTCGCTGAACAGATGCAGGCGTCTGTTACCGATGTTGGGGATACGCGGGGCGAAACGGAAACCGAGGAGATGGCATAGGGCGAACACATGATCCGAAACGCCCCCGCCATCGGTATGGTGACGCTCGATCGCAAGGTCGGCGCCATGATGGAGCAGGCCGTCGAGTACATGCGCGGCCTCGCTGGCACCGGCGGAGATGACTGTGGAATGGAACGGCGCGTAGCGATCGGAGACGTGGGTGTAAAAGGAGATGGCGGGTTCGCTGCCCTTGTGCGGATTGACGGCGCCGGTCGCCTGCGCGCGTCGATCGAGCGGGAAGTGCTGCCCGTCCGAGCTGGACGCGGTGCCGTCGCCGAACAACGCGGCAAGCGGCAGCCGATGCTGCGCCTCGACCAGCCTCGCCAGCGCCGCGCCGTAGCTATCCTCGCGCAGGTGCCAGGCCGAGAGCCAGCCGAGCTGACGCCGAGTTACCAATCCACAGGCCTCGGCCATGCGGGCGTGGCCGAGATTGGTCGCATCGGCAAGAACGGCGGTAAGGATCGCGCGGGGATCGTCGTGTGACCGGCCGGTAGTCAAATGCGTGAAGCAGTCGGCAAATCCCGTCCAGCGATCCACGTCGGCCAGCAGATCGGTAATCCTGATGGCCGGCAGGCGTGCGTAGAGGGGCGCCAGGGCGTCCTCTGCCTCGTCTGGAGTGACCGCGCGCAAAGGCGAGATGCGCAGCCTCCCCTCAGCGATCCGCACGTCTTCGAGCGTATCGGTGGACGCTTTCACCTCTATCTCGGCGAGCCGGCGCGTGAGCAGCGCCTTGCGTTCCGCCAGCCAGACCGCTGCGGTATCAGCGACGGCGATCGGCAGGGGGCCGGCCTCGCGCATCGCGGAAAAAACCGGCTTTGGAATAAGCTGGTGCTCTACGGCGCGATAGCGCCGGCTTCCCTCGACCCACATATCCCCCGCGCGCAGCCGGTCGCGCAGTTCCGTCAGGACGCAGAACACGAAGATGCGGCGGTCGAGACCAGCACGGTCGATCCGCTTCCGCCAACTCGTCCGGACAAAGCCGAGCGGCACGTCGGCCGGAAGTCTGTGCCGGCCGACGGCGAGGCCGCGCAGGGTCTCGACAGCTTGGGCAAGAGGTGCGCAGGCGGGAACAGCCCCGAAAGTGAAGGCGGCGACGAACGCCGGACCGATCTGGCGCAGGATCGGTGCGTTCTCCCGGGAGAGTGCCACGGGATCGAGCGGATCAGGACGAACGAGACGACGGGCTTCCGCGACTTCCCGTGTCAGCGCGTCCCAGCCGATGACGCCCTCGATCGCCGCGTATGGATCGGCGTCGTCAGCGCGGGCGCTCAACACCGCATCGTCGATTTCGGCCAGAAGGCGGATTTTGGCGTTGATGGTCCGACGATCGCGTTTCAATGCGGCTTCCTCGCGCCGTTCCGCCCGGCGGAACAACTGACCGAACAGACGCTCGAACATGAGCACCGCGTCGTCTGTCAGCGTCATCTGCGTCTCGATGGCTGTGGCGACCAGCACCGCGCGCCGCCGTGCCGGGTTCAACGAGGTGAGATGTTGCGCCGTGAGGCGCGCGCCTTCCTGGCACAATCGGCGAAGCCGCTCCGGGTGAATGGTGTCCACGAGGCCGGAATCCAGGTCGATCGCACGCAGGAGCGACAACCGGTCGAGGATCGCGGCGAAGGCACGCCTCCCGGGCTGGCCAGGAGGCTGACGCACCCAGGTGAGGCTGCTGATATGGCTGCCACTATGCGGCTGGAGGAGGCCATCGAGCCGATCGCGCTGGCTGGCGGTGAGATGCCGCGTCAGCAGCTCGCAGACATACCGCTCGGCATCGAGCAGCGCCTTGCCCACCATGCGTTCGATCTGAGTGATACCAGGCACGACGATGCGTCGCCGGCGAAATTCGCCCAGCAGCATCCGTGCGAGAACGATTCCGCTGCTGGACGTCAGGGCGGCAGGCAGAAGCCAGGCCTGAAGCTCGATCTGGAGCGGCCGACAGAATTGCTGGAATCCGAATGTTCCACGCAGCGTATCGAGCTGCTCGTAGCGGGTCGGCCCACGTACGGCATAGTCGGCGAGCGCGTCCGGCTCGATCCCGAGTTGATCCCCTATGAAGGCGAGCGGGATCTGAGGGATCAGTTCCCCCGGCCGGAGCAGCCGCCCCGGGTGGCGCAGTGCGCAAAGCTGAATAGCAAAGCCCAACCGATTGTGCGCCCTTCTCCGACTGACAATGACACGCAGGTCATCGGGAGTGAGCGTCCAGTAGCGCACCAGGTCGGCCTCGTTTTCGGGCAGGGCAAGCAGCGCCAGGCGCTGCGCCTCGGTCAGAACGGAACGGCGCGGCATCTGTCAGGTTCTGCCGGGAGGCGTCCAGCCAATTCGCGCCAGCGTGTCGATCAGCGTCGAGCGCGGGACACCGAAGTTGCGGCATATGGCCGCCTTGCTGGCGCCTCCTTCGAGGGCGACGGTAATCGCCGCGATCTTCTCCGCGTCGATCGCGGGCGGCCTGCCGCCGCGCCGGCCCCGGCGCCTGGCGGCCGCCAGCCCCGCCATGACCCGTTCGCGCGTCAAGGCGCGTTCGTATTGGGCGAGTGCGCCGAACATCGAGAACAGCAACTCGCCTTGCGCGGTTGCCGTATCCATATGTTCGGTCAAGGATCGGAAAGCGATGCCACGCTCCCGAAAATCTCCGATAATATCGAGAAGATGCGATAGAGAACGACCCAGACGGTCGAGTTTCCAGACCACCAGCGTATCCCCTTCCTTGAGCCAGGCGAGGCACGTCTTGAGGCCAGGGCGATCGTCGCTGGCACCAGAGGCCTTGTCGGAATGGATGTGGCGTGCATCGACACCAGCCGCGATCAGCGCATCGCGCTGGAGATCCACTGACTGGCGTTCGTCGGCTGAGGACACTCGCATATAACCGACCAGCATGTACGACAAACCTCATCAGAAGCGTTTCCGCATAGTAATTCAAAACGACAGGGTTTGTCGTGCAGTTTTTGCTATCTTGGCGGCTATCTTTTCCCGGCAAGAAAAAGAATCACGGAAAACACCTGTTTCCCGTCATATACCCTCAACATTCACCCTTAGCGTATATCTGTGCCCGTTCTATGTACCGACCCCATTTTGACTACAGAGAGAGCTCATTGGGTGGGTGAAACCACGATAGTTTAACGAGGCCGCCCTCGTGACAAACGATCCATCAACCCATCCACCTCTTCAGCACGCCGACGATCTGCTTCTACGCGCTCTCTTTCTTTTTCGAGCTTCCTATGCAACTCAGTCGCTGCCTCAATACAGAGGTGGTCCCCATTTTTCGGACAGGGCGATAAGCTATCATCTGGCCTGAACGAGGACGGGTTTTATGGGCAAGGTTACGCGGAAACGGTATGCGGCAGAGTTCAAGTCACGGGTTGCGCTGGA
>NZ_POTC01000043.1 GCF_002906255.1 Novacetimonas maltaceti | reverse complement strand
AAGCCACGACTTCAGATCAGGCGGCAGAAGATACGGCTGAGACCGGTCAAACGGGATGAAGCTGCTCATCTCACCACCTTACAACTTCACCTCTTCACAGGGTACCCCAACCCGACAGGCTGTTAGGCCTGTTTTCCTGTTTCTTGCTCGGTAAAGCCGGTTGGTCGGTCCCCTGATCCCCTGCGTCTTGCCAAAGGTGAAGCCGGATCATGCCGCCCGAAGAGACCATGCCCACCCCGCCCGACACACCGTCTTCCGCGCCCTCTTACGAAAGCATGCAGCAGCATCGCGCGCGCGAGGTCATGCGCCATACCCGCATGGACCTGAAGACGGCGTGCCTGCTGGTGCTGAGCATCCTTGCGGTGTTCTACACGCTGTATTTCGCGGCCTCCATCATCCTGCCGATGATCCTGGCGCTGGTGGTGAACCTGCTGCTGTCGGCACCGATGCGCTTTCTGCACCTGAAGCTCAAGCTGCCCAAGCCGCTGGCGGCCCTGATCCTGATCCTTGGGGTATTCGGGGTTGTCGGTGCGATCGGGACCGCGATTTCCGTGCCTGCCGCCGGATGGATCGAACGCGCGCCAGAGGCGATGAATGCGCTGGGCGAACGGCTCGCCTTCCTGCGTGGCCCGATCCACCTGCTCAATACCGCGTCGGAGCGGATCGAGAATTTCATGACCATCGCGGGCAGTCACCTTGACCATGCGACCAAGGCAGGCGGGGATGATACGGCGCCGATCGTGATGTCCGCCGCCCCTGCCACTGGCGGGCTGGACAATTTCGGTTCCTCCCTGCTGCTGGGTACGCGGGCGTTCGTGGGGCAGTTCTTCACCATGATCCTGATGCTGTTCTTCCTGCTGGCACAGGGGGACAGCCTGCTGCGGCGGTTCGTGGAGATCATGCCCACCTTTGCCGACAAGCGGCGGACGGTGCAGATCGCCTATCAGATCGAGCGCAATGTCTCGCTCTATCTGGCGACGATCACGATCATCAATTCCCTGGTCGGCCTTGCGAACATGCTGCAATGCTGGCTGCTGGGAATGCCCAACCCGCTGCTGTGGGGGGTGATGGCGTTCCTGCTGAACTACATCCCCATCATCGGCCCCATGATGGGGATCACCATCTATTTCCTGGTGGGGCTGTTCACCTTCCCCTCCGTCCTGCAGGCGACCCTGCCGCCGGCGATCTACCTGTGCATCCACCTGACGGAAGGGGAGACGATCACGCCAATGGTGCTGGCGCGGCGCTTCACGCTCAATCCCGTGCTGGTGATGGGATCGCTGATGTTCTGGGACTGGCTATGGGGGATTGGCGGGGCGTTCCTGTCCGTGCCGCTGCTTGCCGTGTTCAAGATCATCTGTGACCATGTCGATATCCTCACCCCCATCGGCCACATCGTCGGTGGCCCGACACGCGGGACGAATACGGCGCCACTGTTTACGCCGGACATGATTGATGAGGATGACAGCGCGCCGCCGGGAAAGTAAGGCTCAGGGCCCTGCCCTGAAACCCGCCACAGGGCACTGCCCTTTGGAAACCATGACCTTGATTTATGGAATGAAAGTTTTTGGTGAAGCTTTTTTCAAAAAGCTTCGAAAGACACCGCCTTTTTTGAAAAAAGGCGGTACCCGCGACCTTCAGTCCTCGCCTTCGGCAAGACTTTCGAGTCGTTCCTGCGACAGCAGCGTGATGGCATAGCCCTTGCCCACGTCGATCATCCCCTGCGCACGCATCCAGCTGAGCGTGCGGCTGACGGTTTCGATGGTCAGGCCAAGGTAATCGGCAATGTCGCCGCGCGTCATGGGCAGGTGCAACTGCCCCGCGGCATTGAGTTCGCCATGATTGGCCTGGTCGAGCAGGAAACTCGCGACGCGTTCGCGCGCTGTCTTGCGGCCAAGCAGCAGCATCTGGTTCTGGGCCGCGACAAGTTCGTTGGACGCCTCTTCAAGCAGGCGGCGTTCCATGCGGGGAAAATCGTCAAGCAGGCCGCGCATCCGCTCGCGCGAGAAGCGGCACAGGCGGACCGTATCGACCGCCTCCGCCCCGAAGGCATAGCGGTCCGATACCGCAAGGCCGAGGAAATGGCCCGGTCCGGCAAACCCGGTGATCTGCCGCCGCCCGTCGGGCAGGGCCTTGAACAGCTTCACCGTGCCGGAGGTGACATTGAAGAAATCGGTGGCGGGTTCGCCTTCCTCGATAAAGCAGCGGCCGGGGGGGACGATGGTTTCCACCGCCGCTTCCGACAGGCGGGCGATGTCCGCATCCTCGATCGCGCTGCACACGCTGGAGGGACGGACGTTGCACATCTTGCAGAAATCAGGCTGGAGGCCGACAGCCCCCATGACAAGACGCCGTGGTCGCTGCTCGAACTGGCACGAAGACGTATCCGGCATGTTTATCCCAATTCCCTGCTGTTGCCCGATGCAACACCCGACGGTCGTCCCGGGCGGGCCACCGCGCATGGCACTGTGGGCGCCGGCGAAATAACGGCACCCCGAAGGCCCGACAGTATGGATGACCCCTTGATATAAATCAATGCAGAGCCCCGATCCCAATCCGGTAAACCATAATGATTAACAATCTCTGGATATAAGGATGCCGCCCCCAGTGCCTGGACATTCCTCCCTGACGGTACGGCGGCTTGGCGCTGCGGACATTCTGGTGCTTTACCCATTGGTCCAGCATGCCTTTCCAGAGATGGAACGGCGGCGCTGGATGGATGTCGGCCGCCGGATGTCAGTGCAGCGCAAGCGCCCGCGACAGGGGATCCTGGTCGCGCAGTACGGCACGCGGGGACTGCCCTGCGCCATGGCGACCTACCGCCGCGATTTCGACATCCGCTTTGGCCAGGTCCTGACCAGCGACCACTGCATCGTCATGACGCCCGGCGATGCGCAGCACGTCATCAACGCATTTCACCCTGCCATGACACAACTGGCGCAGGAACTTGGCTGTCATGCAATGAGGACAATGCAGCCCATCGCAAAAATGACGACACACCTCCAAAAAGTGTGTCCTGCCGAACACATAGTCGAAAGAACACTGCTTTTGACGGAAATTAACGGTTTCTCGCCCCCCGCCTGATTGATCCATATCAAGGTGCGATGTAAGCGCCCCATGATTGTTGCCAGTCATCAAAACACGTTGATTACGACGACACGTCGTCAGAATGAAAAGGTCCGCACCAGATGAAGAAAATGCGTAACACTGCCCTTGCGGCGGCGCTGGGCGCTGCGGCTATCGCGCCTGTCGCGGGCCATGCTCAGACTGCGACGCCGTCCACCTATGTCAACGCGCCGCTGTCCGCGCCTGTCGCCCCTTCGCGCCCGCATGGCCACTGTGGCATTTTCGAGACATGCTCCAGCACCAAGATCGGTCTGGGCAAGGGTGACTTCATGATCCGCCTGTCGGCCGTCGGCGTCCTGCCGGAAGACCGTGACAGCAAGGTCTGGGCCAATGGCGCGACGCTGACGGGCACGCGCGTCAAGACGACCGACCAGGTCATGCCGGAACTGACGTTCGAATACTTCGTCACCGACAACATCTCGCTCGACCTGATCGCCACCAGCACGCGTCACGAAGTGCAGGCCAATGGCGGCGCACTGTCCGCGCTGACGGGTGCGAGCAAGACCGACGTGGGCAGCGCCTGGGTGCTGCCGCCGACGGTGACCGTCGCGTGGCATTTCCGTCCGCACAAGCGCCTGAACCCGTATGTGGGCGTGGGCGGCACGTTCATGTGGTTCCACAACATGAACGCCAGTGGTGCGCTGGGCCTGACGAAGCTGAACTCCGGCTTTACCGGTGGCCCGTCGATCAACGCCGGTGTCGATTACCAGCTGGTGGGCAACTGGTTCTTCAACTTCGACGTGAAGCAGATGTTCGTGCGCATGCACGCATGGGCTGAAAACGGCGGCGAAACCCTGAAGGTCCGTGCGCACGACTCGCTGGACCCGACGGTCGTCTCCGCCGGTATCGCCTACCGGTTCTGATGACATGAACGTGGCGGACCCCGCCGCGCTGGCTGCGCGGTACGCCCGGAACCTGCCACGTTACACCAGCTATCCCACGGCGGCGCAGTTTACTGACGCCGTGGGGCCGGACGACGCCCGCGACTGGCTGCGGGCCGTCCCTGCGGGGGATGCGCTCTCCCTCTACCTGCATGTTCCCTTCTGCGACACGCTGTGCCGGTTCTGCGGCTGCAACACCGCTGTCCTGCGCAGTGCTGACGCCCGGGCCGCCTATGCCGCCCTGCTGATCGAGGAACTGCGCCGTATCACCAGACAGCTTGGCACCGGCCATCGCCTCTCTCACCTGCAATGGGGCGGGGGCACGCCTACGACCCTGCCGGTGGGCACGTTGCGGCAGGTGATGCAGACCATCCGCAACAGCTTCACGCTGCTGCCCGATGCCGAAATCAGCATCGAGATCGACCCGCGCCACCTGCCCGCGCACTATCCTGCCGTCCTGCATGAACTCGGCTTCAACCGTGCAAGCCTCGGCGTTCAGGACATCAATCCCGCCGTGCAGGAAGCCTGCGGCCGCATCCAGAGCCTGGAGCAGACCACCGAGTGCATCGACGCGCTGCGTGGGGCGGGGATCGACTCGATCAACATCGACCTGATCTATGGCCTGCCACGACAGAATGTGCAGGGCGTGCGCGACACGGCCGCCGCCATCGCCGCACTTTCACCCGACCGGCTGGCCGTGTTCGGCTATGCCCATGTGCCGTGGAAGCAGAAGCGCCAGAACCTGATGCCCACGGGTGAACTGCCCGACGCCACCGCGCGCTTTGAACAGCGGGCGGCCATCAACGACGCCCTGTGCGCCGCGGGCTACCTGCCCGTCGGGCTGGACCATTACAGCCGCCCCGACGACCGTATGGGCATCGCCGCGCGCGACGGCACGCTCCATCGCAATTTCCAGGGCTACACCACCGACCCGGCGACGGTCCTGATCGGTGTGGGGGCATCGGCCATTTCCTCCTATCCGCAGGGCATGACGCAGAATGCGGTATCATCCGCCGCCTATGCCCGCCTGATGGGGGAGACGCCGGATGGCCTGCCGGTCGTACGGGGCGTGCGACGCACCATGGATGACCGCCTGCGCGCGGAGATCATCGAACGGCTGATGTGCGACATGGGGATCGACCTTGATGCCTTCACCATGCGCCACGGCCTGCCGCAGGACAGTTTTGATGACGACCTGCGCAAACTTTCTGGACTGGAAGCGGACGGATTTGTCATCATCTCCGGGCGGCGACTCCGCGTGACCGAGGAAGGACGCGTGTTCCTGCGCCATGTGGCCGCCGCCTTTGACCGCCACCTTGATATGGACATGCCCCAGCGTCACGCCAGCGGAGTATGAGCATGACTTCCCACGCCTCATCATCCGCCGCCGCCACGCACGGCGCCGTGGACAGTCCCGTCATTTCCGCCCTGCGCACGGCGCGCTGCACCGATGATCCGTTTCCACACTGGAACATGGACAATGTCCTGCCGCCGTCGGTCACGCACTCCCTGCTGGCATGGGATCCGGGGGTGACGTTCCACGCGGGGGAAAGCGGGGGACGGCGCGACGTCCGCAACGGGCACCGGATATTCGTGACACCTGCGGGCCGCGCGAATGACCCCGAACTCGACCACCTGGCGCACCTGTTCGACGCCCCTGCCGCACGACGGCATTTCGAGCAGACCTGCGGCATCGACCTTGCGGGGACGTTCCTGCGACTGGAACTGTGCCTTGACACGGACGGGTTCTGGCTGGCGCCACATACCGATATCGGGGCAAAGCGGCTGACGCTGCTGATCTCCCTTTCCACCGACGCCGATGCCCGTGACTGGGGCACCGACCTGCTGACCCCGCAGGGGCAGTCGGTGGCGCGGGCGTCGGGGGCGTTCAACTCCGGCCTGCTGTTCATCCCGTCCGACCGGTCGTGGCACGGCTTTGTCCGCCGTCCCATCACCGGGCTGCGCCGGACGCTGATCGTCAATTATGTCGTCCCCGAATGGCAGGCGCGCGACGAACTGGCATTCCCGCCCGCACGGGCCTGACCGGCACGCCAGACCTGCCATATCCGGCCTGTGGATATGCGCCACATGCGCAATATACATGCACACAAACCTTTATTCCCGTTTCAAACGGTTCTAGGAAGCGTTGCTACATGTGGTATCCCACCTATCCATGTCATCCCGGTCATGACGCAAGAGGACAGATCTAGGTATGAGCGAAAACCCGCGCGAGATTATGGAATTCGACGTCGTAATCATCGGCGGCGGTCCCTCCGGACTGGCGGCGGCCATCCGGCTGCGCCAGCTGGCGCCCGACACCAGCGTCTGCCTGATTGAAAAGGGCAGCGAGATCGGGGCGCATATCCTGTCGGGCGCGGTGGTCGAACCCCGCGCGCTTGACGAACTTCTGCCGCACTGGCGCACCAGCGGCGCGCCGCTCGATACCCCCGTCAGCGAGGAGCACATGCTCTACCTGACGCCGTCGCGCGGCTATCGCATCCCGATGCTGGATCGGGTGATGCCGCACATGCGCAACCACGGCAATTATATCGCAAGCCTTGGTGAACTCTGCCGCTGGCTTGGCGCACAGGCCGAGGAAATGGGCGTGGAGATCTATCCCGGTTTCGCCGGGGCGGAGGTCCTGACCGAAAATGGCCGCGTGGTGGGCGTGGCCACCGGCGACATGGGCGTGGGCCGCGATGGCAAGCCGGGCGACAATTACGCACCGGGGATGGAGCTGCGCGCGAAATACACCATCTTTGCCGAGGGCTGCCGCGGGTCGCTGACGAAGCAGGTCATGGAGATGTACAACCTGCGCAAGGGCGTCGATCCGCAGACCTATGGCCTGGGCATCAAGGAACTGTGGGAAATCCCTGCCGAACTGCACCGCCCCGGACTGGTGCAGCACAGCTTTGGCTGGCCGCTCGATGATCGCACCTATGGCGGGGCGTGGATGTACCATTTCGGGAAGAACCTCGTCTCCTACGGCTTTGTCGTCGGGCTGGACTATCCCAACACGTGGCTTTCCCCGTTTGACGAGATGCAGCGCGTGAAGCTGCATCCCTCCTTCCGCCCGTATTTCGAGGGCGGGCGCCGCCTGTCCTATGGCGGACGCGCCCTGTCCGAAGGCGGGCTACAGTCGATCCCGCGCCTGACCTTTCCCGGCGGCATGCTGGTCGGTGATACGGCGGGCTTCCTCAACGTGCCCAAGATCAAGGGCACGCACACCGCGATGAAGTCGGGCATGCTGGCGGCCGAGGCCGTGGCCGAAGCCGTCCTGACCAACCGGGTGGAGCCGGGCTCCTACACGCGGCGGATCAGGGAATCCTGGCTGTGGGACGAACTGCGTGGCGTGCGCAACATCCGCCCGGCCTTCGCGCGCTTCGGCATGAAGGGCGGCGCGCTGTATTCCGGCATCGACGCCATGCTGCTGCGCGGTCGCGCGCCATGGACGCTCCACACCCGCCATGCGGATAACGAGACGCTGGAGCCGGCCTCCATCTCGCCGAAGATCGACTACCCCAAGCCGGACGGCAAGATCACGTTCGACAAGCTGTCGTCCGTCTTCCTGTCGAACACCAACCATGAAGAAGACCAGCCCGTGCACCTGAAGGTGCGCAGCATGTCGATGTGGAAGACCGTCAACTGGGACGTGTTCCGCTCCCCCGAAAGCCGCTACTGCCCCGCAGGGGTGTATGAGGTCGTGGACGAGCAGACCAACCCGACATTGCAGATCAATTCGCAGAACTGCGTCCACTGCAAGACATGCGACATCAAGGACCCGACCCAGAACATCGACTGGGTCACGCCCGAAGGCGCGGGCGGTCCGAACTATCCCGGCGGCATGTAACCCCATGCCCCACCGGCGCCATGGCCCCGTCGTGGCGTCGCCTCTTTTTGCTCCCCCATCCAGACACAGACAGGAAGATATGTGATGAAGGTTCTTGTCCCCGTAAAACGCGTGATCGACTACAACATCAAGCCGCGCGTGAAGGCTGATGGCACCGGCGTTGAAACCGCCGGCGTCAAGATGTCGATGAACCCGTTTGACGAAATCGCCGTCGAGGAAGCCGTCCGCCTGAAGGAAAAGGGCGTCGTCACCGAAATCGTGGCGGTGTCCATTGGCGAGCCGAAGGCGCAGGACACGCTGCGCACCGCCATGGCCATGGGTGCTGATCGCTCCATCCTGGTGGAAACCGACGCCGTGACCGAACCGCTCGCGGTGGCCAAGGTGCTCAAGGCGCTGGTGGAAAAGGAAAAGCCCGACCTGGTCATCCTGGGCAAGCAGGCGATTGATGACGACATGAACGCCACGGGCCAGATGCTCGCGGGGCTGCTGGGCTGGCCGCAGGGCACGTTCGCCAGCAAGGTGGAACTGCATGACGGCAAGGCCACCGTCACGCGCGAAATCGACGGCGGCCTGCAGACTGTCGAACTGGCGCTGCCTGCCATCGTCACGGCGGACCTGCGCCTGAACGAGCCGCGCTATGCCTCGCTGCCGAACATCATGAAGGCGCGCAAGAAGCCGATGGAAAAGATCACGCCCGCCGATGTGGACGTGGACATGACCCCGCGCCTGAGCATCGTGTCGGTGGCCGAACCCGCCGGGCGCAAGGCGGGCATCAAGGTGGATTCCGCAGCAGAACTGGTCGCGAAGCTGCGTAACGAAGCAAAGGTGATCTGATCATGACCGTACTCGTACTTCTCGACCACGAAAATGGCGCCATCCGGCAGGCGTCGCGTTCCGCCATCGCCGCCGCGTCGAAGCTGGGCGATGTCGATGTGCTGGTCGTGGGCCGCAACGCTGCCGAAGCCGCGCAGGCCGCGGCGAAGCTGCCGGGCGTGAAGAAGGTCCTGTCCGCCGCCGATGCCATCAGCGCCGACGAACTGGCCGAACCTGTCGCCGCCCTGCTGGCCTCGCTGGCGGATGGCTACAGCCACATCCTTGGCGCATCGAGCGCGAACAGCAAGAATATCCTGCCCCGTGCGGCGGCGCTTCTGGATGTGCAGCCGATCCCCGATATCGTCGAGGTCATCGACGCCGACACGTTCGTGCGCCCGATCTATGCCGGCAGCGCGCTGGCGACGGTGAAGTCGTCCGATGCGAAGAAGGTGCTGACGGTCCGAGCCTCCGCCTTCGATCCTGTTGCGACGGAGGGCGGTTCCGCCCCGGTCGAAAGCGTCGCCACCCCGGCGGGCGAGGATAAGTCGAAGTTCATCGGCACCGAACTGTCGCAGTCGGAGCGTCCGGAACTGGAATCCGCGCGTGTCGTGGTGTCCGGTGGGCGCGGCATGCAGAACGAGGAGAACTTCAAGCTCCTCGAACCGCTGGCCGACCGTCTGGGCGCGGCCATCGGCGCATCGCGCGCGGCGGTCGATGCAGGCTTCGTGCCCAATGATTACCAGGTGGGCCAGACCGGCAAGATCGTGGCGCCGGAACTGTATATCGCCATGGGGATTTCCGGTGCGATCCAGCATCTGGCGGGCATGAAGGACAGCAAGGTCATCGTGGCCGTGAACAAGGATCCCGAGGCCCCGATCTTCCAGATTGCCGACTACGCGCTGGTGGGGGACCTGTTCGAGGTGCTGCCCGCGCTGGAAGCCGAACTCGACAAGGCGGGCTGATCCCGTCATTCAGGGGCGCTGCCCCTGAACCCCGCCAAAGGGCATTGCCCTTTGGAAACCATGACTTTCGGACGTTTTTGGGTGCCGCCTTATTTATAAGGCGGCATTCTTTTTTGAAGCGTTCCGGGGAAAAAGCGTCGCCAAAACGATCCGGGTGCAGGGATCGCGATCCCTGCCGGGTCCGGGCAGAGCCCGGCTCTATCCCACTCTCAGTCCTCGCCCAGCACTGCGCGCGCACGGCGGACCACCGTGTCATATTCTTCCTGCGTCAGGTTTCCCCGATGCAGCATCTCGCTCGCACGGGCGAGGGCGTCACGGGCATGCGTCTCATCAGGGATGGGATAGCGCCGTCCGGGCAGGGCAAATGCCGAATCCGGCAGGGCATCACGTTCGGCGGCAGTCAGTCTGGACATGATCCGTATCCTTCTCTCTCCGGGCGGGTAGGCCGCCCCTGCGAAGATTACGCCCCATCGGTGGTCCACCAACAGGTAAAATACCGTCATCTCCCCCCATCAGGATGCACGGCTACGCCAGGGAGCAGACAAAAAAACGGGACACATCGCGATTGCAATGTATCCCGTCAGTTGGCCACACATGAGGACATCATGTGGAATTTTATACCAGCCTGTATTCAGACTGGACGTTTCAGTATTTTGCGAAGCCCTGCTGGCCTCGTGACCCCTTATTGCCATTTATTTTTCCCAGCGTCAACGTAAAAAATAAATAAACATCGTTTTTACTTTTTTTGCAGTGCACAATTACTGTATTTGTTTTGCAGTGCACAATCGACGCTGAAATATAGACACAAATGACACATATCAGTGCGTCGGCCCCGAATGAGGGATTATTCTGCAATGGGACCGCGTGCGGCATGTTCCTGATCCCTGGAATGTCCTGTATGATGGCATCATGAACCGCATGACAGGCTCTGGCTGCTCTCGCATGATCCCCAATCGCGTCCGGGTTCTTTTCGCATGACACGCGGGCCGTCGGGCACCACCAGGCGTCGCGCCGCGTTCTGCCACGGCAGCATCATGCGTCATGTGATCGTCATGGCGGGCACTGGCGCCATCGGGTTGATGGCCGTGTTCATGGTTGACCTGCTGAACCTGTTCTACATCTCCACCCTGCATAATCCGGCCATGACCGCCGCCATCGGCTTTACCGCCGCCGTGGGGTTCATACAGATCGCGGTCTCCATCGGCATGTCGATCGGGCTGGGCGCCACCACAAGCCGGCAGATCGGGGCGGGACATCATGAGATGGCCCAGCGCATTGCCTCGTCCTTTTCCGTGGTGATGCTGCTGCTGACCAGCCTCATCGGCTTTGGCACCGCCCTTCTGGCGCATCCCATCCTGCATGCCCTTGGCGCACAGGGAGAAGCAGAGCATCAGGCAGCGCTCTATCTCTATATCGCCTCCCCCATGCTGCCACTGATCGCTGTGGGCATGGGCAGTTCCAGCCTGCTGCGCGCGGTGGGCGCGGCGCAGCAATCCATGAATGTCACACTGGCGGGGGCACTGATTTCCGCCCTGCTCGACCCGGTGCTGATCCTGTGGCTGCATCTTGAACTGCAGGGCGCGGCCCTCAGCACGCTGATATCACGCGCCGTGGTGGCGGGACTGGGCGTTTATTGCGCCCGGCAGCACGACCTGCTGGCCTGGCCTGTCGCGCGCTTCATACGGACCGATACCCATCGGGTGGGACAGATTGCCATGCCCGCCATCCTGACAAACCTTGCCACGCCGATCGGCGGGATCTTCGTCACCCATTCCATGGCAAGTTTCGGTCTGGCCGCCGTGGCGGGGCAGGCGACCATCGACCGTATCGTGCCTGTTGCCTTCGCCTTTGTCTTTGCCCTGACCGGCTCGATCGGGCCGATCATGTCGCAGAACCTGGGGGCAGGGCAGGTGGGTCGGGTGCATGAGACGCTGGTTGCCTCGCTGAAACTGGTGCTGGGGTGCGTGGGCCTGACATGGGCGATCCTGTTTGTGGGGCAGGACCTCGTCATCCGCATATTTTCGGCCACCGGCACCACTGCCGACCTGATCCGCCTGTTCTGCAACTGGACCATTGGCGGCTATTTCTTCATCGGCATCCTGTTCGTCGCGAATTCAGCGTTCAACAACCTTGGCCACCCGCTCTATTCCACCCTGTTCAACTGGGGACGCGCAACGCTGGGTACAGTGCCCTTCGTCTGGATTGGCATGCATTACGGCCCGATGGGCGTGCAGGTGGGGCAGGTTCTGGGAAGTGTGCTGTTCGGAGTGGGCGCGGTGACAATCGCGTTCAGTGTCGTACGCAAACTCAGGGTTGCACCATCAGAGCCGCAGGCGGACTCCGTCCCGTCACTGCCCCCCGCCCAGAGTGCGGAAAGTGCGATGATCGAACTCGACGACCTCGACAACGAAGCGCAGGAATATGAGCACGAGCAGGAAAACACGGCCCGGCCCACCTGCCGGTAGTCCGATGGACCCTGCTATGTCCTGACAGTGTTCAGGATTTTTTCTCCTGCATCACGAACAGCGTGTGGCAGGCGCGGTCGATGCAGATGCTGGTGATCCCATAATTGGTATCATGGTCACGATAGTGGTGGTTGATATGATGGATCTTCAGCCTGCGCAGCAGCGGCCCACGCATGGGAAACTGGTGGCAGGAATAGTGGATCACATCATAAAAGACGTAACCGCAGAAAAAACCGGCCGCCAGGCTTCCGCCATGGCCTTCCCCGATGAAAAAGGCACATCCGGCCCAGATCACGGCGGCAAGCGGTAGGGTGACGCTCAGCGGCATCAGGTTGCGCAGCGGATGGTTGGGCTGCTCATGGTGGTTGCCATGCAGCAGGTATACCAGCGACTGCACCGGGGCATAGCGCGCCTGAAGGTGAAACAGGAAACGGTGCAGCAGGTATTCCGTCGGGAACCAGATCAGGAATCCCATGCCCGCATAGAGCACGAACGCCATGACAGACGCGGACTTCCAGGCACCATAAGCCAGTGACAGGACCAGAAGCGGCAGCCAGACGGACAAAAAGACATTGAAGGACAACAGGGTAAGGCGTTCAAGTATGGAATTCTTGAATAACCTGACCGGCTCCTCCATCTTCTGCCTATTGTTATCCTGCATGCTGGCTACACCTCGAAAAGCCGATCTGGAACATAAAGCAGAGAATTGCCTATGGTACGCACCGATCCGTCTTGAACTCTGTTACCCGACTGCTCCAGAAGACACATAACCTCCGATCGGGGAAAACCTTTCCATCTTCAGCACCCTAACCTCGCCTGTGTCTCAGGGCATCAGATACGAGGCTGCGGAACCCGAATCAAGCTTATTCGTGCAGCTGCCGCACATGGGTCCTGCGCCCGGTTCCCCCCACAACTGCCCTTATATCATATAGTCCCCCGGATGTTTGGGACAATCCCATCCCCCCATTTCAAATGATTGTCCAATATATAAAATAACAGTGCTTTTCAAATTGCATCAAAATATTTTTCTGTCCGTGACACCAATGCCCTCATGATTCGAATACAGGAATGTAGACCATATGGTCCCTTTTCACTGTTTCAGGCATACATGCCGCGGAACATCCCCACCTTATCAGAAACTGCGTCCGGCGGACATGCCCGGAGCGATCAAGGTATTGATAAGGTTGAATACTTTCTGAATCTTATTGGTCTTGGCGTTCGCGATAAGAATTGTATCCTTGTTTTTCATCACGAAATGTTCCGCCAGAAAGAAACTGGCCGGGTTCATCATATCGAGTTGATACACGATCGGCGTGGTTGCCTTGCCCGGTTCAACCGGCAGGCCCAGACGCTCCGCGATCTCGGAACTTTCATAACGCACGACAAAGACCGCATTGGGATCCGCCCGATAATCCGCAGGCCCCCCGACACGCGCCAGGGCCTCGGCAAGATTGACGCTGGACCTGCCAAACGGCGTCTCCACAGGTTTGCCCGCCGCACCGAAAACCGTATAGGTACGGGGTTCATAAATGAGGTGGATCCTGTCGCCAGCCTCCAGCATGATGTTCTGTTCCGGATTGTCCTCGATCAGTTTGAGGGGACCCACCGCAATCTGGTTATGGCGGGTCAACTCGACAATCGTGTCTTCCGGTTCATGGGCAGAGCCGCCGGCCAGGGCAATCGCATCCACCAGATGCTCCTGATGTAACGTCAGCGGCAGGCGACCGTTCCTTTTGACATCGCCATAAACGATGACCGAATTCGCCAGGTTCTTGGAGATAAGCACGAGCACCTGGGGGGCCTCTGATTTCCCCTTGAGTCCCATGCGGATCTTGTCGGCAATCTCATCGGATGTCAGTTTGTCGACCATCAGGTGACCGACATAGGGCATGTCGATCGTGCCATCACCATTGACCAGGATGGAGGGGAAATTGCTCCTCTTGGCGACACCAGATGCGGTGCTGCTGCCCGCGCGGGTGGTGAACAGGCTTTCGCCCATTTCGTACACATCGATATCCAGCGTGTCCCCAGGACCGGCACGATCACTGTTGTAGTGTTCCTGCGCCGGGGACTGCATGATGTTCGAGAACAGGGATGGCGTCTCGCTATTGAGCAGCGTGATCAGGTCCGGGCTGACCTGCACGATGCCATAGCCAATGGTATTTTTCTTACGGCTGGACTGCGCGCTTTTGATGCCGGATTCGGTGGGGGCGCTATCGGGCAGGGTATCGCAGCCAGCAAGCAGGGCAACCGGCAGGACACCGACCACAAGTGCCTTTTTCCATTCCAGAAAAAATTTTCGCATGAAGTTAAAGGAATATATGGCCATCACGCTTGAAATTTTCTTTCATTCGAAAGCATAGCTTGCAATTCCCCCTCATGGTGAATGAGCGACCGCTTTCCCACCTCGAACCGATACGCGATCACGCGCAAAGCGCTATTTCCATACTCTAGATTGCATGCTCACGCATACCTGTAACCAGCAGGCGTCCGATCAGGAAAGTCAGGCTGGACCCGACGAACACTGCTACAATCATCAGGAAATTGTGGGGATATGTTGGCATGCCGGGCAGATTCGGCTGCACGACACGCACGACATAAACCTGCTGCTGCAGGGCGGTGGCCCGGGCAGTCTCAAGCTCCGACGCCGTGGAAAGATAAGCCGTCTGGGCGAATTCACGTTCAAGCATGAGCTGGTCATATTCCGCCATGTTGATGGACACGCCCATCTTCTCACGCGCTTTGCCGTGCTGTTCCTTGATCTGGGCATCCAGCGCGTTGATACGCAGCTTGAGCGTCTGGACCTGCGGGCTTGACGGGTCGAGGTTGCGCAGCATCTGCGTCAACTGCGTATCCGCCTGCGCCAGTTCGGTCTGCAGCTGCCCGATCACGCTGATGCCGACCACACTGGACTTGGTGGGGTCCAGATCGCCGGACTTTTCGCGGAAAGCCGTCATGCGGCTCTGGACTTCCTTGACGCGGTTTTCCGCGACGGTCACCTCGGTATCAGCCACCCGTATGGTGTTCTGGGCCACCTGCCGGTTGAACTCATTGATCCGCTCTTCGCCAAGCTTCAGGAGTTCGTCGGCAATCCGCTTGGCTTCCTCGGGACGGAAGGCGCGGACATCAAGGGAGGTCACCCCCGTATCTTCATGGAACACCACGTCCACATGCCGCTGATAGTACCACAGCAGGCGTTCCGGGGTCGGGTTCGCGAAAAACAGGCGTGACAGGAGGTCCGTATCGGGATGCCGGAACATCGACACCAGATCCAGGCGCTTCTGCAGGGCATCAACGGCATCATGGGATTTCATGTAGGTATTGACGGCGAAATTTTCCGCCAACCCACTCCCGCCGGCCATTGCCATTCCCATGACGCCGCCGCCCATCCCCGAACTGCCCGAGGAAGATGAACTGCGCGTGGAAGGACGACTGTCCTTGACCACAAAGGCGGCTTCGGACTCGTACTGGCCACTTGCAATCAGCAGATAGTACAGGGTTGCCAGTATGGTCGGCAGGACTACGACAATAAGGACAGGTGCATGTCGTCGCAAAAATACCAGCATGCCAGACTTTGCATCCGGCGTATCAGCGTTGATCATACTACCTCTTATCTAGGAATGGCGGAGACATATAACATACCGGTCACAGCAGACCACTTAGCCCAGATGTATGTCCTTGCGAACATTCCGAATGCTTATCAGTCCAATATAGGTCAACACCAGACACCAGCCAAGCACATAGGCCGGGTAGGTATAGTCACTTTCATAAAAATCGAACTGTCCTTCGCGGATATATTCGAATATTTCCGTGGTCGGAAACCATGAAAGGTACCAGCGGAACGGGTCGGGCATCATCTGCTGGATCGAAAATGCGCCTGACAGAGGCATGCTGAGATACATCATGGGATGTGCCAGGCGTTCGACGGTGCTGGATTTTTCGCTGTAAGCCGCCAGTATCATCGAAAGGGCAAAAGATATCCATGTCAGCAGCACCAGCCCCCAGATCATGAGCAACGGCCGTTGCGGCAGGAACCCGTAATCAAACGCCTGCATGATCAGCGACAGGAAGATCACGGCGAGCACGGTCGAGGCGGCCTCGAGCACGGCGCGGGAGAGGAGGATATCAAAAATTGTAACTATTCGATGGTAGAGGAGCGAACGGTTTGCCTCGATCGCGCCGCCAGAGCGATTGACGACGGAGCGGAACAGACAGAAGAACGTGTAGCCCGACACAAGGAACGATCCGGTGGGCATGCCTATGTGCATGAAAGGGCCTTCGGCGGCATGGAGCGCCGAAACCCCGAGGGTCAGCAGGGACGGTTCGAGCATGACCCACAGGAAGCCGATATTGTCACGCCCGAAACGGGTATGCAGTTCACGGATGATCAGGGCGCCAACGACATGCCACTGTGTCGCGAAACCATTTTTCAGCAAGCCAAGCTCGGAATATTTTTTCACCGCCTGCGTCATATCGCCAACATACCATCAGAAGGGACATGCCATCGGACGGAAAAAACACCTGGGCAACCTGCCTGTTCCCCATACACGCATTCTTCAGTCATATTCTGGCACCGGAAGAATAAACAGGAGCCTCCAATACCCTACCTACTGGGGATTGTCGAGATCAAAGACGGTAACAGTCATCTTGGCGACAGGGGGATATAAAAATGTTTTCGTAGTCAAAAAACAGATCAGGCAAAAATTTCTTTCATATTTCTAAAAACATTTATAATATATTTCAGAACATTTCCCAGACATCTGTTTCTTTAATATTCCCGCCGCTTTGGAAACTACCTGTTTTTACATTCCTGTTTTTATAACCATCCTGCCGATACAGGAGGAAGGCATCTACCACAGGGCAGGATATTTCCCCTGCAGATGCCTTCCGGTTTCACTGAATTACTCAGTTACGTGCATAATCGTCTTCAATCCTGACGATATCGTCTTCGCCAAGATACGGGCCGGACTGCACCTCAATTAACGTCAGGGGAATGCGGCCGGGGTTCAGAAGCCGGTGGACGGCCCCCAGCGGCAGGTAGATGCTTTCGTTCTCGCGCACCATGTGTTCTTCGCCATCGCGCGTGACAATCGCCGTTCCTTCGACCACGACCCAGTGCTCGGCACGATGGAAATGCTTCTGCAGCGACAGCTTACGGCCCGGATCGACCACGATCCGCTTGACCTGGAAACGGTCACCTTTCGTCAGGCCCTCATAAAAGCCCCACGGGCGATAGTTGCGGTTGTGCATCTTCGCCTCTGTCCGCCCTGCGGCTTCCAGACGGGCCACGACCTTCTTGACGTCCTGCGCATGGTCGCGATGCGACACCAGCACGGCATCCTGCGTCACCACGATGACCAGGTCATCCACGCCACTGACCGCCGCAACGATGCCATCGGAACGGACATAGCAGTTCGTGCTGTTGGCCAGGAACACATCCCCGATCGCCACATTGCCATCAGAGTCCTTGGGGCTGAGTTCCCATAGCGCATCCCAACTGCCGACATCGGACCATCCCAGGTCCGCGGGGATGACCGCGGCATGGCGCGTATGTTCGGCCACGGCATAGTCGATTGAAATATCAGGGGCGTTTTCAAATTCCTTGGGGTCAAGGCGAATGAAGTCCATATCCCGCGTCCGGTCCCTGACCGCAGCCCTGACCGCAACCAGCACGTCAGGCGCGTAACGCTCGAGTTCCGCCACAATGGTGTCCGCGCGGAACAGGAACATGCCGGAGTTCCAGAGATAGCCTCCCTGCGCCAGCATTTCCGCAGCCTTGCCCGCGTCAGGCTTTTCGATGAAGGAGGAAACCTGGTAGACCCCCTCCACCCCCGGCAGCGGGTCTCCCTGACGGATATAGCCATATCCGGTATCCGGGCGCGTGGGCGTCATGCCGAAAGTGACGATCTGCCCTTCGCGCGCGGCCGCCACGCCTTCGGACAGCAGCGGCCCCATGGCATCGGGCTTGCTGATGGCGGCATCGGCGGCCATGATCCACAGAACGGCGTCGGGATCGGTTTCCGCAACGATCAGGGCGACCGCGGCGATGGCAGGTGCCGAATTGCGGCCAACCGGTTCCAGCACGATGCGCGCGCCGGTAATCCCGACTTCACGCAACTGTTCCGCGATGATGAAGCGGTGTTCCTGATTGCACACGACGATCGGCGCGCCGAGCCCGCATGCCGTGCCGCGTAATGCCGTTTCCTGCAGCAGTGTATGTTCCGACAGCAGCGCCCAGAACTGCTTGGGGAAGCTCTTGCGCGAAACCGGCCACAACCGGCTGCCCGACCCACCGGACAGGATGACAGGGATCACGGTACCGACGCTGCCAGCCTTCGTTTTCTCACCCGATGGATCGTTTTTGGAAATAGGCATTCACGGACTCCAAATTTACACCGAAAGTTACTTTAATAAGAAAAACCGTTCATAAGGGCAGGACATGAGGCCCAACCTTTTCGCGCTGCATCTGCCTGACGCACGATATGAAACCTTACCCTGTTTCTCCACCATCCAACATTTCACCGCGATGACCATGCCCGCGCACGCTTCCCGCAACAGGAAACGGGGACGGCGCGGCATGTCATCGCTTCAGGAAAACCGACAGGAACCTTAAAATATGGCGACAGTCTGACCCGATATCTAAATGCCGTTCACGGGCCTAAAGTTCCTCAAGGAATGCAAGCCCTTCGGCAACCTGTGCCGACCATGTGAACAGGGCTGCCGAGGCGACGCGCGCACCGGGACGATGGGACGCGACATCCCCCTCCATCAACGCCTCGATCGCCCGGCGCCACCCCACCCCGTCCAGCGGATCGACGAAGGTCGCGGCGTCTCCGGCCACCTCGTGGAAGACTGGAATGTCGCTGCACACGCATGCGACGTCGAACTTCAGCGCCTCGGCAAGCGGCAGGCCGTAACCCTCGGTAAAAGAGGGAAACAGCAACCCGCGCGATCCCCGCAGCAGGGCCATTACCTCGGGATCGGACAGGCTGTTGCACTCCCTGACAGTTCCCTGCAGGGCGGGGCAGCGTTCGACCATGTCGAGGACGTTTTCATTTTCCCATCCCCTGCGCCCGACCAGCACAAGATGCGGGACCACGCCAGTACCGGCCTTCTCCACCATGTCCCGCCACAGGTTGAGCAGGAGGAGGTGGTTCTTGCGCGGCTCTATGGTGCCCAGGCAGACGAAATAGGGATGGTCCGGCACGCCAAAGGCTTCACTGGCAGGCGTGGCTTTCACAACACCATGCAGCACGACGCGGACCGGCAGGTCGGGGCGCCTTGACGCGGCATAACGCAGGAGCGAGTCCGCCACGGCCTGCGACGGCACGATGACCCCGCGCGCCAGTTCAAGGACGGTGTTCATGCGCGCTTCGTGCCGGGCGGGTTCGCGCGGGCGGGCATATTCAGGATATTCGATGGGGATGAGGTCGTGCACCATCACGACGAATTCAGCCCCATGGCGGCTCATGAACCGCCGGATGCTGCCCGGGCGGGTCAGGTGATGGTGCGACATCAGCAGGTATACGGATTTACGATACATCCGCGCGGCGTCAGGCGTAGCCTGACGCGCCAGCATCGCCTTGTGCACCATGCGCCGCGCCGCCCACCTGACGTCCCGGCACAGGGAATGATCCCCCTGCCATACCTTTTCCATCTGCCTTATGAACCGTTCGGCCTCGGCAAAGGGCAGGGTCACGATGGTCCCCAGCGGGGTTATCGCCACAAAGGCCAACCGTTGCGCGGCATGGCGCAGCAGGTAATCCGCATATTCGAATTCAACCCGGTCGATCCCGGTCGGAACGAAATGTCCCGCGCGGGCGATCAGGCGGGAGATGTCAAAATAGATATAGGAAGGCTGCTGCATGGTGGAAAATCAGCGCACCCCGTCCGACAGGACGGCATTGCGCGATATGCGCACCACTTCCGACAGGGCAGGGGCGGAGGCGACGCGCGCCATGCGGCTGGAGGTCGGCACGACACGCGACACGCGCCGGACCACCCCGTCAACAAGGCTCGACAGCCCTTCGGGGGAGAAGAAGCCGCCGGCGATCAGGCAGCGATCCACAAGCACGCGATAGAACGCATCGAACGTCGCCCTGTCGGGCGGGGTCGGATGGGCCCAGAAATTGTCCAGTCCGTTCTGGTCGGTGATATCGGGGATGTCATACACCGCCTCGCCCAGCGTGATGACCGGCACGTCCGACGACAGGGCAAGGGTGCCGGTGGTGCTGTTGATCGTGACAACCCCACGCGCCGCGCGCACGATCAGGGCGATATCCCCGGCCTCGAGGAAATGGACCCGGTCGGCTACATTCTCCGCCTGCGCGATCTGGTGCGTCAGTTCACGCCAGTTGCGCACACCGTTATCGAGCGGATGTTCCTTGACCACCAGCACGAGGTCCTGCGGCGCGTTGGCGGCAAAGGACCTGATGACCTTGCGCAGCGCGGGCTCCATCCCATCGAACGGGGAATGCAGCCGCACCTGCGCATCTGCGTCAAGCTGCAGCGGGAACAGCATGTAGGGGATGTGCCGGGTCTCGATCGCCTGCATGATCCGCGAGGCTTCCTCGGTCGCGGCTTCGCGCCGGCGCAGCCGCTTGATCCAGCCGACGCCTTCCTTGAGCGGATGCCACGGGCGATAGTCGGACCAGTGCCGGTAATGCCAGCGGCTCAGCAGGTCGGCGGAGTTATAGGCCACAGCCTCCAGCGCGCGGCGGCGGAAGGAGGACGGGACGGGATAGTGCGGCGGCATCGGCGGCAGCAGCGCCGCTTCCTTGCGATACCACTCGGGATCGCGGGGCAGGGCGGAATGACCATTCACCCCGCCAAGTTCAAGCGTCACCCAGTCGGGACGGATATAGCCTTCCTCAAACACATGCACGGGGATGTGCATCTGCGCGCAGGCGGCGATCGCAACGCGGTGCAGGGGGCGGCAGTCACCGAACAGCAGTACGTCCGTGATACGGTAACGCTTTATGACATCATGAAAAAAAGTGGGCCATTCCTCTGCGCTGCCTGTAAAATCAATCCCGTTCGGCAGGCCCCAGAACAGGCGGTCGCCGCCGTTGAAATTGATCTTGTAGACGCCATACCCCGTCTTGCGGAACGCCTTGCCCAGTTCCCGGAAAAACGGCCCCATCAATCCCTGCAGAAAAAGAAACCTGCGCTCGCCCACAATGCTTCTTTCATCAAGACTGTTCATTTATGATTTCTTCTTCCGCACAGGTGGGCCAGCTTTCCCTGTAATTGCCGCAGCCTGGTCAACATGCTGACACGCCAGACCGCTGTGTCGCCGAACCGCCCCAGCAGGGTCTCTACTTCGCAGGGCAATCGTGTCAAAGGGTCTGTGTAGAGGGGATAAAGCAATAGGGTACCCGCAACAAGGGCCTTTATGGACAGGGAACGGTTACGGCGCATGCACGGCACATCCCCCAGATCCCTTGTCAATCCCCACCCGGCATAGAAGGGAACTCCATAGGTCACGACGGCCAGTCCACGCAGCAGTCCCTCGAACCCGGCCAGGGAGGTCAGGGTGTGGATTTCGTCCACCTGCATCATCAGCGTGGTGATGGAACCACCCCTGCTGATCCGGTCCGCATACTGCATGATCTCGGCATCAGGCAGATGGCCCGCACGATGCCCCGCGTCAACATCCGGATGCGGGCGATAGATGATGAAGGCGTCAGGATTATGGCCGCGCACGGCACGCAGCAGTTCGAGGTTGCCCTGTATGGCGCCCCCGCCCGCGCGTACCGACAGGTCATCCGCCACCTGCCCGGGCACAAGCAGCACCCTGCGCCCGCCCGCATCCCATGCGGGGGGTGGGACAGTGGTGTCGGCACGGCCGTATTTGGACACCCCGCCCTTGACCATGCGTTCGATAAGCCGCCCCGCCCGCGCCAGAATCTGCTCGTCGAAGTCGGTCGTGGCGAGGATGTGTTCAAGGTCGCTGGGGCCGGAGGGATCGTAATAGATCCCGCGCCGGTCCACGAAGATGGAGCACGGGACGCACAGGTCGCTTCCCAACCCGACGGAGCGGACAAACCCGTCCTCGACCCGCCACAGCGCGACCCCCGCCGCCTGCGCATCGCGGGCAATCCCTTCGGGCAGGCTGGTGGCCCACCCGGCGATCGCACCACCGCCACCCTGCGCACGCGTGGCGCGACGCAGGGCGGCGGAGGCGGTGCGGCAGAAGGTCGGGTGACCCGGCGCATGGGGCAGGAATTCGCCAATACGCTCGCGCTTCCACAGCGCCATGCCCACACAGACCGCGATCTCGCGCCCCGACAGTATGCGTGCGCGCCATAGCGAAAGGATATCGACAATCCGTCCCAACGGCACGGCCGCACCGTCAAAGGGATCGACATAGGCCGTGCGCGCCGTCAGGTCATGCGCGCATTCCCCATACGTCACGGGCCGGGGCACCGGGTCATGCGCCGCGCCGTAAAGCAAGGCACGCAGGCCCCGCAACGCAGCGAGGCGGAGAAGGTCATTCATGCCCAGGCCATGGACCTCCCGCGCGCCATCAAGCAGCGCATGCGGGTCAACCGGCCCATATATGGCGGCAATCCCGCGCCGCCGTGCCATGCGGGCGGCGGCGCCATACCGGTCGCGCGCGACCAGCACCACCTCGTCCTGGCGGACATGGCCCAGCACGTGGTCAAGCAGTGCGGCCAGTCCCGCCTGCCCGTGTCTGCGCTGCACAGCAGCGGAAGCCGTTATGATGACAGGCCGGACAACATGCGGGGCAGGGGCCCAGAACTGTCCCCCCACCCGCGCGCGCAGCATCCGCGCGACACCGTCGGCATCCTCCATGCCTGCCCCACGCGCCGCCAGCACAGGCATGTGGCGCCGCAGGGGAGGCGCATGCACCAGAACTGGATCGTCCGGAACCCCATTCATGCAAACAGCCTCATGCCCCGTCCCCTCATTCCCCATGCGATGATAAAGCCATGGCCGGGCAATGGATGCCTGCCATGGCGCAACTTCCCCATGATTGCCTGACACATGCACTTGCCCTTCCACACGCCATCGGCAAGAAGGGAACGCACCCTGCCCGCTTCATGCCGCCTGAATAGAATGCAGTGCTGATTTCATGCAATTATGGTTTCCTTTTGTCATCTTTGGCGCGACCGTCATATCCGGCTTTCTGGTGGAAAGCATGGCGCGCCCGTGCATATCAGGCTTCCCCCCCCTCCGGCGATACATCCTCAATGCCCTGCTGACGGGGGCGCAGTACGGGGCATGGCTGGCACTGTGTGGCGCACCGGTACTGGCGGCGGTCCTGACGACCGCGCTGAGCCTGTGCCTGGTCATCGGGTCGAACATCAAGCTGTCGATCCTTGGCGAACCCATGCTGTTCTGTGACGTCGTGGCCGCGCGCAGCTTCCTCCAGCATCCCAAATTCTACCTGTTTTCCATTCCCCCGGCCGGGCGCGTCGCCGTTGTCGGGGGGATGGTCGCGCTGCCTGTGGTGCTTGTCCTGTTCTTTGCGCGCACGCTCCTGCCCCATCTGGAAGGGGCGGGTATCCTGACCGTGTGCCTGCTGGCGTTATGGGCCATTCCCGCCGCACGATGGGTGCCCGTCCCCGACGCGGCGCATGATGTCGCGCGACTGGGGCTGCCGGGATCGCTGTTCCTGTACTGGCGGCGCTGGCGACAGGAAATCGACGCGCAGGCGGAGGTCACGGCTCCCGACGTCACAACCGGCCTGCCGGCCTATGACATCGTCATCGTCGTGCAGTGTGAATCCTTTGCCCGTCCCACCGACCTGATCGACACGAACCGGCAGGCCAGCGTGCAGGTGCCTGCGCTGCCTGCGCTGGCGCGGGCCGAAACCATGGCCAGCAGTTGGGGAACGCTCAGCGTCAGCGGTTTTGGCGCCTATACCATGCGCACCGAATATGGCGTGCTGTTCGGGCAGGAGGAAAGTGCGCTGGGGTTCAGGGCCTATGACCCGTTCCTGACCGCGGGCAGGGATACGGCCCTTTCGCTGCCTGCGGTCATGGGAAAGGCGGGATATGAGTGCATCTTCGTCCATCCCCATGACCTGCGTTTCTATGCCCGGGCGCAACTGATGCCCGCATGCGGGTTCACCCGCATCGTGGGCGAGGACGCATTTCCCCACACCACGCGTCCCGACATGCCATATGTGGAAGACATGGCGCTTGCGCAGGAGGTGGAACGGATTGCAAGGGCGGCGGAAGGCCCCACCTTCATCTATGCCGTGACCATGGAAAACCACGGGCCATGGCCTGCACCGAAACCCGATGGCCCGCAGGCAGCACTTGGCCATTATCTGCGGCACCTGCGCAATGGCGACCGGATGCTGGGCACCCTGATCGACATGCTGTCACAGACGGGGAAAAAGGGGCTTGTGGTCTTCTTTGGCGACCATCGCCCCTCCATCCCCGGCATGGTTACCCCTACGCCCGACCGCGGGACACCTTATGTCGTCGTGCCGGTCGGCACGGGACCACACGCCACCGCCATACCGCAGACGCTGACCCCGGCGCAGTTGCACCATCTGATTTTGCGTGACACGCTGGGCGGCCATGCTGGCTGAACCCGTAAAACATGGTATGGGAGACCCGGCCCATGGCCTGCCCCTCCGCCACGTCCTTTCCAAGGCCGCGAATTCAAGAACATGATCCAGTTTGAAAACGTCACAAAAGTCTATCACGCGCGCGGCGTAAACAAATGCGTGCTGGACCATCAGTCATTCGTGATCGAAAAAGGCGTGTCGATCGGGATCGTGGGCGTCAACGGTGCGGGTAAATCGACCCTGACGCGCATGATTGCGGGGATCGAGTATCCCACCAGCGGCCGGATCACGCGCACCATGTCCATTTCATGGCCGCTGGGATTTGGTGGTGCGTTCCAGGGAAGCCTGACGGGCGCGGACAACGCACGCTTCATCGCACGTATCTATCGTCGGCCGGTCAATGACATTCTTGACTACGTCAACAGCTTCGCGCGCCTTGGGCATTACTTCGACGCCCCGGTCAAGACATATTCGTCAGGTATGCAGGCGCGCCTTGCCTTTGCCGTCTCGCTGGCGATCCGTTTCGACTGTTACCTGGTGGATGAAGTCACGGCAGTGGGTGACCAGTCCTTCCGCCTGCAATGCCGCGAGGCGCTGCTGGAACGGCGTGAACATGGGACACTGATCATGGTGTCGCATGATCCCAATACGCTGCGGGAATATTGCGACCAGGGCGCAGTGCTGCAGAATGGCAAGCTGACGTTCTATGACACGATCGACGCCGCCATCGACGCCTCCGCCGAGCTGTATAAGTAATTGGGGTCTGTTGGGAATTATGGTTTTTAAAAGCGTGTGATTGTGATTCAAGGTCTGCATGGATCGCTTCGTACTGACAGACGCCCAATGGGCGAAAATGGAACCGCTGTGCCTTGGCAAGAAAACG
>NZ_POTC01000042.1 GCF_002906255.1 Novacetimonas maltaceti | reverse complement strand
GCTGCTGTCCGCCATTTCGGAGATGCGGGCGTGGGAATCCTTGATTTCGCGCTGGGCCGCGGCGCTCGTGCGGCCCAGCGCGAAATCAAGGATTCCCACGCCCGCATCTCCGAAATGGCGGACAGCATCCGCAGGCTTGACGATGAACTGCGCAATTCGCGCAGGATCAATGACAAGCTGCAGGACGAACTGCGGCTGACACAGCAGGCCCGCGCGGAGACGCAGACGACACTGGCGCAGATCCAGGCGCGCCTTGCCGCAACGCCCGCGCGCGCCACCCCCCGGCGCACCACCCTGATGCTGGCGCTGGCCATCGGCACGCTGGCGGGGATCGCGGTGACGGAACTGTTCCATGCGCTCGACAGTTCGCCCGCGCAGGCCAGCGCGCCCTACATCGCGCCACAGACACATGGCGAGGGCATGCACCCGCTCATGCAGCCATCGCCCCCGTATCCCCACCAGCTTTCAGGAAGCCAGCCATCATGACCGCCGTATCCCCCACGCCCGCAGATCCCACGCGGCTGCTTGAACAGCTTGCCCAGCTTCTGGGACCGTCGGGGATGCTGACGGCGGCGGGTGACATGGACCCGTTCTGCACTGACTGGCGCAACCTGTACCATGGCCGCGCGCTTGCGGTGCTGCGCCCGGCGGATACCCGTGAACTGTCGGAGGCGGTGCGCCTGTGTGTCGCGCATGGCGTGCCCATGGTGCCACAGGGCGGCAACACCAGCATGGTGGGCGGCGCGACCCCCGACGACAGCGGGCGCGAAGTGGTCATCTGCATGGGGCGCATGAACCGCATCCGTGGCATCGACCCCCACGAGATGACGATGGAGGTGGAGGCCGGCGTCCCCCTGAAGGTCGCGCAGGATGCCGCGCGGGAGGCCGGGATGATGCTGCCGCTGTCGATCTCCTCCGAAGGGTCGGCGCAGATGGGCGGCGTGCTTGCGACGAACGCGGGCGGCAACAACACCGTGCGTTACGGCAATGCGCGCGAACTGGTGCTGGGGCTGGAGGCGGTCCTGCCCGACGGGGAAGTGTTCCACGGCCTGCGCCGCCTGCGCAAGGACAATACCGGATACGCGCTGCGGCAGCTGTTCGTGGGGTCCGAAGGGACGCTGGGCTTCATCACGCGCGCGATCATCCAGCTCCAGCCCGCGCCGAAGGAGGTCGAGGTCGCCCTGTGCGCGGTCGAGGACGCGCAGGGCGCGCTTGCGCTGTTCAGCGCGTTCCGCACGCTCGACCCAGCCCTGATCCAGGCGTTCGAATACATGTCGGGCACGGGCATGGCGCTGGTCAACGAACTGATTGCCGGTGCCAGCCTGCCGCTCGAACAGCCTGCCCCGGCCTATGTCCTGGTGGAACTTGCAACGCCACGCCCGGGCGCGGACCTGCGTGAGTTCATGGAAGGCGTGCTGGCCGATGCGATGGAAAAGGGCATCGTGACCGACGCCGTCATGGCCGAGAGCGAGGGGCAGCGCGCCAGCCTGTGGAAACTGCGCGAGGAACATGCAGAGGCGCAGAAGCGCGCTGGCGCAAGCGTCAAGAACGACGTGTCCGTCCCCGTGGGGCGGGTGCCCGAACTGATCGCGCGCGCAACGCGGGCGTGCGAGGACCTGATCCCCGGCATCCGTCCCGCCCCGTTCGGGCACCTGGGCGATGGCAACATCCATTTCAACCTGGTGCAGCCGGTGGACATGCCGGCCGACGCCTTCCTGGCGCGCAGCCATGACATCATGGACACGGTGGCCGACATCGTGCGCGACCTTGATGGCTCGTTCTCCGCCGAACATGGGGTGGGACAGCTCAAGCCCTACATGATGACGGAATGGCGCGGGGGCGCGGAGCTTGCGACCATGCGCCGCATCAAGGCGGCGCTCGACCCGCGCGACCTGATGAATCCGGGGAAAATCTTCCCACCCGCCACGCCATGACGCACGGACGCGATGCCCGACGGACACAGACTGTTTCAGACCTTTGCGGTAACATACCTTTTTATGCACCGCGATGAGGGTTAGACAGGAGCATGCCTGTCGCCTATCCCGTCACCCAACGCTTCTCCACGCGCCTGTCGATTCTGGACCGCTATGTCCTGCGGCAGCTGCTGCTGGCGCTTGTCGCGACGACCGGGGCGCTCGCCCTTCTCATCTGGCTGACGCAGTCGCTGCATTTCGTCTCGCTGGTGGTCGGGCGCGGGCTGTCGCTGCGGGTGTTCGTGCAGTTGACCAGTCTGCTGATCCCTTCCTTCGTCGCGGTCATCCTGCCGATCACCACCTTCGTGGTGGTGCAGTTCATCTACCAGCGGCTGGCCTCCGACCGCGAACTCACGGTCATGCAGGCGGCCGGGCTGTCGCCGTTCATGATGGCGCGCCCGGCGCTGCTGTGCGCCCTGGTGTCGGTGATGGCGTGCTATGCCCTCAACCTGTGGGTGGTGCCGGCGTCGTATCATGGCTTCCGCCAGTATGAATACCAGATCCGCAACAAGATGGCGGCCTTCCTGATCCAGGACGGGGTGTTCACGCAGGTTTCGGACAACATGACCGTCTATATCCGCACCCGCGACGAAAACGGGCTGCTGCATGGGATCATGGTCGAAGACGACCGCCAGCCCGACGCGCAGGCCACCATCCTGGCGGAGGAAGGAAGTCTGGTCATCATCAATGACCAGCCGCGCGTCGTCCTGTTCAATGGGTCCCGCCAGGAAATCGACCACAAGACGGGACGGCTGAACATGCTGAGCTTCGAGCGCAACACCATCGACCTGTCCGCCCCGCACGGCACGCAGGCCCGCCAGCCCGATGCGAACGAACTGCCGATCACCGCCCTGCTGCACCCGAACCTGCGGCAGTTTTCACCGCGTGACGAGAAAAAGATGATCATCGAGGCATGGCGCCGGCTGACATCGCCGCTATGCGCGTTTTCCTTTGCCATGATCGGCCTGCTCAGCACGCTGGGGGGCGGGTTCTCGCGCCATGGCAACATCATGCGTCCGGTGGCGGCCACGCTGGCGGTGGTGGCGGTGCAGGCGCTGACGCTGCTGGTGCAGAACCTCGCCAGCCGCAACCTCGCGCTGATGCCGCTGATGTGGATCAGCGCCCTCGTGCCGGGACTGGTGTGCATGGCCATCCTGTTCTGGCCCGAATTCCGCACCCGCCGCGCGGATACCGGGACGGCCCCGCCACGATGACCTTCGCCCGTACCCTCTCGCTGTATATCGCGCGGCAGTTCACCTCTGCCGTGCTGGCGGTGATCGCGTTCCTGACGGGGCTGATCACGCTGTTCGATTTCATCGACCTGCTGCGCCGCGTCTCCAGCAGGCCCAACGTGCCCGCCTCCCTCGTCAGCGAGATCGCATTCCTGCACATCCCCTTCGCCATGCTGGAAATCCTGCCCTTTGGCGTGCTGCTGGGCGGGATCATCTGCTTCTGGCGGCTGGCGCGCTCGTCCGAACTGGTGGTGGCGCGCGCGGCGGGCATTTCCGCGTGGCAGTTCCTGGCCGGGCCGGTCGGGTGCGCCATCCTGATCGGCGCGCTGTCGACCACCGTCATCAGCCCCCTGTCGTCGGCCATGTACCGCCGTGCGGAAATCCTGGACCAGCAGTATCTGCGCGAAAGCACGGTCAAGACCATCAACATGAGTGGCGGCGCCCTGTGGATGCGCCAGTCCGACAACGGGCTGGTGGACCATGGCGTCGCCATCGTCCATGCCCGGCGCGTCAGGCTGCGGGACAATGTGATGCGCATTTCCGGCGTCAGCATCTTCCGCCTCGACGGGCATGACCACATGCTCGCGCGGATCGAGGCGACGCGCGGCTACCTCGGCAACAGGCGCTGGGTGCTGGAGGAGGCGCGCCTGCTGCGCCCCGATGAAAAACCGGTGGACATGGGGCAGATGACCCTGCCCGCCGACCTGACGCTGGCGGGGGTGCAGGACAGCCTCGCCTCGCCCAACACGCTGTCGGTCTGGGCGCTGCCGGGGTTCATCAAGCTGCTCAACCGTTCGGGCTTTTCCTCCATCCGCCACCGCCTGCGTTTCCAGAGCCTGCTGACACTGCCGGTCCTGTGCGGCACGATGGCGCTGGTGGCGGCGGGGTTTTCCATGCGCCAGGCGCGACGCGGCGGCGTGGTGCGGATGATCAGCCTGGGCGTGGGGGCCGGTTTCGCGCTGTTCGCCATCTCCAAGATCGCGGCGCAGTTCGGGGAATCGGGTGCGCTTCCCCCCGTGCTGGCGGCGTGGGCCCCCACCGGGGCGGGGCTTTGTCTTGCAGTTTCATTGCTTCTTCATCTAGAGGACGGTTAATGGTCCGTCCCCTTCCCCTGTCGCGCCGCACCCGCGACCCTGAGCGCATGCGCCCTGTCACGCCGCGGCGGGTATCGCGCCTGGCGTTGCTGTCGGCGACGTTCCTGGGGGGAATGATCGCATGGGGAATGGCCACGGCCCATGCCGCCAGCGCTCCAGACACCACCCCCGACGCATCGCAGCCACTGCAGGCCCCGGTAAAGCAGGGGGCCCCGTCCATGCGGGGACGGCATGTCCGTTCGCAGGCCGCCGCATCGCAGCCGGACGCCACGATACCCGCCAATGCGCCCCAGCATGGCACGGCGTCGTCGAGCACGGTATCCACCGGCGATCCCGTCACGTTCCAGGCCGACCATGTCGCCTATGACAGCAAGAACGGACTTGCGATCTGGAGCGGCAATGTCCAGATCTGGCAGAACGACCAGGTCATGAGGGCGGACAAGGTGATCTACGACCGCAATACCGGCGTGGCCTCGGCCTCGGGCAATGTCGCGGTGGTCGAACCCGACGGGACGGTGATGTTCACCAGCTATGCCGAACTGAGCAACGGCATGCGCGACGGCATCATGAGCAAGATGTACGCGCAGATGGACGACAATGCCCGCATGGCGGCAAACGGCGTGCGGCGCACGGGCGGCAAGGTCAATGACCTGACGCGCGTCGTCTATACCGCATGCGAAATCTGCGACCGCCATCCCGAACGCGCGCCCTTCTGGCAGATCCGCGCCTATGACGCATCGCACGACCTGCAGCACAAGCGCATCGAATTCCGCGATGCGTTCGTGGATTTCTTCGGCGTGCCGATCTTCTACCTGCCCGCCTTCTCCATGACCGACCCGTCCGTGCGACGGCAGAGCGGCTTCCTCACGCCCGGCTTCACGCCGCACAACCGCTACCTCGGCACGTATGTCACCATCCCGTATTACTGGGTGATCGACGGGCAGTCGGACCTGGTGGCCGAAGGGCTGTTCTCCACCCGCACCGGCCCGCAGCTCAGCGCGCAGTACCGCCACCGCTTCAATTTCGGCAGCATGAACGTGCGCGCGGGCATCGCCTATGACACCCACCATGACATCAACTACATCAATACTTTCGGCGACGAGGTCGACAGTAAGGACAACCATGGCGTGCAGGGCTATTTCTTTGGCTCGGGCCGCTTCTCCCTGAACAAGACATGGCGGCTTGGCGCGCACATCAACGTCGCCAGTTCCGCCAACTACATGCGTGACTACCGCATATCCGGCTACGGGCAGGATACGCTGAATTCGAACATCTACCTCGAAGGGTTCGGCACCGGGTCGTATTCGCGCGTCGATGCGCAGGCCTATCAGGGGCTGAACGAAGGCATCATCCACAACCGCGACCTGCCGTGGGTGCTGCCGCGCTACACCTACAGCTATTTCGGGCAGCCCGACGCGCTTGGCGGGCGTTTCAGCCTCGATACCACCGATTTCTACGTCTATCGTGAAAACGGGACATCGGACCAGCGCGGGCAGCTGACACTCAACTGGGACAGGCCATTCCGCAATTCGCTGGGACAGATCTGGGACCTGACGCTGCATGTCGAATCGGCCATCCACCGCGCGACACAGCTTAACGAGCAGCCGAACTATGCCAAGACCACCCGCAGCCAGGTGGCGGGCGAAGTCCTGCCCACGGTGGCGCTGAAGCTCAACTGGCCCTTCCTGCGCAGCTTCAACCATGGGCGCGGCTCGGAAATCCTTGAACCCATCGCGCAGATCATCGCCGCACCGAACACCGGCAACAGTTCGTCGCGCTTCATCCCCAACGAAGACAGCCTGTCATATGAATTCACCGACCAGACGCTGTTCGCGCTGAACCGCTATGCCGGGACAGACCGGCTGGATGGCGGGCTGCGCGCCAATGTCGGGCTGCATTCGAACTGGACATGGGATGGCCACCAGGTTGACGTGCTGGTGGGCGAAAGCTTCCAGGAGCATGTCGAACATGACCGCATCCCCTATTCGGGACTGAGCCACCACCTGTCGGACGTGGTGATGGGCACGCGCATCGTTCCCAACCACTTCTTTGATTTTGATGGGAAAATGCGGCTTGACCCGTATGCCGGGCGCGTCGATTTCGCCGATGCGCTGGGAAGTGCCGGGTTCAAGTATTTCCGCGTCAATGGCGGCTATATCTATGAACCGGTGACGCCTTACTATTATTACGCAAACAATCCCTATACCTCGACGCCGCCGTCGATCTACTATAAACCCATCAGCGAACTGACATTCGGCGCGTCGACAACGTGGGACAACTGGCACCTTGCGGGGTATATCCGCCGCAGCCTGTCACGCCAGCAGAGCGTGTCCGTGGGTGGCGACGCGGGATACCAGAATGACTGTTTCGGCATTGATGTGATGTATCTCAAACAGTACACCACAATTGGTGGTCAGCAGAGCAATTCGACCGTAATGTTCTCCCTGACGTTCAAGACCATCGGTTCGTTTGGCATGAATGGCTGATGATGCGTGAAAGATTGATCTGAATGCGTTGGTTTTCCGCCACCCCTGGCAGCGTTCCCGGCAGCGTCCCCTCCCGTCGTGCGACCCGGCAGGCACGCGCGCTGGCATCGTGCGTGGGCGCGGGCCTGCTGCTGGGCGCGGCGATGGCCGTCGCCCCCACCCACGACGCCCATGCCGCCAGCCCCCACCACGCCCGCCACAAGGCGGCCGCCGGCACCGAGGCGGAACCCCAGACCGAGGATTCGATCATCGCCATCGTCAATGGCTCTGTCCTGACGAAGCGCGACGTCGATACGCGCGGGCGGCTGTTCGCGCTGTCATCGGGGCTGGATGTCAGCGACGACATCATGACCCGCCTGCGCCCGCAGATCGTGCGCCAGCTGATTGATGAGCGCCTGCGCATGGAGGCAATGCTGGAGCGGCACATCAACGTGCCCGTCGCGCAGATCGCTGCCGCCATCGCCGGGATCGAGCAGCGCAACGGCATGCCCGAAAACTCCCTGCGCAACCGTCTGGCGCAGGACAGCATCTCGCTCACCACCCTGATCGACCAGATCCGCGTGCAGGTGGGGTGGTCGCAGGTGCTGCGCATGGAAACCGGGTCACGCGGGCGCATCACCGCGACCGAGATCCAGCAGCGCACCGACGCGCTGAAGCGCGAGGATGGCAAGCCGCAGTACATGATCAGCGAGATCTTCGTCCCGGTCGAGGATCCCCACCATCCCGAAACCGAACTGAAATTCACCGAGACCATCATCCAGGAACTGCGCGAGGGCGCGCCGTTCCCCATCGTCGCGGCCCAGTTCTCCCAGAGCCAGAGCGCGCTTGAAGGCGGGATGCTCGGCTGGACGCAGGAAGACAGCCTTGACCCCGAAGTGGTCGAGGTCGCGCGCAAGATGCCCGATGGCGCTATTTCCAACCCCATCCGCGTTGCCGGTGGATACGTGATCGCGACCATCAACAGCCGCCGCACGGTCGGCCATGAAATGGCGACCATCCTGAGCATCCATCAGGCGTTCCTGCCCTTTACGCAGCCACTCAACCCGCAGGACCCGTCCGACCAGCAGAAGCAGACCCTGCAACAGGCCAGCGAACTTGCCGGCAAGGTCAAGTCCTGTGACGAGATGGAAGCGCTGAACAAGAAATACGGCGAAAAACACCCCACCGATCCCGGTGAACTGCGCGTTGACCGCCTGAATCCGCAGATGCGCGAAGTGCTGGAAAACCTCAAGCCCGGAGAGGCCAGCCACCCGCTTGTCTCCATGGATGGCATCGCCCTCATCATGGTCTGCAAGCGCGAGGAGCGTAACGTCGCCCTGCAGACGCCAAGCGAGATTGCCGACCAGTTGCTCAACGAACGTGTGGAACAGACCTCGCGCCAACTGGATCGCGACCTGCATCGCCGCGCGGTCATCGACATGCGTTCCAAGTCCTGACCCCGCCCGGCATGACCCTTTCCGCCCCCCCACCGCGCGAATCACTGCGTGACGTCATCGCGCGGCACGGGCTGGACGCCCGCAAGTCGCTTGGGCAGCATTTCCTGCTCGACCCCGGCATTACCGCGCGCATCGCGGGCATGGCGGGCAGGCTTGATGGCGTGAACGTGGTGGAGGTCGGCCCCGGCCCCGGTGGCCTGACGCGTGCGCTGCTGGATACGCCTGCCGCCAGCCTGACGGTGGTGGAGGTCGATGCCCGCGCCATCGTCATCATGAACGAACTGGCAGCGTCATATCCTAGGCGCCTGCATGTGGTGGAGGCCGACGCCATGCGTCGCGACCTGACCGACCTGTGCCCTGCCCCGCGCCAGATCGTCGCCAACCTGCCCTATAATGTCGGCACGCCGCTGCTGATCGGCTGGCTGCGTCAGGCCAGCCAGTGGGCGCGCCTGACGCTGATGTTCCAGCTTGAGGTGGCGGAGCGTATCTGCGCCACGCCGGATTCGGACCATTACGGGCGGCTGGCGGTCCTGTCGCAATGGGTCGCACGCTGCGGGATCGTCATGACCATTCCGCCGGGGGCCTTTTCCCCACCGCCCAAGGTGCAGTCCGCCGTCGTCAACCTGATCCCGCACGCGCACCAACCCGACCCTGCCCTGTTCCGCGCGATGGAGCAGGTCACGGCCGCAGCCTTCGGGCAGCGACGCAAGATGCTGCGGGGCGCGCTGCGTGGCATCGGGGGGGAAGCATTGCTGGAGGCTGCGGGCATTGCGGGAAACCGGCGCGCGGAAACGCTGGACATTGCCGATTTTGACCGGCTGGCGCATGCCCATCTGGGGCGTCAGCCTTCGGCTTCCTGATAAAGGAAGGGGCTCCCCTTTTTCCAAAAAGGCGGCGTCTTCCGAAGCTTTTTGAAAAAAGCTTCACCAAAAACTTCTTTACGATTGCCAGATATTTTCCGGGCTGGAAAAGCGCAGCCCCTGCCCCGATTCATGGATTAAGTCATGGTTTCCAAAGGGCAATGCCCTTTGGCGGGTTTCAGGGCAGAGCCCTGAGCGTCTCCCCCAAAATGACAGAAGGCCCGGCGGGACATTCCCACCGGGCCTTCATGCCCTGAACATCCGGCCCATCACAGGGATGGACCAGCCTGCACGCCAACTCAGGCGGCGGGGTGTTCTTCCGTCGTCTCGGCAACGGCTTCTTCGGGAGCGGCTTCGACTTCGACCGCTTCCTCGACAAAGCCGGAGGCATCGTCGTCGCGCTCGGCGCCGATTTCCTCACCGCGTGCCTGACGTTCGGCTTCTTCTTCCGAACGGGCGACGTTCACGCTGACCTGCATCGAAACTTCCGGATGCAGCGCAACACGGACTTCGTACACACCAAGCTGCTTGATCGGCTCGGGCAGGATGACCTTCGAACGCGAGATCGTCAGGCCAGCCTGGGTCGTCGCCTCGGCGATGTCACGGGTGGTGACGGAGCCATACAGGCTGCCGCTGTCGCCGGCCTGACGGATCAGGATGACGGACAGGCCGTGCATGCGCTCGGACAGGCGCTCGGCCTCCTCGCGACGCTTGAGGTTCTGGGCCTCAAGCTGCACGCGCTCACGCTCGAAACGCTCGCGGTTGTGCGCGTTGGCGCGGATCGCCTTGCCCTGCGGCAGGAGGAAGTTGCGGGCATAGCCCGGCTTCACCGTGACGATCTCGCCCATCTGGCCCAGCTTCTCGACGCGCTGGAGCAGGATGAGTTCTACTGCGGACATGGTTCTGCCTCCCTCAGCTTACGATATAGGGCAGCAGGGCCAGGAAACGGGCGCGCTTGATGGCCTGGGCCAGTTCGCGCTGCTTCTTGGCGGACACTGCCGTGATGCGGCTGGGGACGATCTTGCCACGCTCGGACAGGAAGCGGCTCAGCAGGCGCACGTCCTTGTAGTCGATCTGCGGCGCGTTGGGGCCGGAGAACGGGCAGGACTTGCGGCGACGGTAAAACGGACGACGCGCACCCACGGCCACGCGACGGGCGGCGGGGTTGATCTCGGTTGTCTCGGACATCAGCTCTTACTCCGCTTCGCTGCTGGCGGGGGCGCCGGCATTGTTGCGCTGCTGTTCTTCACGCTCGTTACGGGCGCGGAACTCCTCGCGGTCGTCATAGTTGCGGCGCGGGCCGCCACTGTTGCCGCGGCCGCTTTCGAAACGGCCGGCGGGCTTCGGACCACGGAATCCACGCTCGCGCTCGTCACCCTTGCGCGACAGGATCACGGACGGGGCCTCGTCGATTTCGTCAACGCGCAGCATCAGCACGCGCAGGACGTCTTCGTTCAGGCTGAGCTGGCGCTCGATTTCCTTGATGGCGGCGGGCGTCGCATCGAGGCCGAGGAGCATGTAGTGCCCCTTGCGGTTCTTCTTGATGCGGTACGCCAGGGTCCGCAGGCCCCAGTATTCACGCTTCTTGATCGAACCGGATTCAGCTTCCAGCACGGTTGCGATACCATCGGCGATGGCTTCGACCTGCTGCTGCGACACGTCGTTACGTGCAATCAGCACGGTTTCATACAATGGCATGGGAACTCCCTTCGGATCTGTTCAACCCCTTTCGCGACGGACACGGTCCACCGCGCCATCATGCTGCCGCATGACGCGGGTATAGCCGGGGGCGATGCCACGCACCCGGCAGGGAAGGTGCGCGTTGAAGCACGATCATCACCCGCAGACAAGGAAAAAAGCGCGGTTGCCCCGATATTCCCGCCCATGTAGCAACGCCATGCCCATGCCGCTTTGAAACAGTTTTTAAGCATTCTCTGCTTTGTGGGGTTTTTTTTTCCACTATCCATGCACGATAGTCGTGTATCCCGCAGCATCCCGAGGACGTCATCTTGCGAATTCTACATTGCATAATGACCCGTGAATTTGCCGGAACCGAACGTTATGTGACCGAACTGGCCACGATGCAGGCGCGTCGCCACGATGTCTGCATCCATATCGACCGCCAGACCACAGATCCCCTGACCGGCAGTGACATCACCCCCCATATCGCCGCCCCCGTGCGCATGGTCCGCGCCGGGCGTGGCGGATACTGCCTGTCCTACCTGAAGACGCTGTCGGATTTCCGTCCCGACGTGATCCATACCCACCTGGGCAAGAGCAGCTTCCGCATTGGCCTGCTGCCGCGCCCACGCCATGTGCCGCTGCTCGCCACCCTGCACAGCCGCTTCAGCGCGCGCGCCTATGGCCGCTGTGATGCGCTGATCTGCATTGCGCGCTGGCAGGCGGCTGAAATCCCGCCCTCCTTCACGGGCGCGCGGACCATCATCGGCAACTGGACACATTCACGCCCGCGCCCGACGCCTGCCGAACGCCAGCGCATGCGCGCGCACTTCGGCGTGGGGGACACGACGTTCCTGATCGGCGCGGGGGGACGGATGGTGGCCAAAAAGGGATTTGACATCCTGATCCGCGCGTTCCAGCAGGCCGCCCTGCCCGATGCGCGGCTGATCCTGTTCGGTGACGGGCCGGAGCATGCGCGACTGGCGGCCCTGGGGGGCGGGAATGTCATCTTCCCTGGCTACCGCTCCGACTTTCCGGCCGACCTGCACATGCTCGACGGTTTCGTCATGCCTTCGCTGCATGAACCCTTCGGGCTTGCCCTGCTTGAGGCCATGTCGGCGGACCTGCCGGTCCTCGCGACGGCAGCGGGCGGGGTACTGGACATCCTGCCCGCCGCCTCCCCTTCCCTTGTCCCGCCCGGCGATGTCACCGCCATGGCGCAGGGCCTGCGGCGGATGCGGCAGTGGGGGCCGCAGCACTGGGACATGCAGCGTTTCAACCCCGACCAGCAGGCTCGCCAGATCGAGGCGTTCTATACCCGCCTGCGCGAAGGAACCGCCACCTGAACCGACGGTCCCTTCCATGGGGCCTCAGAACGTGGCCGGGACGACCGGCTCGATTTCCGTGAACTGCGGCGTGCCCCACGGGTATGTTTCGCGGTCATAGCGGTAACCGGTCAGGCTGGCGGCGAAGTCAAGCGGCAGCCAGTACATGTAATGCGCCTCCTCCCCGGCCTGGTCGGCCTTCTGCTGCGCGGCAAAGGCGGCCCTGCGCATGGGAGCCAGGGTGGGCGGCACGACACCCGTCACCTGCAGGTCGAGCGTATCGCCGGCCTCCCCATCATGGAAGATGGACCATTTCAGCGCGCCATGTTCGTAACATTCGACACGGCAGACATGCTCGCCTTCACGCACGTCGCATGCAATCAGGGTGCCCTGCCGTGACAGGGCAGCCCGCGCGACGGCAGGCGGACGGCCAAGGTTATTGTAGCGGAAGACAATCCAGTGGTCCGGCAGTTGCGCCATGGTAAAATCATACTGCCCATTGGCGTCCACATTGCCGGTGTCCTGCATGCCAAGACCTGACAGCAGGGCAGATTTGTCGATACCGCAAAACGAATAATAGGAAAAATTGTATTCCACCCGACCATACCTCCTTTTCTGAAGGGGATATTGGTTCCATGCGTTGTCATAACAACGGGTAGAGCAAAAATAATAATACAATTACATTAATTATGAGCCTGAACGGTGGGCAAGTCCCGGATTCCATGAGATTTCCGGCAGGCGCAGCCCGATATGATCCGGGATGTCCCACACTTCACGCAGCACCCTGACCACGCGGAATCCCGCCCGGATATAGTTGGGAAGCGCACGGGGATGGTCGGCGGAGCAGGTATTGACCCGCAATGCGGCAGGCCGCTGCCACCATGCCGTGCGGATGGCGGCATGCAGGAACGACAGCCCGACCCCGCGCCCGATCCATTGGGGAAGCAGCCCGAAATAGGCAAGGTTGATATCCGGGCATTGCCGCGCGTCGAGTTCAAAGAACCCGGCCACTTCCCCATGGTGGCGCAGGATATAGACACCGACCGCCGGATTGCCCAGCAGGTCCGCCAGTTGCGCATCCCCCATCACGCGCCGCAGCCACCAGCAGTAATCCTGCCCGACGCGGTTGTACAGGTCGCGGTACAGCGATACGGCGGGATGGACCTCCCGCCGTATCTCATAACCTTCCGGCAATGCTGGAATGGGGCCGGGTGGGGCGCGGTCCATGCACAGGAACGTCACATCCACCGTCACCTGCGTGATCCCCGCCGCCATGCCCCGGCCCATGGGACGATCAGTTATCGTCAAGGAAGGAGCGAAGCTTGCGGCTGCGGCTGGGATGCTTGAGCTTGCGCAGCGCCTTGGCCTCGATCTGGCGGATGCGTTCACGCGTCACGTTGAACTGCTGGCCCACTTCCTCAAGCGTATGATCGGTGTTCATGCCGATGCCAAAACGCATGCGCAGCACGCGCTCCTCGCGCGGGGTGAGTGACGACAGCACGCGCGTCGTCGCCTCGCGCAGGTTGGTCTGGATCGCGGCGTCGAGCGGGATGACCGCCGTCTTGTCCTCGATGAAGTCGCCAAGGTGGCTGTCTTCCTCATCCCCGATCGGGGTTTCGAGGGAGATGGGTTCCTTGGCGATCTTGAGCACCTTGCGCACCTTCTCCAGCGGCATGCCCAGCTTTTCGGCCAGTTCCTCCGGCGCGGGTTCGCGCCCGATCTCATGCAGCATCTGGCGCGAGGTACGCACCAGCTTGTTGATCGTCTCGATCATGTGGACCGGGATGCGGATCGTGCGCGCCTGGTCCGCGATGGAGCGCGTGATCGCCTGGCGGATCCACCATGTCGCATAGGTGGAGAACTTGTAGCCACGGCGGTATTCGAATTTGTCCACCGCCTTCATCAGGCCGATATTGCCTTCCTGGATCAGGTCGAGGAACTGCAGGCCGCGATTGGTGTATTTCTTGGCAATCGAGATCACGAGACGCAGGTTCGCCTCGATCATTTCCTTCTTGGCGCGCGCGGAATCACGCTCGCCGCGCGACACGGTGGCATAGACGCGGCGGAATTCGCCCACCGGCAGCCCCGTCTCCTGCGTCAGTTCCGCCACCTGCCCGCGCAGGCGGATGACCGTATCCATGTGCTTGGCGACAAAGTTCTTCCACGCCTTGCCCGGCAGGGCGGAGACAACGTCCACCCAGCCCGGATCAAGCTCGCGCCCGCGATATTTCAGCAGAAAATCCTCACGCGAGACCTTGGTGCTTTCCGCAAGGCGCAGCATGCGCCCCTCCAGCCCGTTGAGGCGCTGGAAGATGGCCTTCAGGTGCTCCACCAGCACCTCGATGCGGGTGTTGTGCAGGTGGACCTGCTGCACCTTGCCGACGAGTTCGCAGCGCAACTGCTCATACGCGGCTTCCGCCTCGGCGGAGATCTCGCCACCGGATGTCAGCTTCTCGAGCCGCGTGGCCTGCAGTTCATGCAGGCGGGCATAGAGGGCCTCGACCTCCTCGAACTGCTGCAGGATCTCGGGCTTGAGCTTTTCCTCCAGCGCGGAAAGCGACAGGCCGGCGCCTTCGCCCTCACCCTCGCCTTCCTCGGACTCCTCGTTCTCCGAAGGGGCTTCGAAACCGTCTTCGGCCTCGGCCTCCTCGCCCTCTTCCGCTTCCTCGCCGGGACCAGCGTTGCCGGACTGCATCGCCTCGAGATCGACGATGTCACGCAGCAGCATTTCCCCGGCCTTGAGCCGTTCATGCCACGAAATGATGGCGCGGAACGTCAGCGGGCTTTCGCACAGGCCGCCGATCATCTCGTCACGGCCCGCCTCGATGCGCTTGGCGATCGCGATCTCGCCCTCGCGGGAGAGGAGTTCGACCGACCCCATTTCGCGCAGGTACATGCGCACCGGGTCGTCGGTGCGGCCCAGGTTCTCGCTGTCGACGTTGCCTGCCGCCGGCTCCTCGCCCTCGCCCTCGGCGGGTTCCTCGCTCTTGGCCTCGGGTTCGGCGGCGGTGTCGTCGGACTCGCTGTCGTTGTCCTCGTTCTCGACGACCTGCATCCCCATCTCCGACAGGGCCGCCATGACATCCTCGATCTGTTCGGAGGACATCTGGTCCTGCGGCAGGACCGCATTCAGTTCGTCAAAGGTGATGTAGCCCCGTTCCTTGCCGCGTGCGATCAGCCTTTTGACGGCTCCGGACTGCGTATCCAGCAAGGTGGTGTCATTGTCCTGATCACCGGAAGCTGCATCCGTTCCCGCGGCTGTCTTTGTCGCCATGCCCGATCAATCCCTACCCAGCAAATCTGTGGCCCGCCCGGTCCGGGCGGAAACATCAAGGCCCCTGCATCGGGGAACACTGTCCCGTCCGCCGTTTTCCGTCACGCGGTGTGCACGGCGGAAACACAAATACGGCCATTGTATAGCATACAGTTCTTTCGACAGGTGCAGGTGGTCGATTCACCCCCCGAAGTCAAGGGGCACGCCCTGATTTCCCCAAAAACACCGCCGGTTCATTGCGTGTCGGGAATATTCCCGCCCCGCCGCAGCGACTCCAGCGCCAGCAGCCGGACACGCAGGTTTTCCCACTGCCGTTCATCAAATGCGCCCGCCCCCATCCGCTCCGTATCGAGGCGCACGTCGGCGGCAAAACGCTCCAGGTTCAAAAGTCCGTAAAAGTGCCACCATTCCTGCCGCACATCGACGGTCATCAGGTCATCGCGTTCCTGCGCCGACAATGGCAGGGGATGCGAGGACAGCACGCGTTCGCGCATGTCCGACAGTTCCGCCTCCTCTATGCGCGCCTGCAATGTCGCCAGCAGCGTGGGGGCATCGGGGTCGCCATCCACCTCCGCCAGCATGTCGAGCATGACGGCCCGCAGCGCGGAGAGTTCAACCGGCAGGTCCAGGCGGCAGTACGCATCCTGCACTTCCTCCAGCACTTCGGGATGGCGCAGCAGAATGGCGGTCAGGATGCGCATGCGTTCCTGCGCCACGGCCTGCGCATCAAGGTCCGGGGCTACCGGCAGCACGCCCGCTGACGCGCGCGGCGGCGGGGACGCGCCCTTTCCCTTCCCCTTGCGGCCGGCAGGGGGACGGCGGTGGAACGTGGCAAAGAACCGGTCCAGCAGGGTGGAGCGGTATTCCGAGGCCAGCGCCCTCTCCGGGATCAGGGCGGCCGCCGCCTCCAGCCGCTGCCGCAGGGCCGCGCGCTGCTCCGGGCCGGGATCGCGCACCCCTTCGCTGAGCAGCCCGAACAGCACCTCGCTGAGCGGGCGCGCGCCCTCGATCAGGGCCGCCATCGCCGCCGTGCCGCGCTGGCGCAGCAGGCTGTCGGGGTCTTCCCCCTCCGGCAGGACGCAAAAGCGCAGGGTCCGTTCGACATTGAGCAGCGGCAGCGCCGTCTCTGCCGCCTTCACCGCCGCGCGCTGCCCCGCCGCGTCGCCATCGAAACACAGCACCGGCGCGGGCGCGACCTGCCACAGCGCCTCCATCTGCTCCGCCGTCAGCGCCGTGCCCAGCGGGGCGACCGCGCCGCCAAACCCCGCCTGGTGCAGGGCGATGACATCCATGTAGCCCTCGACCACCAGCAGTTCGGGCCGTGGGCTGGCATCGCCCCCGCCGCGCGGCCCGCGCACGGCAGTCCTGGCGCGGTCAAGGCCGAACAGGACGCGGCGCTTGGCAAAGATCGCGGTTTCCGGCCCGTTGAGGTATTTGGGCTGCCCATCGCCAAGGATGCGCCCACCGAAGGAGACCAGCCGCCCGCGCCGGTCATGGATGGGAAAGGTGACGCGGTTGAAGAACAGTTCGCCCTTCGGCTGCCCATGTTCGTCCACGCGCATCAGGCCCGCCTGCGCCAGAAGCTGCGGCGTGATGTCCTGCGCCGCGAGTTCCTGCACCAGCCCCCCGCGCCCGTCCCCGGACCAGCCGAGGCCGAAGCCTGCGATCGTCTCGTCCGTCAGGCCGCGCCCGCGCAGGTAAGCCAGCCCCTCGCGCCCCTCGTTGCGATGCAGGCGCAGCCGCCAGACCTGCTGTACCGCCTCCAGCACATCGCCCAGCGTGCGCGCCTCGCGCTGCATGTCGCGCTGGTGACGGTCCATGCGCGGCATTTCCAGCCCCGCCGCAGTGGCGAGTTCCTCCACCGCCTCGGGGAAGGAACGCCCCTCGCTCTGCATGACGAAGGAGATCACATCGCCATGCACGCCACAGCCAAAGCAGTGGAAATGGTCGTCATAGACATAGAACGATGGCGTCTTTTCCCCGTGGAAGGGGCAGCACGCCTTCCAGTTCCTGCCGGAGCGCACAAGCTTCGTGCGCCGCCCGATGACCGACGTGATCGGGGTGCGCGCGCGAAGTTCGTCAAGGAATGCGGGGTCAAACGCCATGGCTGGCCCTGCCCTCAGCGCGTGGACAGCAGCGACTTGACCACCGAGCTTGCGATCGCGGCATCCAGCGCGCTGCCGAACTGCGTCTTCAGCGCCGCCATGACACGGCCCATGTCCTTCATGGAGGTCGCGTCCGTGCGCTCGATCGCCTCGCGCGCGGCGGCCTCGATCGTCGCCTCGTCAAGGTCGGCGGGCAGGTAGCTGCGGATCAGGGCGATTTCCGCCTCCTCCTTCTCCGCCAGTTCGGGACGGCCGCCCTGCAGGTACATCGCGGCGGATTCCGTGCGCGACTTGACCATGCTGCGCAGCATGCCGATCACGGCATCATCGCTGACATGGTCTTCCCCCTTGGCGCGGCCCGCGATATCGAGGTCTTTCAGCTTCGCCGTGATCATGCGGATCGTGCCGACACGGTCGCTCTGCCCGGCCTTCATGGCTGTCTTGAGGTCTTCCATGAAACGTGCGCGCAAGGACATATTCAAACTCCTGTTGATGAAAGGGGATGCGGGACGGCCACCCCGTCCGGGAATGTTTTTCCCACTTCCCGCGACCTCGACGGGGTGCGGAATTTTCTTCCCATCCCTCTCGGCCGCTGATAGGAAATAGACCCGGAAGGGACAATCATCCAGATGCCGATGACAATAGAAGAGATCATAAAGCGCCTTGGCGGCCCCGAACAGGCCGCGCGCCTGACAGGTGTCAGCACCGAGGCCGTGCGCAAATGGCGACAGGCCCGCGCCATCCCGCCCAAGCACTGGACCGTGGTGCTGCGCGAAACCGGGCTGTCCCTGTCCGACCTGCAACCCGCCACAGAATCCGACCGACCGGAGCCCCCCATGACCGCGCCCTCCCCGACCGTCCCGGCCGAGCGTCCTCCCGCCGCGACCGCCGCCCTGATCCTGGCCGATGGCACCGTCCTGTGGGGACGCGGCTTTGGCGCGCATGGCGAAGCCGCGTCCGCCATTGGCGAGATCTGCTTCTCCACCGGCATGACGGGATATCAGGAAACCCTGACGGACCCGTCGTTCGCGGGGCAGATCATCACCTTCACCTTCCCCCATATCGGCAATGTCGGCACCACGCCCGAAGATGACGAGGCCGCGCGCATCGCCGCGCGCGCGCTGGTGGTCAAGGAAGACCTGACCGCGCCCGCGAACTGGCGCTCGGTGGAATCGCTCGATGCGTGGCTGAAGGCGCGCGGCATCCCCGGCATCTGCGGCATCGACACGCGCGCGATCACGCGCCGCATCCGCGATGGCGGCCCGCAGACGGCCATCGTCGCCTATCCCGCCGACGGCAACATCGACATCGCCGCCCTGCAGGCGCAGGCCCGCGCATGGCCGGGGCTGGAGGGCATGGACCTCGCGCGCGAAGTCACCTGCGCCAAGGCCTATGGCTGGGATGAGGGCGTGTGGCACTGGCCGCATGGCACCGTGCCGCTGCCGGCAAAGCGCCGTCGCGTCGTCGCCGTCGATTACGGGGCAAAGCGCAACATCCTGCGCTGCCTGACATCGGCCGGGTGCGAGGTGATCGTCGTCCCCGCCACCGCCACGGCGGAGGAAATCCTGTCGCACGACCCGGCGGGCGTGTTCCTGTCCAACGGCCCCGGCGACCCGGCGGCCACCGCGTCCTATGCCGTCCCCGCCATCCGTGGCGTGCTGGAAGCGGGCAAGCCGGTGTTCGGCATCTGCCTTGGCCACCAGTTGCTGGCCCTGACGCTGGGGGCGAAGACCTACAAGCTGGAACGCGGGCATCGCGGCGCGAACCAGCCCGTCAAGGATCTTGCAACGGGCAGGGTGGAAATCACCAGCCAGAACCATGGCTTCGCCGTGGATGACAAGACCCTGCCCGATGGCGTGCGCGCGACGCATATCAGCCTGTTCGACGGATCGAACGAAGGCATCGCGTCCGACCGCTACCCCGCGTTTTCGGTGCAGTACCATCCCGAATCCAGCCCCGGCCCGTCGGACAGCCGCTACCTGTTCGACCGTTTCGTCGCCCTGATCGACTCCCTCTCCCCCACCGCCTGAAAGCCGTATCGACATGCCCAAACGGACAGATATCAGCTCCATCCTGATTATCGGCGCCGGCCCGATCGTGATCGGCCAGGCGTGCGAATTCGACTATTCCGGCGCGCAGGCGTGCAAGGCCCTGAAGGAAGAGGGCTATCGCGTCATCCTCGTCAATTCCAACCCGGCGACGATCATGACCGATCCGGGCCTTGCGGATGCGACCTATATCGAGCCGATCACCCCGGAATTCGTCGAACGCATCATCCTGCGTGAAAAGCCCGACGCCATCCTGCCCACCATGGGCGGGCAGACCGCACTGAACACGGCGATGGCGCTCGACAAGTCGGGCTTCCTCAAGAAGCACAATGTCGAACTGATCGGTGCCAACGCCGAGGTGATCGACCGCGCCGAGGACCGGCAGAAGTTCCGCGAGGCGATGGACGCCATCGGCATCGAAAGCCCGCGCAGCGTCATCGCCCACACCCTGGCCGAAGCGCGCGATGCGCTCAAGCAGGTGGGCCTGCCATCGGTCATCCGCCCGTCCTTCACCATGGGCGGATCGGGCGGCGGCATCGCCTACAACCGCGAGGAGTTCGACCGCATCGTCTCCTCCGGCCTCGACGCCTCGCCGACGACCGAGGTGCTGATCGAGGAATCCGTCCTCGGCTGGAAAGAGTACGAGATGGAGGTCGTGCGCGACGCCGCCGACAACTGCATCATCATCTGCTCCATCGAGAACATCGACCCGATGGGCGTGCATACGGGGGATTCCATCACCGTTGCCCCGGCGCTGACGCTGACGGACAAGGAATACCAGCGCATGCGGGACGCCTCGCTGGCGTGCCTGCGCAAGATCGGGGTGGAGACCGGCGGGTCGAACGTGCAGTTCGGCATCAACCCCGTCGATGGCCGCATGGTCGTGATCGAGATGAACCCCCGCGTCTCGCGCTCCTCCGCGCTGGCATCCAAGGCGACGGGCTTCCCCATCGCCAAGATCGCGGCGAAGCTTGCGGTGGGCTATACGCTCGACGAACTGGCCAACGACATCACCGGCGGCAGCACCCCGGCCTCGTTCGAGCCGACGATCGACTACGTCGTCGTCAAGATCCCGCGCTTCACGTTCGAGAAGTTCCCCGGCACCCCGGCCCTGCTGTCCACCAGCATGAAGTCCGTGGGCGAGGCGATGGCCATCGGCCGCTCCTTCCCCGAAGCCATGCAGAAGGGCCTGCGCTCCATGGAAATCGGGCTTGCGGGCCTCGACCCCGTGGACGCGCCGGGCGATGGCGGCCCGGACGCCTTCCGCGCCGCCCTGTCGCAGCCGCGCCCCGAACGCATCCTGATGGCGGCGCAGGCCCTGCGCGCGGGCCTGAGCGTGGAAGACATCCACGACGCCTGCAGGTTCGAGCCGTGGTTCCTGCGTGAACTGCAGAAGATCATCGCCGCCGAACATGCCGTCGTGCGCGACGGCCTGCCGCGTGACGCGGACAAGATGCGCGCGCTGAAAAGCCTCGGCTTCTCCGACGTGCAGCTTGCGCGGCTGTCGGGCACCTCGGCGGCGGAAATCCTCGAACTGCGCACGCGCCTGGGCGTGACGCCCGCCTACAAGCGGATCGACACCTGCGCGGGTGAGTTCGCCTCGCCCACGCCATACATGTATTCCACGTATGAAGGTGGCTTCGGCGCGCCGGAATGCGAAAGCGACCCGACAGATCGCAAGAAGATCGTCATCCTTGGCGGTGGGCCGAACCGCATCGGGCAGGGGATCGAGTTCGACTACTGCTGCGTGCATGCGGCCTATGCCCTGCGCGAGGCGGGGTTCGAGACCATCATGGTCAACTGCAACCCCGAGACGGTGTCCACCGATTACGATACCTCCGACCGGCTGTATTTCGAGCCCCTGACGGCGGAGGACGTGATCGCCCTGATCCGCCGCGAACAGGAAAACGGCACCGTGCTGGGCTGCATCGTGCAGTATGGCGGGCAGACGCCGCTGAAGCTGTCGCATGCGCTGGAGACGGCGGGAATTGCGCTGCTGGGCACGCCGGCGGACGCCATCGACCGGGCGGAAGACCGCGAGCGCTTCCAGGCGATGCTGCACAAGGTCGGCCTGCGCCAGCCCGAAAACGGCATCGCGCGCTCCCCGGCCGAGGCCGAGGACGTGGCGGAGCGGATCGGATACCCCGTCGTGGTGCGCCCGTCCTATGTGCTGGGTGGCCGCGCGATGGAAATCGTGCATGACCGCGCCAGCCTGCAGCGTTACATGCGCGTGGCGCTGCAGCTTGCCGGGCATGATGTCGCATCGGGGCCGGTGCTGATCGACCGCTACCTCAATGACGCGATCGAGGCCGACGTGGACTGCATCGCCGATGGCACCGACGTCTATGTCGCCGGCGTCATGGAACATATCGAGGAAGCGGGCATCCATTCCGGCGACAGCGCCTGCTCGCTGCCGCCCTATACCCTGCCGCCCGCCATCGTCACCGAGCTGAAGGCACAGACGGAGGCCATGGCCCGCGAACTCGGCATCGTCGGGCTGATGAACGTGCAGTACGCGATCAAGGGGCACGACATCTTCGTGCTGGAGGTCAATCCCCGCGCATCGCGCACCGTGCCCTTCGTCGCGAAGGCCACGGGCGTTCCCGTCGCCAAGATCGGCGCGCGCGTCATGGCTGGCGCCCGCCTGTCGGAATTCCGCCTTGATGACCAGGCGGTGGCCCCGCATGTCGCGGTGAAGGAAGCGGTGTTCCCGTTCAACCGCTTCCCCGATGTCGATACGATCCTTGGGCCGGAAATGCGCTCCACGGGTGAGGTCATGGGCCTCGACGCCTCGTTCGAGCGTGCGTTCGCCAAATCGCAGCTTGCCGCTGGCGTGCGCCTGCCGCTGTCGGGGGAAGTGTTCCTGTCGGTGCGCGACAGCGACAAGGCCGCCGTCAAGTCGCTGGGCCGCAGGCTGGTGGACATGGGCTTCAGCGTGGTCGCGACCCGCGGCACCGCGCAGTGCCTGCGCGATGCCGGGGTTGCGGTGCGCGTGATCAACAAGGTGCTGGAGGGACGCCCCAACTGCGTGGACGCGATCCGTTCGGGCGAAATCCAGATGGTCATCAACACCGCGCAGGGCGCGCAGGCCGTGGCCGACAGCTTCGACATCCGCCGCTCCGCCCTGACCCATGGCATCCCGCACTACACCACCATCGCGGGCGCGCGGGCCGCGACCTATGCGATTGCCGCGATGCGCGACGGGGTTCTTGAAGTCGCGCCGCTTCAATCCTACTTTAAGGGATCGTACTGAACGCCACGCATACCCCTGCCCGTCCGCCGGTCCCCTTGGCCGCGCGGATGGGCGGGGGTCATTTCATGCGGGCGTCCGCCATGACCACACCATCCGTCAGTCATCGAACGCTGACCTTCACCCCGGGGATACACCTTGCAGAAATTTCCGATGACAGGCGCTGGCCTGCAACGGCTCGAAGAAGAACTTCGCAAGCTCAAGAGTGAAGAACGCCCGGCCATCATACGGGCCATCGCCGAGGCACGCAGCCACGGCGACCTGTCGGAAAACGCCGAATACCACGCCGCGCGCGAACGCCAGTCCTTTACCGAAGGCCGCATCCTCGAACTGGAGGAGATCGTCTCCTCCGCCGAGGTGATCGACCCCGCCACCCTGTCGGGCGACCAGGTGAAATTCGGCGCGCGCGTCCACCTCGTGGATGAGGAAACCGACAAGGAAGCCACCTACCAGATCGTCGGCGTCTATGAGGCTGACATCAAGCAGGGCCTGCTTTCGGTCTCCTCCCCGCTGGCCAAGTCGCTGATCGGCAAGAGCGTGGGCGACACCGTGTCCGTCCCGGCCCCCGGTGGCGACCGCACCTATGAAATACTGGCCGTCACCTACGGCTGAGGCGAAGAACGTGATCACATTCGACGATATCCGCGCCGCCGCACGGCGGATCGAGGGGCGTGTCCTGCGCACCCCGACCCTTCCGTCGCAGGCGCTTTCGCGGGCGACCGGCGCGGATATCGTGCTCAAGCTCGACAACCTGCAGGCCGTGGGCTCCTTCAAGGAGCGTGGCGCCGCCAACAAGCTTGCACTGCTTGACGAGAGCGAGCGCAGGCGTGGCGTGATCACGGTTTCCGCCGGGAACCATGCGCAGGGCGTGGCCCGCCATGCCTCGCTTCTGGGCATTGACGCGGTGATCGTCATGCCGCGCTTTACCCCCGTGGCCAAGGTGACGCGCACGGCCGCCTGGGGCGCGCGCGTCGTCCTGCATGGCGACAACTTCGCCGAGGCCACGGCCCACGCCAACGAACTGTGCGAACGCGAAGGCCGCGTGTTCGTCCATCCCTATGACGATCCCGAAGTCATGGCCGGACAGGGCACGTTCGCGCTCGAACTGCTCGAAGATGCGGGGGAACTCGACACCTTCGTGTGTCCCATCGGCGGTGGCGGCCTGCTGTCGGGCTGCGCGGTCAGTGCGCGCGCCCTGCGTCCGGGGATGGATATCATCGGCGTGCAGGTGGAGAATTACTCCTCCCTTTCCGGCTTTCCCGGCAACGAGGTCCTGCCCCCCGGCGGCCCGACCATTGCCGAAGGGATCGCGGTGCTCAAGGTCGGGCGCCAGCCGCTCGAGGTCATGCGCGAGCACGTCTCCACCGTGCTGACGGTGCCTGAAAGCGCGATCGAGACCGCGATCACCATGCTGGCCGAAGGCGCCAAGCAGGTGAGCGAGGGCGCAGGCGCCACCGCACTTGCCGCCGTGCTGACATATCCCGAACTGTTCCGCGGCAGGCGCGTCGCCCTGCCGATCACGGGTGGCAACATCGACAGCCGCATCCTGGCCAACACGCTGCTGCGCTCTCTCCTGCGCGACGGGCGGCTTTTGTGCCTGAAGATGGAAATCCCCGACCGGCCCGGCGTGCTGGCCGACATCTCGCGCAAGATCGGCGATGCGGGCGGCAACATCATCGAGGTCTCGCACCAGCGCCTGTTCACCACGCCAAGCGTGCAGGCCGCCGAACTCGAGGTCATGATCGAGGCACGCGACCCCGAACATGCCCGCGCGCTGGAGGCGGAACTGTCGAAGACCTATATCGTGCGCCGCGCGTGAGGGGGCACTGCCTTTTTTAAAAGGGCAGCATCTTTCGAAACTTTTAAAAAAAGCTTCACCAAAAACTTTTATGACTTTCCCTGATTTTCCAGAACTTCCCGGACAATGAATCAGGGTGCAGGGAGCGTGCTCCCTGCCGGGTCCGGGCAGAGCCCGGATTCCCTGTCTACTTCGTGCCGAACAGGCGATCCCCCGCATCCCCGAGGCCGGGCCGGATGTAGCCATGGCCGTCCAGTTCGCGGTCAATCGCACAGGTGACGATCCGCACATCCGGGTGTGCCGCACGCAGGCAGGCAACACCCTGCGGCGCGGCAAGCAGGCAGACGAAGACGATATTTTCCGCCCCCGCCTGTTTCAGACGCGCGATCGCCGCCGCGGCACTGTGCCCCGTCGCCAGCATCGGGTCCACCACGATGCAGATGCGCCGCCCGATATCGTCAGGCAGCTTGAGGTAATATTCCACAGGCTCCAGCGTTTCGGGATCGCGGAACAGGCCGATATGCCCCACCCGCGCCGACGGCACGAGGTCGAGCATCCCGTCAAGGATCCCGTTCCCCGCCCGCAGGATGGACACAAGGCACAGCTTCTTGCCCGCAAGGCGGGGCGCGTCCATGCGTTCCAGCGGGGTTTCGATCTCCACGTTCTCCAGCGGCAGGTCGCGCATCGCCTCGTAGCCCAGCAGCACGCTGAGTTCACGCGCCAGCGTGCGGAACTCCCCCGTCGAGGTCCGCGCGTCACGCATCAGCGTCAGCTTGTGCTGCGCCAGCGGGTGGGTGACGACCACGACGCCGGGATCATGGGAAAAATCCATCATGCCCCCACCCCACCATCACGCGGGACGAAATCCAGCACGATGCCGTTCATGCAGTAGCGCTGCCCGGTGGGGGGCGGCCCGTCGGGAAAGACATGGCCCAGATGGCCATTGCAATGCGCGCAGTGGACCTCCGTCCGGGTCATGCCATGGCTGGTATCCGTGGTGGTGGCGACCGCGCCGGGCAGGGCCTGCGTGAAGGAGGGCCAACCACTACCGCTGTCATACTTGGCGGTGGAGGAAAACAGCGCCGCACCACACCCGGCGCAACGATATTCACCGGGGCGTTTTTCATCATTCAGGGGGCTGGAACCGGGGCGTTCGGTGCCATGTTCACGCAGGACGCGCAGCTGTTCCGGTGTCAGGCAGCCACACCCGCCCGGCCTGCTTTCCGTCTGGTCCATCGTCATTTTCCTTTCATAATGCCTCGGCAGGCATTCCGCACGGATGTCATTTAGGGCATTATGGGCGACAAAATAAGGGAGAGGAACAACCCATGCCCACCCATGCACCCAC
>NZ_POTC01000041.1 GCF_002906255.1 Novacetimonas maltaceti | reverse complement strand
GGCGCGGGATTGAATTCATACCGCAGGCCAAGCATCAGCGAATGGTTGAAGTCGGTGCGCGTATCACGGTTGCCGTTGCGGAACCCGTAATCCGAATTCAGCGCCGCCGTGGCCGGGCCGGAAATGACGGAATGGTGCGACTGTGGCCCCAGCATGGTCCAGAACCGGTATTCCGCCGTGGCCGACAGCCCGACGGCCCAGGGAATCGGGAAGGCGAGGCCGAAGATCCCCTGATAGGCGAAGTTGCCATATGTCCCGCCGACATGCTGGCTGTAGGCCTGTCCCTGGTAATTGCCGGTAATCAGCGCGTTCATGTTCTGCCAGCCATAGCCGATGCCCGCGCCGAAATACGGGAACAGCCAGCTCTTGCCGATATCAAGGTCGAACAGCGCATTGGCCATCAGGCCGGATTCTTCCTGCCGGCCATTGGTGTGGGCATTGTATTTCCCACCCGTGGAGCCAAGGGATTCGAGGTTGTTATGGCGGAAATGGCCCTCAAGCTCGACACGGAAACCATTGCCGAGGCCATAGCCGATACTGCCGACCCCGATATCACCGGGGCTGTACTTGTCGCGTGCGTCGGAATGGCGCACGACCTGTCCCTGCGGCAGGCTGGCACCGCCTTCACCTGCCATGTACAGGCCCTGAACGGGCTGTGCGAATGCTGGAACCGATACAAGCACGGAGCCCAGGGTAACCGAGCCAGCCAATAAAGACCCTGCAAGCAGTCCGTACCGCAGATTCATACTCTTCTTCTCCCTTCGACGGGCCATTTCCAACATGTTGCCCGGTCGGGTGAACGTGCCATGTTCCTCTGGGCGGTCAGTCTGTGCATTCTTTTGCGGAAAGATGCGCACCCTGACAATCCATAAGCGGTGACCATACTGCCGCTTTCGGCGGCGTGATCCACTGTCATTTTCAACTGTGTGCGAGATGTCACACATGACAGCGTGTTCGATGACGCTCTGTTACCTTCGCAAGATCACGCGCTTCATACCAGCCTTGCCTCAAATGGTGGCGCCAGATCAGGCGTCTCGAATTCCACAACCCACAGATCCGGATCGCGTTTCATCTGCCGTTCAACATACGTATCCACGGCGGCCTGATCCACGGCCGCCTCTCCTGTAGCCCGGAACCATGCCCGCCGTCCATCGGGGGCACGCGTCTGCGCCAGTACAGACATCGCGTCGTGACGGTCGCGCAACACCACCACCACGCCACCTGCGTCCGCGTCGCCACGATGGAGCACAACGGCGGGATTCCCGGCCAGATTGGCCTGGCGCAGCACCGCGCTGACCCAGATCGCGGTGCGCAGCCGGGGTTCTTCATCCATCATGGCTGTTCCAGTTTTGCATAAATACAAAGGGAGGCATGCAGGAATAACACAATATATTGCTGTCCCTACTCCGCATGGGCGGGGGGTGTGGCGGGGTCTTCGGGAATGGTCGCAAGTGCCGCGCGATATTCCTCCGGATTGTCGAGCAGCGAATGCGCGGCATCAAGGTCGTTGTCGGTGCCGATCGCGGCGGGGCAGGATTTGCGGATCGCCAGCGTGCGCGACACCTCCATCGGATAGCGCGCCTGCCGCGACGCGCGCACCCACGGCGCGCTTTCCGCGTTCCCGCCGGCAAGGTCCTGAAGCTGGCGTTCAAGGCTGGCCTCGCCAAGGCTGGAGCAGATCTGCGGCATGACGCCAAGCCCCTGCAGCGGCCATCCCAGCGGGGCGAGGACCCGACTCCACGTCACGAACAGTTCCGCCCCATTGGGCATCTGCCCGATCGTCTGCACCAGACCCTTGCCCAGCGTCGCGCTGCCGACGACGACCGCGCGCTTCTGGTCCGCAAGGGCGGCGGCGAGGATTTCGGCCGCACTGGCGGTGCGCCCGTCGACCAGGATGACGATCGGCAGGCCATTGGTCATGTCGCCACCCTGCACCGCCCAGACATGGTTCGCCTGCGGGTCGCGCCCCTGTGTGATCGCCGCGACCCCATGGTCGAGCATCAGCGCGGAGGTCGTGACCGCCTGCTGCAGCACGCCGCCGCGATTGCCGCGCAGGTCGAGGATGAGGCCGCTCAGGTGCGCGATGCTCATCGCCTCGTCGAGGTACTGGCTCATTTCCTCGGCGGTGTTGGCCGAAAATGCGGTGATGTGCAGGACGACGTGATGGCCGCTGGTATAGGCGAAGACCGTCTCCGGCGGGACCGATTCCCGGCGCACCGCGACCGTCATGCGGTGCCGTCCCGGCGCGCCGACCAGCAACCGCACGAGGCTGCCGGGCGGTCCCTGCAGCCACGCGCTGACCGCCTCCACCGTGCGGTCCTGCGTGGAGCGGCCATTGACGGCATAGATCACCTGTCCCGCCGACAGCGCGGTCGGCCATGACGGGCCGTTCGCGTTCACTGCCGTGATGATGATCGCATGGTGGTCCAGCCCCAGCGTCAGCCCGGCGCTCGCCGTGCCGCCGGTGCGGATGCCACGGTCGGACACCGCCGCGTCGGGCGCGACATAGCGGGAGTAGGGGTCAAGGTGGTTGAACAGTTCGTCAAAGAACCCCTGCAGCATGCCATCCTGCCCGGTGGCGCGCATGTCGGAGGAACGGTCCCACGCGGTCTGCATCATCCGGGTGATGACATCGGTCCAGCCCGCAAGGTCGTCCGCGGCGGGGGTCGCCAGCGCAAGGACCGTATGCTGCGCCACCGACAGGTGCAGCATGTCGTGCTGTTCCTCCACCGTCAGGGACGGGTCGATCGCGCTCAGCCCGTTCAGGCCCCACAGGCTGAAATCGCGCACCGTATGGCTGTCGAGCGTGCGGGGCAGGAGGAAGGACAGGCTGGCATGCAGGACGGAGGAGGTCAGCGTCGGGTCGAAATGCGCCGATGCGGCGGGGGCATCCGTCGCCTGCACCGGCTGGGGCCGGGGCGGGGCGGCCGGCGTGGTCGAGACCAGTGCGTCATCGGCATGCGCCGCCGTCGTCAGGCGCGCGACGACCAGGATCATGATGAACGTATCGCGCGGCACCTGCAGGATCGTGCGCAGGCCGCGCGGCATCCCCTCCCGCGGGGTGCGCAGGATGGTGACGGACACCATGGCGCACAGGGGCGGCAGCAGGGAGCGGCGTTTCATCCGCGCCGCCTGCGGGCATGGGCGCGTGCGTGCGGGGCGTGCGCCCCATCCGTTTCATCGGGCAGGCCGAACACCAGTGCGCCCGTCAGGGTCGAGGCCTCGACCAGCCGGACCGCGATTTCGCGTCCCAGCCGGAAGGAAAGGCCACTATTGCGGCCCGACAGGGTCTGCGTCACCTCGTCATGGTGCCACTGGTCCACCGGCAGCGCCCCCTGCGGCAGCAGCCCGGTCGTGCCGGTAGACTCCAGCGTCACGAACACGCCAAAGCGCGAAACGCCCGTAACGCGGCCAGCCATGACCGTGCCGACCCGTCCAGACAGCCACGACGCGGCATAGCGTTCGATGGCGTCGCGTTCGGCCGCCGCCGCGCGGCGTTCCGTGGCGGTGACCGCGCGACCGATTTCCTCCAGTTGCCCCAGCACTGCGCGCCCATGGTCGGGGCCGCCACGTTCCAGCCCGGTGGCGTCTATCAGCGCACGATGCGTCACAAGGTCGGCATAGCGGCGGATCGGGCTGGTGAAATGGGCGTAGGATGTCAGCGTCAGGCCGAAATGCCCGATCGGGTCCGGGCTGTATTCCGCCTGGTTCTGCGCCCGCAGGATCAGTTCATTGACCAGCGGCGCGCACGGCAGGCCGCGCGTGGCGCGCAGCACGCCATCAAGGTCCGACGCCGTGATCATGCCGGCCGCTGGCAGGCGTATGTCGAGCGTGGCGAGGGCGGCGCGCAGTGACTCGAGCTTTTCGGGCGAAGGCGGGGCATGGATCCGATAAAGGCACGGATAATGTCGGTTTTCCAGTTCCCGTGCCGCGGCGACATTCGCCGCGATCATGAATTCCTCCACCACGCGGTGGCTGTCGAGGCGGACGCGCGCGCCGATTTCCTCCACATGGCCCGATGAATCCAGTACGACCCTGCGTTCCGCGAGGTCGAGGTCAAGCGTGCCGCGCCGTGCGCGCGCGGCGGCCAGCACCCGCCATGCGGCGAACAGGCAACTGACCATCCCCTCAGGAAGGGCCGCGGTGACGCTGTCGCCATGCCCTTCGGAGTCGGCCTGCGCCTGTTCGTAGGTCAGGCGCGCGGCACTGCGCATCAGGCCACGGCCAAAGCGGTGCGACGTGATCGCCCCCCCGGAATCGACATGCAGTTCCACGAACAGGCATCCCCGGTCCTCGCCAGGGCGTAGCGAACACCACCCGTTCGACAGGGCTTCGGGCAGCATGGGAATGACACGGTCGGGGAAATAGACGGAATTGCCGCGCCGCAGGGCCTCGCGGTCCAGCGCGCTGCCGGGGCGGACATACCATGCCACGTCGGCAATCGCGACGATCAGGCGGAATCCCGTGCCATCGGGTTCGGCATAGATCGCATCGTCGAAATCGCGCGCATCCGCCCCGTCGATGGTGACCAGCGGCACATCGCGCAGGTCCACGCGCCCCGTCGCGGGCACGGCGCGCGCGGCATCGGCCTGCTGCACGGCCTCGATGGGGAAGACATGGGGGATGTCATGGGCGCAGGCGCACATCAGGCTGATGGTGCGTGCGCTGTCGGCGGGGCCGATCCGTTCGATGATGCGCGCCGGGTGCAGGCCGGGGCCGGATTGTGGCAGCGGGGTCGCGATGACGATTTCGTTATCCGGCGTGTCCATCGCCTCGCCCGCGGGGATGCTCCACTGTGCGCGGGCGCGGCGGTCGGCGGGGATCAGGCGCCCGGCCTCGCGGTAGCGCGCGGGCGTGTGGGCCATGCCGGGGTCATCGGGCGTGCTGGCACGATACAGCCCCACGACCTGTGGCGGCGCATCGTCCAGGCGGCGCAGCGTCCGGCCCTCGTATCTGCCCGGCCCGATTTTCTTGAGCCGCGCGACAACGCGCTGCCCCGGCGCCAGCGCGGGACGGCCACGCGGTTCGGCATGCATGAAGATGACGGGGGCCGCCCCTTCCTGCGCCCATGCCACGGGACGGGCAATCGGGTCGCCATCCGGGTCCGTGCCCGTGACCTGCACCACCGCCGATTCCGGCAGGCGGTCGGATGCGCGGAACCGCTTCGCCCCCGCCGGGACGACCGTACCTTCGAGTGCGAGGTCACGCAGCATGTCGCGGATCGCGCCCTTGTGCTCCGGCCCGAGTCCGAAGGCGCGCGCGATCTCGCGCTTGCCCACGCGACCGGTCGCGCTGGCGATGAACTGCCGCACGCTGTCACGGTCGGGCATCTGTCGCGACCCATCGGGCGGAGTGTCGGTTCGCATGTCCGGCACCGCGTCGTTCCAGCGCGGCTGTCGCATCGTCAGTCGGCCTTGTCCGTGTCCGACGCGGCTTTGGCGGACGTGGCCTTGCGGGTGCGCGTGGTGGTCGCCTTTTTCGGGGCTGCCTTCTTCGTGGTGGTGGCCTTTTTCGTGGTGGCCTTCGCCGCCGTCTTGCGTGCGGGTTTCGCCGGGGCGTCGCCTTCGGTTGCGCTGTCGGTGGCCTTGGTCGCCTTCGTCCTGCGCGTCGTGGTCTTCGCCTTTGCCTTGGTGGTCTTGCCCTTGGCCTTCAGCGGCTTGCCCTTTTCCGCCAGCAGGGCCAGCGCCTCGTCCATCGTGACATCGTTCATGTCCTGCCCGCGCGGCAGGGTGGCGACGATCTGCCCATGCTGCACATACGGGCCAAAGCGGCCCTTGCGCACCATCACCGGTTCCCCGTCCTTGGGGTGCGGGCCGATGGTGCGGATGGAGGCCAGCTTCTTCGCCAGCGCATCGACCGCGCGGTTCAGCCCCACCGTCAGGACGTCGTCATCCTTGTCGAGCGAGCCGTACACCGCCCCCATCTTCACATAGGGGCCAAAGCGGCCAAGTCCCGCCTCGATCGGTTCCCCCGTTTCGGGGTGGATGCCCACGATGCGCGGCAGCGACAGCAGGCCCACCGCCTGTTCCAGTGTGATCTTGTCGCCCTCGATCCCGCGCGGGATGGTCGCGCGCTTGGGCTTGGCCTTCTTGTCCTCGGGGTCGGGTTCGCCAAGCTGCACATACAGCCCCCACGGCCCGCGCCGCACCGTGACTTCCGGCCCGCCATCGGGCGCATTGCCCAGCACGCGCATCCCTTCCTTCAGGGAATCCGCGTCCTCCGCCTCCTTGGGATCAACGACAAGGCGGCGTGTGTACTGGCATGTGGGATAGTTGGAGCAGCCGATGAACGCGCCATAGCGCCCCAGCTTCAGCCCCAGCCGCCCGGTGCCGCATGCGGTGCACACACGCGGGTCGCCGCCGTCGTCCTTCGGCGGGAAGAAATACGGTGCAAGGTCCGCGTCCAGCGCACTGATGACGTCGGAGATCTTGAGGTCCTTGGTCTGGTCCACCGCGTGGGAGAAGTCGGTCCAGAACGCCGACATCACGTCGCGCCAGTTCGCCCGCCCGCCGGAAATGTCGTCCAGCTGCTCCTCCAGCCCCGCCGTGAACTGCGTATCGACGTAGCGTTCAAAGAACGAGGTCAGGAACGCCGTCACCAGCCGCCCGCGATCCTCGGGGATGAAGCGGCGGTTTTCCAGCCGGACATAGTTGCGGTCGCGCAGTACCGTCAGGATGGAAGCATAGGTGGAGGGACGGCCAATGCCGATTTCCTCCATCTTCTTCACCAGGGACGCCTCGGAATAGCGCGGCGGCGGCTGGGTGAAATGCTGGTCCGCCGTGACGTCGCCACGTTTCAGGCCATCGCCCTCGCTCATGGCGGGCAGCATCCGGTCCTGGTCCGAATCGTCCTCGGATTTCGTCGCGCTGTCGTCGCGCCCTTCGCTGTAGAGGCGCAGGAACCCGTCGAACGCGATCATCGAACCCGTGGCACGCAGTGTGCAGCGCCCCTGCGCGTCGCGGATGTCGACCGCCACCTGGTCGAGTTCGGCCGACTGCATCTGGCTGGCGACGGAGCGTTTCCAGATCAGGTCATACAGCCGCTTCTGGTCCGCGTTGAGGTAACGCGCCATGTCGGCGGGGCTGCGGCGCACGTCGGTGGGGCGGATGGCCTCATGCGCTTCCTGCGCGTTCTTGGCCTTAGTGGAATAGACGCGGGCCTTGGCGGGGACATAGTCGTCGCCGAATGTCGTGCCGATATGCGAACGGATCGCGCCGATGGCCTCGCCCGCCATCTGCACGCCATCGGTTCGCATATAGGTGATCAGGCCGACCGTCTCGCCGCCGATGTCGATGCCTTCATAAAGCTGCTGCGCCGTACGCATCGCGACCTGCGCGCCCATGCCCAGCTTGCGCGAGGCCTCCTGCTGCATGGTGGACGTGGTGAAGGGCGGCGGCGGGTTGCGCTTGACCTTGCGCCGCTCCACCGCGCCGACGCTGAAGCTGCCGCCCTCGACCGTGGCCTTCGCCGCCATGGCGCGGGCTTCGTCATTGAGGTCGAACTGGTCAAGCTTCGCGCCATCAAGATGCGTCAGGCGCGCGGTGAAGGTCGCGCCCTTCGGCGTGGCGAAGGTTGCCGCGATGGACCAGTATTCGCGCGGGCGGAAGACCTCGATCTCCGCCTCGCGCTCGCAGATCAGGCGCAGGGCGACGGACTGCACGCGGCCCGCGCTGCGTGATCCGGGCAGCTTGCGCCACAGCACCGGCGACAGCGTGAAGCCCACGAGGTAGTCCAGCGCGCGGCGTGCCAGATACGCCTCGATCAGCGGGAAATCGAGGTCGCGCGGATGCGCCATGGCGGTCTGGATGGCGCTCTTGGTGATTTCGTTGAAGGTCACGCGCTGCACGTCCACGCCCTTGAGGAGGTTCTTCTCCTCCAGCATGGAGCGGACATGCCACGAAATCGCCTCGCCTTCGCGATCCGGGTCAGTGGCCAGGTACAGGTGCCGCGCCCCGCGCAGGGCGCGCGCGATCGCCGCCATCTGCTTGGCGCCGCGTTCGTCGGCTTCCCATACCATGGCGAACCCCTCGTCGGGGCGCACGCTGCCATCCTTGGGCGGAAGGTCACGTACATGCCCGAAGGAGGCGAGAACGGTATAGTTGTCACCCAGATACTTATTGATCGTTTTCGCCTTGGCTGGCGATTCGACCACCACGACGTCAGTCATTGTGTCTCCGGATCACGCGTTTCAATCCATCGGTTGTCCGTGGTCATGCCGGAGGGGCGGAAGACAGGACGACCATGTCCCCCGCAAGGACGTCGATCAGGCCCGACATCTCCATTTCCGACAGCACCGCAAGGACGGTTGCCGTCGAGAACTGGCAGCGCCGTACGAGATCGTCAACACTCGATGGTGCAAAAGACAGCAGTTCACGCACCGCCGCATGCGCCCCCTGTGCGTCCATCCGGGGGGAGGAAGGCATGTTTTCCGCCATTTCCACGGCCATCGGGGCCGGGTCGGGCGCTGGCGCGAAAAGAGGCGGGGGCACCGGCCCCGATGGCAGTTCGCGCAGGATGTCGCGCTCATTCTCCGTCAGCACCGCCCCCTGGCGCAACAGGTCATTGCTGCCGTGGCAGCGCGGATCGAGCGGGGAGCCGGGGACCGCGAACACGATCCTGTCATAGTCGAGCGCCATGCGCGCCGTGATCAGGCTGCCCGAACGCAATGCAGCCTCGATCACCACGCATCCCAGGCTGATTCCCGCGATCAGGCGGTTGCGGCGCGGGAAATGCCGCGCCTGGGGCATGGTGCCGGGCGGGGCCTCGGTCACCAGTGCGCCCTGTTCGGCGATTTCGTGGTGCAGGCGCGCATGTTCGGGGGGATAGGGGCAGTCCAGGCCCCCCGCGATGGCCGCCACCGTCCGTCGCGCCGGCAGCGCGCCGCGATGGGCGGCGGCGTCGATCCCGCGGGCAAGGCCGGACATGACGGTCACATCCGCCGCCGCCAGCATGGTTGCAAGGCTCTGGGCGATACGCATCCCCCCGGCGGAGGCATTGCGCGCGCCCACCACGCCGACGATGCGCCCGCGCAGCAGGCCCGTATCCCCCATGACCGACAGGACGGGCGGCGCATCGGCCACCACCGCAAGGGCAGGGGGATAATCCGGGTCACCATGGACCAGGATGCGCCCGCCAATGGCCGCCGTGCGCTCCATTTCGCGGGCGATGTCGCTGGCAGGCGGGACGCGCTCGGCCTCGCGCCCGCGCGAGAGCATGTCGAGTGCCGCCTGCGCCGATCCATGCGTGCGGATCAGGCGGTGATAGGAAACCGGACCGATGCCCCGTGTCCGTGCAAGCCGCAGGCAGGCGGCCACATGGGCATGGTCCGGCGTGGTCATGTCCCGTCCCGGGCCGTGTCGCGGCCCTGCCCGATGCGGGGTTCGGTGCCGTGGAAGATGCGGGTGATGTTGGCATGGTGGCGGATCAGGATCAGCACCGCGATCAGCACGCCCGCCAGATAGACGGGGGAGGAGAGGGGCACATGCCCCGGCCAGACCATGATCAGCGGCAGGGCCGCGAACGCCACCAGCGCCCCGGCGGAGGAAATGCGCGTCGCACGGGCGAATATCAGCCAGATGGCGCAGCAGCACAGCCCGATGGCCGGCGACAGCGCGATGACGGAGCCAAGCCCGGTGGCGACGCCCTTGCCGCCCCTGAACTTCAGCCAGACCGGGAAGCAGTGGCCCGCCACCGCGCATACCGCCGCCAGCGCCTCGGCCGCCTCGGTATGGAACGGGCACAGCACGAAGGCGCAGAAGACGGCGAACGCGCCCTTGGTCCCGTCGAGCACCAGCGTGCCCGCCGCCAGCTTCTTGTTGCCGGTGCGCAGGACGTTGGTCGCGCCGATATTGCCCGACCCGATCTTGCGGATGTCCCCCCCGCCCGACAGCGCGGTCAGCACCAGCCCGAAGGGAATGCTGCCGATCAGGTAGGACAGGAACGCCACCGCCGCCATGAGCGGCAGGTCATAGGATGGAATGCCGTAGATCATGCCGCGTCCAGGCCGAACACCTGCCGCCCGGCCTTCCATGTCGCCAGCACCCGTCCCTCCAGCGCGCGGCCATCAAAGGGGGTGTTCTGCGCCTTGCCGGGCAGTTCGCCGGCCTCCACCTTCCATGCGCGTTCGGGATCGAACAGGCACAGGTCGGCAGCGGCCCCCACGCCCAGCGTCCCGGCCTTGCTGCGCAGCAGGGCGGCAGGGCGGTGCGTCAGCAGCGCGATCGCGTCAGTCAGCGCAAGGCTGCCCGCATGCACCTGCGCCAGCGTCACCGACAGAAGCGTGGCAAGGCCCGTGCCACCCGCCGCGGCCACGGCAAAGGGCTGGCGCTTGTCATCCGCGTCGCACGGCGTGTGGTCGGACGCGATGGCGTCGATCGTGCCATCGGCCAGTGCCGCGCACACCGCGCGCCGGTCGGCCTCCGCCCGCAGCGGGGGGGAGAGCTTGGCATAGGTGCGGAAATCCCCGATCACCGTCTCGTTCAGGTCGAAATAGGGGGGGGCCGTGTCGCACGTGACATTCAGCCCGTCCGCCTTCGCCTGCCGGATCAGGTCCAGCCCCTCGGCGGTGGAGACATGGCCGAAATGAAGCCGCCCGCCCGTCATGCGCGCAAGGCGCAGGTCACGCGCGATCAGGATCGCCTCTGCCGCAGGCGCAATGCCCGGCAGGCCGAGGCGCGTGGCCAGTTCGCCGTCGGTGGCGCATCCGCCGCGCGCCAGCGACGGGTCCTCCGGATGCTGCACGACCATCGCGCCGAACGCGCGGGAATAGGTCAGCAACTGCCGCATCAGGCGCGTGTCGCCAATCGCGCGGATGCCGTCGGTAAACGCCACCGCGCCCGCTTCGTTCAGCAGGCCGATTTCCGCCATCTCCGTCCCCGCGCAACCGCGTGTCAGCGCGCCATAGGGCAGGATGCCGATCATGCCGGTTTCCTCGCCCCGCGTGCGGAGCAGGCGCACCAGCGCCGGATCGTCGATCGTCGGCAGGCAGTTGGGCAGCACCGCGATGGTCGTGATCCCGCCCGCGACGGCGGCACGCGCGGCCGAGGCCACGGTTTCGCGATATTCGAACCCCGGTTCCCCGATGGTGACGCGCATGTCCACCAGGCCGGGACACAGCACCATGCGCCCGTCGCCGCGCACGATGGCGGCCCCTTCGGGCGTGCCTTCGGCCTGCGGCAGGTCCACGCCCGCGATCACGCCATCGCGCACCAGCAGGCGGCCGGGCCGGTCCAGCCCGTTCGCAGGGTCGATCAGGCGTACATTTTCAAAGACGGTCGTGCTCATCGCGTGTCCTCCCCGCGGGAGAGGAGGTCGAGCACGGCCATGCGCACCGCCACCCCCATTTCCACCTGCTCGCGAATCACGCTCTGGTCGGAATCGGCGACGCGGCTGTCGATTTCCACCCCCCGGTTCATCGGGCCGGGATGCATCACCAGCGCCCCCGGCCGCGCAAGGGCGAGGCGTTTGTTATCCAGCCCGAAATACCGGAAATATTCGCGCGGGCTGGGCACCTGCCCGCCCTTCATGCGTTCGCGCTGCACCCGCAGCATCATCACCACGTCGGCATCGCGCAGGCCCTCTTCCATCGTGTGATGGATGGTAACACCCAGTGCCGCGATCGCGCCGGGCACCAGTGTCGGGGGGCCTACCACGCGCACCGTGCAGCCCATGGCCGTCAGCAGGTGGATGTTCGAACGCGCGACGCGGCTGTGGCTGATATCCCCGCAGATCGCGACCGTCAGGCCATGGAACCCGCCGAAATGGCGGCGGATCGTCAGCGCGTCGAGCAGCGCCTGCGTGGGGTGTTCGTGCGTGCCGTCGCCCGCATTGACGACGCTGGCCTCCACCTTCTGCGCCAGCAGGGCGGGGGCGCCGGACTGCGAATGGCGCACCACCAGCAGGTCGGTATGCATGGCGTTCAGCGTCGCGGCCGTGTCCAGCAGCGTTTCGCCCTTGTTGACCGACGAATTGGCGACCGACATGTTCACCACGTCCGCGCCCAGACGCTTGCCCGCCAGTTCAAATGACGTGCGGGTGCGGGTGCTGTCCTCGAAGAACAGGTTGATGACCGTGCGGCCCCGCAGCAGGTCGCGCGGCGTCTTTCGCGACCGGTTCAGCAGCGTATAGCTGTCGGCGAGGTCAAGGATCGGGGTGATCCGGGTCGGGTGCATGCCCTGCACCCCCAGCAGGTGCCGGGGGGATGCGCGAAAGAACTGCCCCCCCGTCGCACGCGGTGGGGCGGGGGAGCGTGTCGCGCGTTCATTCATCGGCAACGGCCTTTATCCGGGCAAGGACCTCGTCGCGGCCCAGTGCGAGCAGCGTATCATCGATGCCGGGCGACATGCTCGACCCCGTGACGGCCGCGCGCAGCGGTTGCGCCACCTTGCCGAGCTTGAGTTCGTTTTCCTCGGCAAACTTCCGCAGGGCCGCGTCGATGCCGGGACCGTCGAACGGGTCGAGCGCCGCCAGCGCCGTGCCAAGCCGCGCGAGCATCGCGCGGTTTTCGGGCGTCAGCAGCTTCTGCGCCTTCGCATCGAACGGCAGCGGGATGGAGCGGCCAAGGAACGCCGCGTTTTCCGCAAGCTCGACCAGCGTCTTGGCCCGTTCCTTCAGGCCGGGCATCAGGCGCAGCACGCGCGCGCGCGTCGCATCCCCGGTATCCACGCCCTCCATGTGCGACAGGCGTTCCATCACGTCGTTGGTCAGGCGCGTGTCATCGGCCTGGCGCATCCACACGCCGTTGATGTGCAGCAGCTTCGCATAGTCCATGCGCGAGGGGGAGCGCCCAACCCCGTCGAGGTCGAACAGCTTGATCTGCTCCTCGCGCGACAGGATCTCCGCATCGCCATGGCCCCAGCCAAGGCGCAGGAGGTAGTTGTTCAGGGCCTCGGGCAGATATCCCATCTCCCGGAACTCCACCACCGACTGCGCGCCATGGCGCTTCGACAGCTTCGCGCCGTCGGGGCCGTGGATCAGCGGCAGGTGGGCGAACTTCGGCAGGTCCCAGCCCATCGCGCGATAGATCATCGCCTGGCGGAAGGTGTTGGTCAGGTGGTCGTCGCCGCGGATGACATGGGTGATGTCCATGTCATGGTCATCGACCACCACCGCAAGCTGGTAGACCGGGGTGCCGTCGGCGCGCAGGATGATCATGTCATCCATTTCGGCGTTGGCGACGCGCACTTCGCCCTGCACGAGGTCGTGGAGGACCGTCTCCCCCTCACGCGGGGCCTTGATGCGCACGGTATAGGGGGCATCCTTGGGGGCCTCGGACGGGTCACGGTCGCGCCACATGCCGTTGTAGCGGGGGGGGCGTCCCTCCGCCATCGCGGTCTCGCGCATTTCCCTGAGCTCTTCGGCGGTGCAGTAGCAGCGATAGGCCAGCCCGCGTTCAAGCAGTTCGTGGGCCACCTCGGCATGGCGCGCCTGGCGGGTGGACTGGAACACGGGTTCCTCGTCCGACTGGATTCCCATCCATGCCAGGCCGTCGAACAGCACATCCACCGCCTTCTGGGTGGAGCGTTCGCGATCCGTATCCTCGATACGAAGGAGGAATTTGCCGCCGTGGTGGCGGGCATAGAGGAAGTTGAACAGGGCGGCACGGGCATTGCCGATATGCAGCAGGCCGGTGGGGCTGGGGGCGAAGCGTGTACGGACAGTCATGAAACGGCTCCTTAGCATGTGTTGGGTCCTGCCAACAGGGGGCAGGTGTGTCCGTGTCCGCCAATCCCCGCCAATGTGACGACGGGCGGGCATGATATACAGGCACGAATCGCCGCCCTTTCGCACCAACCCGACGGAGCCGCCCCATTCCCCACGCCCCATGGCATTCCCTGTGGCAGCATGCCGTGCGGAAATCCTCCCCGTTCGTGGCGATTCTGGCACAGCGGCTGTGGGCGCAGCGGGGGCGGCTGGCGCTGTGGCTGCCGGTGGCGATGGGGGCGGGGAATGCTGCCTATTTCACCCTGTCGCGCGAACCCGCCATGGGATGGGTCGTGGCCCTCGTCATGGTTGCGCTGGCCGGGCCGGTGCTGGTGCGCTGGCGGGGCGGGTGGCTGCGCGTGCGTATCGGTGCCGGACTGTCGTGCGCCATGGCGTGCGGGTTCCTTGCCGCGTGGGCGGCGGCGCACCATGCCCCGCCTTTTCCCGACCTGCCGCACCGCGCCACGCACCTGCGCGGACAGGTCATGGCGGTGGAGGATGTGGCGTCCCCCGATGGCGGGACGCGCCGCCGCGTGGACATCGGGCATGTGCAACTGCTTGGGGGCATTGATGCGGGCATGCCGCCGATGCGGCGTGTGATCCGCCTTCGCCTGCGCGATGACGACACGCAGGCGCTGGCGCCGGGCATGTGGGTTACGGTGCGTGCGCTGCTGCGCCCGCCAATGCCGCCCGACCTGCCGGGCGGGTACGATGCGCAGCGGCGGGCCTGGTTCGCGGGGATCGGCGGGTCGGGCCGGGCGCTGGACGTGCCCGTCATCACCGCAGGCGGGGCCGGGGGATGGAACCTGTGGCTGGGGCGGGTGCGCGCGCATGTCGCAGCCCGCATCATGGCCGTCCTGCCGGGGCAGCGCGGGGCGATGGCCGTGACGTTGCTGACGGGGCGTTCGGGCGGCATTTCTGCACGGACGCGCGCGGATTTCGCGGATTCGGGGCTGGCGCACCTGCTGGCGGTGGCGGGACTGCACCTTGGCATCGTCATGGGGCTGGGCATCGCGGCGGTGCGGATGGTGCTGGCGCTGTCGGAACATGCGGCGCTGCGCTGGCCCTGCCGGCAGGTCGCGGCGGTGGCGGGGCTGGCGCTGGGATGTGGGTACGTACTGCTGACGGGCGCGCACCTTCCGGCGCAGCGCAGTCTTGTCATGGCGGCGGTGGCGACGCTGGCCATCCTGACGGGGCGCAGGGTCGTCTCGCTCCGTTCGCTGGCGTTGGTGGCGGGTGGGTTCTTGCTGCTGGAGCCGGAGGAGATGCTTGAACTGCCGATGCAGATGTCGGTCGCGGCGGTCATGGCGCTGGTCGCGGGGTTCGAGGCCTGCGCCAATCCGCTGCGCCTGCTGCGGGAGGGGGAGTATGCGTGGCAGCGCGCCGTCGGGCGCATCGCGCATCCGGCACTGGCCAGCATCCTGGCCGGGGTGGCCTGCCTGCCGGTGGGGATGGCGCATTTCGCGGATGTCGGCGCGTGGTTCGTACTGGCCAACCTGATCGCCGTGCCGCTGGCGGCCCTGTGGATCATGCCGTGCGGGATGCTGGCGCTGCTGCTGATGCCGCTGGGGCTGGAGGCGCTGGCGCTGGTGCCGATGGGGTGGGGCAATGCGGTGGTCATCTGGCTGGCGCATCATGTCGCGGCCTGGCCCGGCGCGCATGTCGGCGTGCCGCAGATGCCCATGTGGGGGCTGGCGCTGTTCTTCCTCGGCCTGTGCTGGCTGTGCCTGTGGACGCGCCCGGCATGGCGGGCGTGGGGTGTCGTGCCCATCGTCATTGCCATGACGACACCATGGATGGTGCGTGCGCCCGATGTGCTGGTCCCGGCGCAGGGACGGATGCTGGCGGTCGTGGATGGCCCGGACCTGCTGGCGGGGCCACGGGGGCATGTGGACCGGTTCGTGCTTGGCGACTGGGCGCGTGTGCTGGACCGTCGCGTCGGGGTGCTGGCCGATGACATGGCCACGCCGGACGGTCAGATGACCTGCCGGGCGGGGGTGTGCGTGCTGGCCCGTGGGGGGCACCGGATCATGATGCAGTGGCGCGATGCGCAGCGCGCTTCCTGCGTCGGGGTGGACGTGTTCGTCACGCTGTCCGGCGGGCATGGGGCCTGTCGTGATGTGGCGCGGCGGATTGATGCGCTGACGCTGTGGCGTTCCGGGGCGCAGGCCCTGTATCTCGACCCGTATCGGGGGGTGGAGGTCCGCGCCGACCGGCAGGTGCGCGGTGCGCGCCCATGGGTGATGGGGCCGGGACAGCATGGGATGCCCAACCTGCCGATGGCCCGGGCGGAGTGAAGGGTGATCGGCGTTTGGGGGTGGCGACTTTTTTCAAAAAAGGCGGCGTATTTCGAAGCTTTTTGAAAAAAGCTTCACCAAAAACTTTTGAATTTTGGAAAAATGATACGGGTTGGAATTATCCATAATTCAAAAGAGTTTTTTGGTTCTTTTTGCAAAAAAGAACATCTCTTCTCTTACGCCTTCGCTGCGGGCGCCTCATGCCGGATATCTTCCTTCAGGCGATACTGGCACGGTTCAAAGGCGGGACAGCGCCAGCATTCGGGCCTGCGCGCCTTGCACACGTAACGCCCGTGCAGGATCAGCCAGTGATGGGCGGGGCGCAGCATTTCGGCGGGGATGCGTTTGACGAGTTGTTCCTCCACCGCGCGGGGGGTGGTGCCCGGAGCAAGGCCGGTGCGGTTGCCGATGCGGAAGATATGCGTATCCACCGCCATCGTGCTGTCGCCAAAGGCGATGTTCATTACCACGTTCGCGGTCTTGCGCCCTACGCCGGGCAGGGATTCCAGCGCCGCGCGGTCATGCGGCACCTTCCCGCCAAAACGGTCGAGCAACTGTTGCGACAGGGCGACGACATTGCGCGCCTTGGTCCGCCACAGCCCGATGGAGCGGATATGCGCGCCGACCTTTTCCTCGCCAAGGGCCACCATAGCCGCCGGGTCGGGCGCATCCGCGAACAGGCCCACCGTGGCGCGGTTGACCGACGCATCGGTTGCCTGCGCCGACAGCACGACAGAGACCAGCAGCGTGAAATCATCGACGAAGTTCAGTTCGCTGCGTGCCTCCGGGTTCGCGGCGGCAAGCTGTTCGATGAAGGCGCGGACCTCGACGCGCGTCATGGCGCGACGGGCGGGGCGCGGGCTGGGCCGGGAAGTGGGGCGGGCGGTGGTGGTCATGCACGATCCTGCGTCACGATAGGGCAATGTGGCCTTTGTCCACCCTTTGCAATCTCCTGTAAATCCGTGCCCCAAATCCATGCCTGTGTCACTTTGGCGCTTGTTTCGCGGCCTCAAGGTCGGATAGTCGTGCGCATTCCCTTACATCGTGGCACTACATCGATGCGCGCGACGGCAGTCGCGCGTGCGGTATCGGGATATACATGACCAGTTCCATGCTTCCTTCTCCTTCGGCGCGCGATCCTGATCGGGCGCGGCGTACCTTTGTCGCGGTCCTTGGCTTTGCCATCGCGCGCTGGCGGATGCACCCGGGCCTGCTGGCCTGGACGCTGGGCGGGGTGCTGGTCGCGACGCTGAGCGACGTGCTGACGCCGCTGCTGGCGGGGCGACTGGTCGATGACGTGGCGCATGCGGCGGCGGAGGGCAGGCACGACGCGATGGTCATGATCGCGGGGCTGGCCGCGCTGGGGCTGGCGGGCGTGCTGGGGCGGCGTGCATCATATCGGGGGATCACGCACCTCAATTCCCGCGTCATGGAAAACATCATGACCGGGGCCTTCGCCCGCGTGCAGCGTTTTTCCAGCGAATGGCACGCCAACAATTTCGCCGGGTCCACCGTGCGCCAGATCACGCGCGGCACATGGGCGATGGATACGCTGGGCGATACCATCATGCTCCTGCTGCTGCCCGAGGCACTGGTGCTGGTGGTCACGACGTTTGTGCTGGGCCTGCACTGGCTGGTGATGGGACTGCTGCTGGCGGCGGGGTCGGTGGCGCTGGTGGCGCTGTCGGTCGTGCTAACGTTGCAGTATGTCGCCCCGGCGTCGCGCCTTGCGAATTCGTGGGATACGCGCATGGGCGCGGCGCTGGCGGATGCGGTGACGTGCAACGCCGTGGTCAAGGCCAGTGGCGCGGAACAGCGCGAGGACGCGCACCTGGCATGGATCGTCGGGCGCTGGCGGCAGCGCACCGTGCGTTCATGGCTGCGCGGCACCAACAGCGCCAACCTTCAGGCGCTGGCGGCGCTGCTCATGCGGATCGGCATGATCGCCGCCGTGGTGGTGCTGTGGACATACGGGCGCGCAAATGCCGGGGATGTGGCCTATGTGCTGACGATGATGTTCGTGGTGCAGGGATACCTGCGCGATATCGGGCAGCAGATCTCCATCGTCCAGCGTTCGGTGAACGAGATGGACGAACTCGTCAGCCTGTTTGCCCGGCCTCCCGGCGTGGTGGACGCGCCCGGCGCGCCCGCGCTGCATGTGACGCAGGGGCATATCCGTTTCGAACATGTCGGGTTCGGTTACGTGGGGCAGGGGCGTGCGCCGCTGTTTGCGGACCTCACCCTCGATATCCCGGCAGGCAGCCGCGTCGGGCTGGTGGGGCCGTCGGGGTCGGGCAAGACGACGCTGACGAAACTGCTGCAGCGGCTGTATGACGTGCGGGCGGGGCGGATCACCATTGATGGCACCGACATCGCCACGGTGACGCAGGCCTCCGTCCGGTCGTCCATCGCCATCGTTCCGCAGGAACCCCTGCTGTTCCATCGTTCGTTGCGTGACAACATCGCCTATGGCCGGCCTGATGCGACCATGGACGAAATCATGCAGGCGGCGCGGCTGGCCAATGCGGCGGACTTCATCGAACGCCTGCCGCAGGGATACGCGACGATGGTGGGCGAACGCGGGGTCAAGCTGTCGGGGGGCGAGCGCCAGCGCATTGCCATCGCGCGCGCGTTCCTCAGCAACGCGCGCATCCTCGTCATGGACGAGGCGACCTCCAGCCTCGATTCACAATCCGAACTGCTGGTCCAGCAGGCGATGGAGCGCCTGATGGCGGGGCGGACCGTGCTGGTGATCGCCCATCGCCTGTCCACGGTGGTGGGGCTGGACCGCATCATCGTCTTCCGCCACGGGCAGGTGTGCGAGGACGGGACGCATGAGGCCCTGATGGCCCGCCCCGACGGACTGTATCACCGCCTGTTCGCGCTGCAGTCGGGGGAGGCGGCATCGGCCTGAAGTTTTAAGAGTTTTTGGGTGTCGCCTTTTTTCAAAAAGGCGACGTTCTTTGAAGCTTTTTGAAAAAAGCTTCACCAAAAACTTTTAAATTTTGACAGTCAATTTTAACAGGCACTGACAGGAATTATTCCGGCAGCATCGGGCCAAGCGCACGCCCCGCGAAGATATGGACATGGAAATGCGGGACTTCCTGGCCGCCTTCCTCGCCCACGTTCGACAGCAGGCGGTATCCCGGCCCGTCAACCTGCAGGATGCGTGCGACCTGCCCCACCGCGCGGGTAAAGCCGGTGATCTCCGCCTCCGACGCGTTCTGGCTGAAATCGGCAAAGGAGACATACGGCGCCTTGGGGATCACCAGAACATGGATCGGTGCCTTGGGCGCGATGTCGTGGAAGGCAAGGACATAGTCGTTTTCATAGACCTTGTTGCACGGCAGTTCGCCGCGCAGGATGCGCGCAAAGACGTTCTGCGGATCGTACGGTACGTTTCCCTTTACGGCCATGTCTGTGTCTGTCCTCTGTCAGGTGGTGTGGGGCGATGGTGCCGCATGGCGGCGTATCGCACAATATCGCGCACGGGCGGGATTGTCCGCCGCGACGTTTACGCCAGCGGGTCGCGGGGGCGGGCGGCCTTTTCCGCGATGCCGCTTGTCCCCTCGCGGCGCAGCAGTTCGGACCAGACCTCGTTCGGTTCCACGCCCGCGTCCACCCACATGACAATCAGGTGGTACAGCACATCGGCGCTTTCGCTGATCAGTTCGTCACGGTTGCCGGCCACGGCCTCGATCAGGCATTCGACCGCTTCCTCGCCGAATTTCTGGGCGATCTTGCGCCGCCCGCGCGCCAGCAGGCGGGCCGAATGGCTGATGGACGTATCCGTGCCACGCCGCGAACTCACCACCGCGAACAGCCGGTCGAGCACGTCGGGCGTCGCCAGCGGCATTTCCTCGATCAGGTCGGCGGCGCGCGCCTTTGTCGCGGCCTTGGAAACCGTCTTGGCCGGGGCCTTGGGGGCGGCCACCTTCTTTGCCTTGGCGGGCTTGTCGGCGGCAGGCTTGGATTTGGGGGGCTTGGGCATCGTATGTCCTTTCCGTGCGTGGCGGCTGTGCGTGTGTGCGGGGCGCGTCGTCAGGTCAGCAGGTCTGGCGCACCGGCAGGCCCGCTGCGGCCAGCGCCTGCTTGACCTGCGGGATGGTGAACTGCCCGAAATGGAAGACACTGGCGGCCAGAAGCCCGGTCGCGCCGGCCTTTGCCCCCTCGACGAAATGCTGCAGGTCGCCCACCCCGCCGGAGGCGACGATCGGCACGCGCACCGCGCCGCAGGCCGCGCGCAGCAGGTCGAGGTCGAATCCCTTGCCCGTGCCGTCGCGGTCCATGCTGGTCATCAGGATTTCGCCCGCGCCCCGTTCGGCCACCTCGCGGCACCAGTCGATGACGTTGCGCCCGGTCGGCGTGCGCCCGCCATGGGTATAGACCTCCCACGATCCATGCCCGTCCGAACGCGCGTCGATGGCCACGACCACGCACTGGCTGCCGAATTTCTGCGCCGCCTCGCTGATGAGGTCGGGGCGCGTGACCGCGGCGGAGTTCATGGCGCACTTGTCCGCGCCCGCCAGCAGAAGGCGGCGCATGTCGTCGGTCGTGCGCACGCCGCCCCCCACCGTCAGCGGCAGGAAGATGCGTTCGGCCGTGCGGTTGACGACATCGAGGATGGTGTCGCGGTTTTCGCTGCTGGCGGTGATGTCGAGGAACGTCAGTTCATCCGCCCCCGCCGCGTCATACACCGCCGCCTGTTCCACCGGGTCGCCCGCATCGCGCAGGGAGACGAAGTTCACGCCCTTGACCACGCGCCCGTTCTTGACGTCGAGGCAGGGGATGACGCGCAGTTTCAGCATCAGGCCAGCACCCGCAGCGCGTCGGCGGGATTGATCCGCCCGTCATACAGCGCGCGCCCGACGATCACGCCCTCGATCCCCGGCGCCTGCGCGGTGGCGGCGCGCAGGGCCTCCAGATGCTCCAGACTGCCGACGCCGCCGCTGGCGATGACGGGGATGTCAAGCGTGTTCGCCAGTTCCGCCGTCTGCGCGATGTCGATGCCCGTCAGCATGCCGTCACGGCTGATTTCGGTGAAGATCACGCTGGCGACGCCCGCATCCTGCATCCGCAGGCCAAGGTCCACGGCCTTCATCTCCGACGTCTCGGCCCAGCCTTCGGTCGCGACCTGCCCGCTGCGCGCGTCGATGCCCGCGACGATGCGGCCGGGGAACAGGCGGCATGCCTCACGCACGAGGTCGGGATTCTTGACCGCGACACTGCCAAGGATGACGCGCGTGATCCCGGCCGACAGCCAGTGGCCGATGCTTTCAAGGTCACGCAGCCCCCCGCCCAGCTGCACCGGGACGGTGGCGTTGGCGATGATCGCCTCGATCGCCTCGGTATTGGCCGAACGCCCGGCGAATGCGCCGTTGAGGTCCACGACATGCAGCCATCTGTAACCGGCATGGATCCACGCGCGCGCCTGTGCGCCGGGATCGTCGGAATAGACGGTGGCATGGTCCATTTCGCCACGGCGCAGGCGCACGCACGATCCGTCCTTGAGGTCGATTGCGGGATAGAGTGTCAGGCTGTGTCCGGTCACGGCGGCATGTCCTGCGGCAGGGATGGGGGTGGAGGTATCCTGCGGGTGGGCGGGCACGATCCGCTCATCATCCTGCAGGCGCTTGGTGAAGAAAAGCCCGCTGACGGTCTGTCCGTTCGCGCGGGCGTAGCTGGGATGCGTGCCCCAGTGGTAGAATCCGTGCGCGCGGAACAGGGCGACGGCGTCTTCCTGCGTCGCGCGGACGTCGAGGTTGAGGATCTGGTAGCCCATCGCGCGGGCGCACTGCTCCACCTCGGTCAGCAGCAGGCGGCCCAGCCCCAGCCCGCGGGCATAGGGCGCGATGTAGAAATGCATCAGCGCGGCACTCATCGCCTGCGCCTCGTTATTGCGTGGCGGGCGGACCATCTGCGCCGCGCCGACGATCACGCCATCATGGCGCGCAACGAACAGCTGGCGTTCGGGCACCAGCAGCAGGCCCCGGAAATAGCGTTCCAGCACGTCATGCGGCGGTGGCGACAGCCAGCCGAACCCGCCGCCATCCAGGATCGCGGCATGCGTGGCCTCGCACAGCGACTGCAGGTCGTCTTCCGACAGGGACTGCAGCCGTTCCGTGGTCAGGCGCGGGGCGGGGGCGGTGTTCATGCCGGCTCCCTATGCCGCGCCCAGGGCCGGGGCGGGAGTCCAGCGCAGGAAGTTCGCAAGGATGCGCAGTCCCACCTTCTGGCTTTTCTCGACATGGAACTGCGTGCCCGCGCGGTTGCCATGCGCGACGATGGCCGGCACCGCGCCGCCATAATCCGTCGTGGCCACCAGCGTCGCGGGGTCATGGCCGCTCAGGGCGAAGGAATGCACGAAATAGCCATGGGCATCCGGTGACAGCCCTTCGGTCAGGGGATGGGCGCCCGGCGTGAAATCCAGCTGGTTCCATCCCATCTGCGGCAGGCGCAGGCCGGGCGCGGACATCAGGGTGATGTCCCCCCTGATCCATCCGAATCCCGGCGTGACGCCATGTTCGCGCCCGCGCGTGGCCATAAGCTGCATGCCCACGCAGATGCCAAGGAAGGGGGTGCCGTCATCGGTCGCGGCGATGATGGCGTCACGCAGGCCCGGTTGCGCCGCAAGCCCCGCCGCGCAGTCCGCGAATGCCCCCTGCCCGGGCAGGACGATCCGGTCCGCCGCCAGCACGGCCTGCGGGTCGGCGGTGATGGTGACATCGGCCGCGATGCCGCAATCGAGCGCCGCGCGCGTCAGTGCCCGCGCGGCGGAGGCAAGGTTGCCGCCGTTATAGTCGATGACGACGATGGACTGGGGCTGTGGGGCGGGCATCGGTGTTCTCATGCGATCGGGGTGGAGGGGGCGTCGGCGTGCGCCACGTGGGCGTGCATCAGGCGCAGGCGCGCGTCATCGGCATCGTGGGCCATGACGACCGGGCCGGGGGCCATGCCACGCAGGCCGAGTTCCCATCCCCGGATATCGGCGGCGCACAGCGCAAGCAGCACATGCATCGCCACCAGCACCACCATCAGTGCCAGCCCGTGGGGGACCGCGGCCCATGCCATCAGGGCCACGCCACCCGCCATCAGCCCGGCAAGGGGACAGCCCCGCGCCACAAGCCCCGGCCACCCCAGCAGCAGGACCAGCCACGACATGCGCTGCGGCACCAGCGTCGCCCGCGCCGTCCTGGTCTGCCCCGGCGGTGTCCAGGTGGCGTAGAAGGTCACAGCACGCCCTTGGTGGAGGGGACGATGCCCTGTGCCCGCGGGTCATGTTCGGCGGCCATGCGCAGCGCGCGGGCCAGCGCCTTGAAAGAGGCTTCGGCAATATGGTGGCAGTTGCGGCCCGAACGCTGCGTGACATGCAGCGTCACCATGGCGCTCATGGCGAAGGCGCGGAAGAATTCCTCGAACAGTTCTGTGTCCATCTCCCCGATCTTGTCACGGGTGAATTCCACCGACCATGCAAGGTAGGGGCGGCCGGAAATGTCGATCACCGCCTCGCTCAGCGCCTCGTCAAGCGGGACGAGCGCGCTGCCGTACCGGCGGATGCCGCGCTTGTCGCCGATCGCGCGGGCAAAGGCCTTGCCCAGCGCGATGCCGGTATCTTCCACCGTGTGATGGTAGTCGATGTGCAGGTCGCCCTTCGCCTCCACCGTCAGGTCGCACATGCTGTGCCGGCCCAGCGCGGTGAGCATGTGGTCGAAGAATCCGATGCCCGTGGCGATCCGTGTCTGCCCGGTGCCATCAAGGTTGAGGGACACGGTGATGTCGGTTTCGCTGGTGGCGCGGTGAATCGTGGCTAAGCGGGGTTCGGTCATGGTTTCTGCTTCTACAGCAAGGCGCAGGGTGGAATCCATACCGATCCTGCCACGCACCGGCGCGCATGCGTGCTTCGCCTTGGCTTTGGGTGACATCTGCGGCATGGTGCGACGCGCATTGCGGATGCGCGGCGACGCTGGCATCGCCCGCCATGGATGTGGCCCTGACCTGTGCCCGCCCCGCATATCGAAGGAACATGTAAAATGACCCCGCTTGACCTTCTGCTGTCACGTTTTTCCACCGATGCGCTGGTGCAGCCCGCGCCCGATGCGGCGCAGTTGGAACGGATCCTGTCCGCCGCGATGTGCGCCCCCGACCATGGGCGGCTGCGGCCGTGGCGGTATGTCGTGATCCGTGACGACGCCCGCGCCCGTGTCGCCGAACTGGTGGTGGCGAGCATGAAGCGCCTCGACCCCGAGGTATCGGAAGCCAAGATCGAGAAACGGCGCGACCGGTTTTCGACCATGCCGCTGGTCATCGCGCTGGGCATGCACCTGCGTCCCGATCACAAGATCCCCGTGATCGAGCAGGAAATGGCCGTGGCCGCCGCGGCGATGAATGTGCTCAATGCCCTGCATTTCACCGGGTTCGGCGGGGTGTGGGTCAGTGGCGACGTGACCTATGACCCGCAGTTCGCGGCCGAACTGGGTTTTGACGCGCCGCACAGGCTGGCGGGTTTCCTGTTTGTCGGCACGCCCGGCCCCGACGCCCGCCCCGCGCGGCGCGCGGTGGTTGATGGCTATGTCGCGCAATGGAATGGCCCGGCCACCCGTTTCGCGGTGGATGACAGCGACGCCAGGTAACCGCCTGGCCTCACGGTTCGTGGCGGAAGGTGTCCGCAGGCGGCGACATGCGGGGCGATACAGGCGCACAGGAGTATCCGAGACGTGCAGAGCGATGTGACGATTATCGGTGGCGGTCCGGTCGGGCTGGCCACCGCCCTTTCACTGGAGGCGCAGGGCCTGTCGGTCACGGTGCTGGAACGCGCGCCTGCCGCCGTACTGGCCGAAGCGCCGTTCGATGGCCGTGAAATCGCGCTGACCCATCATTCGATGGGTGTGCTCAGGGCGCTGGGCGCATGGCCCCATATCCCGGAGGTGGCGGTTTCCCCCCTGCGTGAAGCGCGGGTGGAGACCGGCCGGCACAACCACCCGCTGACGTTCGACACGCGCGGACGCGGGGTGGAGGCTCTGGGCTACCTCGTGTCCAACCACCTGATCCGCCGCGCCCTGTATACGCAGGCCGCGCAGCGTCCGGGCATCACCATAAAGGCGGGCACCGCGACACGGTATGTACGCAACGGCCGGGGGGAAATGACGGTCGTCCATGATGGGGGGGAGGAAACATCCCGCCTGGTCGTCGCGGCGGATGGCCGGTTTTCCCAGATCCGCCGCATGCAGCGCATCGGCGCGGTCATGCACGATTTCCGTCGCTCCATGCTGGTATGCCGCATGGCGCATGATTCCCCCCACCATCATGTGGCGACCCAGTGGTTCGATGAAGGGCAGACCGTGGCCCTGCTGCCGGTCAACGGGGGGGCGTCTTCCATCGTCCTGACCCTTCCGCCGGACCGGATCGAGGAACTGCGCCACATGGAGCGCGATGCGTTCAACGAACAGATCATGCAGCGGGTGGGCAACCGCCTGGGGCGCATGCGGCTGGTCAGCACGCGCCATGTCTATCCATTGCGTGGTGTCTATGCGCACCGTTTCGTCATGCCGGGCTTTGCGCTGGTGGGGGATGCGGCGGTGGGCATGCACCCGATTACCGCCCATGGGTTCAACCTCGGCCTGAAGGGGCAGGAAACGCTGGCGCAGGAGATCGGTGCGGCAATGGCAAAGGGGGAGGAGATCGGCAGCCTGTCGGTCCTGCGTCGGTTCGAGCGCCGGCATCGCCTTGCCACCGCGCCCCTGTTTGCCGCGACGAACGGAATCGCCACCCTTTATACGCGTGATGAACTGCCGTTCCGTCAGCTGCGCCGCGTGGGGCTGCAGGTGGCTGACGCGCTTTCCCCGTTCAAGAAGGCCGTGACCGATATGCTGATGGATCGTCAGAAATCGGCGTGAAACCGGCGGAAATCCGTTTTCATCCAAGGGCTTGTTGCGTCATCGGAACACAAAAAACGATCTTTTTTTCATTTTTGGATTGACGGTGGTGGGTGAGGGGCCTATATCCCCGTTCACCGCTTCGGGGGCAGAAAGTTCTTGAGTTTAGCGGTCTGGTTTTCTAGAGTGTTTGGCCCGGTTGGGTTAACGGTTTAGGTGGTCGGGGTTCATTGACAATAGAATAGAGACTGGAAGGGATATGTTGGCGGCGTTTTGCTGTGTTTACCTTGTGTAGGCATGGTGGAGGTGCGGTTGGATTGGGTGACTGATCGACTGGCCGAGACGTTT
>NZ_POTC01000040.1 GCF_002906255.1 Novacetimonas maltaceti | reverse complement strand
AAAGTCACGACCGAATGGACACTCGTTGCTCTCGCATACAACTGTAAAAGAATGGCGCGGCTTCAGGCAGCATAAGCCAGGTCAGCCTTGGCGTTATCAGCCGCAAAATGCCCAACCCGACAGGCTGTTAGGACAAGACCGGATCAGAACGCCGCCTGGATACGCCCGGCCACCGAATTGCCGTCACGGCCCATCAGGTTATACATCTGGCTGTTGCGGCTGACGATGAAGTGGTTGAAGTCCAGCATGAAGCGGAAATGGCGGTTGGGATACCAGTTCACACCCGCCGACCAGACCGTCTGCTGCCCGCCGCGCACACCGCCAAGGCCACCAAGGTTGCTGTTCAGGTCCGCCACGCTGTACCGCGCGGACAGTTCCAGCGCGCCCCAGTCGCCCGTGGCCGGGTTGAAGGGATGTTCCACGCCGGGGGCGGAGAATGCGCCTTCCTTGATGTTGTAGGAACGTCCCTTGCCGAACAGGGTATAGTTGGCAGCCCCGTAATAGCCCTCGAAATTGGTGGACGGCATGTTGCCCGTCGCCTCGGTGCCCTTACGCTGCACGCCGATATGGTAGTATTCGCCCTTCAGCACCAGCCGCTTCCAGCGGAAGCCGAGTTCGGGGCCAGCGGACCAGACGGTACCCGCATTGCCCACGGTGGCGCTCAGCAGCTTTGTCGTCGTCAGGTTGACTTCCGGCGCCTCGCTCGGGGAATAGACGCGGCCATTGGCGGTCTCGTTCACCTTGAACGCGCTGATGGCCGACATGCCGACATGCACGTCCACATCGCGCGACACATAAGGACGGCCCGCGACACGGAACGTGGCGCCCGTCTGGCTGTCGCTGACCACGGCGGAGGAACGGTTGCCGAAGGTCTGGCCCGTCACGTAACCCGCGATCCACCAGCGCTTGGCATAATGCAGGCCGCCAAGGCTGAAGCGCGCGTCGCCAGCGGCGATGTTGCGCACGATGTCGGTGATGGCGGGACGCTCCATCATCTCGAATTCGTTGGAGCTTTCGGAATCTTCTTCCGTCACGCGCGGCTGGAAGTAACCGGCGGTCAGGACCGTGTTGTGGATGCCCGCGTAATTCAGGTTCGCCTCATACAGCGTCACCGAACCATCCGCGCTGCCCGCGCCGAAATCGGGCGTGATGTTCGCAATCCAGTTCTTGTAGCGGAAGGAGATGGGAATACGCAGGCGGCGCGCATTTTCCGTCAGGCCGGGGAACAGGCCCTTGCTTTCGCCCGCGCGCGGCGACATTCCCATGAACCCGCCAACGTCCTCGTGGAATGCCAGGCCGATCTGCAGGGCGTATGCGCCATCCTCGGACGAGATGGTGGGACGGCCGCCGGGGAAGCCGATCATCATGCCACCGAAATGGACGGCCTCTTCCTTCTCCGTCGCCGCGCGGAACGACTTCCACGAGGAATCGATCCCGCGATCGGACGGCGGCGTGCCCACATCGGACGAACGCAGCATGCCGCTGACGGAGCCGTTCATCCCCACACCCGTATCCCCGCCGATCGCGATGTCATTGGCCATTGCGGGCGACATCGGCGCGCCGGGCGGCCGGGCCATGGCATGGCGCACCGGCGGCGTATGCTGCTGCGTGGTGGCGGCCGAACGTCCCTCCGCCCGGACCAGGCGCTGGCGCAGGGCGCTGATCTGTCCGGACATCTCGCGCCGCATTTCCAGCATTTCACGCTGGAGCTGCTGGATCTGGGCATCCTGCGCGGATGTCGCGCGGGCCTGCCCGATGGGCATGACACCCCACAATGCGGAAGAAGCCAGAAAGAACGAAACGGCAGACCGGCGAATCATCTTATTCATTCCGTAAATAAAAGATGATTGTGGTGTAGTCTGTCCGCGCTTTATTGTGTGTTATGTTTCCAAGACAGTTTCATGAAGCTTTTATGACAATCGCACATGCGCGAAAACCTGCCCTTTTCAGGGCAGGTCCACGGCAGTCTTCGCGGTTTCGGGGGGTCGCCCCACCTTTTCAGGAGGCGGCGTCACCGGAAACTTTTATTACTCTGGCAGAATGTTACTTCGCGCTGTCCCATTTCTGCAGGATGTCCGCCTTCACATTGGCGGGCACCGGCACGTAATCAAGGCGGTTGGCAGCCTTGTCCCCGTCCTGCAGGGCATGGCCGAAGAACTTACGCACTGCCGCGCCATGTTCCGCCTGCGCCGTCGGCACATAGACCAGGACATAGGTCGGCGACACGATGGGCCACGCGCCCGCGCCGTTGGTGTCGATCAGGTCCACCGCGAAATGCGACGCACCCTTCCAGTCTGCGGCCTCGGCGGCGCGGCTGAAACTGTCGAGGCCCGCGGCCACGAACGCGCCGCTGTGGTTCTTCAGCTTGACCGTCGCCATGTGGGTGTTGGCGGCAAAGGCATATTCGACGTAACCGATCGCGCCTTCGGTATTGCGCACCGACGCCGCCACGCCGTCATTGCCACGCGCGCCGATCCCGCCGGGCCAGGAGATGGAGGCGCCAGAGCCCTGCGCCGCCTTCCATTCGGGCGACACGCGGGCAAGGTAGGACGTGAACACGGCGGTCGTGCCCGACCCGTCGGCGCGATGCACGGTGGCGATGGCGGTATCGGGCAGCTTCAGGCCGGGGTTCAGGGCCGCGATCTTCGGATCGTTCCACTGCTCGATGTCACCGCGATAGATGGCGGCAAGCGTCGGGCCATCAAGCTGCAGCGAACCGGCGGGCACGCCCGGCACGTTGACGACGGGCACGATGCCGCCCATCACGGTCGGGAACTGGAACAGGTGGGCGGCGTCCAGCTTCTGCGCGTCCATCGGCACGTCGGATGCGCCGAAATCCACGGTCTTCGCCAGGATCTGGTTCTGCCCCGCGCTGGAGCCGACAGTCTGGTAATTCAGGCTGACCCCGATCGAACTGCGGCTGTCCGCGCCCCACGCACCGTAAATCGGCGCGGCAAAGCTGGAGCCCGCCCCCGTGATGTCGGCGGCATGCGCAAGGACCGGAGCAGCACTTGCCGCAAGGGCGAGCGCCAGAAATCGGACAGGAAAGTACATAATACTTTTGTTCCCCAATACAACGACCGGATATGCAGGTGAATATCCAGCGGACGCGGGCAAATATAACGGCGGATTCAGGGGGCGGGATTATATATCCGTGACAGTTTCATGACAGTTTTATGAAACCCCACCCCATGCAGAAACCGCCCGGAAAAACAGAGGTTTTTGGTGAAGCTTTTTTCAAAAAGCTTCGAAAACGTCACCTTTTTGAAAAAAGGCGACACCCGAAAACTTTTGAATTAAATATCCTGATCCGCGATCCCGCCACGCGGCCGCACGACCGGCAGGATACGCCCCGTCGCGGCGTAATAGACGCGTTCACAGATGTTGGTGGCGTGATCGCCAATGCGTTCCAGATTCTTGGCAATGAACAGCAGGTGCGTGCATGGCCCGATATTGCGCGGGTCCTCCATCATGTACGTCACCAGTTCGCGGAACATGGACACATAGAGTTCATCCACCGCCATGTCCGACTGCCACACCTCCCGCGCGAGGTCGGGATCACGCCGGTCCATCGCATCGATGGTGCGGCGCAGGTTTTCCTGTACCAGGCGTCCCATGCTGCGCAGCCCGGTGACGGACACGGGATAGGACAGCAGTTCCCCACGCAGCGCACGCCGCGCGATCGAGGCCGCGCAGTCACCGATGCGTTCAAGGTCGCCCGAAATCTTCAGCGCCGAGACGACCTCGCGCAGGTCGCCCGCCATCGGCGCGCGCAGCGCCAGAAGGCGGATCACCAGCGCCTCGGTCTGGCGTTCGAGGTCATCGACACGGGGGTCGAGTTCCGGGGCCTCCATGGCCGCGTCCTCGTCATGGTCCACCACGGCGGCGATCGCCTGCGACGTCTGGCGTTCCACAAGGCCGCCCATCTGGCTGATGAGGGAGCGCAGGTGCTCAAGCTCCTGCTCGTAGCTATGGACCGTATGTGCTGATTCGTTCGGCATGGTCTCGATATTTCCTGTCTCAGCCAAAGCGGCCCGTGATGTAGTCCTGCGTCTGCTTCTTGTGCGGGGCGGTGAACATCTGGTCCGCCGTATCGACCTCCACAAGTTCCCCCATGTAGAAAAACGCCACCCGGTCGGCACAGCGCGCGGCCTGCTGCAGGTTGTGCGTCACGATGGCGATGGAGAAATCACGCTTGAGTTCATCAAGCAGTTCCTCGATCCGCGCGGTGGAGATGGGGTCGAGCGCACTGGTCGGTTCATCGAGCAGGATGACCTCCGGGCGGGTGGCGATGGTGCGCGCGATGCACAGGCGCTGCTGCTGCCCGCCCGACAGGGCGGCGGCGGAAGCGCCAAGGCGGTCGCGCACCTCCGGCCACAGGGCGACGCGGCGCAGCACGTCCTCGACCCGCTGGTCCATCTCCGCGCGGGACAGGCGTTCATGCAGCCGCACGCCAAAGGCGATGTTGTCGTATATGGACATCGGGAACGGGGTGGGTTTCTGGAACACCATGCCGATGCGCGAACGCAGCACGTTCACGTCCACGCCCGGCGCGATGATGTTGCGCCCGTCGAAGATCACCTCGCCAGTCGCGCGCTGCCCCGGATAGAGGTCATACATCCGGTTGAGGATCCGCAGCAGCGTCGATTTGCCACATCCCGACGGCCCGATCATGCCGGTTACCTGGCGTTCGGGGAAATCGAGGGAGATGTTCTTCAGCGCATGGTTCGTCCCATACCAGAAGTCGAGGTTGCGTATGGACAGCGCAGGGGTCGCGACGTCCGTGGGCGCGGGGGCCACATCATCCATGACGGTCGTGTTCATTATTTTACGGATCCATTACGCAGAAGCCACCAGCGGGCAAGGATGCTGGTCGCAAGGACGGCGGCGGTAATCAGCAGGGCGCCGGTCCACGCCATCTGCACCCAGTCGTCATAGGCCGATCCCGCATACTGGTAGATCGTGACGGGAAGGCTGGCCATCGGGGCATTGAGGCTGGTGGACCAGTTGAGGTTGCCAAGAGAGGTGAACAGCAGCGGCGCGGTTTCGCCGGAAATACGCGCCAGCGCCAGCAGCACGCCGGTCATGATGCCGCCGCGCGCGGCACGCAGGCAGATGCTCAGGATCACGCGCCATTTCGGCGCGCCCAGCGCATAGGCCGCCTCGCGCATCGCACGCGGGACAAGGCGCAGCATGTCCTCGGTCGTGCGGACCACGACGGGGATGAACAGGATCGTCAGGGCGAACATGCCCGCCCATCCCGAAAAATGCCCCGCCGGTTCGACAAAGATCAGGTAGACGAACAGCCCGACAAGGATGGAGGGCACCGACAGCATCATGTCGGACACAAACCGCACGAGCGAGACGATGCGCCCGTCAGCGGAAAACTCTGACAGGTACACGCCCGCCATCATGCCCAGCGGGGTCCCGATCAGGGCGGCAAGTCCCGTCTGTTCCAGGCTGCCGACGATGGCGTTGGCCAGGCCGCCCCCCGTGCCGGGGGCCGCCGTGCTGTGGGTGAAGGTCGGCCATGACAGCCCCGCCCCACCACGCACGATCAGCGTCCACAGGATGGAAAACAGCAGGTACACGACCACGACGGTCGCAACGATGCACGCAACGCCCACCGCGCGGTCGGTGATGCGGCGGCGTATCGCCTGCGCGCCGCCGCGCTGCCACCCGCTGGCGGCGGGCGCCGCGGGGATGCTGGCCGGTGTGGGGGCCGGGTTCTGGGTCACCATGGTTGCGCCCTTTCCTTATTCCGCGGCGCCACGGCGCAGGAAAATGCGCGAGCAGGCCAGCGTGATGAACGAAATGATCATCAGGATCGCGCCCAGCGCCAGCAGCGCCGACAGCTTCAGGCTCCCGGCGGGGCTTTCGGGGAATTCCAGCGCGATCAGCGACGCGATCGTGTTGCCCGGCGCGAACAGCGACCACCCCATGTGGTTGGCGTTGCCGATGACGAAGGTGACGGCCATCGTCTCGCCCAGTGCGCGGCCGGTGCCCAGCATGATCCCGCCCATCACCGCCTGGCGCGACCATGGCACGACGACCTTGCGCATCACCTCCCACCGGGTCGCGCCCAGCCCGAACGCGCTTTCCTTCAGCACGGCGGGGATGGAGGTGAACACGTCCGTCATCACCGAACAGATGAAGGGCGTGACCATCAGCGCCAGCACCACGCCCCCCGTCAGCAGCCCGGTGCCATAGGGCGCGCCGCTGAACAGCAGCCGGATGCCCGGCACATGGCCCAGCAGGTGCTTGGTCGCGGGTTCGACATGGTGGGCCATGAACGGCACGACAATGAAGAAGCCCCACATGCCGAAGATGATCGACGGCACGGCGGCCAGCAACTGGACCGCGGTTTCAATCACCCGCGCCAGCGCCGGCGGGGCCATTTCCACCAGCCAGAACGCCACGCCAAACGCGAACGGCACGGCAAAGACCAGCGCGACCAGCGTGGTGACCAGCGTGCCGAAGATGGACGTCGCCGCCCCGAAATGCTGTGTCACCGGGTCCCATGCGGTGCTGGTCAGGAACTGCGGGCCGAAACTGGCCAGCGCGCGCCAGCCACCGGCGACAAGGACGATGATGATCCCGGCCATGACCAGCAGGATCAGCCAGCCCGCCATGCGCGCGACCGTTGCGAACACCATGTCCCCACGGCGGTCCGACGCCGCGGCGGCCCTGGTGGACGCATCCGAAATTGTGGTGGTGGCCATGTATTGCGCCATGTCTTTTCCTGATATGCAAAACGCAGGGTCAGGGTTAGACAATGGCAACAGCACGGATCAATAATAATCCTGCCGCGTCTGTGTTAAGTTTTTATGACACGCCTGTCTGCCTCTACTGTCATGCAAAGTTCATTTATTTCGCCTTGCCCCCACATGCCCCATCCGGCATAGCGGGCGCGGATGCACAATGTGCACCGGCAATCAACACGGCAGGCAGGACATGTTTGAATCCCGCATCGTTGAAATCAATGGCATCACCCTTGGCGTCATTCTGCGCGACCACCGTGACGGGCCGTGCAGTTTCCGCGCCCTGCATGAACGCACCACCCGGCTGAACGGCCGCCGCTATGCCACCATGGAGGACGCGCGCGCCGATGCCCGCACCCTGATGCGCATGAGCACCACCGCGCAGACATATGGGCTGCGCGCCTGAAAAGAACGTACAATCATTAAAAGTTTTTGGGTGCCGGCTTTTTTCAAAAAGGCGGCGTTCCTTGAAGCTTTTTGCAAAAAGCTTCACCAAAAACCTTTATTCCGATGAAGCTTCCTTTTCGCCGGGGGACAGCAGCGTGCGTACCAGGTAAAGGCACGACAGCACCACCTGGCGTTCCTGCTCGGCCTGTGGCGCCACGGGGGCGTGGGCGACCCGTCCCTCGATCATCCGCAACGTGCCATGTTCGCCCGCGCGCCCCTGCTGCCAGCGCCGCAGGAACAGCGCCATCGCCTGTTGCGTGGCGGGGGGCAGGTCGTTGCGCCGCGCCACGTCACGCAGGGCGATGACGCTCAGCCCCAGCGTCATCGCCCGCAACTCCGCACGCATGTAGCGTTCGACCATGTCCGCCGGGACGGTGGCGGAATTGCGCAATATACGCACCAGACTGCCCGCGCAGGCCGCCAGCCACTGGTGCGGGGTCGTATGGTTGCGCCCCGCGCCAAGGCCACGCAGGCGCCGCGCGGTCCATGCCGCCGTGCGGCGCATGTGGGAATCGATGCTGAACGGCACGACCATGCGATAGGTCAGGATCGCGAACAGGATGCTGCACAGAAACGCCAGCGTCCCGTTCAGGAACGCGACCTCGTCATAACGTCCCTGGTTCATCGGGCCGATCAGCACCGGCAGGAACATGTTGAACGAAAATGCATATCCCGCCGTCGCCGCGTTGCGCGCCGCAAGCCCGCCGATGGTCATGGGCACCAGCAGCGCGAACACCAGCATTTCCGGCGCGGTGATGGCCGGGATGACCCAGAACGCCAGCACCGTCCCCACCGCCGCGCAGTACAGTCCCCCCTTGAAGAAGGGCGTCCCCGCGATAACCGGGTTTTCGCGCGTCGCCAGCAGGCCATAGACCAGCGCAAGGAAGGAAATGAACGCCGCCCCCTGCCGCCATGCCGTGACCTCCCACACCAGCCACGCGCCAAGGATGGCGCAGCACGCCCGCACGCCGTTTTCCAGCGCCTCGATTGCGTGGCGGCGCGACGTGACGCGAAAGCGGAAACGGTCGTGGCGCACCGGATTGTCGCTGGCGCGGATTTCCGACAGGACATGCCCCACCCCCGCCAGAAGTTCCACGAACAGGGCGGCCAGCGCCGGGTGGGCCTGTGTCGCCTGCCGCCCGCGCCATGTGGCCTGCAGGCGCGTGACGCGCCCCGCCATGTCCGCCGGGTCCGTCCCCCCATCCCGCAGCAGCGCGCACAGGTCGCGCACATATCCCTGCGCCGCATCACGCGCCCCGGCCGCATGGACCCCGCCCGACAGCAGCAGCGACACGCCCCGCGCCCGCGCCAGCAGCGCCAGCAGCCCCGCAAGCGCCGCGCGCGCATGATCGCCCGTCCGGCTGCCGGGTTCGAGTTCAAGCTCGCTGAACTCCACCTGGCTGTTGAACGCCACGAGTTCGCCCAGCGTCGTGCCCATGACGGCGGGCGCGATCTTCCCCTCCAGCAGGTCCGCGACCGTCTGCGCCGTGTTGCCAAACGCCCCCATCAGGCGCGCATGCAGTGCCTGGCGTGCATGTGGCGCGACAGAGGGCATGAACAGGATCGCAAGCGTCGCCTCGCACACCACGCCCAGCACGATGTAGCTGGTGCGCGCGACGCTGATGTCGAACACATGGTCGGGTTCCAGGATCGCGCCCGTTGCGATGATGGCCGACGTAAAGCCCGTCAGCACCAGCCCATAGGCCCGGTAGTTGTCCAGAAGCGTCGCCCCCGCGCAGCACAGGCCGATCCACAGCGCCAGCGCGCAGAAGAACAGGCCCGACGCCTGCGGGAACGCCGCGATCAGCGTCATTGCCGCGACGGAACCCAGCAGCGTGCCCGCCACGCGCCAGCGCGCTTTCGCAAGGCTTTCCCCGCGTGAGGACTGCGCCACCACCCACACCGTCAGCGGCGCCCATTGCGGACTGTCGAGTTCCATCCACATGGCGATCAGCAGCGACATGATCGCGGCAAACGCCGTGCGCAGGGCAAAGGCGAAATCCGCAAGCGAAGGCGCATACAGCCACGACAGCTTCCGCACGAAAGGCGGCAGGAGTGCGGAAAACGTGTCGGGATCGTGGGCGCGCGCGGTCATGACGGGGCCGACCATGCAGACGCACCCCCGCGCGGGTCCAATCGTTTGTCATGATGATATGATAAGAAGGGATTATGAAGGGCGGCCTTGTGGGGGCTGTCCTTGTTCAGGGAGGGGACGTTCTTCTGAAGCTTTTTGGAAAAAGCTTCACCAAAAACTTTTGATCATATGCACAAGGTCCCGACAGGCTGCCTTTTTACCTTAAACAGCCAGAAGTCTTTTTGCTTCTTTTTCTCCAGAAAAAGAAGGCCCTTTCCCCTTACACACGGAACACATCATCAGTCCGCAATCGCATGCACACCTCCCATATCCGCGTCAGCACGGCGGACGGGTTGGGCTGGCGCAGGCGTACGATCGCAACCTCCGGCGCGACGCAGGGCACGATGGGACAGGTGCGCAGGCCCGCGCCGCCCACACTCTCCGGCAGGGCCGCGACCGGCAGGATGCTGCACAGGCGGCCCGCGCGCAGTTCGGAATGCAGCAGGCTGATGGAATCCGTCTCCAGCATGATGGTGGGCGTCACACCGGCCGCGTGGAAACCTGCATCGATGATCTGGCGGCTGCGCAGGTTGCGGGTGAACAGGCACAGCGGAATGGACGCGACCTCCGCCCAGCCGCACTCCGCCCCATCGGGGACGGGGGCGGACATCGCGCCCGCCAGCACATACTGCTCCGCATAGAGCGGGCGCACATCGAACGCCCCACCCTCCGGTATCTGGTCAAGGTAGGTCACGCCCAACTGCACCTCATGCTCACGCAGCATGCGCGCGATGTCCCCCGCCGCGGCGGATCGCACCTCCTGATGCAGGCTGGGGATGGCGGTGCGGAAGCTCTCCAGCAGCAGCGGGATGGTCAGCAGCGCGGGCGGCATCACCCCGATCGACAGCGACCCGCCCGCCACGTCCTGCGCGAACGCGGCCTCCTGCTTCAGCCCGTCAAGGGCGGCGAGCGTCTGCTTGGCCCAGGCGAGGACACGCCGCCCCTCATCCGTCAGGCCAAGGAAGCGGCGGTTGCGGTGGATGACGCAGACGCCAAGTTCATTTTCCAACTGCCTGATCCCCGCCGACAGGGCGGGCTGCGACACGCCGCAATGCTCCGCCGCGCGGGAGAAGTGGCGGAAACGCTCAAGGGCGATCAGGTAGGTCAACTGGCGCAGGAACACGGCATCTCCCGTCAGGTCAGGGGCAATGTCCCTGTTTTACAGAAGATGTCCGTTTCAGGACAGTCGGAGGATAAATTTGCGGAAGTTTCTGGATGCCGCCTTTTGATTGAGAAAGGCGGCGTTTTTCGAAGCTTTTTGAAAAAAGCTTCACCAAAAACTTTTGTACTTCTGAACAAAGTTCCGACAGGCTGCTTCTTTCCTTAATGGATCAAAAGTCTTTTTGCTTCTTTTTCTATAGAAAAAGAAGACCCTACCCCACATACCGCGCAAGGAACGGCGCCGTCGCACTCCGCGCGGCCTTCGCCACCTCGGCGGGCGTCCCGGCGGCGACGACCGTGCCGCCATCCTCCCCCGCACCCGGCCCCATGTCGATCACCCAGTCACCCCCCGCGACCATGCGCATGTCATGTTCGGCCACGATCACGGTATTGCCCTGCCCCACCAGTTCATGCAGGTGCGCCGACAGGCGATCCACATCGGACGGATGCAGCCCGGTCGTCGGTTCGTCCAGCACATACAGCGTATGGCCCCGCCGCTGTTTCTGAAGCTCGGTCGCAAGCTTGATGCGCTGCGCCTCCCCCCCCGACAGTTCGGTCGCCGGCTGGCCCAGCCGCAGGTGGCCAAGGCCGCTGCGCTGCAGGATCGACAGGCAGGTCGCGGCATTGGGCACGTCCGACAGGAAGGCCAGCGCCTGATCCACGTTCATCGCCAGCACATCCGCGATGGAGCGGTCGCGGTAGGTCACCTCCAGCACCTCCGGCCGGTAGCGCGCGCCATGGCAGGTCGGGCACGGGGCATAGACGCTGGGCAGGAACAGCAGTTCGACCATCACCGACCCCGCCCCCTGGCAATGCGGGCAGCGCCCCTTCGCCAGGTTGAAGGAGAACCACCCGGCATCATACCTGCGCGCGCGGGCAAGGTCGGTGCGGGCATACAGCTTGCGCACGATGTCGAACAGGCCGGTATAGGTCGCAAGGTTGGAGCGCGGGGTCCGGCCGATGGGTTTCTGGTCGATCACCACAAGGCGGCCGATCCCCTCCAGCCCGGAGGCGACGCGGCCTTCGGGTTCGCGTGTTTCGGGGGTGGGGGCCTGCGGGTCCTCCTCCTCCTCGGCCACGGGCAGGGCCTGCCCCAGCGCGCGTGCGACGATGCTGGTCAGCGCATGGCTGACGAGCGAGGATTTCCCCGACCCCGATATCCCCGTCACCGACGTGAACACCCCCAGAGGGAAGGCGACATCCAGCCCGTCGAGGTTGTTCCAGCGCACATCCGCAAGCTTCAGCCATCCCTGCGGCGCGCGCGGCACATGGGCAACCACCTGAGACGCGGCGAACAGGTATTCGCGCGTGCGCGACGCGGCAACATCGCGCAGGCCGGCAGGCGGCCCGCAATACAGGATTTCGCCCCCGCGCTCGCCCGCTTCAGGCCCGACATCGACAATCCATGCGGCATGGCGGATGACGTCGAGGTTGTGTTCCACAAGGAACAGCGAATTGCCCGCCGCGCACAGCCGCCCCAGCGCCGCCAGCAGCGCCTGCGTATCCGCCGGGTGCAGCCCTGACGAGGGTTCGTCGAGCACATAGACCACACCAAACAGGCTGGAATGGATCTGCGTACCAAGGCGCAGGCGCTGGTATTCCCCCGGAGAAAGCGTCTGCACCCCGCGATCCATCTGCAGGTATCCCAGCCCCAGCTGCGCCAGCACGTCGATGCGCGCGACCATGTCGGCGGCGATGCGGCGCGCGGCAATCGCGATAGCGTCGTCCTGCGTGCTGGCCCCCACATCGGCCACGCCCGCCAGCACGTCACGGATGCGCCCCAGCGGCAGCGCGACCATCGCCGCGATGTTCATCCCCGCGAACGTCACCCGCAGCGCATCGGGGTTCAGCCGCTGCCCATGGCAGACCGGGCAGTCGGTGGAGATCATGAATGACGCCGCGCGCCTGCGCATGGTCTCGCTCTGCGAATTGGCGAAGGTCTGCGTGACATAACGCCGCGCGCCGGTGAAGGTGCCCTGGTACGCGGGCTCCACCCCATTGGCGATCGCGGCCTGCACCTGCGCATGCGTCAGCCCCGGATAGACGGGGACGGTGGGCGTTTCGTCCGTGAACAGGATCCAGTCGCGTGTCTTGCGCGGCAGGTCGCGCCATGGGCAGTCCACGTCGATGCCCATGGTGATCAGGATATCGCGCAGGTTCTGCCCCTGCCATGCGGTGGGCCACGCCGCGACGGCGCGGTCGCGGATCGACAGGCTGTCATCGGGGACCAGCGTGGCCTCCGTCACGTCATGGACACGCCCCAGCCCGTGGCAGCGCGGGCAGGCCCCCATGGGCGTGTTGGGGGAGAAGGATTCCGCCTCCAGCCGCGCAAGGCCGGGGGGATAGGTGCCCGCGCGCGAATAGAGCATGCGCAGGAGGTTCGACAGCGTGGTGATGCTGCCGACCGAGGAACGCCCCGAACTGCCGCCGCGCTGCTGCTGCAGCGCGATGGCGGGGGGCAGGCCATCGACGGTGTCCACATCGGGCACCGGCATCTGCTGGAACAGCCGCCGCGCATAGGGGGAGACGGATTCAAGGTACCTGCGCTGCGCCTCGGCATATAATGTGCCGAACGCCAGCGATGACTTGCCCGACCCCGACACCCCGGTAAACACCACCATCGTATCGCGCGGCACGTCGATATCCACGTCACGCAGGTTATGTTCGCGCGCGCCGCGCACGCGCACGAAATCCTGTCGGTCCGATGATGATGGCGGGATGGATGGCGGCATGATGCGAACTCCGGCGGGTGGGTCATGCCATGATCCCATCCCCCCTCCCCCCGTTCAACCCCGCCACGCGCATGGCCGCGGACATGGCCGGGCATGTCATGCGTCATGCTGTCACACGGGCAGGCGTGCAATCGGGAACGCTGACGCTGCGGCAGGACAGCCCTTCCCCTGCCTGAATGTTACAAAATTATGACAATATCAGAAGATTTCGGAACATATGCCCGCAATTATGGTCATTTCATGCGCCCGGTGTTGCACGCACGCAATGTCATGAAACCTTCACATGAATTCACGCAACCGGGCGGATAGAGCATCTCCTGCCTTTTCACTCAGGAGAATCCCAGGTGCCACCCAAGTTGATCCGCAGTGGTCGTATTGCCCTTGGCCTGTTCTGCTCTACCATTGCCCTGTCCGTCGCCCAAGCCCAGACGGTACAGAGCCCGGCGGCAGAAAAGAAGCCCACCCGCACCCCCCACAAGACCAGCGCGACAGCGAAAAAGGAAAACGACGGCTATTCCAACGGGAATGTGGAACAGATCATGGCGACCGCCCGGCGCACCCGGTCGGAGCAGAGCATCAACCACACCCAGTTGCAGCGCATCCTGCCGGGCATCAACCCGGTGAAGGCACTTGAGATCCTTCCTGGCGTCATCTTTGAAAATGCCGACCCGTGGGGCAACAACGAACAGAATTCGTCGCTGTACATCCATGGCTTCAACCAGAACCAGCTTGGCTTCACCCTTGATGGCGTGCCACTGGGCGATCAGTCCTATGGCAACTATAACGGCCTGTCGCCGCAGCGCGCGGCGCTGAGCGAGAACATCGCCTCCACCTCGGTCGCGACGGGCGCTGGCGCGCTGGGCACGGCCTCGACCTCCAACCTTGGCGGTTCGCTGCAGTTCACGACGCAGGACCCGATGCACAAGGCGGGGGGGCAGATTTCACAGACATTCGGCAGCTGGTCCACCTTCCGCACCTTTGCGCGTGTCGATACGGGTGATTTCGGCAACGGCAATTCGGCCTACTTCTCCTGGGCGCGGCAGGATGCGCGGGCGTGGGATTTCGCGGGGCACCAGGGCGGCAACCAGGTCAACGCCAAGTTCGTCCACCAGGGGTCAAAGGACAAGGTCACGGCCTTCTTCGACTGGTCGGACAAGGTCGAACCGAACGAGGACGGGATTGTCGAACCCGCCGGCGGCAGCATGTATGTCCGCCCGTTCCTGTATCCGAACCTGAAGGAAGCGGTGAACTACTATAACGGTTCCGCCGCCTACAAGGCCGCGGGCAACAACTACCGCAACTACTATTCCGATGCGCAGCGCGAGGATTTCCTGGCCTATGTGAAGTGGACGCACGATTTCTCGTCCAACCTGCACTGGGACAACCAGATCTATTACCATCATGACATGGGCGAGGGCGTCGTCGCGGGTCCCATCAGCGCCGCCGGCCTGCCGACCCTGTTCAGCGCCTATTTCCCCAGTGATTCCTCCTCGCAGCTGTCTGGCGTGTTCGGCGGTTCGGGCATGGCGACGCGCACGACCGAATACTGGGACAACCGTGGCGGCATCATGTCCACCCTGCATTACAAGGTGGGACACCACAACATCGAACTGGGCGGCTGGTACGAACGCAACGACAACACGCAGGCCCGGCGCTGGTACGCCTTTGACATCAACAACCCCACCAGCCCCTATGACCGGCAGCAGAACCCGCTGATCCACCAGTACACCAACCTGTTCTACACCAACACCATCACGACGCACCTGCAGGACAGCTGGCAGATCACCAAGAACTTCATGCTCAGCGCCGGGTTCAAGTCGGAACTGGTCTATACCGACGGCACCCTGCCGGTCGCGGCCCTGCCGGGATCGCTGTCACCTTCGACCGCGCGCACCATCCCCGGCGGCAACGTCAATACGGCCAAGCCCTTCCTGCCCGCATTCGGCGCGCTGTGGAACATCACCCCGCACGAGCAGTGGTTCGCGAACATCCAGGAAAACATGCGCTCCTTCCAGGATACGGGATACGGCAACGCCAGCCCGTGGGGCATGACCAGCCAGGCCGCGTTCGAGGATTTCAAGAAGCACGGCAAGGTGGAGACCGCATGGACATACGAAACCGGCCTGCGCACCAACCGCCACGTCAACCTTGGCCCGCTGACGAACATCAGCGGACAGCTTGAATACTACCACGTGCATTATTCGAACCGCCTGCTGTCGGTCGCGTCCTCGCCCTACAACTCCTCTGTGTCCTACATCATCGGCAGCGCGAACATCCTGACAAACGTGGGATCGGTCAGCACCGACGGCATGGACTTCTCGTTCACGGCGCAGTTCGGGCGGCATTTCTCCTTCTACAACGCGCTTTCGTATAACAAGTCCGTCTATAACGACAATTACGTGACCGGCACCACGGTCGTGCCGACCGCGGGCAAGAATGTCGCGGGCGTGCCGAACTGGACCGAAAAGTTCGTGGCCTCCACCAACTGGGGCGATTTCTACGGGCAGTTCATCGGTGACGTGATCGGCCGGCGCTACACCACCTTCACCAACGACCTGTCGGCCAAGGCCTATACCCTGTTCAGCATCAACGCCGGGTATACCATCCGCAACATCCCGCATGTGCAGTGCCTGAAGATCCAGGGCAACATCACCAACCTGACGGGCACGCGCGGGTGGTCCACCCTGAACACCACATATGCCAGCGGCCAGTACACCGCCTTCCCGATCGCACCGCGCATGTTCTTCCTGACGGTCGGGGCGAGCTTCTGATCGAGGAGAAATTTCAAGAAGTTTCTGGTGAAGCTTTTTCCAAAAACCTTGAAAGAACGACGCCTTTTTAAAAAAGGCGGCACCCAGAAACATTTATTCTGATGCGCCTAAATCATTTCAGGATACGCCTGCCCCGGCACCACGGGGCAGGCGTTTTTGTGTACCGCCCCTTACGCCAGCACCGCATCGGCGGCGGAGCCGAAGAATTCGTAACGGATCCGCTCCTGCGGCACGCCCGCCGCCTTCAGTGCCGCGACCATGTCACGCATGAAGCCGTCCGGCCCGCAGATGTACCATGTCGCATCCGCATCCACCTGCTGCGACAGCCATTGCGACGTGATCCGCCCCTCATGCCGGGTCACGCCCACGGGGGCGCCTTCCCCTTTCGGGGCTTCGCGGCTGTAGAAGATATCGGCCGTCAGTTTCCCCGCCGCCGCAAGGTCACGGACATACGCGCCAAACGCCTCCGTCGCGGGCGTGCGCGTCCCATGGATATAGCGCACCGGCACGCGCGCGCCGCTTTCCTCCAGCGCGCCAAGCATGGACATGAACGGCGTCAGCCCCACGCCCGCGCTGAGGAAGACAAGGGAAGATGGCGGCGGACTGGCAAGGGTGAACTCCCCCGCCGGGGCGGAGACCTGCACGATCGCGCCTTCGCGCACCGTATCATCCAGCCAGTCGGACACGACGCCGCCCTCGATACGGCGGACGCTGATGCGGTAATGGTGCGGATTCGGCGCGGAGGAGATGCTGTAGTTGCGGCGTTCGGACCCATGGCCCGGCACGTCAAGGCGGAAGCTGAGATACTGCCCCGGCACATGGCGCATCACCGGCTTCCCGTCTTCAGGCACCAGCGTGAAGGAAACGATGCCCTGCGCCTGCTGCACGCGCGATTGCACGCGAAACGCTCGCCATCCGACCCATCCGCCGGGGGCGGCGGCGTGCGCCTCATAGATCTGCTCCTCCCGCCCGATCAGGATTTCCGCGAGGAACCAGTACGCCTTGCCCCATGCGTCAAGGATTTCGGGGGTCGCCGCATCGCCCAGCACCTGCGCGATCGCCCCCAGCAGGGCATCGGCCACATACGGGTAATGCTGCGGCAGGATGTTCAGCCCGACATGCTTTTCGGCAATGCGTTCGACCATCCCCGACAGTGCGCCAAGATTGTCGATGTTGCGCGCATAGGCCAGCACCGCAAGCGCCAGCGCACGCGGCTGTTCCCCATCGCGCTGGTGCGAAAGGTTGAACAGGTCGCGGATGTCCGGGTTGGCCAGCAGGCGGCGGTACATCTCGGTCGTGATGGCAAGGCCGTGCGCCTCCAGCGCGGGCACGCAGGCGCTGATGATGGCGCGGGTCCTGTCATCAAGGGGGGAAGCCATGGGAATCTCCAATAAGGTGTCCGTTTCGCACATCTTTTATAATGCTGGAAAAAGATGTCAATGTTGGATACCTCTCGCCCATGCGTTTGACCCTGCATACAGACTATGCCCTGAGGACACTGATCTATCTGGGAATCCATACGGACCGCCTGACCTCCATCCACGAGATCGCGCAGGCCTATGGCATTTCGGAGAATCATCTGGTCAAGATCATCCACCGGCTGGGCCGTGGCGGTTTTGTGGAAACGCTGCGTGTCCGCAGGGGGGGACTGCGCCTTGGGCGTCCGGCGGATGAAATCCGGATTGGCGATGTCGTGCGCTATACCGAGGAAGACCTCGGCCTTGTGACCTGCATGCAGCCCCCGGCGGAAGGGACGCGGCCGTGCCTGCTGGTGGGGGGATGCTCCCTGCGCGGCGTTCTGGACGAGGCGCTGGAGTCGTTCATGAATGTGCTCGACAGCTATACGCTGGCGCAGGCGATCACGGCGCATGAACGCCGTTTCCTGGGTGACCCGCCGTCCCTGTCCGCCTGAATGTGCAGATAATGGAAATTTTTCCCTGCTGAGGCTTCTGGCAGGAAGCCCCCGCAGGGCAGCCGCCCCTGTGCAATGGGGCGGCTGCCGGATCCCGTGACCCCTTTTGTGGCGTCGGGGCTCCCGGCTTCAGTCCTCCTCGCCCTTCCTGCGGCGGCCGCGCGGGCGCGCGGTTGCGTCCGTTTCCGCGTCCGCCTGCGGGGTTGCGGCGGCACTCGCGGAGGCACTGGTGATGCTGCGCCCAAGCCCGCTCTGCTGTGCAAGGGCGGAGCGCTTGGCGGCATAGTTGGGCGCGGTCATCGGGTAATGCGGCGGCAGGCCCCACTTTTCGCGGTACTGGTCCGGGGTCATGCCATAGGCCCGGTCAAGGTGCCGCTTGAGCATCTTGAGCTTCTTTCCGTCCTCAAGGCAGATGATGTAGTCGGGGAAGACCGATTTCTTGATCGGCACCGCGGGCTGCTGCGGCTCAGCCCTGTCCTGCCCGTCCCGTGTGGTGGTGCCAAGGGCGGCGAAGACATTGCGGATCAGTTCCGGCACGCGCTCCGGCGGCAGGCTGTTATTGGCCATGTAAGCTGAAACGATATCCGTCGTCAGGGACATGATTTCAGAGTTCTGGATGAGTTTCTTATCCAATTTGCCACCATTCATACAAAAATATCATAATAATATTATCGGCTTCATGATAATAATCCCATGCCGCGCAATACGCAATTCTCCTCCCCGCGCGATATGCAGCACCTATAGGGACGGCTGCATGAATTGACCATATCGCGTTACATATTACCGGCAACAGTTATACATGGCGACATTCCCGTCATTATGAACCGGCCCGTCACCATCCGCCATGACAGGCCGGGACGCCATGTCTTGTGTATTCATCGCGACGACTGCACCCGAAGTTCCCTTCTTTATTGCATATTCCCGTCATGCCGCACGCCTATACCCGCGTGCCCCTGCGTAACGTCCCATGCGGCACCGTACGCCTGCAGGATGGCGGGGGAGAACTTTCATTCCTTATCAAGGGCCTGCCCCGGCAATACTCTGTCAGAACTTGACCTGGAACAGCGACATGATCCCCTGGAAGCGCTCCGCTCTGCTGTTGCCCGTCACCTGGCCGTATTCATATTCCAGCGTCACCCTGACGATGTCGGTGGGCCACCAGTTGACGGCAAGGGCCGCGATCTTCTGGTTCCCGCCATGGACCGCCCCGGATTGCAGGTCCACCTGCGAATACCGCGCCGCGACCTCCAGCACGCCATACCCGTTGCACGCCACATGCCGCGCATGGTCGCAGGTCGGCGATGAAAACGCGGCCGAACGCCCCTTCCACGCACGCGGGCGGCCGTTGAGCGTATAGGCAAGGTCCCCGTACCACCCGTGAAACCGCAACTGCCCGCCCGCCGTGGGCATGCGGGTGTTGACGAGGAGATCGTACCCCTCCCCCTGGAACAGCAGGCGCTTCCACGCCACGGCGGCCTCCACGCCGAAGGCCCCGGCGCTGTCGGCATACAGCCTGCCGGTATGCAGGTATTTCGACACCGTGCCCGGATTGATCTCGGGATTGTCGGACAGGGATACGGCAGGCCCGCTGCCCGTCATGGCGGCGGGACGGAACGCCCATTCCCCCGAAAAGCCCAGATGCACCAGCAGCGCATGTGTCCGCACCGGCAGTCCCACCAGCCGGAACGCCATGCCGCGCTGGTTGCCGTCCTGTCCCGGCCCGGCGGTCCCGGCCGTTGCGGAAATGGCAAGGTGATAGCGACGGCCATAGGTTTCGGCCTGCACCGCCTGGCGTTCGATCCCGGCGGCAAGGTTGCGCGTCACGGTGGAAATGCTGGCGCGTTCGACGAAGATGGTGTCGCCCTGCGCCTGCATGGATTCAAGCCCGAAGCTGGGTTTGAACACCCCGGCCGTAAAGACGAAATGCTTCAGCCCGACATAGGAGACCTGCCCCTCGAACAGGCGCATCGGCCCGTTGGGGGCGGGGCCGAAATCCCAGATCGCGCCGATTTCCACCTGCTGGTGGATGTTCATCCGCACGCCATTGCGCAACCGCGCGCCGCGTGCGCCGGTGCCCATCGGGGTGGGCGTGGACTGTGCGAACCCTCCGACATCCAGCTGGTCCGTGGCATAGGGACGGATGGTGATGCCCGGCAGGGTCACGGTGGGGACGGCCTGCGCATGGGCGCGGCCACAGACCAGCAGCAGGGACAGACACGCCCCCCACATGATTCCCGACCGACCCGACACAGGATCCCGCATTCCCCACATCCCCCGACGGGCGGGTCATAACATCACGCGGACATCGCGCGAAACGCCATACGGGACACCAGCACAAACGTGAGGGGGCGCCATGACGCCCGGCAGCCTTACGGGACGCCGCGCCCGGTCAGGGCATCGGGCAGCGCGCCGCCATTGCGCTCGCGCGCGCCATCATGGGCCGGGGGCAGCCACAGCGTGCACGACGTGCCCTCCCCCTCGCGGCTTTCGATCTGCAGGCGGCCGCCATGGCGGTCCACGATATGCTTGACGATCGCAAGGCCAAGGCCCGTGCCCTGCTGCACCTGCCCCGGCACGCGATAGAACTGCTCCGTCACGCGCGGCAGGTAGCGCGCGGGGATACCGGGGCCATTGTCGCGCACGCACACCACGACGCCCCCGCCACAGGGCCACGGCGCATGCGGGCCACCGTCGCGTCCCGGCGCGTTCGCCACCGTAACGTCCACATGTGCCCTGCGTCCCGCCACACCGGGGGCATAGCGGATGGCGTTGCCCACAAGGTTGAGCATCACCTGCACGATCTGGTCCGCATCGGCCATGACCGGCGCGGTATCGGGCGCAACGTCAAGCGCGCAGGTAATATCCGCCCCTTCGAGCAGGGGCCGGGCCTCGTCCATCGCGCGGGCGACGACGGGGGCGATGTCGATGCGCGTGCGCGGGCGCTGGTGCTCGACCATCTGCACCCGCGACAGGTACGACAGCCGGTCCAGCAGGCGCAGCATGCGTTCGGCCTGCCCCGCCATGATGCCAAGGAAACGCGCGCGCGCCGGCGCGTCATTGGCGGCAGGCCCGCGCAGGGTTTCGATGAACCCAGACAGCGCGGCCAGCGGCGTGCGCAGTTCATGGCTGGCATGGGCGACGAAATCGCCGCGCATCCGGTCGAGCGCATCCTGCCCCGTCCGGTCCTCCAGCAATGCGACGACCACGCCACGCCCACGGGGGGTGGAGGGCGCGATCCGGCGCAGCAGCACACGCACCACCCGGCGCACCGGGACATCGAGTGTCACGGTCGTTTCCGCCGTGGTCGAAAGCTTTTCCAGCACCTGCTGGGTCGCGGGATGGCGCACGATCGCGCCGAGCGTGTCGCCAAACACGTCCCGCGCCGACGTGGAGGCATGGGCAAGGTCACCGCGCGGGCCAAAGACGATGCACGCGCCGGGCAGGAGGTCGAGCATGTGCGGCAGCGTCGCCAGCGGATCGACACGCGACGGGTCCTCGCGCGGGCGCAGGCTGCCTGCCGCGCGATCCGTGACGGGGGCGTCGTGATCCTGCGTCGCCCCATCGGCCGGATCGGGACCGGTCGGGGCGCCATCCCCGCGCCCGCGATACCGGCGCACCGCCCGCGACACCACGGCACGCGCGACGGCATATCCCCCGCCGCCAAGCGCCACACCCGCAAGGAGGTCATGCATGGGCGCGCGCGCGGCCGGACCGGGCGATCATCAGGGCGTCACGTCACCGGACATGTCGTCAAGGGCATAGCCGCTGGCGCGGACCGTGCGGATCAGGTCCGGCAGGTCCCCTTCGTTGAGGATGCGGCGCAGGCGGCGGATATGGACATCGACCGTGCGCGATTCCACATGCACCCCGCGTTCCCACACCGAACGCAGCAGATCCTCGCGCGAGAAGACGCGGTTGGGATTGCGCATGAAGAATTCCAGCAGGCGGTATTCCGTCGGCCCGGGCGACAGCACGCGGCCCGCGCGCGTCACGCGGTGGCTGACGGGATCAAGCACGACATCGACAAAGCGCAGCACCGCCGTCGCATCCACCTGTGGCGCGGCGGTTGCGCCCCCCCCGGCGTTCAGCACGCTGCGCCGCAGCAGGGCGCGCACGCGGGCGTTGAGCGCCTCCATCCCGCAGGGTTTCGTCAGGTAATCATCCGCGCCGGTATCGAGCGCATGCACGCTGTCGCTTTCGGCGGTGCGCGCCGTCAGCATCAGCACCGGCATGTCGCGCATGGCCCCGCTGCGCGCGCGCAGCCTGCGGCACAGGTCCACCCCCGACAGGCCCGGCAGCATCCAGTCCAGCACCAGCAGGTCGGGCTGCCACGATCCCACCTGTTCAAGCGCGTCAAGCCCGTCGGCCACGGCGCGGACCTCGTATCCCGCCGCCTCGAGGTTGTAGGTGACGAGGACGGACAGCGCCTCGTCATCCTCCGCCACGAGGATCCTTGCACGCGGTTCGGCGGCGGGATCGGCGGCGGCAGCAGCGGTGGACAGCGACGTCACGATGCGTCGCCCCCCTTCACGCCATGCCGCGCCAGTTCATCCCTGAGCGCGTCATCGGGGGCGGCGGCGGTGCCGGAAAACCCGCCGCGCGGGCGCACGACCGGCAGGATGTCGCCGGTCACGGTGTAGTACACACGCTCCGCGATGTTGGTGGCGTGGTCACCGATGCGCTCCAGGTTCTTGGCGATGAACAGCAGGTGCGTGCATGGCCCGATATTGCGCGGGTCCTCCATCATGTACGTCACCAGTTCGCGGAACATCGCGGTATAGAGTTCATCGACCGCCGTGTCGGACTGCCACACCTCGTACGCCTTTTCGGGGTCGCGCTGCGTCATGGCGTCGATCGCGCGGCGCAGGTTGTCCTGCACCAGGCGCCCCATGCCCCGAAACCCGCTGAGCGAGACGCGCGTGCCCAGCAGTTCCGTGCGCAGCGAACGCCGCGCGACCGAGGCCGCGCAGTCCCCGATGCGTTCCATGTCGCCGGTGATCTTGAGCGCGGAGACGACCTCGCGCAGGTCGCCCGCCACCGGGGAGCGCAGGGCGAGGATGCGGATGACCATCGCCTCCACATCGCGTTCGAGGACATCGACCTGCGGGTCGAGTTCGGGGGCGGCGGCGGCGGCGTTCTCGTCATGGTCCACCACGGCGGCGACCGCCTGCGATGTCTGGCGTTCCACCAGCCCGCCCATGCGAACCATCATGGCGCGCAGCCGTTCAAGTTCCTGTTCGAAACTGCTGACGATATGTGTGGATTCCTGTCCCATCAGCCCCTGTCCCATTTCCGCGTCCGCCATGCGCCTGATCGGTACGGCGCATATTTCACCATGATTTCAGGGCTTACGGACCTTATGACAGGTATATTATATCGCCTGCGCGTTTCTTCCAAGGTGGAAAGCCGGGGACGGCGCTATTGTCATATTTCTGAAACATCAACATTTTCAAACGCCTTTTGCCAAGGAAACCGCCGTCCCATGACCCGCCGCGCCCTTTCCCAGCATCCCCCGGCAAGGACCCGTGCCACGCCGCGCCATGTGCTGGCCGCCGTCATGGCGGTGCTTGGCGGGGCAAATGACGCCGCATGGGCGGCCCCCGCCGCACCGGCCGCCACCCCCACCGGCACCCCCGCGGGCACGGACACGCGGCACATGGCGGCGGCCACCACGCCGCGACCGGGCACCACGACACCCGCCCCGGCGCACGAACACATTTCCGTCACCCAGGCCCATCCCCACGGCCACCAGCCCGGCGGCGGGCTGCTGCGGGAGGAAAAGGCCCCGAAATCCGTCAGCACCATCGGCACCGATTTCATGGACAAGCAGGCGCCCTCCGCCACGGCATTCGACATGGTCGCGATGCTGCCCGGCGCCAACGTCGCGACCTCCGACCCGCTCGGCTTCTCGCCACAGACGAACATCAACGTGCGCGGCATGGGCGGGGATTCGATCGGCTACCTGCTCGAGGGGATGCCGCTCAACGACATCGCCTATTACAACGGCTATCCGGGGCAGTTCGCGGATACGGAGAATTACCAGACCGTCTCCCTCGCGCAGGGGGCGGCGGACCTTGACGCCCCCGTGCTCAACGCGGCGGGCGGCCTGATGGAGATGACGTTCCGCGACCCGGCGGAACGTGCGGGCGGCTATGCCGACGTGTCGTACGGGTCATACAACACCAACCGCGAATTCCTGCGGCTGGAGACAGGCACCATCGGCCATAGCGGCATCCGCGGCTTCGTCTCCTACTCCCACGGCTATACCGACAACTGGCGCGGGCCGGGGCATGACGAACGCCAGCATATCGATTTCAAGTTCCTGCGCGACTGGGGCGATGACAACCGCGTCTCCATCATCGGGACATGGAACACCATGGTCGCCAGCTACTACCCGCTGGTGGACAAGGCGGACTGGAAACAGTCGGGGCCGTATGGCGCGGCAAACAACCTTGCGCGCCACTATGACCCCGATGACGCGGCGGGCGGGGCGGATTACGCGCCGCTGTACCGCCAGCCGGAGCGCATCTTCTATGTCGCCGCCCCCTCGCGCTTCAACCTGACGCACGGGCTGCGGCTGAAGATGACGCCCTATGCGCAGTGGAGCTATGGCAACGACCCGTCGGGCACGACGCTGGCGGATGCGGGGATGTATGCCGAAGGGCAGGCAACGCCGCGCGGGGTGCCGGGCGTGGACGACCTGGTGCGCGCGAACTGGACGCAGAACAGCTACCGCGCCGGGGTGAACGCGACGCTGGACTGGCACATCGCCAACCATGACCTCGTGCTGGGCGCATGGTACGACTATTCCGACGACAATGAAAAACAGCCCTTTACCGCCGTCAATGCGAACGGATATGCCCCCGACATCTGGGTGGACCGCATCAGCCGCACCATCCTGACCCCCGACGGCCGGCAGTTGCAGGCGGGCGGGTTCCATTCCATCGCGCAGACCAACGCCCTGTACGTGGGCGACCGGATGACGTTCCTGCACAAGAAGCTGCACCTGGAGGTCGGGTTCAAGGACGTGATGCTCGACCGGCACGGCAGCACGACCGACGCCGCGTGGAACCAGACCAATGTCGGCAGCAACACGTCCATCCCGCTGCCGCGCATGGCCATCAGCTACCAGATCACGCCGCGCCACCAGGTCTTCTTCAACACCACCACCAGTTTCCGCACGCCCGATGAATCCGCGCTGTTCACCACCTACAGCCCGATTACCGGCGCGCTCGACCCAAACCGGGTGAAGAACCAGTATTCCGTGTCGGAGGAGCTGGGCTACCGCTATTCCGGGACGTGGCTGATGGGTGGGGTGACGCTGTTCAACTACGACTTCACCAACCGCGAGATCCAGACCACCATCGACGTGAACAATGCGACCGTGGCCTCCACGCTCAATGGCGGGGGGCAGACGACGCGCGGCGTGGACGTGGAGGTCGGCACCCATCCGTGGCACCACTGGAGCCCCTACCTGTCGGGGGAATACCTGCATGCCACCATCGACGACGACATTTCCGTCAATGGCGACCTGCTGCGCACGCGCGGGCGCACCGCCGTCAACAGCCCGACGCTGCAGGCATCCGCGGGCATCAGCTATGACGACGGGCATTTCTTCGGCATGGCGGACGTGAAATATGTCGGCCACCAGTATGCGACCTTCATGAATGACGAACGCCTGTCGGACCATACTACCGGCAACCTTGCATTCGGGTACCGCATGGACAGCCACTATTTCCTGTCGCGGCCGGAATTGCGCATGAACTTCATCAACATCACCAACCAGCATTACCTGTCCGGTGTCGCCGCCCCCACCTTCAACGCGCGCGACACGACCGGCGTGCATGGCACCACCATCGCCGGGCAGACGCCGACCTATTACGTGGGTGGCGGGCTTGCGGTGCTGTTCACGGCCTCCACCGGGTTCTGAACGGTCAAGGGAAATGAATAGAAGTTTTTGGTGAAGCTTTTTTCAAAAAGCTTCAGAAGACGTCGCCTTTTTGAAAAAAGGCGACACCCAAAAACTTCTATTCCTTTATCAACAGTTTTCATCCTCCCTGACCGGACGCGGGCACAGCAGCAGCACGCCCACCCCGGCCGCCATGAAGGCACACGCCGGGATGGCAAGGAACCCGACCCCGATCCCCGCGCGCGCGGCCGCCGCCTGCGCATGGTCGCCCGCGACCAGTCCGTATCCCGCCAGCAGCCACGCCAGCATGCTGCCCCCACCATCGAACGCCAGCTTGGATGCCGTGGAATTGAGCGCCCACGCCAGCCCCGCCGTGCGCACGCCGCTTGCGCGCGCGCCCTCCTCCACATACTCCGCCAGCAATGCGAAGCAGGCCGGGTTGCACAGGCCAAGGCACAGGCCGAACAGGCACATCGCCGCCACCGTCACCGCCCATGATGGCGGGCACAGCCACGCCAGCGCCAGCCACGTCCCGCACAGGCACGTCCCCACCCCCATCAGGCCCCGGTTTCCCCACCGCCGGGCGAGTGTCGCGCTGCACGCGCTGCCGCACAGGCCCAGCACGTTCATCGCGCCAAGGATCCAGCCCGCGTCATGGTCGCTGCCGCCCAGCACGAAGCGCACGTAATAGACCAGCGCGCCGAACATGAAGGTCGATCCCAGCATGACAAGGATCATCGCCCCCGTCAGGCGCAGCCACCCGCCATTGCCCAACAGTGCGCGCGCCAGCACACGCACGGGCAGGCGGTCGCGATGCGCGCGGGCGCGTTCATGGCACAGCGTGGCCACCAACCCCAGCAGGGCGGCGACCACCCCTGCCACCACCATCATGAACAGCATGAAGCCATGCCGCCTGTCGCCATGGCCCAGCCAGTCCACCGCCGGCAGCGTCAGCACCGCGATCAGTAGCGTGCCGCACCCCGCCCCCACCATGCGCGCGCTGGCCAGGCGCAGGCGGATGGCCGGGTCGTCGGAAATCAGGCTGGTCAGCGCGCCATAGGCGGTGTTCGTCACGCTGTAGGTCACGCACAGGCCCATGTAGGTGGCGCAGGCCCAGACATAGCGCGCCATGCCCGCCTGCCCGCCCACCGGCACGAAGGCCAGCACGATCATGAAAGCGAACGGCACAAGCCCCGCGCGCAGCAGCGGCAGCGCCTGCCGCCCCGCCGGGCGCCGGTCGATCACCATGCCCACCACCGGGTCGGCCACGATGCTGATGGCGCGCGCGCACAGCAGGATGAGTGCTACGGACGCGGGCGGGAACAGGCAGATATCGGTATAGAAATATTCCAGGTAGCTGAGCATCAGCCCCCAGATGGAGGGATCGAAGAACCCTTGATTGATGTGCTTGGCCGGTAATTTCTGGGTTTTGGCGATTTGATTGACGGTTTTTGCGATGGCGTCCAGTCTGCGTTTTGAGCAGATTGGGAGTTGTCTCTCGC
>NZ_POTC01000039.1 GCF_002906255.1 Novacetimonas maltaceti | reverse complement strand
GTATCGAGGCGCTACAGGATGCCCTCATGCGCTATGGCGCCCCGGACATTTTCAATACTGACCAGGGGTCGCAATTTACGACACCCCGTTTCAGCGGGATACTGGAAGAGCGTCAGATCCGCATCAGCATGGATGGGCGCGGTCGCTGGCTGGACAACGTGTTCATCGAGCGTCTGTGGCGGTCGCTGAAATACGAATGCGTCTACCTGTACGCGTTCGAGACCGGATCAGAGCTGAGGGCCGGGCTTGGCAGATGGATCGCCCATTATAACGAAAGGCGTCCGCATACGGCGCTGGCTGGACGAACGCCCGATGAGGCGTATCATGACGTGCCGACGCCATCTGGTCCGGGGTTAACCCCGGACCAGATGGCCAACAGCAACGCCGTCAGAAGGGCGGCATAACAACAACCGGGTATAGCTTATCAAGCCCGCAAAACTGTCCGAACGGACGGGACCACCTCAAATATCCAGCCTTCTTTCTCCCTACATCCCCAGCCTTCCGCGCGCGGCGGCATTTCTTCCAGAACCATATCAGGAGAATAGCAACGGCCACTGCGTGCAAACTTGATCCCATGCAACGGACATCTGATAAAGGTTCCGCTGACCACGCCACGACTGAGTGGTACCTGACGATGCGTACACCGGTCATCAAGTGCAAACACCAGCCCTGCCTCTGGACGGACAATGACAACCGGTCTGCTGCCGCAATAAACCCCGATTGCTTTTTGATGTCTCAGATCTGCACTGCGCAAAGCGGGATACCATTGTGCATTGTGGTCCGGATCAAAAGGTTGCAGTAGAGTATGTGTCATGCCCATGACAATTCCTCCAAAATCTTGTTAATGGACGAAGGTCGCCGCCACGCAAGCACGTTGAACCTTCGCTAGGTCTGAAAGTGTATTGTGAACCTCAGGCGGTAATTGCCTACCGTCCTTATTGGTGAAACGCATTGTCGTAGACGGTGTAATAATCACGCGCCTTCGTAGACATTCTGAACGGATCTTATCTATCCATCGCATCGCGCTATAGACATCCGTTGGAATCCGATTCAGGCCGTCCACAACTCCCAGAAGAAGGTCACAGCGCGGATTAAGATTAGAGAGCACCGATGGAAGTTCTGCGCCGCCGCGCACCATATCGATATGAAGGCCATTCATCGGCAATGACATGACGTGGGGCAGGTTACGCCAGAAGCCCCCTCCTCCCCCGACGAAGACGAGGGATAGTGCATGTCCGGATGCCACCTCTGCCATGCTCCGCCATGCCAGTTCCATCGCCGTCTGGCGTTCTTTCGACATCGGACCAGCCGTTGTGACAGGTTCCGTAATCTGAACCCAGAAACAGCCTGCCGTGGCGAGTTCGTGCAGAATCTCGATGTACACCGGAAGAAGCTTCAATAACAACAGGACAGGGTCCGTGCCGTCAGTCCGGTCACATGCGGCAAGAAAGCTCACTGGCCCTAGAAGCACAGGCACAGTCGCGATCCCGCGTTGCCATGCATCAACAAATGCATCGCGGACAGGATTGCAGCATAAGTGGAAGAACGTCTGATCTGTCAGTTCGGGCATGCGCTTCCCGCCGCACTGAGGAGCCTTCCCCACACCCACCATCTGTGCTGTCTGCCACACGCGATGCCAGTCATCCGGGCAGGAATTGGACGCTACATGCGAGACGCCTGTACGCCGCTGCAAAGCGGTCAATGCGGGGGTATCAAAACCCGAGAGACCAAGCGTCCCGGTCAGTAGCATGAGGGTTCACCGCAGGTCTGCGCATCATCATAACAGTTTGTAATTGTGGAAGTGCCGTGTCGTTCAGCGACAGGCAAGCCTATGCAGTGCTGCAAAGCCATGCTCCTGCCTCCGGTTCATCCCGCCCGGCGGCCGTGAGATCGACAGTGGCAGGTCTCCTGGCTCACGGATTATCGCAGATCGTGTCTACCTTCCCGTTGCTGATACAACAGTGGCCCATTCCCCTCAGAAAATGGACGACACGACCCCATACCGCTTACAGTTGCGGGAGCAGCCACCGACTGGCTTCCGGGATGGACCCTGCCGAAGCGGAACGGTGTTCCCTTTTCATCCGTTTGCACGGAACCACTGACTATATAGAAGGCGAATATGCCACCACCTTCCACTTTTCAGCAATGTTTTCCTTTCAATGCTGATCAGACGGCCAAGTACACTCTACGTCTTATCATATTCATACGTTTTATATGATTTAACAATAATATAAATTAGCACTTTCTGTTCGTGTATTTATACTTAAAAAGTAATACTGCTGTGCAGGCCGAAAATCGCTTCGTCACCTACGCGGCGCAAACCGGTCCAATCCGGCGCGCCGCCCGAAGGGTGCCATACGTACTGGAAATCAGGCTGCATGACCATCCACGGCGTAACCTGCGCCTGATAGGTCAGTTCAAGATGGTTTTCATTGCCCTGCACAAGCGTCTGACTGTCGCGGTCAAATTGCCGCAGGCCGGAACTGGCGCGACCAATGCCCCAGCCCAGACCGATCGTGTCGTTATCGCGCCCCTTGAACGGCGCCTTCAGGTTCAGGCCGGCGTCAATGGCGAAGCTGATCTGGTTACGATCACCGCCATTACCCGTGGCGCGTATGAACACGCCCACCGAGCGGGCCGATGTCAGCGACGGCCGCCAGATCATCTGGTCGATGATACCATACACCATCCAGTTACCCCGGTCCCAGCGCGGGGTCAGGTCACTTTGTGGCGTGGCTGCAGTGGCGTTGGCCACTGCAGCTCCTAACGAACCGCCATTGCGGTTGTAACGATAGTCGGCGAACTTCGCGGTATCATAGAACCCGCCCAGCTTGTACACGCCCGGCAGGCCGGGATTCTTGGTCACGTTCGACATGTCGGCCGGCTGCGGGTTGAGCGCGTATTGCAGTTCGGTCATCAGCAGGGCGCCGGTACCCATGTTGAAATTGGTGCCGTTGGCGCCATCATAGGTCTGGCTGGTGGGATCGGAATTGTAGCCGCTGATGGAGCCGGTAGCCTGCTGGATGGGGGTAGAATTATAGCGGTTACCCGGCGGATTGTCGTCCGCTGCGGCAAACATAAAGGTGAACTTCTCGCTCGGCCGGTAGCGGATCCGGATGGCGGGAGACGACAGCGGCCAGGATGGCCCGCCGCCATACAGGTTGACCGAGGGCGCCATGGGCCAGCCGAAATTGGCGTTGAGGTAAAGCGAGGCGTAATCGCTGATCAGGAACTCGGTATCAAGATCCTGCTGGCCGATCTTTACGTCCAGCTTGCCGCCAAGGAAAGACTGCTGGTACCATAGTTCGAACAGGCGGGTGGAACGGTCAGCCTCAAATCCGCTGACAGGGTTGAAATTGGCCAGATGGTCCTGCGAGATCGAGCGCCCGCGTGTCTGCAGTGCGCTGACATTGAACAGCCCCCCCTTCAGCCCGAACAGTTTCTCGGTATCGACGGTCAGCGTGGGCATGGTTACACCGTCGTAGGACGGGCCGGTGCCTGATCCGCCTGCACCATCATTACCAGAAGCCGAACCGCCAGTCCCGTTGCCCCAGAGTTCATCGACTTCCTGGATGTCGAAGCTGATGCCGTGCTTGTACATCCATGACCGCGCGCCCCACATATTGCCTAGCAGGTTACCACTGGTGTCGAGTTTATCGTCACCAGCCGCCTTCTCCGCAGCATCGGCTTGCGCGCGCTCCGAATCACGTATGGTTGCTGGGTCGATCTGCTCAACCAGCGGAGTGGAGTTGCCAAGGCGCGCCCGATCTTCCTCGATCTGGGTCTGAGGAGCCTGAGCATAAGCGGCTGAGTATGCGAAGAGACTTCCTACCAGAGTGGAATTGATAAAAAGCACACGAGCCGAGCGTCGCGTAACGCCCGGAGAGTCAAGAAATGTCATGGAGGGGGCCTGTCGGGGAAGCGTCGGTAAAAGGAGCAACAATTCCGAATGCAGTCATTTCCCGACTGGGAAACAAACACGCACGCCATCGCGACAGAGCGTCAAAGAAGAAAATGCATCACGCCTTGATCCGCCTCCGGCTCCACCCGCCCGGCGACATATCTGAACTCGACGGTAGGTCTCCTGACTCACGGGTCACCACGTTGCATCCGCCTTCCCAACCGAAGTCAGTGGCTGCTACCCAATCTGGTAGCTGAGGACACAATGCTCGCCGTCTACAGTTGCGGGGGCAGCTGTCGACTGAACTCCCGGGGAAATTGCCCCAGCCAGAGTTATACGACATTCCCTTTTCGCCCGTTCGCACGGGACCGTCGACTTGATAGACAGTATTATAAAATTCTTATCCCCAAAAAGGCAAGACAGGATAATTAGAGAAATCCCTTCCTGATGGATATTGACCGCCTGCGCTTCGGCGTTTCACCTGCAGCCGTGGCAGTTCATGTCAAATTATGTCAGGCTATGCTCTTTTAGGAGTTTTAGATTAAGGGAGAGTAGATTATACCCCTGCAGGCCATAAACGCGGAAGCCGGTGAAATCCCGGCACGGTTGCGCCACTGTAAGCAGGTGTAGAACACAATTTTCTACCCGAAAGTCAGACCCGCGCATGGCTCCGTTCCGAGCGAAACAGGACGCATTTTTCCTGAGGAGTCGTATAAAATGTCTGATACTGCAATAGGTTCCCACGCCATCCCCTCTCCCGCGCCTATTCCCGTCAGGGAGATAGCGCCGTGGTTGGTTTTCGGCTTGCTGATGCTGCTGGCCCTTTATTTTGTCGGCGCAGAGGAAGGGGCGACATCAATTATTCCTGGCATGTATGTGCACGAGTGGGTGCATGACAGTCGCCATCTTCTGGGTTTCCCCTGCCACTGACATGGAAAACAGAATGATGGTCCGCACCCTACTTATTCGCGGAATGCTCGTCGGTTTTCTGGCCGGCATTCTGGTATTCAGTTTCGCAAAAGTTTTTGGAGAACCTCAGGTCGATCATGCCATTGCATTTGAATCTGCCATGGACGAGGCTAAAGCCAAGGCAGATCTGGAGCGAGGCATCCATGATGTTGAAGAGCCGGAACTTGTAAGCCGGAAACTTCAAGCCAGTTACGGATTACTCACAGGTGTAATGGTTTACTCGACAGCGTTTGGCGGGCTTTTCGCTCTTGTATTTTCTTAGAGCCCGATCCGAAAGTTTTTGAACAATACCAGCCTGTTGTGATTCATCCGTCTTTGCGAAGAGATGGAGTGAATGGTGACATGGACTGGTATTGCCCGACGTGAACATAGCCGGGAAGGGTTGCGATATCCATCGGATATGACGGACGGGGAGTGGGCTTTGATCATGCCATTTGTCCCCCCGGCGAAACGAGGCGGTCGCCCCCGCACGACGGATATGCGCGAGGTGGTCAACGCGATGCTCTACATAGCCTCGGCCGGGTGTGCGTGGCGCCTGCTGCCGAAATGCTTTCCGCCGGTCTCGACTGTCAGGCGCTATTTTTACGCCTGGCGTGGTGCCGGAGTGTTCGAAGTCATGAATACGGTGCTGGTCATGAGCCTGCGCGAGATCGAGGGGCGTGAAGCCTCTCCGAGCGCGGGCGTGATTGACAGCCAGTCGGTGAAAACCACGGAAAGTGGCGGGCTTTCGGGCTATGACGCGGGGAAGAAGGTCAAGGGCCGCAAGCGCCATATTGTGACGGATACCTGCGGCTTCCTGATCTTTCTCCTCGTTCATGCCGCCGACATCCAGGACCGTGATGGGGCCGTTGATGTCCTGGCAGCGATACGCAGGCGCTTTCCCTGGCTGCGCCACATCTTCGCTGATGGCGGCTATGCTGGCGACAAATTGCGATCCGCGCTCGCCTCCATGGGAAAATGGACCCTCGAAATCATCAGGCGGTCCGATACGGCGAAGGGATTTCAGATCCTGCCGCGCCGCTGGGTGGTTGAACGGACATTCGCATGGCTGGGACGGTGCAGGCGGCTCGCCAAAGACTGGGAACAATCCATTGCGTCCTCAACCGCATGGACTTTGATCGCCTCAATCCGCATGCTGACCCGCAGAACCGCAAGGCATTGTCACGGTTGAAGAACTTTCGGATCGGGCTCTTATGCAAATGGGCGCATGAAAAGCACAGACCCTCGTGTTGTGTCTGTTCTGCTGGCGATAACCGGGATTATTGCAGTATATGTGGTGCCAAGCATCAAGTATCCTGCCAACCCGCCATCCGTAGGAAACCCGGATACAATTGGCATGCGGACAGAATTGTATTTTATAATGATGCTGGTCTCCCTACTGGGGATGATCGCAGCCACAATGCTTCAGGGACGCTTACGTCAGCAATATAATGCATGGACATCAACTTATCTTGCAGGCGCGTGTTATATTCTGATTGTCTTTACAACAGGCGAGTTACTTCCTGCGGTTAATGAGGTCCCCTCTAATTTCCCTGCTGATTTGCTCTGGAATTTCAGGATTGATTCCTTAGGCATGCAGATCATCATGTGGACCACACTGGGTCTAGGTTTCGGTGCCTTTACTGAATATGCAAATCGAAACCGGTTTGGATATCGTAATGGCGCTAACATTCAGCTTAATGCCCATTAAAATGGCTTGAAGTTAAAAACGTGAGAACTGGCGTTGACTTGAAGTCACGCCAGATACTCAATGACAATTACGAGATTTTTCCGCGATATTTATGGGGAACTCGCCAATATCCATCACAACGTACTGTTTTCGGTTGCCGATTTCCCCATGCGCCAACAGGCGTAGGAAAGGGCGACAGTCTCGCGACCAGATGGCACCCTTCCCTTTTCTTTGCGCAAGCAGTCCAAAACCCGGCATCTGCCCTGACAGAACTACAGACTAATATTAAGCCCGATAATAATATCACGCGTCGCTGTTTCGTGCCCCAGTGTCATGGACACTATGCCCGCCACCTTCATATCGGCGCTACGCCACAATTCATCGTTCCAAACAAAGGAGCGATCGGCCCATGCTGATACGATTTAACCATGACTCGGGCTGTCCATCACACCGACAGTTCGCCCTGCTGTCGGGCAAGAGCGTTGGCGATCATGGCCGAGAGCAACCTGAATGCTACGGCGTTAAGGCGTCATTGTCATCCCATGCCACACGCGTCCGGATGGTCAAGGGTCAGAAGCAGGCGCGTAACAGGAACCGGGAGATCCGAGATGGGCGGCGAACGGTGCAGTACTGCCCCTTTTGTCGACCAGCCGGGATATAACCGCCCTTTCAGAAGGGTGATCCAGCACGCTGGCGTATCATGGATGATCTCGCTGTCAGCATGTTTCCATTGAACCCCAGGGCCAGTGTAGGTGCACAGGAGGCGTAACGGAACATGGTCAACATGAAAGCGGCGGCAACTGTCGTGTCTGACCTTTTCCAGCCGGAAGCGGATTTCGGCCGTGCCCGACAGGCGCTGATAACGACAGGCAAGATTCAGGGCGTCGTCAGCAAGCGCCTGCGTGCCTGCCGGTAAGAAAGTTCGCAACTCGGTTTCAAGAATTTCAATGGTGCCCCGATGCAGAAACAGGTCCGGGCCGTGCGCATTCCACAAGGCCGCAGCCTGCATGATATCCTGCCCGAGGTGACGTTCCTGCTGAACGATGAAACAGTCTTGCCTGTCAATGTTCTGGAACGGCATCGGGATGGCAGAAAGCGGACGGGTCGGACAGGACTGTCGCATGTCAGGGCCTTTAGGAGTTGTTATATTATAACGTAACATATAGGTTCGGCGGATCGCAACCCAATGAATGGTGTCCGTCATGCGCGAAAGACTTCCGGTAACGGTTCTTTCCGGCTTTCTGGGAGCTGGAAAGACGACGCTTCTCAACCACGTGCTCAATAACCGCGAGGGCCGGAAAGTCGCGGTCATCGTCAATGACATGAGCGACGTGAATATTGACGCCGATCTGGTGCGCGACGGCAGTGACCTGTCCCGAACAAATGAAACGCTGGTCGAGATGAGCAATGGCTGCATCTGCTGCACGTTACGCGATGACCTGCTGCACGAAGTCCGGCGGCTGGCACAGGAAGGCCGCTTCGATTACCTCCTGATTGAATCGACAGGGATTGCGGAGCCGCTTCCGGTTGCAGCGACATTCGAGTTTCGTGACGAGGCGGGCGAGAGCCTGTCCGACCTTGCACGGCTCGATACGATGGTCACGGTGGTGGATGCCGTCAACCTGCTGAAGGATTACGCCTCGACGGACTTCCTGCGCGACCGGGGCGAGACAGCGGGCGATGAGGATGACAGGGCGCTGGTTGACCTGCTGGTCGAGCAGATCGAGTTTGCCGATGTGGTGGTGCTGAACAAGGTCTCGAGCGCTACGCCAGCGCAGCGCGAAGCCGCGCGGCAGGTCATTCAGGCCCTTAACGCCGATGCGGATATTATCGAAACGGATCAGGGCATCGTACCCTGCGCGCGCATTCTCGATACACACCGCTTCGATTACGACCGGGCGCACAAACATCCACTCTGGTACAAGGAACTGTTCGAATTCCACAACCATGTTCCCGAAACCGAGGAATATGGCATCCATACCTTTGTCTGGCGCGCCCGCCGCCCGCTTGTGCCCGAGCGCTTCAAGGCCTTTATCGACTCTTCCTGGCCGGGCGTGATCCGGGCGAAGGGTCATTTCTGGCTGGCGACCCGTCCGCACTGGGTGGGCGAACTGGGGCAGGCCGGAGCCTTGGTCCGCACGCAGGCCATGGGGCGGTGGTGGGTAACGATACCCAAAAACCAGTGGCCGGACAGTGATGAATGGCGCGACCTGATCCTGTCGAAATGGGATCCGGTTTATGGAGACCGCCGGCAGGAGATCGTATTTATCGGCACGGCAGAAATGGATGATGCCGCCATTGCCGCGGTGCTGAATGCCTGCCTTGTGCCCGACTTTGATGTGCAGCAGTTCGATCCGTTGCTGTTTGCCCATCTGCCTGACCCATTCCCCGCCTGGGGGCAGGGAGAAATGGCGGATGCGTAAGGTGACGGCAGATAACGAACGGACATTACGCCACGAGATGTGGCGGCGGTATGCAGGCAATGACTGGGCCGCCTTTGACGCGCTGCCCCCAGCAATCCGCCAGCGGGTAACAGCGCATGCCTATGATGCCTGGTCGGTCAATGTAATGATGCTGTGGCAACATTACAAACGGCTTTATGGACGCACGATGCGCGCCGAGCGCGCGCTGATCCGGTATCTTGATTATTGCGAACGGCTGGAGCGCGAGGCTTTCGCGTCACGCTACAGCGCAGCCTACGGCATGGTCCTGCCGCATGACGCCGCCTGCGTGTCAGTGCTGAGGTAAAATCAGTATTTTACAGTCATGGCACTCGTATTTTCAGAGAGCATCCTCATTGGGATCGCCAGCCTGAAAAATAATCCGATGCTGCCCGTTGGGACGATTATGCCTGTAGAGCGTTCAATGGAAATTTCGTGCCTTGACCACGATATTTTCTCGCAAGCGACCCTGCTCAGGGTCGGAGAAATCGTGCAACGACCGATTTCCCACATCGGCCAGCAGGAAGGACAGATCCACAATCTCACGCGTCACCAGATGCACCACCTCCCCTTCCTTCTGCAGTCGCCCCACAACCCCCAGCATCTGGCCTGACAGGACCACCCGGCGGAAACGCTCGAACATATCAGGCCAGATGATCACGTTGATCGCTGCCGTTTCGTCCTCAAGCGTCATGAACACCGCGCCCTCGGCCGAACCAGGCCGCTGGCGGACCAGCACCAGCCCAGCCACCGACAGACTGCTCCTGTCCCGGGCCTCCAAGGCCTGCCGACACGTCACCATTCCGCGTTCGATAAGATCGGCACGCAGGAACGCCAGAGGATGATCCCGCAGGGTCAGGCCAGTACGGTTGTAATCTCGCGCGACCTCAGCCCCGTCCCGCATGGGCTGGAGCAGCACGTCGGGTTCTTCCGCTTCACGCACGACGGCGGCTGCGGCAAACAGCGGCAGGGGTTCGTCACGTAGTGCTTTGATCGCCCAAAGCGCTTCGCGCCGGGCCAGACCCAGCCCCGCCCGGAAGGCGTCCGCCTCGGCCAGATGGGTCAGGGCCGTTCCCTTCACCCCTGCCCTGCGCCACAGATCGTCGACCGAGACAAAAGGTCGGTCGCCCCGCGCCACCACGATCCGGGCGGCATCCTCATTGGCCAGCCCTTTCACCAGGTTCATACCCAGACGGACGGCAAACAGCCCGTCATCCCGCTCCGGGCCTTCAAGCGTGCTGTCCCAGCGTGAGGCGTTGACGCAGATCGGCCGGATCTCGACCCCGTGCTCGCGGGCGTCGCGCACAAGCTGGGCGGGAGCGTAGAATCCCATGGGCTGGCTGTTCAGGAGTGCGGCCAGAAACACATCCGGATGGGTACATTTCATCCAGGATGACGAATAGGCAAGGATGGCAAATGAGGCCGCATGACTTTCGGGAAAGCCGTAACTGCCAAACCCCTCCAGCTGCTGGAAGATGCGCTCGGCAAAGGTCTCGGGATAACCTCGCGCCGTCATCCCCTCGATCAGGCGCGTGCGGAAGCGCGAGACCGTGCCAGTGTTCTTGAAGGTGGCCATGGCGCGGCGCAGCTGGTCGGCCTCGGATGCCGAAAACCCGGCACAGACCATGGCCACCTGCATCACCTGTTCCTGGAACAGCGGAATGCCCAAGGTCTTCTTGAGCACCTTTTCGAGTTCCGGCGTCGGGTAGATTTCCTTTTCCTGCCCGGCCCGCCGGCGCAGATAGGGATGCACCATGTCGCCCTGGATGGGGCCGGGCCGGACGATGGCCACCTCGATCACCAGATCATAGAACACCCGGGGCCTGAGCCGCGGCAACATGGACATCTGGGCCCGGCTTTCGATCTGGAACACCCCGATCGTGTCCGCCTTCCGGATCATGGCATAGGTGCGCGGATCCTCGGCCGGGATGGTCTGCAGCGTGTAATGCTGCCCCTTGTGTTCGGCCAGAAGGTCCAGCCCCTTCTTCATGCAGGTCAGCATGCCAAGGGCCAGCACATCCACCTTCATGAATTTCAGGACGTCGATATCATCCTTGTCCCATTCGATGATCTGGCGACCGTCCATGGCCGCCGGTTCGATCGGCACCAACTCATCCAGTCGATCATGGGTCAGGACAAACCCGCCGGGATGCTGCGACAGGTGACGTGGCACGCCGATCAGGCAGCGCGCCAGATCCAGCGTCAGCCGGATGCGCCGATCGGACAGGTCGATCCCCGTTTCATTCAGCGCGCCCTCATCCAGCTTGCGCCCCCAGCCCCAGATCTGGCCGGACAGGGTGCGGATCAGGTCTTCGGGCAGGCCCATGACCTTGCCGACATCGCGCAGCGCGCCCTTGGCGCGATAACGCGTAACCACAGCGGTAAGGGCAGCATGGTTGCGGCCATAATGACCATAAATCCACTGGATCACCTGCTCCCGGCGCGCATGCTCGAAATCCACGTCGATATCGGGCGGCTCGCGGCGCTCTTCGGACACGAACCGCTCAAAGAGCAGCGACGTCCGTGCCGGATCGATGGCGGTAATGCCCAGCACGTAGCAGACGGCGGAATTGGCCGCCGATCCCCGCCCCTGGCACAGGATGCCCTGCGAGCGGGCATGGCGGACGATGCTGTGGACGGTCAGGAAATACGGCGCGTAATCCATGCGCCCGATCAGGGCGAGTTCATGGGTGAGGGTTTTCCTGACCTCGGGCGGAATGCCTTCGGGATAGGCCGCCGTTGCCCCCTCCCAGGTCAGGGCTTCCAACGCCTGCTGCGGTGACTGGCCCGGGATGGAGACCTCGTCGGGATACTGGTAGGCCAGGTCATCAAGGCTGAAGCGATAACGGGCCACGATCTCACGGGTCCGGTCGATCGCTTCGGGATAGCGGCTGAACAGCCGGGCCATTTCCGCGGGCGGCTTGAGGTAGCGGTCCGCATGGCGCTCACGCGCGAACCCGGCTTCGTCGATGGTGGTGTGGTTGCGGATACAGGTCACCACATCCTGCAGGATGCGCCGGTCATGGGTGTGGAACAGCACGTCATTGGTCACGACCGTTGGCACCCGTGCCAGATGGGCGAGGTTCGCCAGTTCGTACAGCCGCATCTGGTCATTGGGCCGGCGCCGCAGGGTCAGCGCCATATAGGCCCGGTCGGCAAAGGCGTCCTTCAGCTTGCGCAGATGCAGGGCACAGGCATCATCCGCCGTATCCGGGAGCAGGATCACAAGGAGGCCCTCGCCCCATGCCACCAGATCCTCCCAGAGCAGATGGCATTTCCCCTTCCCGGCCCGCGCCTTGCCAAGGCTCAGCAGTCGGCACAATCGGCCATAGGCGGCCCGGTCCGTCGGATAGACCAGCACTGGCGCGAAATCGGCAAGGTCGAGACGGCAGCCCACGACCAGGCGGATGCCGGTCTCTTTGGCCGCGACATGGGCCTGCACCATGCCCGCCAGGGAATTGCGGTCGCAGATGCCCAGCGCTTTAATGCCAAGGGTTTTTGCCTGCTCGAACAGTTCAATCGGTGAGGATGCGCCGCGCAGGAACGAGAAATACGTCGTCACCTGCAGTTCGGCGTATGCCACGCTCATTCAAAGAGACCGTGCAGGAACCAGCCCTGCGAACCGGTCTCGCCATGTTCGCCATCCCCGGTCCGGTAAACCCAGAATGTCTCCCCGCTGGTGTCTTCCACCCGGAAATAATCCCGCACGGTGGTCAGTTCGGCATCGCCCTTCCACCATTCGCCAAAGACCCGCTCGGGGCCATCGGCGCATCTGATCCGGCGGCGGATGCCACGCCAGATGAAGAAGACCGGCGGATGGTCGGGCAGCACCGCCATGGTCTGGATCGGCTCGGGACGGGGCAGCAGGCGCGTGGGGCGCGGCCAGTGATCCGGCCACTCCTTTCCGTCCTCGGGTGCGAGTGCGGGCACGCGGCAGACGGCCCGTTCCGGCACGTCGCTTTCCACCGGGGCGAAGCGATACAGGGCCTGTGTGCCGACACGGTTGGCCAGGGTATCGATCAGGTCGGAGACGTCGGCCTCTTCTTCCTCGATCAGGGCGGATACACCCTGGCGGTGCAGGATCGGCTCGGCCAGCGAAGCCGTCAGCATCATGCGTTCGATCCCGAATCCCGGATCGATGGTCTCGATCCTGTCACAGAGCAGACGGGTCAGGCGTCTGACATCCCGCACCGGCATGGCCGTGGCCACGCGGACGGCCTCGGTGCGGCTGTCCACCCGGTGCAGCAGCAGGTCGAGGCGACGCACGCCCTGCTCGCGTTCCTCCAGCCCGGCGCACAGGGACGGCACGAGTTTGGTGATGTAGCGGGCTATGGTCTCGGCAGCACTGATCGGTTCGGCAAAGTTTCGGCTGACCTGCACCGGCGCCTGCAGCCGGACCGGGACAATGGCTTCTGCCTGTCGTCCAAAAGCCTGGTCCAGCCTGCGGGCGACATCCGGACCGAAGCGCAGGGCCAGCGGTGCGCGCGGCATACCGGCCAGCGGGCCGATGCGTGACACGCCCAGGCCATAAAGCCCCTCGATGATATCCGCTGGCATGCGCAGGGCTTCGATGGGCAGGTCGGCAATCGCTGCCGCCGTTTCACCGGGCGGCACGAGGGTGATGCGTCCCCGGTCATAGCGCGCCAGCGCATGGGCCGCACCCCACGTATCGGCAATCGCGGCCCGGGCCGTGATCCCGGACTCCTTCAGGCGCGTGACCATGTTCTCCAGCATGACGGCCTCGCCCCCATGCAGGTGATCGGCACCGGTCGTATCCAGCACAATGCCGTCTGGCGGATCGGGGGCCACGATGGGGGCGATGCGGCGCTGGAACCATAGCGTCAGCCGCTCCAGTCCAGCCCGGTCACCGTCCGGGTCGGCATCCATGATGAGCAGATCGGGGTAAAGCGCCTGCGCTTTCGCGACAGGCGTGCCGGGACGCAGGCCTAGCCTGCGGGCGGCGAGATCGACCGACAGAATGACCCGTCGCCGCCCTTCCCGCCCGGCCAGCACCAGCGGGCAGTCAGGCGCGGGCGCGTCGGTGCCCAGCCGCTTCCTGATCCGGTCTGTCGGCCAGAGCGGCAGGTAGAGCGAGACGACACGGTGCCAGTCTCCCTTTGGCATCACAGGCCTCCACTTCAAAATCGGCGCATTCGCCCGCGCGGGCACGGATGAGTTCCAGCAGCCAGCGGGACCGGCCGACGCCGGGGACCGGCAGCGGCACGGATGGCAGGACGGATACCCGCCACCGCGTAACCGAAGCCGTGGGCTGGCCAAAATCGGCCGCATCCGTCTGCCGCCGCCAGCGCCGTATGGCGATGCCCAGCGCGCCGGATGTCTCGGCCGCCAGCTGCAGGCGGCGTGAGGCGGTCATGGACAGGCGGGCGACCTCGGCCACGACCGCGCCCAGACCCTGATGGCGCAATGCCTCTTCGAAACAGGCCAGGACATCGACGTCCGAACTGGCGGCGACATAAATGGTCCGTCGCGACGACAACCCGACCTGCTGCAGCGCCGGGGCATACAGGTCCTGACGGGTGGCGATCCACAGCACCTTTCCCCGTGTCCGGGCGGCGATCCCGGCAGAAAACAGGCCGGACGCTGCTGCATTCAGGGCGTCATTGCCGCCACCAGCCACCTCATGCAGCGCGCCCAGCGCCAGTCCGCCGTCTGGCAGGCGACCGTCAATCTCGGGCACACCGAAGGGCAGCACGCCCCGCCTGCGTCGGCCCTGGCCTTCGAGGCGGCTGACCTGTGCTCTCAGCGCCTCCAGCGCGGGACGGGGTTCGGGTGCGGGCATGGGGTCGGACAGTCCATTCGGGTGTTTCTGGCATGGAATCAGCAATTATGTTCGTTATTTGTTCTAGTGTAGTGACGAATGTCAACCCATTCTGGAAAAGCGGCTGTGATCCGGACGCGGGCACAGGCCTGCCACACGGTCCAGGCTTGATGAAAACTGTCTGAAGTACAGGGATTTATCAGGAACAGTCCGGCCACCCCCGTCCTGCAGGGTGGATACCGTCCGGCAGGGCACCCATATCCGGACTCGCGAAAGGACGGCGTGATGTGCAACCTCTATGCGATGACCGGCAGCCAGCAGGCGATCCGGGAGGCGGCCCGGGTCATGACCGACCGCACCGGCAATCTCCGGCCCCTGCCCGAGATCTGGCCCAACACCATGGTGCCCATCGTGCGGAACGCGCCGGATGGGCGGGAACTGGTCATGGCACGCTGGGGCATGCCGACCCCGCCGGGCTACCTGAAAAGTCATAGGGTCGATCAGGGTGTGACCAATATCCGCAATCCCACCTCGACCTGGTGGAAGCGATGGGAAAGTATCGCGCATCGCTGCCTGGTGCCGCTCACGGCCTTTTCCGAACCGGAGCGCCTGCCGGATGGGACCAGCAGGCCCGTCTGGTTTGCCCGGAGTGATGGGGAACCGCTGGCTTTCTTTGCAGGGATCTGGTGCCAGTGGACGTCAGTGCGGAAACTGGCCGATGGCGAGACGACGGATGACCTGTTCGGCTTCCTAACCACTGTTGCCAATCGGGAGGTGGGCGCCATTCATCCATAGATTTCTGCAAAGACCGGCGTTGAATGATGTCCACGTCAGTCTGAAAAAACCTTTTGTCAGCAGGCCCTATTCCCCATCCCTGTGGCAAGGGTTAATCTGGCCAGACGTGATTTTCAGACCGTCCAAAGGCTTGCCCGATTATGTCCGCGCTTTCCCAACTGCTTGATACCTACAGAAATCTGTCCGTCACAGAGCGCGAGAAAGGCACCTACTTCGAGGAACTGATTGTCTGCTACCTGCGGACAGAGCCGAGCTACGCGGACCTGTATGACCAGGTATGGACATACAAGGCGTGGGCAACCCAGGAAGGCTATATCGCGAAAGACACGGGCATCGATCTGGTCGCCAGAACGCGGGGCACGGGCGAATACCACGCCATCCAATGTAAATTTTATGCCCCATCCCACCATATCAGCAAGCCGGATATCGACAGCTTTTTCACCGCCTCGGGAAAAAAGCATTTTGCCCGGCGTATCATTGTCGCCACGACCAACCACTGGACCGACAATGCCGAAGCATCGCTTGCGGACCAGCATCCGCCCGTCAGCAAGATTGATCTGTATGACCTAGAAACCAGCCTGATTGACTGGTCGCAATATCAGCCCAAGATTGCTCCTGTCCTGCGGGCACAGAAGAAAGCCCGCGAGCACCAGGAAACCGCTATCCGCCGGGTTCTGGCAGGCTTCAAGTGCCATAACCGTGGCCGTCTGATCATGGCCTGCGGGACGGGCAAGACTTTCACCAGCCTGAAAATCGCGGAACAGCAGGTCGGTGCCGGTGGTCGTGTCCTGTTTCTCGTCCCCAGCCTCTCCCTGCTGTCCCAGACCCTGACCGAATGGACCCAGGAAAGCCAGGTTCCGCTCCACAGCTTCGCGGTCTGTTCCGACAGTGACGTGGGGAAAAAGAAGGCGAAGAACGACGACGAGATTAAGGTCAACATCCACGAAATCCGCTACCCGGCAACCACCAGTCCCGGCCGTCTGGCGACCGAACATGCCAAACGGCATGACGACGCGCATATGACGGTCGTGTTCGCGACCTATCATTCCATCGATGTCATCAGCCGTGCCCAGAAGGAGCATGACCTCCCCGAGTTCGATCTGATCGTCTGCGATGAAGCGCACAGGACAACAGGGGTCACTTTCGGGGGGGAGGAAAATGATAGCGCCTTCGTCCGCGTCCATAACCAGGATTATCTGGCTGGCAGTCACCGCCTCTACATGACTGCCACCCCGCGTATTTACGGCGATGTGGCGCAGGAAAAGGCCGAAAAGGAAGGAGCCACTGTCTATGGCATGAACAATGTGGCCATCTACGGGCCTGAGTTCCATGTCATCACCTTCTCCGAGGCCGTTCGGCGCAAACTGCTGGTGGACTACAAGGTCATCGTGCTGGCCGTTGACGAAGGAACCGTCAGCCGTAGCGTCCAGAAGCTCTTGGATGATCCCGATAACGGGCTGACCGTCTCCGATGCCTCCAAAATTGTCGGATGCTGGAAGGCGCTGGCGACGGGCGGATTGCCTCGTGAAGGGACAACTGTCCCCGAACCGATGAAGCGGGCCGTCGCCTTCTGCCAGGTCATTTCTCCTGACTACAAGGGCAGAACACCCAAGGTCAGTTCCATCCAGATTGCCGATATGTTCCAGCAGGTCGTGGAGGAATATCAGGAACAGGAAGGCATTGAACCTGAAGCCCGTCTGATCTGCGAAGCCGAACACGTCGATGGCGGGATGAACGCCAGCGAAAAGGAAGGCAAACTCGCCTGGCTGAAGGACGAGACCCCGGAAGGCATATGTCGGGTTCTGTCCAATGTCCGTTGCTTGTCGGAAGGGGTGGACGTGCCGGCGCTGGATGCAGTCCTGTTCCTGACCCCCAGGAATTCACAGGTGGATGTGGTCCAGTCCGTAGGCCGTGTGATGCGGGTCGCACCTGGTAAGAAGCGCGGCTATGTCGTACTGCCCGTAGTTATCCCGGCTGGGGTTGAGCCAGACCAGGCTCTGGATAACAACAAGACCTATCAGGTGGTCTGGCAGGTGCTTCAGGCCCTGCGTTCTCACGATGACCGTTTTGATCACATGGTCAACAAGATGGATCTTCAGGCCAGACCTGACACATCCCGCATGGAAGTCATCGCGGTCACGAAGAAGATCACGGCCAAGACAAAGGCCCTGACAACAGGCACAGCCCAGAAAGCCCATTCGTCCTACAAAATTGGAAAGAAGGCTTCATTCCCTGACGACGACAGGCAGGAAACTCTGCAATTTGAAGTCGGGGAAATCGAACGGGCTATCTATGCCAAAATCGTCAAGAAGGTCGGCAACCGCCATCACTGGGAAGACTGGGCCGATGATATCGCCCGGATTGCCCAGACCCACATCACCCGCATCAAAACCATTCTGGAGAATCCCGACAATGTGGAGGCGCGGACCTCGTTCGAGGAGTTCACGTCAGACCTGCGGACGGAGCTGAACGACAGCATCAGCGAGGAAGAAGTTATCGAGATGCTGGCACAGCATCTCATCACCCGCCCCGTGTTCGAAGCCCTGTTCGCTGGCCATAGCTTCATTGGCGACAACCCCATGTCCAGAGCCATGCAGACGGTTCTGGATGCGCTGGACAAGCACAGCCTGCACAAGGAAACGGACAGGCTGGAGGCTTTCTATACCAGCGTCCGTGAACGCGCTTCGGGGATTGATACCTCCTACGGTCGCCAGAAGGTCATCAAGGAACTGTATGACGGCTTTTTCCAGAAAGCCTTCCCGCGCCTGAAGGACCGCCTGGGTATTGTCTACACACCTATTGAGGTTGTGGATTTCATCATCCGTTCCATCAATGACGTGCTGGAAAGCGAGTTCGGTCAGACCCTTGGGAGCAAGGGCGTCCATATCATGGACCCCTTCACTGGCACGGGCACATTCATTACCCGGTTATTGCAGAGCGGGCTGATTACGAAGGAGCAGATGCTCCATAAATACAGGCAGGAACTGCACGCTAACGAAATTGTCCTGCTGGCTTACTATATCGCCTCCATCAATATCGAGGCTACGTTCTCCGACCTGATGGACGGGACATATGAACCGTTCGAAGGTATCTGCCTGACGGACACCTTCAGGCTGAATGAACCGCATGACTTGGTAAGTGCGACCCTGGAGGACAACAACCGGCGTATCCGCAAACAGAAGAAGCTGGATATCCGTGTCATCATGGGGAACCCGCCCTATTCCGTGGGGCAGGAAAGTGGGAATGATAACAACCAGAATGTGGCCTATCCCACCCTGGATGCGCGGATTGCGAAGACCTATGCGGAGCGGTCCAGTGCCACGAACAAGCGCGCCCTGTATGACAGCTATATCCGCGCCATTCGCTGGTCATCTGACCGCATTGGGGATTGTGGCGTCATCGGTTTTGTGACCAATGCAGGCTTTCTGGATGCCAATACGGCAAATGGTTTGCGCCAGTGTCTGGCCGAAGAATTTTCCTCCATCCATGTGTTTCATCTGCGGGGGAACCAGCGTACATCAGGGGAAACATCTCGCAAAGAAGGTGGAAAGATATTCGATGCTGGAAGCCGGGCGCCGATTGCCATTTCCCTCATGGTCAAGAATCCAAATGCAAAGGAACAGGGTCGTATTCTGTTCCACGATATTGGGGATTATCTGACCCGTGAGCAGAAGCTGAAACGTATTCAGGAACTGGCCAGCATCAATGGCCTGACTGGCGAAGACCTGTGGCAGACAATCACGCCGGATGAACATGGCGACTGGCTACGGCAACGGGATGACAGCTTTGGAAAATTTATTGCCATTGGGAGCAAGGATAAGGATGCGGGACCTGTGCTGTTCAGTCTGTTTTCCCGTGGCGTTGCAACAGCCCGTGACGCATGGTGCTACAATTCATCCCATCAAGTATTAACCGAAGATATGCGGTCCATGATTGATGTGTATAATTCGGAACGAGAACGATTTCAGAATGAATACCCTGATGCATCTTCAAAAGAACGATTAGAAAAGGCCAAAAATTTTGTCGATAGTGATCCACGAAAGATAAGCTGGAATCGTTCACTGCTTCAGGATTTTACCCGAGATAAGCCAGCATTATTTAACCCTGAGCATGTCGTAAAATCGGTTTACCGGCCATTTTTCTGTCAGTGGATGTACTTTGACCGGCAGATTAACGACATGATTTACCAGATGCCTCGACTGTTTCCTAGCGCTAAGGCGGATAATAGAGTGATTATGATTAAGCAACGCCAGAATGATGACAGTCAGTTTGCACTCATGAGCAAGTCTGTCCCAGATTTGCAAAGTGATGGTGGAACACAATGCTTTTCTGAATATTTATATGAAGAAGTAGGACAGGACAGGACAGGACAGGACAGGACAGGACAGGACAGGACAGGACAGGACAGGACAATTATACTCGGTCAACAGCAGAAGTACAAGAGAAGAATCTTGTTATTTGCATAGCCAGTCCGGGAGAAGACCGGCCTTTCTCAACAATGATGATATCCTGCACTCCGGACCTGCACCTTCTACACGGAGGCCAATGCTTTCCGATGTTTCTTTACGAAACGGAGGACAGCCAATGAACACTTCCCAAGGCAGTCTATTTGAACAGACACCTTCTCAACCACGTCTTGTACGACGCGAAGCCATCACAGATGAGGGATTGAAGCACTTTCAGGATGCCTATCCGGGCAAGGAAATCAGCAAGGCAGACTTGTTCTATTATGTCTATGGCCTTCTGCATTCGCCCGAATATCGGGAACGCTACGCGGATACCTTGCGAAAGGAACTGCCCCGCATTCCCCGCATGAAGACATATGAAGCCTTCAAAGCCTTCTCGGATGCTGGTCGCAGGTTGGGCGAAATGCACGTAAATTTTGATAGCCAACACATCTATGAAGGCGTGGAGATTGACTACGGTAAAGGATCACTGTCACCCGACAACTATCGGGTGACACAGATGAAATATGGCAAGGGCAAGAACAAAACCATCCTGCATTACAATGACCGCATCACTATCACAGGTATCCCTCTGGAAGCCTACGACTACGTGGTGAACGGCAAGCCTGCCCTCGACTGGGTCGTGGAACGTCAATGCGTGAAGACCGACAAGGCCAGCGGTATCGTCAATGATGCCAATAACTGGGCCATCGAAACCATGAACGACCCCCGCTATCCGCTGGACCTGTTCCTGCGTGTCATCACGATCAGCCTGGAAACCATGAAGATTGTGAAGAATCTTCCAGCCCTGGAAATTCTGGACAACTGACAGGCTGCTAACAGGTCATGAAAGCATGACATTAAATGCCATACCTTTACGAACTTATCGGACTTGACAGATTTATCGAAAATGAGGAGTATACGGCAGGAGATACGCCATGCCCCGAGCAACTGCATCCTCTTTCACCACAAAATCGCGCCGTCTTGCGGCGAAAACGCGTAGCGGCGCTGTGGTTCTCAGCGCACGCGGCGTGCAACCCGTTTCTATTCCTGTCGGACGCACTGCGCTGACATCTGTCGCCAGACAGGTGGGAACAGCACGCTCTGTGATCGAAAATCTCGGCCACGCGCTGGCGGAGACCAGGAAAACAGGACGTGGCGTCCGCTTTTCAGTCGAAGTTACGCCCGAAGGTACAGTTCGGATTGTGCATCCTCCAGAGAATCAGGACATTGCAGGCACGCAAGCGGCGGAGCGCACGTCCGGTAGCGGTCTGGCGCGCGCGAAGGCGCGTGGCAAGGCGCTGGCCGCCAGCATTCTTGCCCGTGAGGATATGGTGACGGCGGAAGAACTGGCGCGGCGCATGGGAACAACCCGTGTCACGGTGAGTGCCCGTCGGCACGCTCGCCAGTTGATCGGCCTCGAAGGCCCGACACGCGGTTATCGTTACCCGACCTGGCAACTCGATCGCGACGGTCGTCCGTTCGCTATCATCCCGAACCTGTTTACCGCGCTTGGCGACAGTCCGTGGACCATTTACCGGTTTCTCACCCAGAAGCATCCTGAACTCGAAGGACGGACTGCGATCGCTGCTTTGGAGAAAGGAGAAGATAAACGCGTCCTCTCGGTCGCGGTCAGTATCGCCGAGGGCACCTTCGCGTAAATGTCGTCCGCAAGCCTACCCCCCAGCAACTTCGACCAAGCTGACCTCGCTATGACAACAGTACCAGCCGGTACCCGTTATGGGCGCATCCTGTTGCGGCGGTTTTCGGACACTCTGGGTTTCGGCAAGAACGAGAGCCGGTTCAGCGATCCTAGGGATCTGCCGGCACCTGAGCGGTTTGGGGTTCTTTATGTCGGCAGCACCCTGAAGGTTTGTTTCGTGGAAGCCATCCTGCGCGACAGTCGTGATGGCGTAATCGGAGAGCTTCTGCTCGCCGAGCAGGAAATCACCGACCGTGATTATGCAGAGATCGTGGTGGTCACTGATTTGCGGGTTATCGATCTGCGGAGCGACAATCCCTTAAGGATGGGCATTCCCAGCGATGTAGTCGGCGGGTCGGACCAGCGTCCCGCGCGCCAATGGTCACTCGCACTCCATAACCATCCTGCCAAACCTGACGGTATTCTCTATCCCTCCCGATTGAATGAGGAAATCAATCTGGCAATCTTCGAACGTGCCATTCCAAAACTATCGGAAGCTGCCAGGATGAATCTTAATGGAATCTTCGCACTCGAAGATATTCTCGATCTCTTTCAGGTGGCCATCAGAGAGTGAGTGGTCGGAAGCAACGGTCATTGAAGAACTGCCACGACACGCGCAGCTTGAGGCGGCGGCACAGTTCGGACAGCAACATATTGTCAATGCGGCACCATTGCCCCAGATGCGGACCTCTTTGAGGTCATAGGATGCAACGAAAGCCAGGAAATTCTCTAGAACAGGGAAAAGGCTGCCGCTACGTTGCAGAGCGGCATATCGCTGCGCTTGTGCTGCCTTCGGCTGCCGTGCACACCATTCCATCGTGGCGTTGTCCCGCTCATTCCAAAGAGTCTGCAATCGCTAACATCATGCCATGGGAAACACGATCGTATCGATCGACGCGTCTCCCTGGCGCACCAATTCCAGCCCGGCCACAAATGTCGCAGCCACAGCCGTTCGACGACCAATGGTTCCCTCAGGTTTGGTAGACGCCATCGCAGGAACACAGTCCCATATGCTTCGAAAGGTTCCGTTTTTTATTTTCTCACGCATAAAGACCAATGCATCGCTCACACGCCAGTAGGAGGGCACATCGATCCGATAGATCGGGACGGATGTCTCGACCCGTGCCAATTCCCGTTCCAGCGTACCGAGACAGGCTTCCATTAGACTGAAATACGTCCCCTGCCGTACAGAAACACTACGATCCGCGTCTGTTCCGCCCCGTGTAAAAACCGACACGCCAAGCTGCGGTCGCGCCTCCAGCCAGTCCGCCGCCGCGCGCATCTCCAGCAGCCCCTCGATCTGGCCGACCGTCCGGCGCGCCTCTTTTTCGGCAACCTGCTTTTCCGCCTGCGTCGCAAACAGCAGCCGCGAGCGCAGGAACACCAGCCGGGCGATCCAGATCACCCAGTCCGCGCGCTGCATGAGCGGTGTTGTGCGGGCCAGCCGCTCCGCCTCAGCGACAAACTGGGCCGCCAGATCCGCGATGGACAGCACACCTAGGTCCAGACGCTGCCGTTCCGCCAGATCCAGCAGCAGGTCCAGCGGCCCGTCAAACCCCTCGACATGGAACTCCGGCACCACCGGGCGCGGCAGCCGACGCGGCGGATCACCCCAGTCTTCGTCCTCATCCAGATGCATCAGCGGTCTCCCCGGCATCAACACGCGCGTATTGCGGTCGGATGTCGAACACCAGATCTGGCCAGTCTGTCCGTATATGGTCCAGCGCCTGCCACGGCGTCCACTCCGCCGACCAGAAGGTGTAGACCAGCCGGGCACTGCGGCGGGCGCGCTGATCGCGCACGGCTTCGACCTCTACCCGGCGCAACGGTAGCAGCGTGCCCCACTGCGCCTGCAGCCAGGCTGCCGCCGCGCGGGAGTCCGACCCGGCTTCCAGAATGGGACCGGGAACCGGCACCAGCCGGTGCAGGTCAAAGGCAGAGGCAGGCGTACCCGCCGCCTGATGCTGCAGGGCGATCCGATGCAGGCGCTCGGATGCCTGCCGCAGCAGTCGGGCCAACGTCACCGCCTGGATTCCCTGCCCCGCCATCGGCGCCAGCAGGCGGGCCTGTTCGTAGTCAAAATCCACCTGCCAGGGAATGATCCCCGGCCCCTGGGCCACCGCCCGGAACCGGGCCACCGCGTCCACCGGACCGCTTACCGTCAACGTTGTTCGGATCCAGTCCGGGGCCGGTCTCAACGTGTGTTGACGCGTTGGCGTCCGGACTGAGGACTCTCGCGGGGATCCCGATTTTGTCCGCCGTGTCCGGTGGCTTGGACGATCCGAACGCCCTAGCGCTCGGTCCAGCACAAACCGGATCCCCGGCACCGACAATGGATCCCCGACGGTGCCGTGCGCATCGATCCCCCGGAAGGCTGCTCCCCAGCGCAGTTGCGCGGCATCGCGCCAGGCCGCCCAGGACCGCACCGGACAGACGGCCGGATCCCGGCGCCGCCGCAACCGGCGCAACTGGTGATGCCCCGACCGGGGCCGCAACAGGGCGACGGTCATCCCGTCTGTCGTGTCGATGATGTCTTCCACCGTCAGTCGGGCCAGCGCCTCGGCGCCGATGTCCAGCGTGGCCGCCAGCAACAGCAAAGCCCGGTCGCGCAGGCCGGGCAGGTCGGGCCCGCAACGTCGCGCGGCGGCCAGCAGCGAAGCTGCATCGACCCCGGCCCCGGTCCGGCGCACCCGCGTAGCGGGCAGGGCAACATCAAGCCCCTCGCCATTGGCGGCACACCACGCCGTCAGCGCCGCGCGATCCACCACCAGGCTCTGCCGCGGCCGTCCCGCCTTCGCCCGGGCCTCCAGCCACGCTGCCACCGCCACAGGGCCGACCGGAAAGCCGCTATCGGCTGGCTGGGTCCTGACAAAGGCGCGCCAGGAGGCCGCATAGGCCCGTGCCGTGGCCGGCGACAGGCCGGTCGGGGGCCGCGCCGCCTGCAGCGGTCGACCGATCTCAGCCATTCTGATCAGATCCGCGGTTTTCCGGCCCGCACGCCCTACGGGCCGATCCCGAACGGGCTTTCGAAGAAGGCAGTTCGTCCACCCTCAGCGGGCAACCGCGCCACCTGACCCTGACAATATTAAGGCGTTTGCGCTTCATATAATACGTCGTATCATGTTAACGTATTTTGGAGAACGAAAAAGCGCCCGGTTTGTCCTGAAAGACGCGGTTTTCCGAACTTTCTGCCCCCTCCCCTCCCCGCTTGGCAAAATCCGACCGATCGAAAACCTACTTCCGATAAGTTATCTTGTCGGAAGTAGATGAAAAATTCCAAAATGCCTGCTAAAATCCCGAAATGCGCCTGTTTCCGAGCCTTTTCGCCAAGCCTGTCTGTGTGCCCCTTCCCTGCTGCCCAAGTGACGGCCAGGGGCCATACGCGCGGGCAAGCCTGCCATGCTGAGCGATGTCCGGATCCTCGGCTCCAGCAGGCGCGCGCAGGCCGCGTTGCACGCCCGCGTTGACCCTCTGACGCGGCAGCGTCTGGCCGAGACACAGGATCCGGCGCGCTGGCGCGAAATCCTCTCGACCGCATGTTTCACACCGCCCCTGCCCCTGCTTCTGGCGGGCATCGAATTGCCGGACGGTAGCTATTCCCCGGATACCCCCCTCGCCCAAGGCGTGCCGTATGCGTCGGCCGCCCAACAGATGGCTCAGGACCATGTCGCCGATATCCCATCAGGGTTTGAACTGGCCGTCGGTCTGGAAATCGATGATGGCGTGCCCAGCTTCCTGGCCTGGTTCCGGCCGCTCCAGTCCGTAGGCTCCCGTTCCGAGACGGCAGACGCAGCGCCCCCTGCGCCCGTCGGGCAACCGGCTGCTGCCGTCGCGCAATGGTTTTCCGTCGTCTCGGCACAGCCCCTCCCCGAACATGATGGCCGCCTGGCTACGGCACGTCAGGCCGCCGATGCCTATATGCACCGCAGCAAGGCCGAAAACACGCTGCGCACCTATCGCGCCGCCGTGCGGTCCTGGTGTCGCTGGGCTGCCGGCCATGCCCTGCCCGCCCTGCCGGCCCGCAGCGAGGATGTTGCCGCCTATCTGGCCGACATGGCGCTGCAGGGCCGCAGGACCAGCACCATCGACCTGCATCGTGCCGCCCTGCGCTACCTGCACCATCTGGCGCAGATTGCCGTACCCACCGCCCACCCGATGGTGACCGCAACCCTTGCTGGCATCCGTCGGGAAGCAAAAGAAACCCTGCCCCGCCAGAAAACTGCGCTCACCTGGGACAGGCTGGTCCGGGTCGTCGAAGCCATCAGTTCCCATGATCTGGTCGGTGCGCGGGACCGGGCCATTCTTTTGCTCGGTTTTGCCGGTGCGTTCCGGCGCTCCGAGCTTGCCGCACTGAAGGTGGACGACATCACGGTGGACGAGGATGGCATGCAGATCCGGCTGGGCCGGTCCAAGGGGGATCCCCAGCGCAAGGGTACTCTGATCGGCATCCCGCGGGGCCTGACCCGGAACTGCCCGGTTCTGGCATACGAGACCTGGCTCCGGCAGGCCGGGATCACGGAAGGTCCGGTCTTCCGGCGCATCTGGTCCGCGCGGGACCGCAGGGCGGGCGCCACTCCCGTCGGAGCCCCGCCCAGGATCGGGCCGCACGCCCTGTCGGACCGGGCGGTCACGGACATCATCCGCAGGCGATGCGGCGACACCCACCTCGAAGGGGATTTTGGCGGACACAGCCTGCGCCGCGGCGCCATCACCACGGGGGCAAAAGACGGGTATGATCTCCTGGAGCTGAAGCGCTTCTCGCGGCACAAAAGTCTCCAGGTCGTCGAGACCTATATCGACGCGGCCTGCATCAAGGCCCGGCACCCCGGAAGATCGAGATTCTGAACCTGTCTTGACCCCTGCCTCCAGAGCGCTTCAACTCGCCTTCAACCGCAACACGTCAGGCGGACCAAAGAGAGGAAACAGCGTCATGGGCTCGAGAATTCTTGTTGTCGGCGCGGGTGCCGTGGGTGGATATTTTGGCGCGCGCATGGCCGGCGCCGGGCATGACGTGACCTTTCTGGTGCGCGAAAGGCGCCTGCAGCAGCTCCGTGCCGAGGGCCTGTGCCTGATCAGTTCTGTTGGCAACGTCACCATCGCCCCCCGGATGGTGATGGCCGGTGGGATTGAGGGTCCCTACGACATCATCCTGCTCAGCGTAAAAGCCTATTCCCTGATGGCGGCAATGAACGATTTTGCGCCTGCGGTGGGACCGCAAACATGGATTGTCCCGCTTCTCAACGGCATGCAGCATCTTGATAGTCTGGCAGACCGCTTTGGCCCTGCCGCGGTCATGGGGGGGACGTGCTTTATCGTCAGCAAGCTTGATGCGCAGGGGCGCATTGTCCAGGCGGGTTCTCTCCCCCGGCTTTCCGTGGGGGAGCGGGACGGTCGTGAGACGCCAGCGACGTGCAGTATTGCGGAAACCCTGTCGGGGCCCGGATTTGAAACCGTGTGTTCCACCCACATCCTGCAGGACATGTGGGACAAATGGGTTCTGCTCGCCGCCCTGGGCAGCATCTGCTGCCTGATGCGCGGAACCGTGGGGGATGTCGCCAGCCAGCCAGCAGGTCAGGATTTTGCACAGGCGGTGATCCATGAATGTGCGTCAACGGCCGCTGCTGCCGGTTATCCCCTGCGGGATGCCACCCTGAAGAGCACTGTCAGTCTCCTGACGAAAACGGACTCCACCCTGACGTCCTCCATGTTCCGGGATCTGCTGCAGGGCGCTCCTGTGGAGGCGCAGCAGATTATTGGTGACCTGGTCAGGCGGGCACGCGTCCATCAGATCCCTACGCCTCTCCTGGATCTCACGGATCTGAATCTGCGCGTGTATGAACAGCAAAGGCATGCGTGAAGACGCACAGGGCGGACACGAGGTACCGGCGGACACATCCGCTTCATAGATCATGGCCGCCTTATTCGACGATAATTCTTCCCACATGAACAGCCGGAATGAAACGTCTGACTTGGGAGAAAGGAGATAGTCGGCTGTCATAGGGACTACCAAAAACAGGCTTTCGCAGCATTCAAATTCATGACAGGGGGTAGAAATATTCAAGTGATTTCATCCTGCACATGACAAGTATCAGGTCGGCATCTAAATGTTTTCTATAGTTAAAATGCAAGCTCCTTTCCCTGGAAGGAGCTTGCGGGAAAAAATAGGGTGTCAGCGAGCAAGTGGATAATCGGTATAGCCTTCTGCACCCTGCGAGTACCAGGTGCGGATATCGTCCTTGTTCAGGGGCAGATTGTCTTCCAGACGACGCACGAGGTCCGGATTGGCGATGAATGGGCGACCGAATGAAATGGCATCTGCAACACCGGTTGCAACTGTCTCGATCGCTTCATCGCGTGTGTAGTCCTGATTCAGAACCAGCGGCTTCTTAAACACTTCGCGGATCGGGCCATGCAGCTTGGGCTGATCGGTCTTGCCGAACGTGCCATTCGGTCCGGGTTCGCGCAGTTCAAGAAAAGCGATGTCGAGGTCGTTCAACAGCTTTGCCGCCGGCACAAAAACCTGCTTGGGATGGCTGTCGATGCAGCCCTGCGTATCGCCATTGGGGGACAGCCGTACTGACGTTTTGTCCGCGCCAATCGTTGCGATCACGCGTTCCGTGACTTCACGCAGAAAGCGGATGCGCTTTTCCGGCGAACCGCCATACTCGTCGGAACGATGGTTGGTGCCGTCCCGCAGGAATTCGTCGATCAGGTAACCGTTGGCGGCATGAATCTGCACACCGTCAAAGCCTGCCTGAAGAGCATTGCGAGCGGCGTTTTCATAATCGTCCAGGATGCGGGCAATGTCCTCCCTGGTAAGAGGACGGGCAATTTCGGGAGCCTGTTTGCCGTCATAAGTATGGAGCGCTTCAGGTGCTTTTGTCGCCGAGCAGGACACAGGCTGCTGACCCGTCACGCTGGAATGCACCATGCGGCCCATGTGCCAGATCTGGGCCACGATCTTTCCGCCCTTTGCATGGACTGCAGCGGTGATAGGCTTCCAGGCTTCTACCTGTTCCTGCGACCACAGACCCGGCGCATACGGCCAGCCAAGACCTTCGCGGCTGATACCAGTCGCTTCCGAGATAATCAGACCGGCCCCAGCGCGTTGCGCGTAATATTCGGCCATGATGGGAGTGGGTACATGCTCGCGGGTGCCCCGGCCACGTGTCAGCGGCGCCATGAGAATTCTGTTTTTTGCGTAAATGCTTCCCAGTTCAATCGGCTCAAACAGGCTGGGCATGACAGATCCTTCTTAAAAAACGCAGTTCCTAGTGAGGTGGTCCCGTCCGTTCGGACAGTTTTGCGGGCTTGATAAGCTATACCCGATTGTTGTTATGCCGCCCTTCTGACGGCGTTGCTGTTGGCCATCTGGTCCGGGGTTAACCCCGGACCAGATGG
>NZ_POTC01000038.1 GCF_002906255.1 Novacetimonas maltaceti | reverse complement strand
GCGCATCGCCATGCGAAGCGACAAGACAGACAGATCATTCGCAGCAATGATTTATCTCACCGCCGCTATCATCAATTCACGGTAATTCCCAACAGACCCCAAAAAGCTTCGCAAGACACCGCCTTTTTGAAAAAAGGCGGTACCCGAAGACTTTTATTTACCATACCTGCGGACACGCCATTACCCGACGCAGAAGCATCGGGAGGAAAAACCGCAGCGATTTTATCATGGAGAAAAGATGGTGGAGCCAATGAGAATCGAACTCACGACCTCCTGAATGCCATTCAGGCGCTCTCCCAACTGAGCTATGGCCCCACAACATCGACCGGGTCGCATGGGAACGACCCGCTTGCCTGCCGGGGTATAGCGAGTGCCCCATGGCTTTGCAAGCCCCTAAATTCAGGTTCGTATCACCGCCTGCTTACGCAGGAAATCCAGCAGCGGCAGAAGCGGCAGGCCAAGGATGGCATCATGCGCGCCCTCGATACGGGCGAACAGGTGCAGTCCCGGTCCCTCCAGCCGGTAGGCGCCTACGGATGACAGGACGGCATCGCCCTCAAGCCGGAGGTAACGGTCCAGGAAATCCTCGCTGAAGGTCCGCATCCACAGGCGGGGGCGGGCGACATGATGCCAGACTTCCACACCGCTGCGCCACGCCACCACCGCCGTATGCAGGACATGCGCCTGTCCACGCAGCCGCATCAACTGCTGTCGTGCGACGGTCATGTCGGCAGGCTTGTCGAAGCATTCCCCATTGCATGACAGCATCTGGTCCGCACCGATCACGAGCGCACCGTCGGCAGGCATCCGTGCGGCCTTGGCCCGCGCCAGCGCCAGCGCCGTGGCATCGACATCATGTCCACTGGCGCGGCACTGTCGCCTGATTGCGTCCTCGTCCACGTCTGCGGCCTGATAACGTGCCTTTACGCCTGCGGATTCCAGCAGGCTACGCCGCGCCTGCGACTGGCTGGCGAGTACTATCGGCGGCGACTCGGCCTGTAATGAATCGGCCTTTAGTACTAAATTCGAGTCGTCGGGCATCTGGCGCTCCGTACTGCCAAAGTGAAACATGAAATCCGGGTCGGGGAGTACTCCGGGAGTACTGTGGTACATGGGGATGGTACTTCGCATGATTCTGCGCCGTACCGAGTACCGTGGATAAGCCGAACACCCCCCTGCACGCTGAGTTGTACACAGCCCCCTGTCGGGAAATTCTGGATAACTTTCCCTGATGGCCGAAAACCGCGTACCGGCAGGTTGTACACACTGTGGGAAAAATGGGGTACAAATTCGGAAACGTGGGTACCCCATCACTCACACCCCCTATTAACCCCTTCAAGAATTTCTTTCTCTTTTCTTTTATTGTTTAGGAATGGGAACCGCGCGGAACGTGGAAACACACTTCGGGCGCATCGACGCTGTTCGCTCGGCAAAAAGTACGAGATAGTCCCGCTGCAATGAAACTGAACGACGGACCGATGACCGAAACAGGCAAACCCCTTCTGCGTGCCCTTGCGGGAGAAGCGATCTGGCCCCCTCCGGTATGGCTGATGCGACAGGCGGGACGGTTTCTGCCTGAATTCCGGGCGCTGCGTGAAAAGGCGGACTTCATCACGCGCTGCATGACGCCAGACATGGCGACCGAAATCACCCTGCAGCCGATTCGACGCTTTGGCATGGATGGGGCCATCCTGTTTTCCGACATCCTGATCCTGCCCTGGGCAATGGGACAGTCGCTGGAGTTCATCCATGGTCGCGGGCCGGTGCTGGAACCTGTGCGCAGCCTGCGTGACCTCGAACGGCTTGATGTGAAACGGGTAGAAGCGGCGACCATGCCGGTCATGGAAACCCTGCAGCGGCTGCGGACCATCGTCGATGGGCCGGACCCGATTGGCGTTGCAAAACCGGGGCAGGTGACACTGATCGGGTTTGCGGGCGCGCCGTTCACCGTGGCCTGCTACATGGTGGAAGGGCATGGATCGCGTGAATTCGATATCACGCGTGGCCTGGCCTATTCCGATCCGGAATTCTTCGACCGCCTGATCGATACCCTGACCACCGCGACGGCAGACATGCTGTGCAACCAGATCGTTGCCGGGGCCGAAGCGGTGATGCTGTTTGACAGCTGGGCAGGCCTGCTGCCGCCGTCGCAGTTCCGGCGGCACGTCATCGCCCCGGCGCAGCGGATCGTAAAGATCATCAACGAACGCCATCCCGGCGTGCCGGTCATCGGCTTCCCGCGCCTTGCCGGCATCATGGCGGTTGAATATGGCCGTGAAACCGGGGTCAATGCGATGGCGCTCGACACCAGTGCGGACATGAAGGCGATTGCGGCGCAGCTTCCCGATACACTGACATTGCAGGGAAATCTTGATCCCCTGCGCGTCCTTGCCGGGGGCGAGGGCATGCGTGCGGAGGCCCGCGCCATCCGTGACGCGATGAAGGGACGGCCACATGTCTTCAACCTTGGCCATGGGGTCGTGCCCGCGACGCCACCCGAACATGTTGGCGACCTTATCGCGACCATCAGGGATATCTGATCATGTTACCTGCTTCCATCAGGCCCGATGGGCAACTGCAACTGATCATCTTTGATTGCGATGGCGTGCTGATCGACAGCGAAGGCCCGTCATGCCGCATGCTGGCGCGTGAACTGCGCAAGGTCGGCCTTGAAATCAGTGACGAGGATGCGGTCGACCGTTTCGCGGGCAAGGCGCTGACGGCGCTGAAGGAAGAACTGGAAGACCAGGCAGGGCTGAAGCTGGGCCGCGACTGGCCCACACAGATGCAGCACGCGCTGGTTGAACTCATGCGTTCGGAGGCGGAAACGATCGAGGGATCGGCCGCCATGCTGCGTGAAATCCGCGAACTCCGCATCCCCTACCGGATTGGATCCAATTCGTCGAAACTGGAGATGGACGCGAAATTCAGCCGTACGGGACTGGATGCACTGATCGCGCCGGATTGTATCCATTCCGCGCGCGACATGGGCAAGCCCAAGCCGGACCCGGCCGTCTACCTGTCCGCGGCACAGGCCGCAGGGGTCGCACCGGGAAACTGCCTGGTGCTGGAGGATACGGAAACCGGGGCAGGGGCCGCACGTGCCGCAGGCATGGCGTGCGTGCTGCTGCGCCCGCTTGACCTGCCGGCGACAAGCTGGCCGGGCCTGCTGCGGGTCGGGCACCTGACGGAATTCACGGCGCTGGTGAAGCGGATACTGCGCTCACAGGGACATGCCGCATGATGGCTGTGCTGTGGCCGTGGATGCTGTGGCTCAAGGCGTTCCACATCATGTCCATGGTCGCATGGATGGCGGGCCTGTTCTACCTGCCGCGCCTGTTCGTCTATCACTGCCAGGTGGCGGTGGGATCGGCGGAATCAGAACGTTTCAAGGTGATGGAATACAAGCTGCTGCGCTTCATCATGCTGCCGGCGATGTGCAGCACGTTCCTGTTTGGCGGACTGCTTGCGATGTTGCCGGGCCTGATCGACTGGCATGGCGGATGGTGGTGGACCAAACTGGTCGCGGTGTTCGGTCTTGCAGGGTTCCACGGGGCCTGCGTCTCATGGCGTCGTGCCTTTGCCGAGGACCGCAATACCCACCCCGAGCGTTTCTATCGCATGGCGAACGAGGTGCCCACGGTCCTGATGATGATCGTCGTCATCATGATTGTCGTGCGACCGTTCTGAATTCATAGTTCAGAAGATAAAAGTTTTTGGTGAAGCTTTTTCCAAAAAGCTTCAAAGGAACGCCGCCTTTTTGGAAAAAAGGCGGCACCCAAAAACTTTTATTACTTTATGGCTTACAGAAGCGACTTGCCCTGCTTCAGGACAGCATTACAGACCTTCTTGGTCACCTTCTGCTTCATGTTGCCCTCAAGCGAGGACAGCGAGAAGGTGTTGCCGTTCCCGGTGTCGAGGATGCCCTTCTGGCCGTTGGAGTAAAGCGGGCTGGACGTATCAAGGCCGCTCTTGCTCTTCAGCGAGGACAGGATCGTCGAAGGCGAATTGCCGCCAAGGTAGTTGTTCTCGACACAGTAGCTCAGCAGGCCCGTCACGTTCGAAGGGGCCAGCGAGGAGACGGAGGGAATGCTCAGGCCGCTGCCTGACAGTGCGCCCGCCGCGGCGTTGCCCAGCATCGAGGAACCGGATGAATTGCCACCCGAAAGGCCGGGCAGGCCCTGCGCATGAACCGGTGCCGCCGCAACCGCGCCGATGAGGGGAAGGGCGAGGCATGCCGCCGAAAGTTTCTTGAAGATGGACATCGGAACTCCTGAACCGTGTGGCCAGGCGCACATGGCGCGACAGAACCTGCTTCTGCCGTGGTGTGCACCGCACTCCCTAGCATTCCGCCTGACGGGTGGTTATGCAATCCCCACCATCAACATGGCATATATCTTGCCCAGCACCGGATACAGCACGTACTGGATCAGCAGCAGCAGCACAAGGGGGCTGAGGTCGATGTTCGCGACGGCGGGCAGGATGCTGCGGATGGGCTGCAGCAGGGGTTCGGTCATGCGTGACAGGAAATTGTAGATTTTCCACACCACGGGCTGACGCGGGTCCAGGATGCCAAAGCCCAGCAGGAAACTGAACAGGCAGGCCGACAGGACAACCCAGGTATAGAGCTGTATCAGTTCGAACAGCAGTTGGAACACGATGGTAACCAATGGGCCAACTTTCAAAACAGGGGAATGACCACGCAACGTAGCGTCCGTGATCATGGGTCACAATATCCATGGCCGCAGGGGATCATGAAAAACTGTTTTTCCGAAGGGCGACACGCCTTGACAGGCCGCAGGGTATGTGATTTATCGCTCTCCATGAAACGTGGGGCTGTAGCTCAGATGGGAGAGCGCCTCGTTCGCAATGAGGAGGTCAGGGGTTCGATTCCCCTCAGCTCCACCATGTTTCAGTCCAGCTCTCAAATGTTAAGACTGTCGTTTACGGGCGCCCTGCACCCGTAATGCCTCATGCTGTCTTCCGACAGGTTCCGGTTGATCGTTCCTTGTGGGCAGAGTAGAGATATCCGGCTTTTCCTTCCTGTGACGTCCTGGTCAGTCGACGGGTTGTCCTGTTTGTCCCTAGCAAAGAGAAAATATTAAACCAGCATGTCAGAACATCCCGTTGCTTTGAGGACGCGTCGTGAAGATGGACATTCCGTTGGAATGACAGGATCATCGGTCACGGGTCGTCGTCCCAGCCTGATGGGCCGCAAACCGTCCCGCCCCGGATGGGCCGTGGTCATGGTTGGCGTCGTGGGATGTCTCCTGGCTGGTTGCAATACCCTTCCCAGCAGTGGTCCGGAAGAGTCGGAAATCATCTCGCAGCAGAAAAACCCGAACAAGAACAGCCTCGGGTTCAAGATATTCCCCGTCACGGACCAGTTGGCTTCCTGGCTGGCGGAGGAAAAGCCCCCCCTGCTTTCCACCCTCAACACCACGTCCTATGTCCCCACGCATAATGACCGGCTGGGCCCGGGCGACCACCTGGCCATTTCGATCTATGAAATCGGCAATGGTGTCTTTACCGGCGGGATCACGACCTCGACCACCACCGACGCAGGCAACCTGACCTCCATGAGCGGGGTGGGCGGCGCGCCCCCGATCGGGGCGGTGCAGACGAACCTGCCCGTCGTGGAGGTCAATAATGACGGCAATATCTTCATTCCCTATGCGGGGAAGGTGCATGTCACCGGCCTGACGATTTCCGAGATCTCGCAGCGTATCAATAACAGCCTGAAGCATATTTCCACGCGGCCGGCGGTGATCGTGCGCCCGGTTCTCGATGAGACGAACGTGGTGATGGTGTATGGCGACGTCGTGAGGTCGGGTCGCATTGCGCTGACCCCCAACCAGGAACGCGTGCTTGATGTCGTGGCGCTTGCCGGCGGACCAAAGCAGTTGTCGGAAGACACGCTGGTGCAGTTGACGCGTGGCGACCGGATCGTGCAGGCACCGCTGAAACTGATCGAGCAGACCCCCGAACAGGACATCCCCCTGCAGCCGGGGGACCGGCTGGAACTTCTGTCCGAACCGCGCACGTTCACGGTTTTCGGTGCGAGTTCGAGGGTAACCGAAATAGCATTCGGAACTCCCCAGGTCTCCCTGGCGGAGGCATTGTCGCGGGCGGGCGGCGTTTCCGACGCGCAGGGTGACCCGACCGCCGTCTACCTGTTCCGGTTCGAGGACCGCAATATCGCGGCCAAGCTTGGCCTGCAGATCGACCCAGGGCAGGAAGGTGTGCCGGTCGTCTATCATCTGGACCTGATGAATACGCAGGATTATTTCCTCGCGCAGAAGATCCCGATGAAAAACAGGGACCTGATTTACGTCGCCAACGCCAAGATCAACAACTTCAACAAGTTCTTCAATCTGCTGAGCACCATCATCAGCCCGGGCATCACAGCCGCATGGCTGGCTAAATGATACTGACCCGGCCTGGTCGGGAATGGATGCTCCCGAAGCGGAAGATCAGCTAGCCGTGGCAGGATTTCCCGCCAGTGGTCCCGTCTGGCTCGACAGCCGCAACATTGGCATCAACGGGGGGACCGGGGTGGCAAGGTACACGCAGGACCTTGCCTCCTGTCTTGGTGACCTGGGGATACGCACGGCTTTCGTGGACAGTGGCGCGGCATCGCTCCCTCCGGGCAGGGCCGCCGCATTCCGGCGCTTCCTGCGGGCATTGCTGCCCCGGCGGCATGTTCATGACGCTCCCGGCGGGATGGGGCCTGCGAAGCCTTTCTGCATGGACCTGTACCGGACCGCCCATGTCAGGTTCAAGACCTTTGGCCGCCTGACGGCATGCCGCGCCGATACGCCACCGGCAGTCATGCACTGGACCTATCCCCTGCCCATGGTGATGGAGGGGTGCACGAATGTCGTGACCATCCATGACCTTGTGCCCCTGCTCAATCCGGGGCTGACGGGCATAGACCCGGCACGGTTTGCCCGGCTGCTTTCCGTCCTCCTGCGGCGGATGGACATGATCGTGACCGTGTCGGAAACGGTCCGCAGGCAGCTGATTGACATCATGGGCGTTCTTCCGTCGCGTGTCGCCAACCTGTACCAGATGGTTGATATCGATGTGCCTGCCGTGATGCAAAGCGCGCGCATCATCCCTCCGGACAGCCTGATCCATATGGGGCGTGTGGAATCACGCAAGAATATAGAACGCCTGATCGCGGCCTATGGCCAGAGCGGGTCGCACCGTCCGCTGGTGCTGGTCGGGCCGGACGGGGATGACCGTCCCGACCTGTCCCTGTCAGCAGGGCCGGGGCGTGTCATCCGTATCCCCTGGATCGACCGGATGTCGCTGCTGCGCGGACTTGCGGAAGCACATGCGCTTGTCTTCCCTTCGCTGGGCGAAGGGTTTGGCCTTCCCATTGTCGAGGCCATGGCGCTGGGCACGCCTGTCATCACGTCCCGTGGCATGGCGACGGAAGAAATCGCGGGGGGGGCCGCCTGCCTTGTGGACCCCTTTGATGTCAGGGACATCAGCGATGCGATCATGCGCCTTGACCGGCTTGGCAGGCAGGACAGCGCCTATCGTGATCTGGTTGGGCGCGGCCATGCAAGGGCCGAATTCTTCTCCCGGCAGGCCTATACCGCACGGTTGAAAGAATTTTACGCGAACATTTCTTGTCGTTAATATATATGTATGAATGACAATATAAATATTCAGTAGAAATTTATCATTATATTACCATATGACTGTTTCTGTCATTGACCGTCCGTGATGGACGCAACATCTTGGCCAGCCATGACAGGGAAAGATGAATGCGATGAATGACGATATATCCGCACATGCAGGTGAAATTGCGCTGCTCGAAGCGCATGTCGGGTGCCTCGAGGTAGCCCTGCAGACGGCATTGCGGCTGCTCACGAAGGAGCAGCAGATGGACATGCTGCTTCATGAGCAAAATCGCATCAAGGAACGTGATGAACAGCAGGTGGCCCACCAGATCGGGCCGGATGCTGATGAATTCAATGATATTACCAGCGCCCACAAATGGGTTGCTGAATGTATCGCCCGCGTTATTTCTGAAACGGATACCCGTGGGAAGGGCGGAAACGTCACCGGCGGCCCTGTTGGCTGATTTCCTGAAATGATCTGACATATAAACGGAACAATGTGACCGGATGCCTTTCCCATGGCGACCGGTGCGCCCTGAAGGACCAGCGCCCTCCTCTCACGTCATGGGCAGGGGAGAAGGCCTGTGCCGCCCGGCCCGACCATCCCTATCGCGCGGATCGTCCCGTCGCGTTCAGTCCGTGGGGAGGCCGCTGGCGGGCGGGGCCACCACCAGGTCCAGTTCGATCAGTTGGTCCGGCGTGTCATGGGTCCGGACCAGCCGGAATGTAAGGGCCGGACATGTCGGTCCGAACAGTTCGCTCAGCGTCGTGAAACACGAGGCGAATTCCCTGGTCCCGTCCACGGTGCAGACAATGCGCGTGACATCATGCAGCGTATGCCCATGCTGCTGGAGCAGGGAAGAGCCCCTGCCCAGGGCCTGTCGGAACTGTGCAAGCATTGTGGAGGCATACTGTCCTGACGTCTGGTCGCGTCCGGTCAGGTGACGGATATGGATATGTACGTCTGACAGTGTAATTTCTTCCATTCCTAAGAAAATCACAAAATAGTCATATTTTGTCCATGATAAAATATGCCCGCCGTCCGGACGCCTGCCCACTGTGACATAAACGGGCCGGCCTATCGCGGATCAGGCCGATCCACGTGCCTGACGAAATGCAGATGTGATGATGATGGTGCTTTTCATGTATGATGAAAGAGAGGAAAATCCACCTGTCGGGGCTGTATCTGCACACCATCGTAAAACCTGTCATCCGACGCCAGCCCCCGCTGGCACGATGGTCATTCAGGATTTCGTGTGACTGCCATATCCATGCATGAAGATTCACCACCGCCGCGCAGCATCCTGCTTGTCACCGGTCTGTCTGGTGCCGGGAAATCGTCGATCCTGCGGATTCTGGAAGACCTGGGTCACGAAGTCATCGACAACCCGCCGCTGGGCATGCTGGACGAGATCGTGGCCCGCGCGGAAAAGCCGGTGGCCATCGGGGTGGATTCCCGCACGCGTGGGTTTGACGCGACTTTGGTCCTTGCCGCCCTGTCGCGCCTGCGGATCAACCCGCACCTGCATGCGCAGCTGATTTACGCCACGGCAGAGGAAAGCGTGCTGCTGCGCCGCTATACCGCCACGCGGCGGCGGCATCCGCAGGCCAGCCATGGCACGGTCAAGGAAGGGATCGAGGCGGAAATCCGCCTGACATCGCCGCTGCGTGCGGCGGCCGATGTCGTCATCGACACCACGGACCTGCCGCCGCCCGAACTGCGCCAGTTGGTGGAGGCGCGTTTTGGCCAGTGGGAGGATGGCCGTGGCGAGGGACTGACGGTTGCGCTGATGTCGTTTGCCTTTCCCGCCGGTCTCCCGCGTGAGGCGGACATGGTGTTCGATGCGCGCTTCCTGCGGAATCCCTATTACGATCCTTCGCTGTCCGCGCTGACGGGGCTTGACCCGCAGGTTGCGGCCTATGTGCAGGCGGACCCGGACTATTCCGGCTTTCTTGACCGTATCGATGGGCTTCTCGAACTCGTGCTGCCGCGTTTCGTGCAGGAAGGAAAAAAATACGCCACCATCGCCATTGGCTGTTCGGGCGGTCGCCATCGCTCCGTGACGCTGGTGGAGGCGCTGGCCCAGCGCCTTGGCGCGGAACCGCAGCAGGGCGTGTCCGGGGACGGGCAGGGGGAAAGCGTGTCTCCCGCCAGTTCCCCGCGTGGACAGTGGCCGGTGGTGGTCATGCATCGCGAACTTGCCCGGCAGGGCCGCAGCAGTTGGCGTTGGGCAAACCGTCCGGGCGGTGGTCAGCAACCGTCCGACGACAGTCCGGCTTCGTGAGGCCACAGGCAGGATTTCCCCTCCGCCCGTGACACGATCCGATCCATCTTCCGCCTTGTCCGTGCATGTCCATGAACTACCATGGCGCGACGCTGGTGACCTGCTGGCCGCGCTGGAAGGGGAGCCATGGCTGGCCTGCCTGGATAGTGGGGGAGATATCGCACCGCGCGGACGCTGGACGATCCTGTGCCGTGATCCCGTGCACAGGGTGGTGGTCCGTGCGGGCCAATGCTTTGTTGATGGGTGCGAACAGGCGGCAGGGGCGCTGGAAATACTGCGGGATCTGATCCCCACATTCCCTTGCCCTGACGGATTGCCGTTCGCGGGTGGGGCCATCGGGTTTGCGGATTACCGGTTCGGGCAGCAGGCGCACGACCTTTCCACACGCCATGAACCGGACCCGCAGCAGCTGGAATTCGCAGTTGGCATCTATGATTGCGCCGTCATCCTTGACCGGCGTGAACGGCGGGTGTGGCTGGCCGGATACGGCACGTCCGATACCATGGCGCGGCGTCGGGTGCAGGCCATGGACCTGTGGGACCGCGCAGTTGCAGGCACGCCCGTCCCCTCGATGCCCCCTGTCAGGTTTGTCATGGACTGCCCGGCAGACGACTATCGGCATGCGGTGACGCGGGCGCGGGAGTATATTGCGGCGGGCGATATCTTTCAGGTCAACATCACCGCGCGCATGTATGGGGCAAGGCCGCCCGGCCTGTCACCTGTTGCGGCCTATCGTGCGTTACGCGCCACTTCGGCGGCGCCGTTCGGGGCATTCCTGTCCTGTGGCGCGGATTTCGCCCTGCTGTCGGCCTCGCCCGAACGGTTTGTCTCCCTCGACGTGCAGGGCATCATGCGCACCCGCCCGATCAAGGGCACCGCCCCGCGCGATCCCGACCCGGTGCGCGACCGCCAGATCGCAGAAGACCTGAGCCTTGATGAGAAGGAATGCGCCGAAAACCTGATGATCGTGGACCTGATGCGCAACGACCTCGGGCAGCTCGCCCGGATTGGCAGTGTCAGTGTGCCGGAACTGTTCAATGTGGAACGGTTTACCCATGTCCATCATCTGGTGTCGGAGGTGCGGGCAATCCTGCTGCCCGGTCACGATGCCATTGACGTGCTGCGTGCGACCCTGCCCCCCGGTTCGGTCACCGGCGCGCCCAAGCACCGCGCGATGCAGATCATCGACGAACTGGAGCACTCGTCACGCGGGCCTTATTGCGGGGTGGTGTTCCGTATTGGCGGGGACGGGGCAATGGACAGTTCGGTCATCATCCGCACCCTTGTCATGACACGGGAACGGATATGTGCGGCAGCGGGAGGCGGAATTACGATTCTTTCCGATCCTGACAGGGAATATGACGAAATGCGCCTGAAGGTTGCAGCCCTTCTGGCGGTGTTTGGCGATACGACGCAACGGGGGAGTGGGGATGACTGACCGCCTGTGGTTCAACGGGGCCATGCGGGATCGGGACGCGGTGCATATCGATCCCGCCGACCGGGGACTGCTGCTTGGTGACGGCCTGTTCGAGACGATGCGCGTGCATGCCGGTCGCATCATTCATCTGGCGCGGCACATGGCGCGCCTTTATGCGGGGCTGGGGACGCTGATGATCCCGCCACCCGCACGGACGGAGGTCGAGGCCGCGCTGGCGCGTGTCATCACCGAGAACGCGATGCAGGCGGGGTCGTTGCGCCTGACCATCACGCGCGGATGCGGCCCACGTGGCCTGCTGCCGCCCGAAGGGGCCGCGCCGACCGTCATGATCGTGCCGTTCCCGCCTGCCGCCACCCCGATGCCTGAGGCGCATCTGGTCATCAGTCGCATGCGTCGTGATGAAACCAGCCCCCTGTCGCGGACCAAGACGCTCAACTACCTGCCCAATATCCTCGCGCTGATGGAAGCGCGCCAGCGCGGCGGGAACGAGGCCGTCCTGCTCAACACGGCGGGTCGTGTGGCCGAAGCGAGTGCCAGCAACCTGCTGATCCAGCGCGATGGCATGCTGCTGACCCCGCCCGTGACTGAAGGGGCCCTGCCCGGGATTGCGCGTTCCGTGCTGCTGGACATGCGCCTTGCACGTGAACAGGCCCTGACGCGCGCGGACCTGCTGGGGGCGGAGGCGGTACTGCTGGTCAGCAGCCTGTCGGTGCGCGAGGCGGTCTCCCTCGACGCCACGCCCCTGCCGCGTGAACCCTCCACGGCACAGCGGATACGCGCCGCCCTTGCGTCATGACGCCACCGGCCCCGTCATTTCGGTTATTGCTCAAAAAGGCGGGGTTGGATTAATCACCCCCATCGGATCCGTGTTCGGATCGTCCCGCGGTTTAAAGTGAAAGGTCACTGCGATGGCCCCCCAGACGCCTGTGCCGGTGCGGCGCGCCCTCATTTCCGTTTCGGACAAGACCGGCCTGCTCGATCTTGGCCGCGCGCTTGTCGCCCACGGGGCGGAGATCCTGTCCACCGGCGGTTCCGCCCGCGCGCTGCGTGAAGCGGGCATCCCGGTCAAGGACGTGTCCGAACATACGGGCTTCCCCGAAATCCTCGATGGCCGGGTCAAGACGCTGGTGCCGCAGGTCCATGGCGGCATCCTTGGCCGTCGCGACCTGCCCGAACACCTGCGCCAGATGGAAGAGCATAAGATCGCGCCGATCGACCTCGTGGCGGTCAACCTCTACCCGTTCGAGGCGACCGTGGCGTCCGGCGCGGGGGCGGAAGACTGCATCGAGAATATTGATATCGGCGGCCCGGCCCTGATCCGGGCTGCGGCAAAGAACCATGACCATGTCGCGGTCCTGACCGATCCGGCGCAGTATGCCGACATCATCACCGCCCTTGGCGAAGGTGGCACGACGCTGTCGCAGCGCCGGGCGCTGGCGGGTGCAGCCTATGCCCGCACGGCGGCCTATGACGCCGCAATCGCGCAGTGGTTCGCCGAACAGCGCGACGACCTGCTGCCCGCGCGCATGACGGTGGCGGGTGTGCGTCGCGAAAGCCTGCGCTATGGCGAGAACCCGCACCAGAAGGCGGCGTTCTACACCGACGGCACCAACCGTCCGGGCGTTGCAACCGCGCGCCAGATCCAGGGCAAGGCGCTGTCGTACAACAACATCAACGACACCGATGCCGCGTTCGAGGCGGTGGCCGAGTTCACCGACCCCGCCGTCGTGATTGTCAAGCACGCCAACCCGTGCGGCATCGCCGTTGCCGCGACGCAGGCCGAGGCATGGGACAAGGCGCTGAAATGCGACCCGGTTTCGGCGTTCGGCGGCATCGTCGCGCTGAACCGTCCGCTGGAAGCCGAAGCGGCGGCAAAGATCGCCACCATCTTCACGGAGGTCATCGTCGCCCCCGACGCGACGGAGGAAGCACGCGCCATCCTCGCAAAGAAGAAGAACCTGCGCCTGCTGCTGACAGGCGGCCTGCCTGATCCCACGGCGGCCGGCATTGTCGTGCGTTCGGTCGCCGGTGGCTTCCTGGCGCAGACCCGCGACAATGGGCGCGTGGACCGCGCGGACCTGAAGGTCGTGACCAAGCGTGCGCCGACCGATGCTGAAATGGCAGACCTGATATTCGCATTCCGTGTAGCAAAGCACGTGAAGTCGAATGCCATCGTCTACGTCAAGGACCAGGCGACGGTGGGGATCGGCGCGGGCCAGATGAGCCGTGTCGACTCGGCCCGCATCGCGGCAAGCAAGAGCGCGGACGCGGCGAAGGCGGCGGGCGAGGCACAGCCCCTGACACAGGGCAGCGTGGTGGCCTCGGACGCGTTCTTCCCGTTTGCGGACGGGCTTGAGGCTGCGATCGCGGCGGGCGCTGTCGCGGTGATCCAGCCGGGCGGGTCCATCCGTGATGACGAGGTCATCGCCGCCGCCGACAAGGCGGGGATCGCGATGGTCTTCACAGGTATGCGCCATTTCCGGCACTGATCCCACATCACGGGGACTTGCCTGTCGCGGGGCGAGGGATATCACTAGACATCGCCACGGCATCGCGACTGGCCGGTGGATGCAGACGAAAGACGAGATCCGGCATGCACATTCATCGGCGTTCCTCCCTTTACGTGACAGCGGCGCTGGGCCTTGTGGCCAGCCTCGCGGGCGCACCGGCCATCGCCGCGTCCAAGGCCGCGCCGGAGGCGGCGCATGCCCCGGCGGCGGCACCCGCGGCCCCTGCCGCGCAGCCTTCGCAGGCGCAGGCGACCTCGGCGTTCGATTATTCCCCCCTGCCGGTCGTGACGGGGACGGTGGCGCAGTACCTACTGACCAGTACGGGTGACGTGGCGGGACTGCTGCTGTCCGACGGGACGCAGGTCCTGTGCCCGCACCGTCTGGGCGATGCCGCGACGCAGGTCGTGCGTCCGGGTGAACAGGTCAGTGTCAGCGGCCTGAAGGGACGCGCCCATCCGATCGTGCGCGCCTACGTCATCAGCGGGCCGCGTGGCCGCCGGATCGCGGACGAACCGGGATCGGAAACGGTCCTGCCGCCGGCCAATATCGGACCCGACGTTGCGGTGGACGGTACCGTGCTGGCGCAGCTTTATGACATCACCGGTGCGGTGCAGGGCGTGGTGATGCGTGACCATTCTCTCGTTTACGTGGGACGCGCCAATGCCGCGCGGCTTGGCAACTGGCTGCGTCCGGGGGCGACGCTGCATGCGATCGGCACCGGCGTGAACGGTGGCCGTGGCACGGCGATCAACGCGCGTGAGATCGGGCCGGACGTGAACCAGGCGATCCACATCGTGCCCGCCGATGCGCCGCCGCCGGGCGCCTTCCCCGGAAGTGCCGCCTATGACCGGATTCCCGGCAGCGACACGTCCGCGGAATGAGTTTCGGTTTTCCCCTGTCCGGTGCAGGGGAAAACGCATTGTTTTCATGCACTGACCCAAGATTGTCATGCTTTGCTGGACGACGCTTGCTTGACAGGTTATTGCAGCATCGTTAGCTAGCGCCTGCACCCATCGGGAGGTGCGAAAATGGACACGGACAAAGATCCATCCGGTACGTCCTTTGACCAACGCCTGCGCGCGGCACAGACCCGGCTGGAAAAGCCGGGGAAGGCAGCGCAGGAGAAGGACACGGGACGGGGGTTTTCGGAACTGGGGCTGATGCTCCGGGCGGGAACCGAACTTGTGTCGGCCCTCGTCGTGGGGGTGGGCATTGGCTGGGGTCTGGATCACTGGCTGCACCTGCGGGCGGTGTTTCTGGTTCTGTTCTCGCTTCTCGGCGGTGCGGCAGGTGTGCTTAATGTCTGGCGTCTTGTCAGGCCCGGTGCCATAACGGATGGCGATTCGGGTTCCTGACGGGGAACCGGGCAGAGATATTTTAGGGAAGAACGAAGTTGGCGGCCGGATCATCCATCGACGCGCTCGGTCAGTTCGAGCTCCATCCAGTTCTGGGCGCCCTTGGGGAGTCCCTCAGGTTCAGCCAGTCGCCGCTGATGATGATCATCGCATCCGTCATCGTGCTGGCGTTCCTGTATATCGGGATGCGGCCCGCCGCCGTAGTGCCCGGTCGCCTGCAGGCCGCGGCCGAGATGTGCTACGACTTCATCTACAACATGGCCGTTGACACGATCGGTTCTGAGGGACGTGCGTTCTTCCCGTTCGTGTTCACCCTGTTCTTCTTCATCCTTGCGGGCAACTACCTCGGCCTGCTGCCCTTCTCCTTCGCCTTCACCAGCCATATCGCCGTGACCCTGGCGCTGGCGCTGATGGTGTTCTGTCTCTCGATCATCGTGTCGCTCAAGGTGCAGGGGGCGAAGTTCTTCGCCCACTTCATGCCCGCCGGTGCGCCCAAGGCGCTGGCGCCGCTGCTGATCCCGATCGAGATCCTTTCTTTCCTTTCCCGTCCCGTGAGCCTGTCGATCCGTCTGTTTGCCAACATGGTCGCCGGTCACGTGATGTTCGACATGTTTGCCGCCTTCACGATCATGCTGGCTGGTCTGGGCCTGTTTGGCGATGTCATCGCCGTGGGACCGATCGTCATCAATGTCGCGCTGATGGCTCTCGAATTGCTGGTGGGTGCGCTGCAGGCCTATGTGTTTGCCATCCTCACCTGCATCTATCTGCGGGAGGCCGTGGCCCACTGAGGGCCACCATCCCCCGTCATTTCATCCAGAACGTCTGAAACAAGGAAAAACTGACATGGATATCGCAGCAGCCCGTGAAATTGGTGCCGGTATCGCCGTTATCGCCCTCGCTGGCGTGGGCATTGGCCTGGGTAACATCTTCTCCACGCTGGTCAGCAGCATCGCGCGCAACCCGTCCGCACGTCCGCACGTGTTCGGCCTCGGCATGCTGGGCTTCGCCCTGACGGAAGCCGTCGCCCTGTATGCGCTGCTGATTGCGTTCCTGATCCTGTTCGTCTGATACAGGAGGGGTGCGTGGTGCGTTCCACGGTGTATAAAAACATCCGCAGGGTGGCGTCGCGCGCGGCGGCACCCGTGCTGGCCCTGCCATTGATGGCCATGGTTGCACCTGGCGCACGCGCCGAGGGCATGCCCCAGCTTGATTTCGGCAATCCCTACGTCATCGGTCAGGTGGTGTGGGGTGCGGGCATCTTCCTCATCCTTTACCTGCTGCTGAGCCGTTCGGCCCTGCCGAAGGTCGAAAAGGTCCTGAGCCTTCGTCGCCAGACGATCGAGAACGACCTTGAGATCGCGCACAAGGCCAAGGCCCGCGCCGATGACGCGGTGGCCGAACTTCGCCAGGCCCGCAAGGACGCCATGGCGGAGGCGCAGGCCAATGTTGACAAGGTCGTGGAAGAAGCCCGTGCCGCTGCTGAAAAGCAGACGCAGGAAATGAATACGCGACTGGGTGCCGAAATCCGTGAGGCGGAAGCCCGCGTCGCCCTTGCCCGTGAAACGGCGCTGGGGTCTCTGCGGCAGATTTCCACCGATACGGCAGAAGCCCTGATCCATCAGTTATCCGGCATTTCGGCCCCTCTGGACGTGGTGACGTCCAAGGTTGACGGTGCCGCGACGGCCCGTGGTTTCTAATGGGCCCCCTCTACAGACAGGTCCGTAGTCATGTTGCATGAGCCCCGTTTCTGGTCGGCTGTCGCCTTCTTCCTGTTCTTCATCCTGTTCGGCGCGAAGCTGTGGCGTCCGCTGAGCGCGGCGCTCGACGCCCGCGCCCAGAAGATCCGCGCCGACCTTGATGAAGCCGCGCGCCTGCGCCGCGAAGCGGAGCAGATGCTTGAGGACGCAACGCGGGAGCGTGAAGCCGCACTGGCGGAAGCCCGTGAAATGGTCGAACATTCCCTGCAGGAAGCCGCCCGTATCGCGGCACAGGCCCGTCAGGATGCCGACGACATTGCGCGTCGTCGCGAACAGATGGCCCGTGACCGTATTGCCGCCGCCGAGCGTGGCGCGATCCGTGAGGTGCGTGAGGCCGCCATTGATATCGCGATGCAGGCCACGCGGGAGACCTTGGCAGGTTCGCTGACGGCCGATGGGGATAAAACCCTAATCGACAACGCCATTTCGGGACTTCCGTCGGCCCTGTCCCGTCGCGCGGCCTGAGCCGGACGGCGGAACGCTGAGTTCTCCGGTTCCCCATACGGACGGTAATCCCGTCCTGTCCATCGTATCGGTCGTTCTTGACGAAGCGGCGAACATTCGCCCCGTCTGTCAGGAACTGGCCGATGCCTTGGCCCAACTCCCCCCTGCCGAAGTCATCTTTGTCGATGATGGCAGCACCGATGACACGGTTGCCATCCTGAAGGCCATCAGGGCCGAAGGCATCCTTCCGCAACTCCGAATTCTCTCCCACGACCGCCGCCTTGGCAAATCTGCCGGGTTGCGCACGGGGATCGCGGCGGCGCGCGGGAAATGGATTGCAACGCTCGACGGTGACGGGCAGGACAATCCCTTTGAATTCATCCGTATGCTTGAACTGGCGCAGCAGGCCCCCGGTCGTGCACCGCTGGTGGTGGGGGTCCGGGCCAAACGGCAGGATCGGCTGTCGCGGCGGCTGGCGACACGTTTTGCCAACGGATTGCGCAGCCGCCTGCTGCAGGATGGGTGTCCCGATACGGGGGCGCCGCTGAAACTGTTCCGGCGAGAGGATTTCCTCCGCCTGCCACAGTTCGAGGGACTGCATCGTTTCCTGCCTTCGCTGATGGGGCGTCATGGCGTGCCGCTGGTCTGCACGCCGGTCGGCCATCGCAGCAGGTTGCACGGGCAGTCGAAATACACGAACCTCAACCGGGCGCTGGTCGGGATTCGTGACGTTCTTGGTGTCATGTGGCTGAACAACCGCGCCAGGATTCCGGACCACATTACCGAACGCTGAGAGGGCGGTGCGATGACACGCCTGACGCTGCGCCATTATATCATTGTCGCTGTCTCGATTTTCGTCCTGTTCCTGCCCGGCCGCGCATCGCTGCCGCCGCTGGACCGGGATGAACCTCGCTATATGGAGGCAACGGCCCAGATGCTGCACAGCGGCGATTACGTCGATGTGCGCTTTCTGGACCAGCCCAGATATCTGCAACCGGCTGGGATCTACTGGCTGGAGGCCGCGGCCGTCAGCCTGACGGGCATGCGCGATGCCCATGCGACGTGGCCGTACCGTATTCCCTCCCTTCTGGCGGTGACGGCGGCGGGGGTGCTGACGGCATGGATGGGGGCGGCCCTGTTCGGTCCGGTCAGTGGCCTGCTGGCGGCGGCGTTGCTGGCGGTATCGGTGCTGATGACCGCCGAAGGGCGCATGGCGACCATCGACACGACATTGCTGCTGTCGATCCTGCTGGCGCAATGCGGGTTGCTGCGGGCCTATCTGGACCGCGAGCGTGACCTGCCGACCCCGTTGGCGGCGGCATTGCTGTACTGGACGGCACTGGGATGCGGGCTGATGCTCAAGGGGCCGGTGGTCCTGATCCCCGGTTTCGGCACGCCGATCGCCCTTGCCCTGATTGAACGCCGGACCGACTGGTGGCGTCGCCTGCGTCCGGCATGGGGCTGGCTGGTGATGCTGGCGATTGTCGTGCCGTGGTGCGTGGCGATTGGCGTGGTCAGCCATGGGGATTTCTACAGCCGCGCGGTGGGACATAATTTCCTTGGCAAGGTGGCGAGTGGGCAGGAATCGCATGGACTGCCGCCGGGCTATCACCTGCTGGCCTTTGCCATTGCGTTCTGGCCCGGTTCCCTGTTCGCGGCGATGGCGCTGCCTTTCGTGTGGCAGCAGCGGCATCAGCCGCCGGTGCGGTTCCTGATCTGCTGGATCGTGCCGCACTGGCTGGTGTTCGAGGCAATCGCGACCAAGTTGCCGCATTACGTGCTGCCGACCTATCCCGCCATCGCCATCCTGACGGCGGCGGCGATCGTGAGCATGTCCGAAGGCTGGCGGTGGCCGCAGTCCCTGTGGGGGCGGGGATTATTATCGGCCTATGGCGTGATCTGGTTTGGCGTGGGCTCGGTCCTGTCGCTGGCGGGGCCGGTCCTGCTGTGGCGGATGGAAGGGATCATGTCCCCCGCCGCCATGACGATCACGGCGGGTGCGCTGCCGCTGCTGATGGCGGCGGTATTGCTGCTGGTGCGTGGCGCGGTGCTTCAGGCCGTCATGGCGTCGATTGCGGCGGCCGTCATCATTCATGTCGGCCTGTTTCTTGCCGTCATTCCCAAGCTGGAGACGATCTGGCTCAGTCCTCGGCTGGCGACTCTGGTGGCGGAGCATCGTCCCTGTCCTGCCACGATGGTGGCGTCGGTTTCGGATTCAGAGCCGAGCCTTGTCTTCCTGCTGGGGCAGGATACGAAGTTAATGCGGCCGGAACTGGCGGCGGGTTTCCTGCGGCAATATGGAAAGTGTGCGCTGGTGCTAGTAGGGTCAAAGGATCTGCCTGCGTTTGACGGTGGGCTGGAACATGATGACCTGCATGTCCGGCGACTGGGGATGGAGAGTGGGTTGAACTATTCTACCGGGAAGCATCTGGAGATCGGGCTGTATGGGTTGCAGCCGTAGGATGAAGTTTTTTTACGAATAAAAGTTTTTGGGTGCCGGCTTTTTTCAAAAAGGCGGCCTCTTTCGAAGCTTTTTGAAAAAAGCTTCACCAAAAACTTCTTTATGAATTTCTGAAGGTCGCGAAACAGATTTCTTCTATGAATAAAGGTTTTTTGGTTCTTTTTTGCAAAAAAGAACAGAAAGCCAGCCGACAGGTCACGCCTATGTGCCACCCTGCATGGTTGACGCGTCACCGGATTTCCCATCATCTGCACCAACCGGGGTGTCCGCGATGCGGGCTGAGATCACACCCGTTGAACCTGACCTGGGTCATGCCAGCGTAGGGAGAACAAGCATCATGCCGGACCTGCCTCCGCCATGCTGGCTTCCCCGTGCGACCCCTGTCCGGTTTTTGCCCCGGACGGATGCACGAAGGGACGCGCGATGATGAAGGCCATACTGTTACGACTTGCATGTCTTCTCATCATGATGGGCGGGATCGGCCACGCCCATGCCACTGACGCGCCACGTCGTGTCAGCGTGATCCTGGACTGGTTCCTCAATGCCGATCATGCAGCTCTGCTTGCCGCACAGTATGGCGGGGCGTTCGCGCGTCATGGGCTTGATGTCCACCTGATCGCACCGGCCGACCCGGGGGCGGCACCGCGTCTTGTGGCGGCGGGGCAGGCGGACCTTGCGGTGTCTTACCAGACGCAGCTTGGCATGCTCTCGGAACAGGGGATTCCACTGGTGCGGGTAGGGACGCTGATCGATACGCCGCTCAATACCCTGATCGCGGCGGGGAATGTCCGTTCCCTTGCCGACCTGAAGGGCAAGGTGATTGGCGTTTCCCTGTCGGGCGCGGATGATGCGGTGCTGGCGACCATGCTCTCCACCGTTGGGGTCGGGATGGGTGACATCCATCAGGTCAATGTCAATTTCCAGCTTGAACAGGCGCTGATGTCGCATTCCGTCGATGCGGTGATGGGTGCGGTGCGGACCTATGAACTCATCGACCTGAAACAGAAGGGCATGACCGTAACCGCTTTCTTTCCTGAGGAGCATGGCGTGCCGCTGAATGATGAACTGGTTTTCCTTGCGGCACGGGATCACATACGCGACCCGTGGGTGCGTGCGTTCATGGCGGCGCTGGAGGAGGGGACGAACACGCTTCTCAACCACTCCGACGAGATCCTGTCGAAGGCGATTGCCGATCACCCGGAACTTGATACGCCGCTGAACCGGGCGGCATGGCGTGAAACCCTGCCGCGTCTGGCGAAGCAGCCAGCGTTGCTCAATGCGCGGCGGTATCGCGCATTCACGGCGTTCCTGCGCGCCCATGGCGTCATCAGCCATGATGTCGCGCTGGAAACCTACGCCGTTGATCCCTTTGCACTGGTGCCGGAGACAACGCCGTAGGCAGAAGAATAAAAGTTTTTGGGTGTCGCCTTTTTTCAAAAAGGCGACGTTCTTCGAAGCTTTTTGCAAAAAGCTTCACCAAAAACTTTTGATATTTAAAAATCGTGTCCTAATCCACCTGCGTGTATTTGTGAGGCAGGAAGGTCGTGACCCGCAGGCCGTGCCACGCGACGATGCTGTCACCCAGGAACATCGCCAGCGAGCCAACCGTGCACATCAGCGCGTTGCCGAACATCAGCACCAGCCACCAGGCGCTGGCGGAATCACGCACGCTGCCGACAAACAGGGCGAAAGCCGACCCACAGGCCGAGGCACCGCCCACGCCAGCGAACAGGATGGCCGCATCAAGCAGCAACGTGCGGTAATGCAGGTGCCGCAGCCTGCGCATCAGCATGTGCCGGTCACCGTCGTCCTTGTCATTATCGCCCTTGCCATCCGTGTGGGTGGCGGCATCGAGCTTGTCGCGGATGCTTTCGATATGGTCGCTGACACGGGCAAGGCGCGTGTTGAACAGGCCAAGCAGCGTGCCAATGCCCGACAGCATGAAAACCGGCGTCAGCGCGGTCTGGATCAGGTGGGTGGCGCCATCAATGGACTCATCGGGTAAAAGGCCGGGAAGAAGGGTCACGAACGGGGGGTGCTCCAGTCTTGGCTTGGGTATCGGGAAGGGGCGGATTGTGTGGCTGCGGCGCGTATCGTCAAGGGGGAAATGTTGCGTTGACGGTCTGATTCCCACGGAAAATAGCCATTTCCTTCCCGTTGCTGATAAAACGGGCGGCCTCTGGTATGGGAGGCCGTGCATATTGCCAGCCACGGGAAAGGACGCCATGTCACATAATTACGCCACCCCCATGACGCCGGAAAAACGTCTGGCGCGTGTCCTGTCGCGTATTCCCGCCGACTGGTCGATCCGGGTCGAGCGGCAGTCGGGCCAAGGGGAGGCGATGTCGTGGCGTGCGGCCGTTGCCCCGCAGCACGCAGGACAGGAAAGCGACTGGTGTGCCGGACATCCCACGATGGTCGATGCGCTGGAGGCGGCATGGCGGCACGCGCGCCAGCATTTTGCGACATAGGGACCGTTCCAAGAAGCTGTTCACCGGAAAGAAGTTTTTGGGGAAGCCTTTTGCAAAAAGCTTCAAAGGGACGCCGCCGTTTTCGATCAAAAGGCGGCATCCAAAAACTTTTACTTTTTTATCAGCGAGTTATTCCCAGACGCATTTCCGGCATCTGACGCATGCCACGGTCATGCGATCGGGGATCGGCAGGCGCATGGATATGGGGTATCTGCCGCTTCGGCAGATGCCACGACAAGAGAAGTGCCACCTTACGGCACGCAGGAGGATAGAGTGCGGGTGCTGGTCACCGGAAGCGCGGGCTTCATCGGATTCCATGTGGCGCGTCGCCTGCTGGAGGAGGGGCACGAGGTCATCGGCATCGACGGCCTGACGTCCTATTATGATGTTGCGCTCAAGCGGCGTCGCCATGCGATCCTGTGTACCAATCCGCGCTTTGTCGCCCATGAGATCATGCTGGAGGACCGCGCCGCACTGGCCCGTGTGTTGGAAGGCGCGCGGATCGGCACCATCATCCACCTTGCGGCGCAGGCAGGGGTGCGGTACGGCGCGCATCGGCCCGATACCTATATCGACAGCAATATCGTCGGCACGTCCAACCTGCTCGACCTTGCGCGGGGCATGACGCTGGACCATGTCCTGCTGGCTTCCACCTCGTCCGTCTATGGCCCCGCGACCGAGCTTCCATTTGCCGAGACGGAGCGCTGCGATTATCCCATCAGCCTGTACGCCGCGACCAAGAAGGCGACCGAGGTACTGGCCCATTCATTTTCCCACCTGTCGGGCACGCCGGTGACGGCGCTGCGTTTCTTTACGGTGTACGGGACATGGGGACGGCCCGACATGGCGCTGTTCCTGTTTGTCGATGCGATCCTGCGGGGGCGTGCGATCGACGTGTATGGCAACGGGCAGATGGAACGTGACTTCACCTATATCGATGACGTGGTGGAATCCGTTTTCCGCCTGCTGCCCTGTGTGCCGGTCAGCGGGGATGGGGCGACGGCATGTAGTCCGGTCGCGCCCTATCGCGTGGTCAATGTGGGGAATGGGCAGCCCGTACCGCTGATGGATTTCGTCCATCAGATCGAAACATGCCTTGGCCGTACCGCCCGGACCAGATTCCTGCCGATGCAGCCTGGCGACATGAAGCGGACATGGGCGGATGCATCGCTGCTGGGCCGGTTGACGGGGTTCCGGCCCGAAACGCCGTTACGGGTGGGGGTGGAACGCTTCGTGGCCTGGTACCAGGATTATTACGCCCGGCATGACGGGTGAAGATGCAGGGCAGGTTCAGGAAATACAAATCACACGATTGTTTGTACACACGATTGTTTGAACAGATTTGCGGGATTTGTAGTTTCACTGCAACTGTCCAAGTTAAAATCAGCGACGCGATCACATTTTCATGATGCCGATTTTAACGCATCCGGTTCGCGTTTCCCTGCCCTGAATTCATGGGGTGTTTTTCACCTTTTCCCCTAACGTACTGATTTCACGGTACATGACAAAACGTGAAAACAATAGTTTTTACATGGAACTTCTTTATCGCGCGCATATATCGCGCCTGTTGCTGTGGCCATGTGTGCACAGACAGTTGATGCCCCTGATTCGTGCCATCAACATCTGGTGTGGTGATGGGAACTTTTACGATTCAGGCGGGGCGGAATTCTTTGCGCGGGGCGCACGCCATGCCCATGGCGGGGGCAGGGGGCGGCATTGACCCGTCGGATCATATCCAACAGAAATGCCCTGAAGCGGTCACCCCGATAAATATTCAGGTAAAGTACACGGAAGGAACGATCAGATGTCGGCGAGAAGGTTGGCCAGAATAGGGGCCGTTGTCGTTCTGACCGCCAGTGCCGGGCACCTGATGGAACCGCGTGAGGCGCGTGCCGATGATTACAGTGACCTGCTCGACATCCTGCGTGCCAAGGGCAGCCTGACCTCCAGCGAGTACAAGGGCCTGCTGGCCAAGCATCTGAGTCATACCCGCGCGGAGGCGACAGTCACGCGTGGCAGCCGCATGGCCGCGACAACCCGCCATGTGGCGCCCGCGCGCCCGGCGGCGCCCGGTACGCCAGACAATCCCATCCATACCGTCCTGCCCGGCGAGGTCGGCATCGGTGGCGCGGACGAGACGGCGGACATGGTGACGCAGGCCCGTGCTGCTGCGGCCTCTGCGGCGCAGAGTGCGGAGGCCGCGCGCACCGCCATGCTGTCGATGCAGCCTGGTGGCCCGTCCTATGGCGAGGGGTTCGTCCGGATGGAGAAATACGTTCCCGGCAAGGGGCTGACCTTTGACGCCGGACCGGTCAAGATCAACCTGTCGGGCTTCGTCAACGGGTTCTATACCTTCAACAGTCCGGGCCGTGGCGGCGTCGTCAATGGCGGGGTGTCCACCGGGCCGAACGGGTTTGACTCCTCCTCGCTGCGTAACGGCCTGCTTCCGGCGGGCCTGATCCTGAAACTGTCCACGACGCAGGCAGGCATCGACATGTCCGCCGTCATGGGCATGTATCCGGGCATCGACAACAACAAGCCCGGCGCGATGAACGCCAATTCCGGCGGCAGCCCGGTGGGCCTTGGCACCGCCGGCATCGATTTTCGTCAGGTGTTCGTGACGGCGGGCACAAAATCGTTCGGCACGATCAAGATCGGACGTGACCTTGGCATCTTTGGCGGGGATGCGATCCTCAATGACGCGACGCTGCTGAGCGTCGGCTCTACCGGCAGCAACACCGCGCCGGGCAACACGTCGCTTGGCCGTATCGGCGTCGGTTATGTGTATGCCGACTGGATCCCGCAGATTTCGTACCTGTCGCCCAAGATCGGTGGATTCCAGGGTAATATCGGCATCCTGCAACCGCTGGACGAGTATAATTTCGCGGGTGACAACCTGTCCGCCGGATCGACCCAGCACAGTTCGCCCATGGTGCAGGGCAAGGTTACCTATGATTTCAAGATCGGTGGCCTGTCGGCGCGTATCTGGGCCAGCTTCCTTGTCCAGCACCAGCAGGACCTGACCCGCAGCCAGACGACAACTGTCACCACTGCACTGCGTGAGGTGACGACCGGCGGCCTGGATGGCGGGATCTACAACATGGTCCAGACCTCGACCTCCACCGTGCCGGTTTCCGAAGGCGAAAAGCGCGGCGTGATGGCTGAAGCGGGTGAAATCGGCACCAAGCTGACCTATGGCCCGTTCCAGGGCGTGGCCTACTACTACCGTGGCAGCGGCCTTGGCACGACGGGCCTGTTCTTCGACGGTGTGGCGTCGAACGGGCACAAGCGCGCGTCAGAAGGCTACTACCTGCAGGGGATGTATAACGTCACCAAGAAGATCAAGCTGGTCGGAAGCTATGGTGTCAGTAACCTTTACGAAGCGCGTGGAGAGAACGATCCCAGCCTTGTCGCGCGCAATGAGTCCGAAGTTGGCGCCCTGTTCTACAGCCTGACCGACTGGCTCAACATCGTGGCGGAATATGCCCATACGGAATCGAAGGCTCATGGCCCGGCCCGTGCCACCGATAACACGGCCTCTGGCGGTGCCATCCTGCTGTTCTGATTCTAGGTAACATCTTGAAAATAATAAAAGTTTTTGGTGAAGCTTTTTCCAAAAAGCTTCGAAGAACGCCGCCTTTTTGAAAAAAGGCGGCACCCAAAAACTTTTATTTGTCATCAATGGCCTGTTTCCAAGCCCTACCGGCCATGGTGGGGCCTCCCTCCTGTTAAACGTGCCTGAAAGCGGGTAGAAGACTGACCGCGGTGGCATTTGCGTGATGGGAAGGGAAACGGGGATGAACGGTCCACAGGGCGTGCAGGGGACGGGCCAGCAATCTGGAACCGGTGTCATTGCATGGATCGACCGTCGCCTGCATGTGGTCCGGTGGTTCCGGGCCGAGTATGTGGATTACCGCATGCCGCGCAACCTGAACGGGTTGTGGAATTTCGGTGCGATCCTGTGTGTCGTCCTCGTCCTGATGCTGGCGACGGGCATCTTCCTTGCCATGAACTATACCCCTGCTGCCACCGGGGCTTTTGCGTCGATCGAGGTGATCGAACGTCAGGTCCCCGCCGGCTGGTTGCTGCGGGCGCTGCACATGACGGGGGCCAGCCTGTTCATGGGCGCGCTGTATGTGCACCTGTACCGGGGCCTGTATTACGGGTCATACAAGGCCCCGCGTGAGATCCTGTGGCTGACCGGCCTTGTGCTGCTGGTCATGACGATGGTGACGGCGTTTGCCGGGTACGTCCTGCCATGGGGGCAGATGTCGTACTGGGGCGCGGACGTGGTGGGCAAGGCGGTCGGGGCCATTCCCGGCCTTGGTCCTGCGCTGGAGCATGTAATGGAAGGCAGCGATGCGCTGGGCGATGTGTTCATCCATCGTTTTTTCGTGCTGCATTTCGTGATGGCGTTCGCGATCGTGGGGATTGTCGGGTTGCATGTCGCGGCATTGCATATTTCCGGATCCAATAATCCGCTTGGCGTAGAACCGGCAAAGCCATCGGATACGGTGCCTTTCCATCCCTATTACAGCAGCAAGGACATGGTGGGCCTTGTGCTGTTTGGCATCGTGTTTGCCGCGCTCGCCTTCCTGTGGCCGGACCTTCTGTCTGAACCGGCCAACTATCGCCCGGCCAACCCGCTGCATACGCCGACCGATATCGAACCCGAATGGTATTTCCTGCCGTTCTACGGGATCCTGCAATCCGTGCCATCAAAATTCCTGGGGCTTGTCGCTTCTGCCGGGGCGGTGTTGGTCCTCTTTGCGGTGCCGTGGCTGGACCCGTCGCCGGTGCGCTCCGTAAGGTTCCGCCCCGTATGCCGTATTGCCCTGTGGGGACTGGTGGTGGCGTTCGTGCTGCTGGGGCTTGTCGGACGGCATCATGCGGCGGGGGCGTGGATGATCGCGGGACGGTGCGCCACGCTGTATTACTTTGGCTATTTCCTTGTGCTGCTGCCGTTCGCCCCGCGTTTCGAGAAGACGCGGCCCCTGCCGTCTTCCCTGTCCTGAGGCGGGTTTCCGGCCCCTGCCCGGACCCGGCAGGGATCGCGATCCCTGCACCCGGATCTGGTTAAAGGTCATGGTTCCCAAAGGTCTGCGACCTTTGGCGGGTCAAGGGCAGAGCCCTTGCCTTTACTTTCTCACTCATGGGGAACGCGATACGCCCTTTCCGTCTTTGCCATCTGCGGATATGAAATCCCCATGACAGACGATACCGACGACAGCGCAACGCCTGCGTCAGGCGGCGGGCGGCGTGACTTTCTGGGCATGGTGACGGCCGCGACCGCCGTGACCGGGGCGGGGGCATGCCTGTGGCCATTCCTGCAAAGTCTGGCGCCCCGCGACAGTGCTGCCGCGCATATGCCGGTCAATGTCGATATCTCGCACCTGTCGCCCGGACAGCAGATTGTCGTGACATGGCAGGGGCGGCCCGTTTTCATCACCCACCGTACGCCACAGGCGCTGGTGCGGATGCAGCAGGCCGACCTGACGCGACGCCTGCGTGATGAACATTCGTCCGACCGGCAGCAGCCGCCGTACGCCACCAACTGGCATCGTTCCATCGTGCCGGAATATGGGGTCGTGGTCGGGATATGCACGCATCTGGGCTGCGTTCCGGCCTATCGCCCCCTGCCGGAAGGGACGGGCGGTGATGACTGGCCCGGCGGGTATGCCTGCCCATGTCACGGGTCGATGTTCGATCTGGCGGGGCGTGTGTTCCGCGGCGCTCCCGCGCCCTACAACCTGCCGGTCCCGCCATATTCCATGCCGACGCCCGCAACCATCCGGATCGGTGCCAACCCGGATGGCCAGGATTTCGATTTCACGACGATCCTGCAGATCTGAAGGAGACGCCGGGAAGCCCGCGGGTCGCTCAGCCCCCGTCCGCGATGGCGCGAAGGGTCTGCCCCAGGGCGGTCTTGATCATCCGGTCGGCCCAACTGCGTAGCTGCTGCGCGTCGATATAGCCCATGCGGAAGGCGACCTCCGCCGGGGAACCGACAAGCATGCCCTGCCGGGACTGGATGGTCTGCACAAAGGTGCCGGCCTGCATCAGGCTGTCGGGCATTCCCGCATCCAGCCATGCGCATCCCCGTCCCAGCGGTTCCACCCGCAGGGACTGTTCCTGCAGGTAGATCATGTTCAGGTCCGTGATTTCGAGTTCCCCGCGGGCAGAGGGTTTCAGGCGGCGGGCGAATTCACTGACGCGGGAGTCATAGAAATACAGGCCCACCACTGCCCAGTGGGATTTCGGGTGTGTCGGTTTTTCCACGATGTCGAGCGCCCGCCCATCCGGGGCAAAGGACACGACGCCATAGCGTTCCGGGTCGCGGACCTGATACGCAAAGACCGTGGCCCCATGTTCAAGCCGGGCCGCGTTCTGCAATGTCGTCGACAGGTGGTCGGCAAAGATCAGGTTATCGCCAAGGATCAGCGCACATGGCGCGCCGTCGATCCAGTCATCTGCGATGACGAAGGCCTGCGCGATGCCATCGGGGGAGGGTTGTTCGCGGTAGGAGAAGGACACGCCATACTGCGATCCATCCCCAAGCAGGCTGCGGAACTGCGGCAGGTCGCGCGGCGTGGAAATGATCATGATGTCGCGAATGCCCGCCAGCATGAGGGTCGATAGCGGGTAATAGATCATCGGTTTGTCATAGACCGGCAGCATCTGCTTGCTTGATGCCAGGGTCATGGGGTGCAGGCGCGTGCCGGACCCCCCAGCCAGAAGGATACCTTTCATGGGCGGCTTGGCGGCATGGTGTGGGAGGGGGGTCATGATATCTCCATCGTCGTCGTCCGGACCGGATGCAGGCCGGTGCAATGTGGAGGGTTCTAAAAACCCCCTGGTTTTGAGGTCTTCTGTATGATTCTATTTCTTCTGCGTTGATTGAGGGAATGGCGATATGAAGCAGCCTGGTTTTTTTGATGTTGAAGAGCGGCTTTCCCGGT
>NZ_POTC01000037.1 GCF_002906255.1 Novacetimonas maltaceti | reverse complement strand
CGAGAGACAACTCCCAATCTGCTCAAAACGCAGACTGGACGCCATCGCAAAAACCGTCAATCAAATCGCCAAAACCCAGAAATTACCGGCCAAGCACATCAATCAAGGGTTCTTCGATCCCTCCAGGGAGAGGCCATGGGCGTCATTGATGGCGGCGTGCAGCGTGGGATGAGCTACGTCCATGAACTGACCGGGCAGGTCAACTTCGACCTTGAAAAGATGGCGAACCTGACGGGCTGGTCGGTACATACGCTGGTCATGGAGCGTGCAGGCCGCGCCGTCAGCCATGACCGGGTGGGGGAATATTATGTCAACCTGCAGGAAGTCTATGGCCTGTCGGGACATATGGTCGCGCATCTGGTTGATTTCTATGCGGAAAAGAAGCTGCTGAACAATCACCTCGACATCACTTTCGGGCGCATGGCGCTGACCCACGTGTTCGCGACATCACCGCTGCTGTGCTCTTTCATGGTGACGTGTTCGGCGCCCGTTGCCCTGAAGCTCGATCCGGGGTTCAGCGTCTATCCCAAGGCCACGTGGGGCGCACGCCTGCGCCTGCGCCCCACGCGCGATACCGCAATCCAGCTTGGCGCGTATGAGGTCAGCCCCCTCGCCAGCAATCCCAGTGGCTGGGCGTGGGGCAGCGAACCGGCGACGGGCCTGATGCTGCCGGTGGAATTCACGTGGCAGCCGTTCCTGACGCGCAACCGCCTGCCGGGGCATTACGTGCTGGGATATGCCCATGACACCACGCGCTATCCCGACCAGATCGGCGTCAGCCTGCCTGCCGCCCTGCGCACGGCCGCCGGACGGCAGCGTTCGGCCCCGATGGACATGTTCTGGTTCGAAGGCGACCAGATGGTCTACCGCCGGGGCGGACGCAACCAGATGGCCGGGGGCTACCTGATGGCGGGCTATATCCATAACACGCCGCATGTCACCTCCATCGCGGACGAGGCCTATGGCGGCCTGTCATTCGCCGCCGTCATCCCCTCACGCATGACGGACCGCCTGGGCATCATGTATTCGTGGTACCATGTCAGCCACCGCAAGGAAGAAGGCCAGGTCCTGATCCAGGATGCGGGCTATTCACTTGGCAGTGCCGTGCGGGCGCCGCAGACCAGTTCGCATATCATCGAGGCCTATTACGCCATCGACGCGGCACCGGGCGTGCTGGTCCAGCCGGAATTCGAATACATGATCCATCCGGGCGAAACGCACCACATTCCCAATGCGGCGCTTGTCGGGCTGAAGGTCATCGCCAACCTGTAGCATGAGCCATGATTTGTCACACCACGCACACACAGGGAAAGAAATGGACAAATATTTGAAACGGACCTGAAAAAGACAGGAAATATATTTCCAGATATAACGGTTTCATGGGAAGTTTCAGCGTAGGGGAAATAAAATTCCGGGGTCGCCGTTTCTTTTCATCCGTATCTTTTTTCCTTGTCATGACAGGCCTGCTTGGCGCGTGTTCCGTCGGCCCCCGCTACCATCCGGAACACGTCGCCCTTCCCGCGCACTACCACGAGGACGACGCCAGCGATCAGGATTTCCGCCCGCAGGAACTGGTGCAATGGTGGCAGCAGTTCCATGACCCGGTCCTTGACCACCTGATCCAGCAGGCATTCGATTACAACCATGACATCCGCGCCACCGCGCAGCGCGTACTGGTCGCCCACGCCCTGCGCGATATCGAGGCGTCGCAGTGGTACCCACAGATCGATTTCAGCAGCCTGAACGGCGACCTGATGAAATCCACCAGCCTGTCGAATGCGATGCCGCGTATCGACGACCTGCCGCGTGACCCACATGCCTCCATGCTTTCCTACGGGTTCGGGGCCAGCTGGCAGATCGACCTGTTCGGGCGCATCGGCCATCAGGTGGATGCCCATGACAAGATGATTGCACAGGCGCAGGAAAACCGGCACGCCATCATGCTGACCGTGCTTGCCGAAGTCGCGCGCAATTACATGACATTACGCGGCACGCAGCACCGCCTGGCCATCATGGAGCAGCATATCCGCACCGCCCGGCACCTGCATGAGCGTGCCATACGCCTGCAGCGCGCCGGGGTGGGCAATACGTTGCATGTCGCCCAGACGGCCTCCCTGTTGCATACGCAGCAGTCGCAGCGCGCCGTCCTGTGCAAGACGATCAGCCAGAGCATGCACGCGCTGGAAATCCTTGTGGGGCGCCTGCCCGGCAGCCTGCGCGCGGAACTGACCTCCACCGTGCCGCTGCCGCGCGTGCCGCCCGCCCCCCGGACGCTGCCAGTCCGCCTGCTGCGCCACCGGCCCGACATCCGCCGCGCGGAGCGGGCCTATGCGCAGGCCATGGACGAGATCGGGACCGAAGTGGCCGGGATGTATCCCGACCTTGTGCTGCCGCTGACGTACAACCCCAACGCCTCCACCTTCTCGCAACTGTTCGCCGCGGGGGCGCAGGCGTGGCAGGCACTGGCGATGACATCGCTTCCGCTTGGCCATGGGGGACGCCAGCAGGCACGGGTCCGGTCCGCACAGGCCATTGCCGAGGCCGGGCGGCTGAAATACCACCAGCAGATCCTGACGGCCCTGCGTGAGGTGGAGGACGCCATCGTCGCCTGGAATGGCAAGAAGACCCATGTCGGCCTGCTGCATCAGGCCGCCCAGCAGAGCCGCCTTGCCAACCAGCGCAGCCGCCGGCTTTACGAGGCCGGGATTTCGGACCTCCTGAATGTGCTGGAAACCGAACAGTCTGCCCTGCGGGCCGAGGATACGGAATTATGCGCCCATATCGACTGGCTCCACAGGACGGTTGACCTGCATGTCGCGCTGGGGAGCGGATGGGAAAGCCGGAGCTGAGCCCCCGTTTCCGTGACCAGATGGAATGCAGGGATTGTGCGTCGCACAATTTTACTGGAGATATTATTATAATTACTTAAAAATATATATATTAATACTTGACATGTTGGGCGTTTTTTCAGACCTTTCTGCACGGCCACTAAAAACAAAAAAGACGGTCAGCATGAAACAAGCCTGTTTTCTCCTCCTTCCCTTCGTGGGCCTGCTGTGGGTTCCACTGTATAACCGGACGGACCCGATCCTATTCGGCTTTCCCTTTTTCTACTGGTACCAACTGGCATGGGTGCCCGTGACTTCCGTGCTGATCTGGTGTGCATGGAAAACGGGGAAACACTCATGAACGCGACCCCAGCGCCCGGCATGGCCGGGATTGGCGTTTTCATTTTCTTTTTCCTGGCCACCATTGTCCTGGGCACGACCGTGCGCCTGTGGCGGCCGCTGCTCTCACGCGGGCGGGCACGTCCCGCCACCGGGGGAAATGACGAATGGGGACTGGGTGGCCGTGAATTCGGCGCATGGATCACATGGTTCCTTGTCGGGGGGGATTTCTATACGGCCTATACGGTCATTGCCGTCCCGGCGCTGGTCTATTCAACCGGTGCCTACGGCTTTTTCGCGCTGCCCTATACCATCATCGTCTATCCGTTCATCTTCGCCGTCATGCCACGGCTGTGGACGATCGCACGCAATGGCGGTCACTCCACGGCCGCTGACGTGGTGCGGGCACGTTTTGGCAGCCGCACGCTGGAACTGGCCATCGCGCTGAGCGGCCTTGTCGCGGTGCTGCCCTATATCGCGCTGCAACTGATCGGGATCCGCACCGTGATCGAGGCGCTGGGCTTTTCGGGCACCCTGCCGCTGGTTTTCGCCTTTGTCTCGCTTGCGGCCTATACGTGGCTGGGCGGCCTGCATGCGCCTGCGCTGACGGCGTTCATCAAGGATGTGATGATCTATATCGCGGTGCTGGCCGCCGTGACGATCGTGCCGATGTACCTGGGCGGTTACGGGCACATGTTTGCCGTCGCGGCGCAGCACCTGCCCCCTACACCCACGGGGCAGCCACTGTCATCCTCGCAGGTCATCCCTTACGCGTCGCTGGCGCTCTCCTCCGCGTTCGCCGCGTTCCTCTATCCCCATACCCTGACCGGGATACTGGCGGCTAAATCCGCGGATACCATACGGCAGAATGCGGTTTTCCTGCCGATCTACACGATCGTGCTGGGCCTGATCGCGATGCTGGGCCTGATGGCGCATGCGGCGGGGATCGTCACCTCCTCGCCCTCGCAGGTGGTGCCGCAGCTTTTCCTTGCGATCTTCCCGTCATGGTTTGCAGGGTTCTGTTTCGCGGCCATCGCCATCGGCGCACTGGTGCCAGCATCGGTCATGGCGATTGGCGCAGCCAACCTGATCATGCACAACATCCTGACGGGCCATAAGAACTCGGTCGCGGGGGCCCGGATCGCAGGCTTCGGGATCAAGGTGGGCGCGTTGCTGTGTGTCCTGTTCCTGAATGCGAAATTCGCAATCGACCTGCAGCTTCTGGGCGGCGTGATCATCCTGCAGACCTTCCCCGCACTGGTGATGGGACTGCTGCCGCTGCGCATGCCTGCCCCGGCGCTGATCGCGGGATGGGCTGTCGGGTCGGTGTCGGGCCTGTCGCTATGCTGGATCGACGGGCTGAAGCCCCTTCACACGATCGGTGCCGGCACGATGACGGTTGCCGTGTCCACCGGCCTGCTGGCGCTGGCGATCAATATCGTCGTGACCATGGCCTGTTCACTCGCCATGCGGGCGGCAGCACCCCGGCAGGTTGTGGTTCCCATGGAACAGCAGGGGGAATGATCCTGCCCGGTCGCCAGAAAGTTGCCGGGCGCCGCCTTTTGATCCACGAAAGGCGGCGCCTCCCTGAAGCCTTTGGGGAAAGTTTCACCAGAAACCTTCATGAATTCACGACATTTTCTTATTCTGGAAGGTCTTTTTCCTTGCGTTCCTTTTCCGCGCCGATACTCATGCGCTGGTAGATCCCCAGCACGAGCACGATCAGCGTGGCCGTCAGCAGCAGGAACACCGGATAGACCATGTCCGCCGGGCTTTTGTTGCTGACTTCGAAGACACCGACAAGGCCTTCGATAAAAACGGCAATGATGATGGTGGTGATGAACCGTGTCAGGCTGACGCGGGCTTCGGCAAGGGTCTGCTTGCCCTTGATCTGGACCACCTCTTCCTCGACAAAGTATTTTGCAACGTCAAAGACCGCGATGGCGATCACGACATAACTTACTGCCTGGATTACGGCATCGCGCATCCCCAGCCATGAATTCCGCATTGCAAGGACCGGCCCGGAAACACCGTAGGCCATCAATGTCATGGCCAGCACGATCAGGACGACGCTGGCAATGGCAAAAGCAATTCTTGACAGGAAGCGCATTTGAACCAAAGCGACCTCGCATCAGAATTTTTATATGTTCATGTAACAGTCATAAAAAAAGGGGCGCCAGAGCACCCCTTTTCCCGTGGCGATCAGACAGCCTGCAGGTTTGCTGCCGATGTCTTGCCATTACGACCTGTTTCCAGTTCGTAGGTCACTTTCTGACCTTCGTTCAGGCCATGCAGGCCCGCGCGCTCCACGGCGCTGATATGGACGAAAACGTCAGCAGTTCCGTCATCCGCCTCAAGAAAGCCAAAACCCTTCTGGGCGTTGAACCATTTAACTGTGCCTGTAGCCATGACAGGACTCCTATATAACCCGGCAGCCATGCGACCTTGCATGGATTAAAACCCTTCATTTGCGGAGAAACCGGACAGTGCCATCAGGGGCACGTGAAAGCTTTACCGTGGCAGAAAAGTTCAGCCGTGGCCCTTACATAAATCAAAGCACTTTCAAATGCACGGTTTTTATTATTCCAGACACAGAATATTTCATGTCATTCGCGGAAATACAGGAAAAATCAGGCATCAGGGCATTGTAAAAAACTGTTCCACAACACCGCGACCGCACAATCCGGAACCCGAAGGCATGCTCCCCCGCCCCCCGAACAGGACTGCCCGCCGCAGGAGACCGACGGGTTGCATTACACACATGTCCCCGGTCCGGACAGGCGACGCGCCTGATGCCTGCCGTACATGCGCGCAAGCCGGGAAGCAGTCAGCCTCACGGCATGGAATACTCTATAATTTCTATAATATTTATTCAAATATTTATTATATTTTGTGAAATCTATACATAAATATCCAAGCCAATACCATCCATCCGGCAGGCGAATAAAACAATTTATCGCATATCAGGGCAGCATTTTCAGGCATGCGTTTTGTCATTCATGTCTGCGATAACCCATGCCGCCTGTGTGGCATGCTGAATGAAGCCCCCGCATTTACGTCACGGACAGGCTGGATATTGCTGTCGGGACGGAACGTGGACATGCGTCATTCTTTGGATATTCCTCATCGGGGTGCGACCTCGCGGCCCTGCCTTTCGCGTCCCTGCGCGATACGCAGCCTGCCCGTGTTCATGATGCTGCGCGTGCTTGCGGTGATGGTGATGGTGCTTTCGATCGGGGGCGCCTGCATCACGGCCCGGGCGGAAGATGCCCCCACACAGGGCATGAGTCGCGAACAGGCCCAACAGGTCCTGTCCGTCATCAACGATCCGGAAAAACGAGCGGCGTTTGAAAACACGCTGTCCGCCATTGCCGCGCAACTGCCGCCACCACCCGCGCCGCCTGCGCCATCTGCGCCACACCCGGCGCATCCCGCCAGCGCGGACGCCCTTTCCGTCCAGCCCGACAGCCTCGGCAGCGATTTCGTGCAGGACATGTCGTCGCTGCGCCATCGCCTGCTGGTCCAGGCCCAGCATTTCGTCGCGCTGTTCGGTGACCTTGTCTTTGTCGTGCACTGGACACACACGGTGCTGACCGACCAGCAGTCGCGCGGCGTCATGCTTGACGCGGTGGGACGAGCTACCTTCATCCTGCTGATTGCCCTTGGTGCGGAACATGTCTTCTCGCTCCTGCTGCGCCGGCCGCTTAAAAATGTCACCGCCCGCGCCATCGCCACCGAACAGCGCCTTGCCAAGGCTACGGCGACGACGCAGGGCGGGGCCGATACGGACACGCAGCAGGCTCAGCAGCAGGATGCCCAGGCGCAGCACGCGACGCTGCGCCTGCTGGCGCGCGTGCCGTATTCACTGCTGCACCTGCTGATAAAACTGCTGCCGGTCGGCCTGTTCCTTGCGCTGGGATATGCTTTCGCCGCCCTCCTGACGACCACACATCAGGCGGCCCTTGTCACGATCACGCTGACGAACGCCTATGTTGTCGCGCGCGTCGTATACCTGCTGATGGAGACGCTGTTCGTTCCACATTCGCCCGCCATCCGCCTGTGCAGCGCCAGCGACCAGACCGCCTTCATGGTGACGCGCTGGCTCAACTTCCTTGTCGCGGCCCCTTCGGTGGTGGTGTGCCTGTCCACGCTGGGCGGGGTGTTCGACATGCCCGCGCGCGGGACGGAGGCCATCATCCGCACCGTGGTGCTGGTGGAACATGTGCTGGTTGCGATCTTCACCTGGCGGGTGCGCAGCCATGTGGCTGCGGCACTGCAACCTTCCGCACGCCTGCGCAAGCAGCCCTTCTGGATGTTCATGGGCCGCCTGGTCTACCTGTGGTGGATCCCGGCGATGTTCTTCAACTTCGCGCTGTGGCTGATCTGGGCGACACATATCAGTGGCGGGTATGAATGGATCATCCGCACGGTCATCCTGACGACGCTGGTCGTGATCCTGTCGCGCCTGTTTTCGGTGCTGGCCTACAACCTGCAGAACCGCCTGTTCCATATCTCCCCCGCGCTGGAGGCCCGCTATCCCGGGTTGCAGGCGCGCGTGGACCATTATTACCCCATTTCGCGCAAGACCCTGGCCTTCCTGCTCTATTTCGGGACGGCCGTGCTGTTCCTGCAGTCACTGGGGCTGCCGGCCATCCATTTCTTCATGTATTCGCGACTGGGCACCAAGATCATCGATGCGATCCTGACGGTGCTGGTCGCCTATACGATCGCGATCATCGTGTGGGAAAGCGTCAATGCGGCGCTCCAGCGGCAGATCAACCATTTTGAGGCGACCTCGCAGGAAGGCCGGGCCAGTCGCCTGCGCACCGTCCTGCCAATCATCAAGACGGTGCTGCTGGCGGTCATCGTCATCATCGTGGCGGTTACCACGCTGTCACAGATCGGGATCAACGTCGCCCCCCTGCTGACGGGCGCGGGGATCATGGGCGCCGCCATCGCCTTTGGCGCGCAGAGCCTGGTCAAGGACTTCATCACCGGCTTCTTCATGCTGGCGGAAAATGCCATCCAGGTTGGCGACTGGGTGACGGCCAGCGGCATATCGGGCACGGTGGAACACCTGTCGATCCGCACGCTGCGCCTGCGCTCGGTCAACGGGGACCTGCATATCATCCCCTTTTCCGAAGTGTCGTCCATCGCCAATACATCGCGCGACTACAACCTTGTGGTCACGAATTTCATGATCGACCTGAGCGAGGATCCGCAGAGGGTTGCAACCATCCTGCATGAAGAACTGGAAAAGCTGCGCAAGACCACGCGCTACGGGCACCTGATCCTGTCGGAATTCTCGTTCCTCGGGATCGAGCAGGCCGATGGGAACGGGGCGAATTTCCTTGGCGCGTTCCGCACGACCCCCGGTTCGAAATGGACGGTCTATCGCGCCTATTACAGCAGGCTTGCGGTCAGGATGAACAGCGAGGGGGTGAAGTTCCCCTCCCCCAGCAACATCAACCTGCTGGGGAACATGCCCGGCACACCTGCGCTCGACATCCGCATCAGGGAGGCTGCGGCGCAGGCCCCGCAGGATGCGCCGCACCCGCAGGCCTGACGGTACTGCCCATGGCATCGCCCGCCACGCAGGCGGCGATGCCGCACCCCGCCCGCAGACCTGCGCAGGGCGGGGGCTGGGGAAAGAGGCCGGTGGATCAGGCCACGCGGATCTCGACCTTGTGCAGGCCCTTGAGGGCGTGCGCATCGGGATGGCCGACATGGAACGGTTCGGACGGCAGCAGCCTGAGGTCGGAAATGTCCGTCAGGGGCAGGCAGCTCCACTGCCCCGTGGGCGCCACGCCCTTTTCATGCGCGTCTTCCCCGCGATAGATCAGGACATGCGCGACCCCGTCGGTTTCCCCCAGCGCATGCGGTGAACCCACGTAGTTCTTTTCGTCGAAGGTAAACCCGACAACGACCTTTTTCTGGATTGCCTCACGCAGGCTATCATGAACTGACATCAATATTTTCCATCTTGACTGGAGAAGGCTTCGTGCACCGCCTGTTATAACGGGGCCCGCCTTTATACCGCCCCCACCCCGGCAGAGAAGTGGCCCACGCTGCCGGCGCACGCAATCCAGCCCTGCATTCCCTCACCACCACGCGGCCATGTCCCCCCGGTGGGCGGGCCAGCGCAAAGTTTGCGATTGCCATGCCCCCGCTCACCCGTCACAAGGGAAGCATGGCCGGGCGCGTGTTCCCCCCGGCCCATCCGTTTCCATGAAGGTCACGCAATGACAGCCAGACGACAGCAGGGAGGCCCGGGCATCATCGCATGGCCCCTGATCCTGCTGGCGCTGGTCGGCCGCATCGCGTTTGGCGGGCTGGCCGCCCCGGATAACGTGCTGCACCCGCAAAGCGAGCAGCAGTCCCTGCTGTCGATCCTGTGCGAAGGTGGCATGCCCGGCGATGATGGCCACCATGGCCATCACCTCCCCTCGGCCGACATGGCGAGCGTGCTGGCCGAAGCGTACGGACTGGATGCCCCCCTCATGGCGGGGGCCATGGTCATGGGACTGGGAACATGCGCCCTGCTGTCCGGGGCGTGGATATTCCCGCCCGTCCGCGGGCCGCCACGAACACTCAACCCGGCCCTGTGCCCGCAGGGACCGCCCCACCTGAACTGAATCCGCCGCCCTGTGCCCCCGCCATTGCGCGGGCGCGCCCGATTCATCCTTCAGGTTCATGCAATCATGTATTCCACATCCCATGTGGCGTCGCGACGTGCGTACGCTACCGGCTGCATGGTGGCCGTCGCGGCCTGCGCCGTGATGGCGCACGCCCATGCCGCCGAAATACCCGCGCATCATCGCCCTGTTGTCCGCCACCATGACAACACCCCCCATCATGCGCCACCGCCCCTGCCGGAAACGGGCGAACGGATCACCGTCATCGGCACATCGCATGCCCCCGCACTGCTCCGCCCCGCGGGCCAGACGACCTACAGCGCCGCGCGCGCGACCTTCGCCAGCCATGTCGGGCAGAGCGTGGCCGACATGGTGGTGACCATCCCCGGCGTCAGCTTCGTCGCGGGAAACGGCCCGCGCGACGTGGTGGTGTCGGTCCGTGGGTCGGGCGACCGGCAGGCCTATGGCATGAAGAACATCCAGGTGCTTGAGGACGGCTTCCCCATGACCCAGCCCGACGGGACGGCGCGCTCCGACCTGATCGACCCGCATGCCTATGACGGGGTGGATGTCTTCCAGGGGCCGGCCTCCACCGTGTTCGGCAATTACGCGATCAACGGCGCGGTCAACTTCCGCACGCGCCGGGGCGCCGACATCCATGGGGTGGAGGTCGGGTCGGATTTCGGCAGCTTCGGCATGATCAACAACTATGCGACGCTGGGCCTGTCGGGCCGGAAATATGACCTTGCCATCTTCGGCAGCGACGTGCGCGGCAACGGCTTCATCGCCAACAGTGCCTACCAGACCTCGACCGAGAACCTGCGCCTGCGGGTGGACCTGACGCCATCGGACCGGCTGGTGGTGAAATTCGTCAACAACATCACCGATACGGACCTGCCGCTGCGGCTGTCGCTGGCGCAGTATGCCGCCAACCCGTTCCAGTCAGGCTGCGCGAATGCCAGCCATGCCGCCGCCGGGTGCGCAACCGTCAGCCTGCTGGCCAACGGCAGCCATGGCGCGCGCATCGCCGTCAGTCCGCAGGCGGCGCATCTTGGCCGTTTCGACCGCCGGACGGTCGCGGGCGTGCGCTGGGAACATGACGTCAACGCATCGACCACGGTACGCACGCAGTTCACCTATGACCAGCGGCACATCGACCAGCCCACTTCGCCCTATGCCTATATCGGGCCGTATGATTCCTATGCCGGCAGCAGCGATGTCAGCAATGTGGCGCATGTCGGCGGCATGGTGCTGAACAGTTCCGCAGCCATCAGTTTCGATGACCTCGACGCCCTGTCCGATGTCCGAAACGTCACGACAGCGGGCCATGACCATCCCGGCGCCCTGACCCAGTCAAGCTGGAGCCACCAGTGGAATGCGGGCCTGCGTTTCCAGGAGGACCTGCAGTTCGCACGGAACTGGCACCTGATCGTGGGGCTGGGGGGAACCTATTCCGGGCTGAGGGCGCAGGAAACGCTGTTCACCAGCAGCGCGGACGCCACCACCCGGCGTATCGTTGCGGCGGACCGGCATTTCTTCAACCTCGCCCCCGAAGCGGCCCTGACCTATGCCGCGTCGCACGACTGGAGGCTGCATGCGCGTGTCGGCACGGCATATGCCACGCCCACCACGTCAAACCTGTTCATCACGCCGCAGGGCACGTACGGCAACAACACACGGCTGCAGAGCGAGACCAGCCTTGGCGTCGATTTCGGGGCGGAGTGGCATCCCTCTTCCACCCTTGATGTGCAGGCAACGGGTTTTTACGAATTCTACCACGATGAACTGGTCAGCCAGTCCGCAGGCGTGAACACGGTAGGGGCCTATACCTTCAATGCCCCCGCATCGCAGCATCGCGGCGTGGAGGTGGGCGCGACATGGACACCCCTGCCGCGCACGCTGCCGGGCGCACGCACCATGCTGAGCTATACCTACGACAACCAGATCTACACCCGTTATACCGAGGTGCTGTCGAACAGCACGATGTCGCGCGCGCTGGACCGGTCGGGAAACAGCATTCCGGGCGTCATCCCGCATTTCCTCAATGCGCGCCTCCTGTATGACCAGCCCACCGGCCCGCTACAGGGACTGGGCGGCTATGCCGAGGTCACGTGGCGGGGGGATTACTGGCTGGATAACGCCAACCTGCTCAGGGCGCCGGGATACGCGCTTCTCAATCTCGAACTGCATTACGATCCGCCCGCACGTTTCGGATGGGCGCAGCGCCTGCATGGCTTCTTCGAAATACAGAATGTCACCAACCAGACCTATATCGCCGGGGCCACCAACATTACCGATGTCCTGTCCGCCAACGGGCACAACGCAGGGGCGGGCGTCCTTGCGAACAGCACGGGTTCAATCTACGCCGGGTCCCCACGCGCCTTTTATGGCGGCGTGAAGGTCCACTTTTAAGGACGCGACAATGAACATCCCCCATGATGGCAGGCCCCGTCGCACGATGCGCGCGCTGTGGCCCGATTACCGCACACTCTGGCGCTGGCATTTCATGGCCGGCCTGCTCTGCCTGCCTTTTGTCGCGTTCCTGTCGCTGACGGGCAGTATCTACCTGTTCAGGCCACAGATCGATGACCTGATCGACTGGCGTTACGAACATCTTGCCACCCGGGATGACATGGCCCCGCCCTCACGGGTGGTGGCGGTCGCGCTCTCGGCGGTGCCGGGATCGCACCTCCTTGCCTACGAACTGCCACGCACGTCCCACAGCGCCGTGCGGGTCATCGTAACCCGTGGTGGCGATGCCATGCGCATCTATGTTGATCCCCATTCTCTTGCGATCATGAAGCAGGTTTCCGAGGAACAGCGGTTCGAACGCATCATCTTCAACCTGCATGGGCAACTGCTGCTCGGCAATGCAGGTTCCATGATCGTGGAGATGGTGGCGTCATGGACGATGGTGCTGGTCGTGACCGGCCTGTGCCTGTGGTGGCCACGCGGACGCACGGGGCAGCGTGGCGGGGTTGCGTATCCACGGCTTGCGACAGGGGGGCGCACACGCCTGCGCGACCTGCATGCCGTCACCGGCGCATGGCTGTCCATCTTCGTGGTGCTGTTCCTTGCCTCCGGCCTGCCATGGTCGTTCGTGTGGGGGCACGCGCTGCAATCCGTTGAAAAAACCATAGGCAGTATCACGGCTGTCCAGGAGTGGGAGATCGGCCATGTGCCCGCGCGCAACATGATTGCAGGGACGGGTGACGCGCCAGTGGCAATGGATGCCATGCCGGGGATGAAGGACATGCCCGGCATGGACATGCCGCCACCCCCGACGGCGGGCCAGCATGTCGATGCGGCGGCCCTTGACCGGGTTGTGCCCGTGGGGGCGGCACTCGGCCTGCGCTACCCGGTGCTGGTGACGCCCCCGCCGCTGGCGGGGCAGCCATGGCGGGTGCGTTCGGACACGCAGGACCGTCCCCGGCGCATGACGGTGGATGTCAGCGCCGACGGCCACGTCGTGGGACGCGACACCTTCGCGGACAGGCCGGTCGTTGACCGGGTGATCGGATATGGCGTGGCCGCGCATGAGGGGCAGTTGTTCGGGATGGCCAACCAGATCCTCAACCTCGTGGTGGCGCTCGGCCTGCTGGGCATGAGCATCGCGGCATTGCTCCTGTGGGTCCGCCGCAGGCCGCCCGGCCACATCGGCGTTCCGGCATCGCTGCCGGATGGGCGGGTCGGGGGCGCGGCCATGGCCTGCATCGTGGTCATGGGGATCATCCTGCCTGAACTTGGGGTGGCACTGCTGACGATCGCCGCGCTGTCCGCCGTCATGAAGGCTGGCAAGGGACGATCCTGACGCCGTTACCCGGCAGGCAGCAGGTTTCGCAACCGCGTGGCGATTTCCTCCGCGCTGGAATCCACGGGGAACATGGACACCAGATGGTTCTGCCCATCCATCAGGAACAGCATCGAACTGTGATCCAGCTGATAATTGTTCCCGCTGGGGGCTGTCGCCTGCCGGGGACGCACCATGACATGGAATTCCGCCGCCACGGCATGGATGGCCTGCGGATCACCCGTCAGGCCGACAATGCGCGGGGAAAAGGACGTGACATAGTCATGCACCCGTTGCGGGGTGTCACGCGCCGGGTCGATTGAAATGAAAACCGGCACGACCCGCGCCCCACGCGCGCCCAACCGGTCGAGCGCCGCCGTCACGGTCGCAAGGGTCAGGGGACAGACGTCAAGGCAGTGGGTATAGCCGAAATACAGCAACGTATAGCGGCCATGGAACGCCTGCTCCGTCACGACATGACCCGTATCATCCGTCAGGGTATAGGGACCGCCGGTTTCCCCGGCCGGCCTGCTGACAAGCAGGGTGCGCAATCCCGCCGCCGCGCACAGCAGCAGGCCGGTCGCGGCCATCAGGCCCAGCAACGCCCGGCGCTCCCGCCGCCTGCGCACATCCGGTGCGCCGCCACGCGCATCCCTGCGCGCGCGTGCCCTGCGGGATGAGGAGGGTTCCCTCATGCCCCGCCCCTATCGCATCCGCGCCTCAGCACACCGGCAGGTCACGGTTGCTGGCGATGGCCTCCATCGTGATGTACGAGGTGATGGAGTCCAGTTCGATCTGCTCGATAATCCGCTGGTAGATCGCATCAAACGCGTTCATGTCCTCCGACATGATCTTGAGCATGTAATCATAATCGCCCGCGATACGGTAAAAATCGATCACATTGGGAATTCCCATGACGATCATGCGGAATTTCTGCAGCCATTCCCGCGAATGATGCCGGGTACGCACCATGACGAACACCGTCAGCCCAAGGCCCAGCCGTTCTGGATCGAGGCGCACGGTCTGCCCGGTGATGACCTTCCTTTCCCGCAGCGCCTGCACACGCCGCCAGCAGGCATTCTGCGACAGCCCCACACGATCGGCCAGTTCACGTTGCGACAGGCTGGCGTCATTCTGCAGCGCCCGCAGAATCTTCTGGTCAAAATGATCCATATTTTTAGGCATTTCGCATCATATGACCACAAAAACACGAAAACAACGCAAAAAATGGGAAAATAATTTCCATCCCGGCAGGTAGGCTCCGTGCAGCCAGACAGTTACAGGAAACCCCACGGATGCACGACCCGGCCCACCTCCATGCGTCCTTCGCCAACAGCCTGCGCGATGGCGATACGCTCGCCCTGCTGCGTGCCGGGCTGATCGGCGAAGGGGCCATGATCCCCGGCCCCTTTGGCGCGCACAGGCTGCTCTATGCCGATTATGTGGCCTCTGGCCGCCCCCTGCGCCAGGTGGAGGACTTCATCGCCACCCATGTCCTTCCATATTATGCCAACAGCCATACCGAGGCTTCATTCTGTGGCGCATACATGACCCGCATGCGCGCCCATGCCCGCGGCGAAATCGCGCGACTGTGCGGTGCAGATGCGCGGTTTTCCGTGGTCTTCACCGGATCGGGCGCGACCGCGGGGATCAACCGCCTTGTCCACCTGCTGGGCGTGGCGCAGGACGGCGCAGACACCGGCCGGGGCAGGCCGGTCGTCTTCCTTGGCCCTTACGAGCACCATTCCAACATCCTCCCCTGGCGCGAAAGCGGTGCCGAGGTCATCGAAATCCCCGAGGCCGAAACCGGCGGCCCCGACCTTGCGCACCTCGAGCGTGCCCTGCGCGAAACACCGAAAGACAGGCTGCGGGTCGGGGCATTTTCCATCGCCTCCAACGTCACCGGCATCATCACCGACGCCGATGCGGTGACCGCGCTGCTTCGTCGGCATGGGGCGCTGTCGGTCTGGGACTATGCCGGTGGCGCGCCCTACCTGCCCATCGACATGAAGGCGGGCACGCCCTGGGAAAAGGACGCCATCGTGCTGTCCGCGCACAAATTCGTCGGTGGGCCGGCCGCCTCCGGTGTCATGATCGTGCGCGACGCGGCGGTGCGGCAGTTCCGCCCCACCGCCCCCGGTGGCGGCACGGTGCGGTTCGTCTCCCCCTGGGGACATGAATATGCCCAAAGCCTGGCCAGCAGGGAGGAAGCCGGCACCCCAAATGTCATCGGCGACATCCGCGCGGCACTCGCCTTCATGGTAAAGGACGCCATCGGGCAGGACGTGATGGATGCACGCCATGCCGAACTGCGCCGCCGCGCGCTGTCGGTCTGGTCACGCAATCCGTTCCTGCGCATCCTTGGCACCCCGCACGCCACCGCCCACCTGCCCTTCTTTTCGTTCCAGGTGCGCGACCCGGACACGGGCCAGGCGGTCCACCAGCAGCTTTTCACCCGCATGCTGTCGGACATCCATGGCATCCAGGCACGCGGCGGATGCGCCTGCGCCGGGCCATACGCGCATCGCCTGATGGGCATTGACCAGGGCCATTCGGAAACATTGCGCGCGGCCATCCTGTCGGGACAGGAAATCGACAAGCCGGGATGGGTACGCCTCAATTTCAGTGTGCTGATGGATGATGGAAAGGCCGATACCCTCATCCATGCGGTCGACACCCTTGCCCGCAGGGCGGCGGCGATCGTCCCCCTGTATGAATGCGACACGCGCAACGCACGCTTTCACGCCCGTCCCGATGCACAGGCACGCATTGCGGCGCTGATGGACCATGCCAAACCCCCTGCCGGGGCCGGGGCGGCATGACCGCCACCGTCCCCCGCCACCACTGCGCGCAGGGCAGCGCCACGTTGATACGGATTGCCTGGACACCAGGTTCACGGATACGATGGACGCCTGTGACGCAACATGCGCGATAGGGGATTTTGTTGGATATCAAGCGCAACGTGCTACTGGTCGCGGCGGGCGTGGCCTGCGTGTCCGCCCTGCTGCTGATGGGCGGTTACCTCGTATGGTCGGACCACAAGGACGTTGATTTCGCCAAGCACAATATCCTGATGAAACATTCACAGGAAGAAGCCGACTACGCCCAGCAGCTTGACGAGGCCAACCAGACCGTCGTGCGCGACCAGAGCGTGTTCCTTGACGTGCATCTTGCGGATTTCGACACGATGGCCAGCAAGGAAGACAAGGCATGGCTGCTGAAGGAAGTCAGGAAATTCGACATCAGCCGCGTCCATGTCTTCGACGGCCACAAGACCACGCCGTATTCAGAAATCCCGTGCAAGGTGGAACTCTGCTTCGTCCCCATCTTTGCCGAGCAGACATATACGGATATGGAAAAGCACCTGGAATTCGTGCAGGTCGATGCGCTTGATGGCATTTCGCGCACGCTGGTCATGGATGCCGAGCAGTTCTGGCGCCTGCGCAAGATGGTGATCCGTAACGACCGCATCCTGTTCGCCCACATGCAACCGCAGATGGCCGCCTATGAAAAAGAGGTGGAAATACGCAAGATGAAGGATGAAATGGGTATAAAGTAAACCGGTAAGGTTTATGGATTCACCCTGCGGGATGGTTATGCATGCTGGTACCACTTGAGGAAAACGAGGGTGTCATCCTCGACATCCGCTATGCTTCGGACAACAATTTCGTCGGGCGCCCGGTCTATGCCCGGCCGGTCGCCCTGCTGCACGGGGAGGCGCACGCCGCCTTTGGCCGCGCGGCGGCGCGTGCGCGCGTGCTGGGACTGGGCTTCAGGATCTTCGATGCCTTCCGCCCGATCGAGGTGCAGGCCATCCTGTGGGATGCCGTATCCGACAAGTCCTTCGTGGCCGACCCGGCGCTCGGGGGCACGCATCCGCGCGGGATTGCCCTTGACCTTACGCTGTTCGACCTCGCCACGGGCCGGGACCTGCCCATGGGGACCGGATTCGATGCGGTAACGCCCCTGTCGGCCCACGGCGCGCTGGAAGGCCTGTCGCCAGAGGCCGTCCGCAACCGTGCCCTCCTGCTTGGCCTGATGACGGCGGCGGGATGGGAAAGCTACGAACCTGAATGGTGGCATTACAACCTGCCCGATGGCGACGGCCTGCCGGTCCTGTCGGCGGCGGATGTGCCCGGCGGCCCGCTATAGGCCGCAGCGGGCACATCCGCCCGGCACGTTAAACCACGGCGGAAAGGAGCGGCCGGCCCGCATGGAACGCGGCAAGGTTGCCCAGCACCATCTCCCCCATCGCCTGGCGTGTTTCCACCGTCGCGCTGGCGCGGTGGGGCTGGAGCACCACATTGTCCATCGCCAGCAGCGCCGCCGGGACATCGGGTTCGTGGGCGAAGACATCCAGCCCCGCCCCGCCCAGTCGCCCATCACGCAGCGCCGCGACCAGCGCGCTTTCATCCACCACGCTGCCACGCGCGACATTGATCAGGAGTCCGGCTGAGCCAAGGGCATCGAGCACACCCTCATTGACGATCCCGCGCGATCCCGCCCCGCCCGCCGCAGCCACCACCAGGATGTCGCTGCAACGGGCGAGGTCGGTCAGGCTGGCATGAAAGGCAAGCCCCGCATCAGGGATTTCACGCACGTCGTTATAGGCGACCTGCATGCCAAAAGCCTGCGCACGGTGGGCGATGGCGCGTCCTACATGGCCAAGGCCGACAATCCCCATGCGCCGCCCGCTGACACGATGCCCCAGCGCGATGGGCGCGCCCTTGGGCCACTCACCCTCACGCACATACCGGTCCGCACGCACGATGCCGCGACTGGCCGCGAGCAGGAGGGCAATCGCCATGTCCGCCACGTCATCGGTCAGGACACCGGGCGTGGTGGTGACATGGATGTTGCGCCGCCGGGCGGCCTGCAGGTCGACGGCATCGGTGCCGATCCCGTTGATGGCGATCAGGCCAAGTTCCGGCAGCGCCGCCATGACATCGGGCGGAACCCCCGTCCCCCCGCCAGTCACGACCGCGCGGACCCGCGGCGCAATCGCCTCCAGCGAGGGCATGTCCGGCAGGTAATGCACCGTATAGGCCGCATCCAGCGCCTTTTCGATCGGCGGCATCATGCGCTCCAGCAGGACGATATCGGGCTTCATTGGCAGTCCTCCATAATCTTTCCTCATCCTGACATAGCAGGATATGGCGCATTGCCCCGCCATCGCGGATCAGGAATGCGTCATGGCGGCACGGACCCGGGCGCGGGGGCATGTTGATAAATCCGCTACGCCAGTATTTTTTCTTTTATGAAACAACCGGCGGATATCGTGCCAATATCTTTTTGTATGATAGGAGCCTGCGACAGGTCCGCCCCGACCGGAGCATTGCCACCGGCGCGGCACCAGAAGGCCCAGCAAGAAGACAAGAACAACAGACCTGACTGCCCTGCCCCCTTTTATGCGGTAGCCCATGAAGACAAAACTACGCCTGTCCCCGCACGACGTCCTGCGCCTGCTGTCGCGACGGATGACGCCTGCGCCGCTGACGCACTGGCTGGGGGTGCGGGCCATCAGCATGGCCCCCGAACAGATCGCCCTGCGCGAAGGGCTGCGCGCGGCTGTGGCGGTGGGCATCATGATGGCGCTTGCACTCGCGCTGGACATGCCGCTGATGGCATGGTCCGCCTTTGCCGCGTTCTGGACCTGCCTGGTCGATCCGGGCGGTCCACTGGCAACCCGGCTGCGCACATTGCTGACATTTGGCGCGGTGGGCACGGTACTGGCGGGCCTCATGTCCATGGCATCGGGATATGGCCCTGTCGTGGCCGCGCCACTGCTGGCGCTGATTGTCCTTGGCTGCGGCCTTGGCCGCCTGCGCGGGGCCACGGCAACGCAGATCGGCGTGCTGGCGGCCATCGTGGCGGTCGTGGCCATATGCTACCCCATGACGCCTGCCGGGGCACTCGGGCTGGCGGGCCTGTTCGTGCTGGGGGCCGGGTGGGCGGTCGTGGTGTGCGCCGTTGCATGGCCGGTGGATGCCTACGCCCCGCTGCGCCAGGCCTGCGCGGAGATATTTCGCGAGGAAGGGCGCATGACACAACGCATGCTGCCCGGTCGCGGCAGGATCATGCCGGCCGGCGCGCACGGGTCCATCGGGGCCTACCGTCGCGAAATCCGCAGTCGCATCGAACGCACGCGTGCGCGCATCGAAATCCTGTCCCCCGACGCCGCAAGCAGCCAGACGCGCGCCGTCCTGCTGCCTGCGCTTGAAATATGCGACCGGATCTTCGTGGTGCTGATCGCCTTTGAACATGCGGTCGTGCTGGCGCCGCCCTCCCCCACGACGCGGCGTATCCTGCGCCACCTGCGGGTCGTGCTCGAACGTGCGGCGCGCGTGGTGGGCCGTCCCGCCGCCGACACGACGGCGCTGCGCCGCCAGATCGCCCGCATTGATACGTTATGCGCGCACGAAGACAGCCTGTACGGACGCGGCGCCCGCACATGCGCTGCGGCCCTGCGCGACCTGCTGGCGATGCTGCATGAAACGTCGCCCCCCCTCCTTGCGGGGCATGACGGGAAACGGGTGGCGCAACCCGGAAGGCAGCGTGACTGGCCGCTGGCGCTGCGCCATGCCACGCGCCTGTCGGTTTCGGTCATGGTGGCCTATGGCATCACGCTGGAATTCGCCCTGCCCTATGCCTACTGGGCCATGATGGCGGTCGTCGTGGTCATGCAGCCACAGGGCATGACCACCCTGCCACGCACGATCGAACGCGTTGTCGGCAGCATCATCGGCGGACTGCTGGCCGCCATCATGGGCGTCGTGATGCCCGTATGGCTGCTCCTTGTCATGATTTTTCCGCTGGCGGCAGCGACCATCGCCTTGCGGGCCGTCAATTATACGCTGCTGGTCCTGTTCATGACGCAGCTGTTCGTGCTGGTCACGGACCTCGTCAGTCCCGGCGCGGGGTGGGACGTGGGGCTGGCCCGGTCGGTCAACAACATCATCGGCAGCCTCGTGGGGCTGGCGGGATGCCTGCTGCTGTGGCCCGAACGCCGTGGTCCCGGCCTTGCGGCACAGGTGGCGGATGCGTTCGTCGCCAATATCCGCTATGCCGTGCTGGCAAGTGGCGCATACGCCACCCCGCGCGAGAAGATCGAGCATGCCCGCCGCATGGCCGGCACAACCAGCACCCGCGCCGAAATCCAGTACCAGCATACGCGTCTGGAAGGGCTGCGCAGATCCGCCAGCCTGGACAGTGCCGAACGGATCCTCCTTGCCCTGCGCCAGATGGCGGGACGGGCGAGCGTCACCTGGATGGAACGCTCCCTTTCCTCCTCCAGCGCCGCCCTGCCCCTCCCGGCGCGGTTCGAACAGGTCATGCGCCAGATGGAATGGCCGGAGGTCACGTCACCACCCCACCGGCAGCCGACACTCGATGAAATGGCCGCCCTGCTGCCCCTGCTCGACACCGCTGGGACGAACGCCGCGACATCCGTTACGCCGGGGAATGCCTGACCATCATTGAGCTTTACCAGGAACCGCTTTGCATTTTCCAAGAACGGTTCAAGGTGCTTCGACAGGACGCGGGCGGCCATTTTCATCAAGGGCGACGAAGACGAAATGCCCTTCCGTCACTTTCTGCCGCACGCTGGCGTGGCGGACCCTGCGCCATGCCTCCACGGCGATGGTCATGGAGGTGCGGCCCACTTTGGTGATCCGGGTATAGATGCTGACCTCGTCCCCCACGGAGACGGGACGATGGAACACGACCCGGTCGATCGCAACCGTCGCGCAACGCCCGCCCGCGCACAGGGCTGCGGTTGTACTGGCGGCAAGGTCCATCTGCGACATCAGCCAGCCACCAAAGATATCCCCCGCCGGGTTGGTGTCCGCCGGCATCGCCACGACGCGGATGGTCAGTTCACCACAGGGCGTGGCATCATGTTCGCGCATGGAATCCCCTTGTATCGAAACGGCCGCACCATTGCTCCTGACCGGAAAAATGTCTGCCAGCACATGCTTTTTCATGGGGGATATTACATGATCGCCCCGCCCGGCACGCAGCTTTGGCAGGTATCACGACGCACATTTTGGTGACGTCCCGCCCGGATGCGCGGCAGCGGTGGCGCAGGTTACGTCTTTAGAAATCGCACGCGATGCGGCCACCGATGAACCGGGGCGCGCCGGGCAGGTAGAAATAGGTGGTGGTCGCCATGCCGCCGCTTTCGGCGTAACGCCGGTTCAGCAGGTTCGTGGCATAGACCGTCGCCGACCAGTGGCCGGATGCCGGATGGAACGTCGCATGCGCGCCAAGCAGGAAATAGGGCGGCAGGCGATAGAACCCCGTCCCGCCGGGCGTGATCGCCTGGCTGTCGCGATAAAGCCAGTCGGGGCCGAAATCGATGCCATAATGCGGGCCCAGCGCCTGCCGCCATTCCGCATTGCCGTTCAGGGTCAGCTTGGGCTGCCCGTTATCGACACCCGCGAAATTGTCCTCGATCGCCTTCCATACGCCATGCTGCGCGTAATAGGCATTGGTGGCGGCGCGGTTCACGGTCGGGAAATTCTGGAAATTTCCCCGCTGCCACCCCAGGTTCTGCGTAACGAACAGATGCGCGAACGGATGGATGTCCAGCGTCGCCTCGAACCCCCAGCTTTCGGATTTCGGCGCGTTGGTAATTTCACTCAGCGGCCCGTAATTGGGGATCAGCACCGTGCCGACAAGCTGCTGGTTGTGATAATCATTGTAAAATGCCGCTGCATTGAGGCGGATGCGGTTGGGGATGGGATCGCTTTTCAGGCCCAGTTCATAGGTCAGGACCGTCTCCGGCCGGAACGGGTCCAGCTGCGCCTGGATCTGGGTGTTGTTCGCGGTAAAGCCGCCGGGCTTGAACCCCTTGCTGATCTTGAAATAGACCAGTTCATGCGCCGCCGCCTGCCATGATACCCCGGCCTGGCCCGCATATTGCGCGGCGGCCGTGCTTTCGCCATGGAAATCCTGTGACTTGCCGCCAAAGATGACGGATTGCAGGCCGGAGATGGAACGGTCGTCAATTTCATGCAGCAGCCCCGCCCACAGGGTCACGCCATGGTCGAAGCGGTAGCTGATGTTCCCGAACTCCGACGTGCTTTCCTGATCCATGCCGAAATGCGTGGCCATCATGTAGCCGCGCTGCGGGACGTAGTCGGTATAATCGAAGAAAAAGCGCTGCTGCATGCGGCTGCGCTGGTAAAACGCCCCCACCGTCCATTGCAGCCGGTCATGCGGGTGGGAGGATTGCAGGCGCACCTCCTGCGTAAAGGTGTTCGCGTCGATGGTGCGATAGGTATCGGCCTGTGCGAGTGCCGTGCCATCCTGATCGGTATATTCGCCCTGCCGCTCCGTCTCGAACGCGCTGATGGATGAAAACGTCACCGGGCCGAAATCGTGGGAGAAATGGACATCCGCCCCCCAGAACTGGTTATGCTCGCTGGGCTTGAGGCCCGGCCTGCGGCCGATCAGGCGGGCGAATTCGGGACGCATGGACCATTGTGTCTGCTGCCACGATTCAACGGGCAGGGGTGCGGTACCCACAAGGCGGTGGACCGGGATGGGATTGACGACCTCGCTGTCATCCTGCGTGAAATGTCCAGATACCATCAGCGTCGTATGGCTGTCGGGCGTCCATTTCAGCTTGCCGCGCAGGGCCCACAGGTCGGCATCGCCAAGGTGGGAGCCATTGAGCGGATCTCTCTGCCATCCGCCGCCCTGCTGCGTCTGTCCCGCAAGGCGGAAACTCAGCCCGCGCGCCAGTGGGCCGGAAACATAGGCCTCGCTCCTGCTGCGGGAATAGGAGGCTATGTCCTCCCGCGCGCCGTAATGCCACTGGTCGGTCGGGTCATTGGTGCGCAACCGCACTTCCCCGCCCGTGTCCGACTGCCCGTGGCGCGTGCCGACCGGTCCTGGCGTGACCTCCGCCCCGGCAAGGTCGAACATCATCCCGTCCGTCATGGTCGAAAATGCGAACGGCACATCATCGAAATATGACAGGACGGAGGGCATGTTGTTCTGCGTGAAATCGTTGAACCCGACCCCACGCAGGTAGAAATTGGTCGACGCCGTGCCGTTGATGCTCTGGATCGTCAGGTTCGGGGCAACACGTTCAAGCCCGCGCAGGGAGACAACCCCACGTTCGATCAGGCGCGCGGCCGTCAGGCGCGTATCCGCATCCGGCACATGCTGGGCCTCGGGGTAGGAAAAGTCGCGGCGCTGCGCATTGACCGTGATGGTTTCCGCCCGCACGGGTGCTGCCGGCGGTTTTACGGCCTGCCGGGCATGGGGCCTGTGCGCGGCACCTGACTGCGCCTGCGCCTGTCCGGGCAGCGAAAGCACGACCACGCCCCCAAGCACCAGCCACCCGTGACGCAACAGCAGCGACAGCATCACAGGGTCGGGTCGTCTTGGGGTACGGCGCATTATCGGAGAACTGTTACCTGTTGTATGTCTGCACGTTTCTGCAACAAAGAGTGGCCATACCCATATCACGGCATGACCGTCGGAAGCAGGGACCTGCAACCCGCGCATCGCGATGCCGCGACATCCGCTTTGCGCCTGGCATGTCCGAATGTTTCATCCGTCATGTTATGACAATATTTGCTCTATTCCTGCAAAGGCGGCCTTTTACATTCCCACTGCGAAAAATACAACCGCGATGCGGACTGTATCGCGCTTTCGATATTGGGATGCCACCCCCGCATGGATATCCCCACGACCGCGACGACACACAGGATGGACAGGACCGGGCGGAAGTTCTTTTGCCACCCCTGCGTCCACTGGCTGAAACACGCCACGACCGCAAGGCCCAGCGCACCGCCCACCACGACCTCCATCACCGTATGATACCCCAGCGCCACGCGCGTCCATCCCATCAGCAGCGCGATCGCCAGCGTCACCACCAGCAGGGCCGCACGGTTGAGGCGCGTCAGCGACAGCAGACCGCCATACACCATCGTCGCCGCCATTGTATGCCCGCTGGGGCTGTACAACACCCGGTGCCGCGCGGGGCCACAGGCCTCGAAATAAAGCTTCAGCATCAGCATCAGCCCCGACCCAGCGACAACCATGGCCGCCCACGCCGCCGCCATGCGCCAGCAGCGGCATACCAGGAAGACAATGAAGACACCTGCTTCGATCGGGATGATCAGGGCCTGGTCGCCTGCATTGGTCATGAACTGCATTGCGTCCCCCCTTCTCAGGCGTGAATCTGCGGTGTATCCGTCTCCACCCTGGCATGGCATTGCGCCGCCGTCGCATAGACCGGCGCAAGCGCGCGTTGCGCAACCTGCGCGCGCGCCCTGCCCGCGCATATCAGGTCGATCCGGGCGATCGCGGCAATCAGCATGGCGATCAGCAGGTAGAAATCAAGGAAACCCACCGTCGGGCTGGACAGGCTGGCCGCGATCAGGCGCGCCACCAGGGCCGGAACCACCCCTTCGATGACCATCCGCTCCGGCCCCGGCGGGACACGCCTGCGCGCCGCCATCGCCCGGCGCAGCAGCTTCGTATCAAAAACCAGCAGGCCGACCGCCCCCACGACGCCGATGGTCGATAACAGGCCCGGCAGCAGGCTGGACGCGCGGTTGCTGCCCCACCCCACGCCCAGCCCATAGGTTTCCGCGACCAGCGACATGGAATCACGGTCCACCTGCGAACGGTCCTGATAGGACTGGCTGTCCTTCTTCTCCGCCGTGGACTGGAACACGAACTGTGCCGCGGGCACGACCTGCGGCGCGACCGTGACCACCACCAGCACGCCACAGGCCAGCAGCGCGATCCCCACCACGATCATGCGCGTGATGTTTCCCAGCAACTGCATCGCCCCCGTCGCGATCGCCGCCACGGGCAGGAGGCAGATTTCCACCGCCACGGTAATGAACCCGGTCGTCGATGTCGTGCAGGCCAGCGCCAGCGCCGATGCGGGGATCAGCCACCTGGCGCGCGCCACGGAATAGCCCTGCAGGACAATCCAGACGGTGGAGAACAGGATCTCGCTCAGGAACGCGGCGCAGGCGGCCGGTTCGGAAAACGAACCGTTGATGCGTGGCACCGGCCCGGCCGTCTGGGTATTGAGGACAGCCCAGCCGGGATTGGAATAGAAAAACGTATCGGGAAACGGCACGCCGCCCACCCGGTGCGCGAACTGCCACATGCAGATCCCCACGACGCACCATCCCGATATCAGGAAGGTCCGGTACAGACGGTCCAGCCGCACGTCGCTGCGGGTCAGGAAACGCGCCGCAAGGACAAGGAAGACCGCATTGATCAGCAGGTACATGTCCTGCGAGATATTGCCGAAATTGGGCGCGAGCAGGACCCTCCCCCCCACCGAATCACTTTTCTGCGGCCAGACCATGACCTGGTTCATGAACAGGCGCGGCATGATCAGCGATGCCAGTAGCGTCCATGCCACCACCAGCATGAACGGAAAGCACAGCGTCATGACCGTCCGTTCGCCCGGATAATGGACGCCAAGCACCCATTGCAGCATCACGAAGCTCATGAACGCCATGGCGGGCACCATGGCCGGCTGCACCCCAAGGCCGCCAAGCACCAGCGCCGCCGCCGCCGGCAGCATCCCCGCCAGCAGCAGGATATGGAGCATCAGTTGCGGACGCATCCACAACAGCAGGCATAACGGGAACAGAATCAGTCCGACAATCGTCATTGCGCGCCACCCCTGCCTGCCTGTCGCGTCACCCCTGCGTGGCGCGGCCTAGCGCGCCACGCGCGCATGTCGCGGGCAGGCATCGCGCATCGCCTGTTCCACAACCCTGAACATGGACTGGCGAAAGGCATCGCACGAAAAACGCTGTGCATTGGCGCGACAGGCTGCGGCGGTGATGCGCGCGCGCATCGCCTCGAACCGGCCGACCGCATCCATGATGGCATCGGCCTCCTGCTCCTCGAAAAACACGCCTGTCGGGCCATGCGGGTCATCCCCGTCGCGCACGATGTCGCATGCGCCGCCACGGCCAAAGACGATCAGCGGCGTGCCGCAGGCCTGCGCCTCGACCATCGCGATCCCGAAATCCTCCTCCGCGGCAAAGACAAAGGCACGCGCATCCTGCATCATCTCCAGCACCTCGGCATCGCTGACGCGGCCACGGAAGATGATGTTCGAAGCCCCTTTCGCCGCCGCCTCGATCCGTTCGCGTTCCGGGCCATCGCCCGCAACATGCAGGACATGGCGCGGCATGCGGCGGAATGCCTCCACCACAAGGTCGATGCGTTTGTAGGGCACCATGCGCGATATCACGACATACGCCTCGCGGCGCGGATGGGGCTTTTCGTGAAATCTGTCGATATCGACAGGGGGATAGACGACTTCGGCCTTGCGCCGATAGACCTTGCGGATCCTGCGCGCGATATAGGTCGAATTGGCCACGAAGGCATCGACCCCCGCGGCGGAGCGCACGTCCCAGTTGCGCAACCGGTGCAGCAGCCAGCGCGCATACAGCCCCTTCATCCCACGTTCCATCCCGCCATGGCGCAGATAGGCCGCCTGCATGTCCCAGGCATAGCGCATGGGCGAATGGACATAACAGACATGGACCTGGTCCGGCCCCGTAATCACGCCCTTGGCCACGGCATGGTTGCTCGAGATCACAAGGTCGAACCCTGACAGGTCAAGCTGCTCCACCGCGACGGGCATCAGGCCGAGATAGTAGCGGAAATACCGCCGGGCAAAAGGAAGCCCCTGTATGAACGTCGTCTCCACCGGGCGCCCCCCCAGAAAGGCACGCTGATCGGGGGGCATGAAATCAACGATCGCAAAAATTGCCGCCTGTGGATACATGAGCACGAGTTGTTCCAGCACCCGTTCGGACCCGGCATAATGTTCCAGCCATTCATGGACGATGGCGATACGCAGGCCCGTGGACTGCGGGCATGCCGCGTGACGTGATGCAGGAAGGACATTCATGAACTACCTCCGCTTCGCTGGCCGCAACGCCCCCTTGCCGTGCATGTATCCCCATGCTTTACAGGTCAGGCACTTGGGCATTATCGATATTTTCAGATATCGGCATGAAGATCCTGCCGACATTACGCAAAACAGGGCCTGACGCGGCACCGAGCAGGAGATTGAGCCTTGCCCCTGAAATCCCGCCACAGACCATCGGACACATCCCCCTTCCCCCCTGCGCCATCGCGCCCCGCCCCGCCCGACCGCCTGCGCCCGGCACGCGGCCTGGTCGTGGGCGTCATCCTGGGCATCGTATGCTGGGGCGTACTCATCGCAGGGGCCTTCCTGCTGCGATGACCACAGGCAGGACGTCAGAAGTGACGTTCGTAAATCTTTATGACATCGCCCGGCTTTACGTAATCATGGGGCTTGAGGTAGCCGACAACGGCATGATCCCCCTCCTGCCTTACGACATAGGCCCGCGTTTCCAGCGCGCGGTAGGTGAAGCCCCCGCCCGCGGCCACCGCCGTCAGCAGCGTCATGCCGGGCTGGTAGGGATACTGTCCCGGCTTCGCCACCTCCCCCAGCACGGAAACGAGCCGGTAGGCCGAAACCTCGACCGAGACGCTGGGTTCGCGCAGCATCCGCGCCGCCTGCAGCGCCTTTGTCACCTCGGCCGCGAATTCGACCGTGGTCAGGCCTGCGGCCTGAAGGCTGCCGGCAACGGGAAAGGCAACCTTTCCGCTGCTGTCAACGCGAAAATCCGATGTGAACTGATCCTGTTCATAGGTCATGACGCGGATTTCATCATCCACGCCCAGACGGTACTGCCCGGGATCATAAGGCGGAACCGGTCTCAAATCCGAACCGGGCGCGCAACCTGCAAGCAGGCCCCCCATCGCGCCCATGACGACCGGCAGCCAGATGGCCACACGGCTGGGTCTTGAACAGGTCGTCGGCATGCGTCGTATGCTCCTGTCATCATATCCGTCCCGGCAGGAAAACCAGACGCCCCGGATGCGCGCCCCCTAAAGCGATACATGAAACCCGACCAGAAAGGTGTGGATCGGGAACTGTCCGCTTCCCACCGTATTCTGACTGCTGAAATCATAATTTGCCGACAGGCGCATATGGCGGTTGATCAGCCACTGCACCTCGGCGCCCACGCCATAGAACGTCTGGTTGTTGTGCTCCTGATACAGGACCGTATTCTGTAGAAAGCCCGGAGCGGACGGATAGTTCGCTTTCTGTATCTGCCCATATGCAGAAAAAACGATATTGCGCTGGTATGTGTGCGTCACGCCGATCCGCGCGCCGGTAAAGGTATAGCCCACCACGTTTTCAAAGGCGCTGTCCTCGATCCCGTGCCGGACATTGAGCGTGACGGTGGTCAGGCGCGTTGGCACCCAGCTCAGCTCCGCCTCCGCCATGGGGGAATTGATGCTGCCATACGCGCTGGCGCGGTAACGCCGCGTCTGGTACCCCACAAGGGCGCGGAAACGCAGCGGGCCGCGCATGCCGAAATCATATCCCGCCATGACCGATGCCCCGTTGGAATCACGCGATGGCGCGCCTTCCAGCTGGTTCTGGTAACGGATTTCCGTCCCCTGCATCACCAGCAGCACATGGCTGTCGCCGCGCAGTTCATATTGCGCCGTCACCCCTTCGGTCACGAGGACGCGATCACGATAGCCCTGGCTTGGCTGGTTGGCGGTGGGGGTGAAGTAATCGAAATGGTAACGCTGCACATCGACCTGCGGAATGATGCTGAAGCGCCCATGCGTCGTCGCGGTATAGCTGAGCCTGCCGTCATCGACCTGGTACGGCACGGGACGGTTGACCACCAGCGCGCCAAGGTCGGTGGGCATCTGCACAAGTGCAAGGTGGGTATAGGAAACACCTATCGTGTCATGGCCGAAATCATGCACGCCACCGACATTGGCCGTCCAGTTCGTGCGGTTCTGGATGCTGCGCGAAGGATAGCGGATGTCGTCAACATTGATGTTGCCATGGACCTGGTCGCGCTTCCCCCATTTCGACACCGCGGACAGGTTCCCCTGCGTGGAGACGACGGCACTGGAATGGCCACCGACATTGCGGTCGACGTTGTTGGCGTAACCTTCCGATTCGCTTCCGTCGGCGTCGATACGCAGGGGGCCATAGCGTTTGCCCAACGGGGCGTAGGCCCCCATCGCACGTACCTGTGCGGGTTCCTGCGCCAGTTCGCCCGCCCCACTGCCGATGGCGGGGAAATAGTTGTCGATAACCTGGGCATATGCGCCATCCACCAGAAAAAAGGGAGCCGCCGCAGTCAGGCCCAGCCTGAAGACCATTATTTTGCGCACCAGATACCTATTGAACGTTCATGACGGAAAAGTGGGAAAGGGACTCGATCTGGCGACCCGCCTGCTGGATGTTCTTGCTTCTTTCTTGTGAAGCGCCGTGGGCATGCAGAGTTAATCCCTTACCGAGACTGAATTATTAATCGGCGTCTTTATTCATGTGCATGTTTTCACAACAGAATTGGTGTCACTTTCGCGTTATTACTGGAAATAAATTTTTAACTTTTGAACGGAACTTGCTTCCCCGCTCCCACGTATAGGCCCTGTCACGGCCAGACAGCCCCTCGTGAACGGGCGCACTTCCGGCAATGGCCGGACCATCTGAAAACGCGGCACCAAGTATTCTGGCTCTACATGTTTTGTAATAATGCGGAGTATGTCATGGATACGCACCTCTCCCCCGCGACGGTCGGCTCCACCCCGGCGACAATTCACCCCGGTGACGCCCTCCCTGGCGAGGTGGAGGGAATCCATGCTCCCGCAATCCAGTTGCGGCATATCCATTTTTCATGCGCGACCGCCCTGATCGCCACCGACTGCGCCGCGTTTTCGCTGTGCCTGGCGATGGAGGAAATGTTCTTTCCAAAGAACATTCATTACATGGAAAGCGTGCTTTTCCTTTCCTGCGCCCTGCTGCTGGTCATGCTGGGCTATTTTACATACCAGCGCCATTACACCGACCGGCCGCCATTCTGGAACGAGGTGGCGCAGATCATTGCCGCGTCCGCCATGGCGGGGATGGCCGTCGTCATGCTGTCATGGCCCGACATGCAGGTAATGTCCGCGCTGTTCCCGTTCGTGCTGTTTCCCGCTGTCGACATCACGCTGCGCCAGGTCACGAAGCGGGTGCTGCACGCCATGGGCCTGTGGCGCATCCCGGTCCTGCTGGCAGGCGAACCCGAGGACTGCACCCGCGCGATCGAGATATTTTCCAGCGAACGCTTCCCCGGCCTGCGATCGGTCGGCTGCATCCCGCCGTCACGGCTGCTGGGCATGTCGGGCACGCACCTGCACCACATGCTGCTGGCCCGGCATGGGGCGGCGCGACTGCTGCTGGTGATGGACACGCATGAAGGCGACGGGCGCAGCGTGATCGACGCGGAAATCTCACAGAAGGGTTGTACATCGGGTTAGATTATGAAAAAGTCTGTTTTGCACAAAAGAAATTTTCGTAAGCTATAAGAAAACCCGATGCAGACAGAGTGTAGCGCAGGCGCGTATGAGTTTCCAGCCTCCTGTGGACGGCGTGTTGTGGCCCGTTTTGACGGGGGTCGCATGAGTTCGGATGGGGGCGTCATTCTGGTGAAGCAGGCTGATGACATTCTGGGTCTCAGCCGCCGCTTTGCTGCCTGTTTTCGCGATAAGCGGCATCCCGGCTTTGTGGAATACCGGGTTGAAGACCTTGTCCGTCAGCGGATCATGGGCCTGGCACTGGGCTATGAAGATCTCAATGATCACGATGCCATGCGGCATGACCTGATCTTTGGTCTGACCTCGGGCCGTCTGTCAGGAGGCCGGGCAAACTGCGCAGCATTGGCTGGCAAATCTACACTGAACCGGTTGGAGCGCAGTGGGCACAAGGCAGATCGTTA
>NZ_POTC01000036.1 GCF_002906255.1 Novacetimonas maltaceti | reverse complement strand
AGCGGTTCCATTTTCGCCCATTGGGCGTCTGTCAGTACGAAGCGATCCATGCAGACCTTGAATCACAATCACACGCTTTTAAAAACCATAATTCCCAACAGACCCTGAAAAAAGCTTCACCAAAAACCTTTATTTCGAAAAAATCCTTGCCCCTGTGGCAATATCCGCGGAACAGGTCCTGGTTTCCAAAGGGCAATGCCCTTTGGCGGGTTTCAGGGCAGAGCCCTGAACCTTTCCCTCCTCTCGGCGAATGTGATCGGGAACGGGGCTTGCAATTGCCTGTCATTCTTCCCAAACTATGAAACAGTTGATGGGCTGGCTCATGGGAGCCGGTCCGCAGACGTTCTCGGGGCGAGGCGCAATTCCCCACCGGCGGTGTTTGACGGGGCCAACGCTCCCGCCATCAGTCCGCGAGCGCCTGACGGCATCGGCCGACAGGGACAGCAGACCCGGTGAGACCCCGGGACCGACGGTTACAGTCCGGATGATAGAGAACGCATGTCAGGATGTCCGTCCCTGGCCATGGGGGCGGCATGCAGGCGTCGTACGCCCCGGGTCCGTCCGCGTAGTGGATGGAGAGTAGCGTCGTGGACATGTCGGCCGGACATGCACGCACGGGGACAAGGGCGCAGGAACTTCCCCCCCATATCGGACACGCCTTCCGCGCGGCGGTGGCGGAGGCCGTGCGCCATGTCGGTGCGACGGCCCCCAACCCGCCCGTGGGCTGCGCCATCCTTGACGCCAATGGCGCCATCCTGTGCACCGGCGCGCACCATCGTGCGGGCACCCCGCATGCGGAGGCCCGGGCCATCACGCTGTGCCGCGAACTCGGCCTGATCGAACGCGCCCACACCATCGTCGTCACACTGGAACCCTGCAACCATACCGGCCGCACCGGGCCGTGTTCGCAGGCCATCATGGGCACCCCCATCCGCACCGTGTGGATCGGGGCGGCGGACCCGAACCCCAATGTTGCGGGCGGCGGCGCGGATTACCTGCGTGACCATGGGTGTGACGTGCGGTTCCTGTCCGATGTGACCGGTCCCGAGGCCGCAGGACTGGCGCGGCAGTGCCGGGGCCTGATCGCCCCCTTCGCCCGCCTGACCCGCACGGGACGGGCATGGATCACGGTCAAGCAGGCGCTCGACATCGAGGGATCGATGATCCCGCCTGCCGGGCGCACGACCTTTACCTCTGCCGCCGCCCTCGACCTCGCCCACCGCCTGCGCCGCGCGACCGATGCCGTGGTCACCGCCACCGGCACCATTACCGCGGATCGCCCCGGCCTCGACGTGCGGCGGGTGAGCGACCATCCGGGGCGCGGGCCGCGCCTGCTGGTGGCATGCACCACGCGCGGGCAGGTGGACGCGGCCTATGTCGCGCAGGCCAAGGCACGCGGGTTCGACGTGCGGACCTGCACCGACATCACGCACCTGCCGGACCTGCTGGGACAGGCGGGGGCGATGTGGGCGCTGGTGGAGGCGGGGCCGACCCTGCTGTCGGCGCTGCGCACGCACGGAATCTGGGATGACTGGCTGACGATCGGGGTGCGCCCCGACGGGACGGAGACGATGGGCGTCACCCTCCGCGACGGCAATGACACGCCGCTGTGCCTGTTTCCCGAACTGGATATCCCGAAAGGAGCGACATGTTTTCAGGGATCATAGAACATCTGGGAACCGTCACCACGACGCAGCGCGGCGAACGCGACCTGGAGGTCGCGGTGGCGACCGGCATTGGGGACCTGTCGCTGGGCGAAAGCATCGCGGTCAATGGCGTGTGCCTGACGGTGACGACGTTCGACGCGGCGGGCAACGCCACGTTCTTCATCAGCCCCGAAACGCTGGACTGTACCTCGCTGCGGCATCTGGCTGCGGGGCGGCGCGTCAACCTTGAACGCGCGGTCACGCCTGCGACCCGCCTGTCGGGCCATATCGTGCAGGGGCATGTGGACGCCACCGCGCGCCTGCTGTCGGTCACGCCGGACGGGGACGCCCGCCACATCGCCTTTGCCGTGCCTGCCCGCCTGCGCCGCTACCTCGTGGACAAGGGGTCGATCACCCTTGACGGCATCAGCCTGACGCTCAACGCCGTCGGCGCCCCGGGCGAGGATGCCGCGCCTGACGAATTCCGCATCGAACTCATGATCATCCCCCACACGTGGGAGCACACCACGCTGGGCACGCTGACGCCCGGCGCGGAGGTGAACGTGGAGGTGGATGTCATCGCAAAATACGTGGAGTCATTATGCCAGTACCGTTGATGCCCCCCCGGCTGGAAGAAGCGGTCGCGACGATCCGGCGTGGCGGGATGGTCATCCTTGTCGATGACGAGGACCGCGAGAACGAGGGCGACCTGGTGATGGCGGCCGAGCTTGTCACGCCGGAGGCGATCAATTTCATGATCACCCATGCCCGTGGCCTGGTGTGCATGCCGCTGGCCCCGGCCATCGTGACGCAGCTTGGCCTGCCGATGATGACGCAGGTCAACACCTGCCCACGCGGCACGGCCTTCACCGTCTCCATCGAGGCGCGCGAGGGCGTGACCACCGGCATTTCCGCCGCCGACCGCGCGCGCACCATCCTTGCCGCCGTGGCCCCGGATGCGCAGCCATCGGACCTCGTCTCGCCGGGGCATATCTTCCCGCTGCGTGCGAAGCCGGGCGGGACGCTGGAACGCGATGGCCATACCGAGGCCTCGATCGACCTCGCCCGCCTTGCCGGCCTGATCCCCGCCGCCGTGATCTGCGAGATCACGAACGACGACGGCACCATGTCGCGCATGGACGACCTGCGCCCCTTCGCCGAAAAGCACGGGCTGCCGATCCTTTCCATCGCCGAACTTGCGGCGTGGCTGCGCGCCCGGGCCGAGGCAAGCGCCGCACCGGGCGAGACGGCCTCCCCCTTCCCCCGTGTCGAACAGGTGGCGCAGGCGAGACTGCCGAGTCGCTTTGGCGGGGAGGACATGATCATCCACGCCTTCCGCGCGCCCGACGGGACGGAACATGTCGCGATGGTCAAGGGCCAGCCCGACGCAAAGGGGACCGTGCCGCTGGTAAGGCTGCATTCCGAATGCGTCACGGGCGATGCGCTGGGATCGCTGCGCTGCGACTGCGGCGCGCAGCTTCAGGCGGCGCTGGAACGGATCGACCGTGCGGAATCCGGCGTGCTGGTCTATCTGCAGGGGCATGAGGGACGCGGCATCGGGCTTGCGAACAAGATCCGCGCCTATGCGCTGCAGGACATGGGACTCGACACCGTGGACGCCAATCACCGCCTCGGCTTCGACACCGATGCGCGGGACTGGAACGTCGCCGCCGACATCCTGCGCGCGCTGGGAATCGGGACGCTGGACCTGATGACCAACAATCCCGACAAGGTCAGCGCCCTGACGCAGCGCGGCTTCACCGTGCGCAAGCGCGTGGCGCTCGACATCGCGCCCAACCCGTTCAACCGCGCCTATCTGGATGCCAAGCGCACCCGCATGGGCCACAAGCTCTGCCTGCCCGCGACCGCCCCGGTCGCGGACTGAGACCCCCTTCAGGAAACAGTCGATGAGTACAAACATCCCCTCCACCACCGTGGACCTGACCTTTGCCCGCGCGCCGCGCCTGGCCATCGTGGTCAGCAGGTTCAATGAAGACGTGACGCACGGCCTGCGTGACGGCGCGCTGGCGTGGCTGCGTGAACATGACATCGCCATGCGCGACGATGATGTCATGTATGCCCCCGGCGCCTTCGAACTGCCGCTGCTGGCGCAGACGCTGGCGAAAACCGGGCGTTACGACGGGGTGGTCTGCCTTGGCTGCGTCATCAAGGGCGAGACCGCGCATTTCGAGTATATCAGCCTTGGCACCGCAACCGGCCTGATGCAGGCGTCGCTTTCGACGGAGGTGCCCATCGCGTTCGGGGTGGTGACGACCTATACCGAGAAACAGGCGGTCGAGCGTTCGCGCGACGACATCCACAACAAGGGACGCGAGGCCGTGGCCGCCTGTGTCGAAAGTCTTGCATTGATACAGAAAATAAGAGGCTGTTAAGGTTGTAGCGCACCCGCGCGCGGAGGCCCCGCGCGCGACACGGACAACGGCGCGCGACAAGAGGACGGCGGATGAGGCTGATCACTTTCATCGCCGGAACATTCGGGATCGGGCTGACGGTATGGATGCTCTCCCGTTTCGGCCTGCATGACATCCTTGCCCTGATCGCCACGGGGGGGTGGAGCATTGCCGTTGTCATCATCTTCCATGCCACACAGGTCTGCGCCTCCGCCCTTGCGTGGAAGATCCTGGCCGAAAGCCATCGCCGTCCCCTGCCGCTGGGCGATTTCCTTGCCCTGCGCTGCGCGCGCGAAGGGATCAACAACCTCCTTCCGGTGGCGCAGGTCGGCGGCGAGGTCATCACCGCGCGCCTGCTGTCACGCCGCCATGGGGTGGGCCTGCGCCGGGCGGCGGCATCGACCATCTGCGACCTGACGATCGAACTGCTCAGCCAGGTGACGTTCACGCTCATCGGGCTCGGGGTGCTGTTCTGCCTCGTCAACCGCTCCGCCGTGACGGACGAACTGATGGAAAGCGCGGGCGCCGCCCTGCTGCTGGGCGCGGTGTTCTTCGGCAGCCAGTATCTTGGCGCGGTGTCCCTGATCGAAGGGCTGCTGATGCGCATCGCGGACCATCTCGGCTGGGGCGGGATGGAGGACATCCGCGGCCTGCACCATGAAATCATCACGCTGTACAAGACACGCTCAAGCTCGATCCGCGCGGGCGCGCTGCAACTGCTGGGATGGTCGCTCGGCACGTTCGAGGTCAGCATCATCATGCACGGCGTGGGCCACCCGCTGTCGCTGGGGCAGTGCCTTGTGATCGAAAGCGTGGGGCAGGCGGCAAAATCCGCGGGCTTCGCCGTGCCCGGAGCACTTGGCGTGTCCGAAGGGGGCTACATCATCATTGCCGGCCTGTTCGGGGTGTCGCCGCAGGTCGCCATCGCCCTGTCACTGATCAAACGATTGCGTGAGATCGCATGGGGCCTGCCGTCGCTGGTGGGATGGCAGTGGATGGAGCTGCACTGGATCGTGCCGGCAGGGGCGAAAAACCCCGCCCACGGCACGGAGATTCCGGAACAGTCATGACCGCCGCGCCATGCGTCCGCACTGGCATGGCCCGGAGCGATGCCACGCCTTCGCGCGCGCCTGCGCCATGTTGCTGACATGGATCGGGACCATGGTAACAAAGAACCGCCTTGCATCACATGTGCTTCATGGGCCAAACCGAGGCTCTTCCACCCGGTGCCAGGACGAAATACGCATCGGCAACGGTTTCTGAAGGGCTGAATAACTCGTCATGCTGTCGGTACCCCTTGGGCGTCTTGTCGCGTTCTGTTCCAACCGGGCCATTGCGGTGGTCCTGGCCTTTGCCGTTCTGGTCGGGGGGGCAGTCTATGCAAGCTATACGCGGCTGGGCGTCACCACGGATACGGGGACGATGTTCTCCTCCGACCTGCCGTGGAAGCAACGCTCGGACGAGATGGGACGCCTGTTCCCGCAGAAACAGGACCAGCTGGTCGCGGTGATCGACGCGGCCCTGCCGGAGGAAGCGCAGCAGACGGCGATCGACCTTGCCGCGCGGCTGAAGAACGACCACACGCATTTCAATTACGTCACCACGCCGCAGACCGACCCCTATCTCGTGCGCAACGGGCTGATGTTCCTTGACCCCAAGGCGCTGGAGCGCGTGCTGGACACCACCATCACAGCCCAGCCCTTCCTGGGGCAGCTTGCGGCCGACCCGTCGGGGCGTGGCCTGTTCGGCGCACTGTCGATGATCGCGCTGGGCATCGAACATGGCGAAGGCGACCTCAAGGGGTTCCAGTCCGCGCTGTCGGGCTTTGCCACCACGCTGGATCATGCGGCGCAGGGCCATCCGGAGACGATGTCGTGGGAGCGGCTGCTGGCCGGTGACCTTGCCGACCTCGGCGGCAAGTACCAGTTCGTCGTGACGCAGCCCAAGCTTGACTACGACTCGTTCCAGCCCGGCGGGGCCGCCGCCGACGCCATGCGCGACGCCGCGCGCGACCTGCCGTTCGTGAAATCCGGGCGGGCGCACATCCACATCACCGGCGACATCCAGATCGCGGACGAGGAATTCGCGACCGTGGCCGAAGGCATGGTGGCCGGCCTGCTCGGCTCGCTGGTGCTGGTGACGCTGTGGCTGGTGCTGGCGGTGCATACGTGGCGGCTGATCGCGCCGATCATCATCACGCTGGTCTCCGGCCTGCTGCTGACCACCGGCTTCGCCGCGCTGGCGGTGGGGAAGCTGAACCTGATTTCCGTGGCGTTCGCCATCCTGTTCGTCGGCATCGCGGTGGATTTCGCCATCCAGTTCTGCGTGCGTTTCCGTGCGCAGTCCCTGCCCGACGGGGTCGTGCCCTCTCTGCATGATGCGCTGGAGCGCACGGGCAATGAGACCGGGCACCAGATCCTTGTTGCCGCAACCGCGACCTCCGCCGGGTTCCTTGCCTTTACGCCCACCGCCTTTGTCGGCGTGGCGCAGTTGGGCCTGATCGCGGGCTTTGGCATGATCTTCGCCTTTGTCTGCACGCTGACGCTGCTGCCGGCACTGTTGCGGATCTTCCGCCCCACGGCGGGCCATGGCGCGGTCGGCTTCGCCTTTGCCAAGCCCATCGATGTCAGCATCCGCCACCATCGCAAGCCGATCCTCGCCGTGTTCGCCTGCCTTGCCCTGCTGGGCGCGGGCCTGATCCCGACGCTGACGTTCGATGCCGACCCGCTGCATACCAAGAACCCCAAGTCCGAGGGCATGGTCACGCTGGGCATGCTGATGTCGGAGCCGCAATATTCGCCCTACTCCGTCGATGTGCTGATGCCCAACCTCGATCAGGCGCACACAATGTCGGACAAGCTGTCGCAACTGCCGCTGGTGCATGATGCGCTGTGGCTGGGATCGCTGGTGCCGTCCGACCAGAACACCAAGCTGCCGATGATCCAGGACGCGGCGAACATCATGCTGCCGACCCTGATCGTCCCCAACCCCAAGCCCGCGCCGGACGCCAACGCCCTGCGTGAAGCCGCCGCGAAAACGGCGGCCGACCTTGGCAGCGTGCTGGACAGGCTGGCGGCCAACGACCCGCTGCGCCAGATCCAGTCCACGCTGGCGCGCCTGTCACATGCGGATGACCAGACGATCCTTGCCACCAACGAGGCACTGGTCCATTTCCTGCCGATGCAGCTGGACATGCTGCGCACCATGCTGCAGGCCAAGCCGGTGTCGATTTCCGACGTGCCGCCGATCCTTGCCAACGATTACCTGCTGCCTGACGGCCGTGCGCTGGTGGAAGTGCATCCCACCAAGCAGATGACCGGCAACACCGCGCTGCACCGCTATGTGGGTGAGATCAAGAAGGTCGCCCCCACGGCGGCGGGCAGCGCCATCGACATCGTCGAAAGTGCGGCGACCATGGTCCATGCCTTCGTCATGGCCGCGTGTGCGGCGATCGTGATGATCGGCATCATCCTGTCGGTCGCCCTGCGCCGGCTGCTGGATTCGGCGCTGGTGCTGGCACCGCTGCTGCTGTCGGCGCTGATGACGGTCATCCTGATCGTGTTCGTGCCGGAACAGTTGAACTTCGCCAACATCATCGCCCTTCCCCTGCTGCTGGGCGTGGGCGTGTCGTTCAACATCTACTTCGTCATGAACTGGCGCGCGGGCGTGAAGATGCCGCTGTCGAGTCCCACGGCGCGCGCGGTCCTGTTCTCCGCCCTGACGACCGGCACGGCGTTCGGTTCGCTGGCGGCGTCGCACCATCCGGGCACGGCCAGCATGGGTCGCCTGCTGCTGCTGTCGCTGGCCTGCACGCTGGTCGCGACACTGGTCTTCGTGCCGGCGCTGCTGCCCAAGCGGGCGATTGACGAGGAATAAGCCTCAGGGGCGTTGCCCCTGAAACCCCACCAAAGGTCGTGGACCTTTGGAAACCATTACTTTTAAACGAATCAGGGTGCAGGGAGCATGCTCCCTGCCGGGTCCGGGCAGCGCCCGGATGGCGCCCCGCGCAACTACCTTCGCGGGGGCCACAGCCTCAGGGGCGTTGCCCCTGAAACCCCACCAAAGGTCGCGGACCTTTGGAAACCGTTACTTTTAAACGAATCAGGGTGCAGGGATCGCGATCCCTGCCGGGTCCGGGCAGAGCCCGGATATCACCCGCGCGGAACTGCCTTTGCGGGGGCCGCAGCCTCAGGGGCGCCGCCCCTGAAACCCCGCCAAAGGTCGCGGACCTTTGGAAACCGTTACTTTTAAACGAATCAGGGTGCAGGGATCGTGATCCCTGCCGGGTCCGGGCAGCGCCCGGATATCACCCGCGCGAAACTGCCTTCGCGGGAGGGAATTCAGTCCTTGATCCAGACCTCGACCGGGCCACGCACCAGCATGGTCATCGGGTTGCCATGGCGATCCATGCTCTTGCCGACGGCAAGACGGACCCAGCCTTCGCTGATGCAGTATTCTTCGACATTGTTCTTCTCGACACCCTTGAAGCGGACGCCGATGCCGCGTTCAAGCAGGGCTTCGTTGTAAAACGGGCTGGAGGGATTGGCGGACAGGCGATCGGGAACGGTCTCGGTCATGTGCGCTCTCTTTCAGTGTGCAGAAAATCCAAGTGTGCCTGACATAGCGGCTTCGCCCCGGTAATCCAAGCAGCGGATGGGGCCATGGCGGACATGCATGCAGCGCCCCTCCGTCATGTCGCGCAGGGGGACATGACGTGCATGAAAACATGGACAAACACCCCCGAAACCACGGATATGAAAACCCCGAAATTCCCCGTCGCGCCGACCGTCACATTTCCCGTGCCGCCCGCCCTGCCCAGAGCCACGTTCCCATGTCCAGTGCCGCCCCCACCACGTCCGCCCGTCCCGCGTCCCCTGCCCTGCCGCCCCTCATGCCGATGTGGATGATCGGGCTTCTGGGCCTGCTGACCGCGATCGGTCCACTGTCGACCGACATGTACCTGCCGGCCTTTCCCGTGCTGGACCAGGAACTGGCCGGGGGGCGCAACGGGGCCAGCCAGATCACGCTGGCCGCATGGTTCGCGGGGCTTGCGGTGGGACAGTTCAGCATGGGGCCGCTATCGGACCGGCTGGGACGGCGGATTCCCCTGATCGGGGGGCTGGCGGTATTCACGCTGGCCTCCATCGGGTGTGCCTGCGCCACGACGCTGGACCTGTTCTGCCTGTGCCGTTTCATTGCGGCGCTTGGCGGGTCCTCCTGTTCTGTCGTGCCGCGCGCCATCGTGCGTGATGTCGCGACAGGACGGCAGGGGGCGAAGATCATGTCGCAACTGACGCTGGTGTTCGGCCTGATGCCCATCCTTGCCCCCTCGTTGGGCAGCCTTGTGCTGTCGGTCGGGCACTGGCGGTGGATTTTCTGGATCGCGGTCCTCTATTCCGCGCTGGCGCTGGTGGCGGTGGCGGCCGCGATGCCCGACACCATGCCGCGTGCACGGCGCATCCCGCTGTCGGCATCGGGCATCGCCTCGCGCTACATGGGGCTGGTGCGTGAGCCGGTCTTCATGTCCAGCGCGCTCATCACCAGCTTTTCGTCGTTCGTGATGTTCGCCTACCTTACGGCCTCGCCCATCCTGTTTGAAAAGCTGCTGCACTTCACGCCGCTGCAGTTCGGGATGTTCTTCGGCATCAACGCGGCGTTCTTCATCGCCGGGGCGCAGGTCAACGGGTGGCTGGTGCATCACCATTCCCTGACGCGGCTGCTCAACATCGGCATCGTGGTGTGCCTGTGCACCAGTGCGCTGTGCCTTGCGCTGTCACTGTCGGGCTTTGCCGGGCCGCAGCATCCGGCGGTGATCTGCCTGCTGATCATGGGGATTACCGGCACGCTGGGCTTCATCGGTCCCAATGCGATGGTGCTGGCCTTTACCCACCATGGCCATCAGGCGGGCAGCGCCTCGGCGCTGATGGGCACGATCCAGTTCTCGCTCGCGGCGCTGAGCGGCTTCATACTGGGGCATGTGACGTTCCACACGCCGGTACCGCTGGCGGTGACAATCATGGTGGGCGTGGTGGCCATGACGGCGTGCAATGTGTGGCGGCACATATGTGACAAAAAAGTATCACATGCGTCCCTTTCTGGCACTTCCGCTTGACACCGGTCGGTCGCTTTTTCCATCCTTTGGGGCGAAGCCGCATGACGTGTGTGCTTCATGGACGTTTCCTCCCTAAACTCTGGCGGCGTCTCGCGACGCCGCCTCTTTTTGGTCCGCTCCCGCCGGGCCATGCGGCTTCACGCGGTTTGGCTTTGACGCCATGACCATCCCGCGCTACGGCAGGAAGATGTCCGCTTTCCTCTCCCGCTCCGTGCCGCTGCCCCATCCGGAGCGCGCGCATGGATAAGATCCTCGATTTCATCGCAGGCATCGGCCGCACGCTGCTCGACATGGTCCGCATGGCAGGGCAGGTGACGCTGTTCGGACTGCTGGCGGTCTCACACCTTGTGCGGCCGCCCTTCTACTGGCGGACGTTCTGGGGTTCGCTGGTGGAGATCGGGTATTTCTCCCTCCCCGTCGTGGCGCTGACGGCGCTGTTTTCGGGGGGGGTCATCGCGCTGCAATCCTATACCGGGTTCGCGCAGTACCATGCGCAGAGCGCGATCGCGGGCATCGTCATCCTTGCGGTGACGCGTGAACTCGGGCCGGTGCTGGCGGGCCTGATGGTGGCGGGGCGCGTGGGGGCCGCGATGTCGGCGGAAATCGGCACGATGCGGGTGACCAACCAGATCGACGCGCTCAGCACGCTTTCGACCAACCCGATCAAATACCTTGTCACGCCGCGTCTGCTGGCCGGGACGCTGGCGCTGCCGTTCCTGGTCATCATCGCCGATATCCTTGGCGTCATGGGGGGCTTCATCGTCTGTGTCATGAAGCTCAACTTCGTGCCGCAGGCCTATATTTCCGCCACCATTTCGTCATTCAAGATGATGGATGTCACGGTGGGTCTGGCGAAGGCGGCGATCTTCGGTTTCCTGATCGCACTGATGGGCTGCTACCATGGCTATCACAGCCGAGGCGGGGCCGAGGGCGTGGGCGCCGCCACGACGGCGGCGGTTGTCGCAGCGTCGATCCTGCTGCTGACCTTCGATTACCTGCTGACGGATGTGTTCTTCTCACAATGACCGGACCGACACCGAAAATCCGCATCCGCGGCCTGTGCAAGTCCTTCGGCCCGAAGGTGGTACTCAACGGGGTGGACCTCGATGTGATGGAGGGCACGTCCTTCGTCATCATCGGCGGGTCGGGCACGGGCAAGTCGGTGCTGCTGCGCTGCATCCTCGGGCTGGTGACGCCGGATGCGGGCACGATCGAGATCGACGGCGTGGATGTCACCGCCCTGTCGCCGCGCCATCGTGAGCCGTATATGGAAAAGATCGGCATGCTGTTCCAGAACGCTGCCCTGTTCGACAGCCTGACGGTATGGGAAAATGTGTCGTTTGGCCTGATGGCGGCGGGACGGCAGCACAAACATAAGATCAGCCGTGCGGATGCAAAGAAACGCGCGGGCGAACTGCTTGAACAGGTGGGGATGGACCCGGCTGTGGGCGCTCTGTCCCCTGCCGAACTGTCGGGCGGCATGCAAAAGCGCGTGGGCCTTGCGCGCGCGATCGCGGCACGGCCGGAAATCCTGTTCTTTGACGAGCCGACCACCGGCCTTGATCCCATCATGGGGGCGGTGATTGACGGGCTGATCGTCGATTGCGTGCGCAAACTGGGATCGACCGCGATTGCGATCACCCATGACATGGCCTCCGCCCAGCGGATCGGCGACCAGGCGGCGATGCTGTATGAGGGAAAGCTGATCTGGCAGGGACCGGCGACATCGCTGCTTGACAGTGGCAACCCGATTGTCGACCAGTTCACCCACGGCCGCCGCGAGGGACCGATCAAGGTGGATGTCCGCGTCTGAGAGACTGTCTGGAAAACGACAAAAGTTTTTGGGTGTTGCCTTTTGATCGAAAAAGGCGACGTCTTTGAAGCTTTTTGCAAAAAGCTTCACCAAAAACTTTTATGATTTCAGGATATTGTCGGCCTGATCTTTTCAGACAATCCCTGAACGACAGATCTGCCGCCTTTTCACAAGCTGAGGAACCAAGATGGCCCGCCGTCCCGCCAACCGCTTCGTCTGCCAGTCCTGTGGCGCGGTCTTCCCGAAATGGTCGGGCCGGTGTGACGCATGCGGTGCATGGAACAGCATCGTGGAGGAAACGGTTGAACCCACGGCGGGCGGTGCCGTCGCCCCCCGCCGCAGCCGGGGCAAGCGCATCGAACTGGTCGGGCTGGACGGTGACACGCCGCCACCCGAACGGATCGAGACACGGATCAGCGAACTCGACCGCGTGCTGGGCGGCGGCATGGTCCCGGCCTCCGTCGTGCTGGTGGGCGGTGATCCGGGCATCGGCAAATCGACCCTGCTGCTGCAGGGGGCCTGCGCGCTGGCAGGGATGGGGCGCAGGGTGATGTATATCTCCGGCGAAGAGGCGGTGGACCAGATCCGCCTGCGTGCCCGCCGCCTGGGGCTGGACACGCCGGGGCTGGAACTGGCGGCGGCGATCAATGTCGCGGACATCACGGCAACGCTGGAGGGCGAGCGCGACGTGGCGCTGGTGGTCATCGATTCCATCCAGACGATGTGGATGGAAACGGTCGAAAGCGCGCCGGGCACCGTAAGCCAGGTCCGTTCCTCCGCGTTCGAACTGATCCGTCTGGCCAAGCAGCGCGGCTTCTGCCTGATGCTGGTCGGCCATGTGACCAAGGAAGGCGCGCTGGCGGGTCCGCGCGTGCTGGAACACATGGTCGATGCGGTGATGTATTTCGAGGGTGATCGCGGGCACCAGTTCCGCATCCTGCGCGCGGCGAAGAACCGCTTTGGCGCAACGGACGAAATCGGCGTCTTTGCCATGACCGATCAGGGACTGGTGGAGGTGCCCAACCCGTCCGCCCTGTTCCTTGCCGAACGGCGCGGGCATATCGCGGGGTCTGCGGTCTTCGCCGGGATGGAGGGCACGCGCCCCGTCCTGCTGGAGGTGCAGGCCCTGCTGTCGCCCAAGGCAGGCGATGGTGCACCGCGTCGCGCCGTGGTGGGGTGGGAGACGGCGCGGCTGAACATGCTGCTTGCGGTGCTGGAATCGCGCTGCGGGATGAAGCTGAACGCGATGGATGTGCACCTGAACATCGCAGGCGGACTGCGGGTGATGGAACCCGCCGCCGACCTTGCGGTAGCGGCGGCACTGGTTTCCGCCGCGACGGGACAGCCAACGCATGCGGGTGCTGTCTATTTCGGCGAAGTCGGCCTGTCGGGGGAAGTGCGTCAGGTCTCGCTGGCCGATACGCGCCTGAAGGAGGCGCACAAGCTGGGGTTCGAAAGCGCCTACCTGCCGCGTCGCATCGCGCGTGGCAACCGCCGTCCCAGCGCGCCCGAGGGCATGCAGTTGCATGAGATCGGCCACCTTGGCGATCTGGTCAGCCTGTTCGCCACGGAGGGGGAGTGACCCCGGCGTGAGCGAGACGCCCCTGATCCTGACGCAGCAGGTCATGCTGGAACGCGAAGTCCGCAAGAGCCTGTTTCTGGCACAGGCGGCCCCCGTTTCCTCAGCCGAGGCCGCGATGGCGTTCATTGCCGATGTCAGCGATCCCGACGCCACGCACAACTGCTGGGCCTATCGCATCGGGCAGGCCTATCGCAGCGACGATGACGGCGAACCCGGCGGCACGGCGGGGCGGCCCATCCTGCAGGTGATCGAGGGACAGGGATTCGACCATACAGTGGTCGTGGTCACGCGCTGGTTCGGCGGGATCAAGCTGGGCGCGGGTGGGCTGGTCCGTGCCTATGGCGGAACGGCGGCGGAATGTCTGCGCACCGCGCCGTCACGGCCCATCGTGCCGATGGTGGGACTGACCTTCCATTGCGGCTTTTCCGACCACGCCCTGATCCGCGCCCGCCTGCTGGCGATGGACGCCATGATTGATGAGGAGACATTCGGCGCGGATGGGGTCGACCTGCGCATCACCCTGCCGCAGGCACGTGAAGAGGAAGTCCGCGCGCGCATCACCGACATCACGCGCGGGCAGGCCGTAATCCGGGTGGTGGAAGAAAGCTGACAAAAGTTCCCGGGTGCCGCCTTCTGATCGAAAAAGGCGGCATCTTTCAAAGCTTTTTAAAAAAGTTCTTTGAACCCATCACCCGTCATGGACCATGTCGAGGTCCGCGAACCGCGTGAATTCCCCTTCGAAGAACAGATGCACTGTCCCGGTGGGACCATGACGCTGCTTTTCAAGGATCAGTTCCGCGCGGTTATGGGCAAGGTCCATCTTGCGCTGCCATTCCTCCAGCGCGGTCTGGTACTTGTCCTGTGAATCGAAGGACGTTTCCTTGGGCTGGCGCTGCTGCAGGTAATACTGGTCGCGATAGACGAACATGACCGCATCGGCGTCCTGCTCGATGGAGCCGGATTCACGCAGGTCCGACAGCATCGGGCGCTTGTCCTCGCGGCTTTCGACCTGGCGCGACAGCTGCGACAGCGCGATGACCGGCACCGACAGTTCCTTCGCCAGCGCCTTGAGCCCCTGCGTGATCATGGAGATTTCCAGCACGCGGTTTTCCGGGCGCGTGCCGACCGACGGACGCATCAACTGAAGGTAGTCAACCACCACAAGGCTCAGCCCCTTGGTGCGTGCCAGACGCCGGCAGCGCGTGCGCATGGCCGAAAGCGAAATGGCGGGCGTGTCGTCGATATGCAGCGGCAGTTGGGACAGTTCGCGGCTGACCTGCACGAAGCGGTCGAACTCCTTCTGCCCGATCTCGCCACGACGTATGCGTTCACCCGATACGCTGGCCTGCTCGGACAGGATACGGGTGGCCAGCTGCTCCGCCGACATTTCAAGCGAGAAGATCGCAACCGATCCCTTGGGCTGTGTGCCCGGCGGTCCTTCCTGCGCCTCACGCATCAGGGCGCGCGCGGCGCTGAAGGCGATCTTGGTCGCCAGCGCCGTCTTGCCCATCGCCGGACGCCCGGCAAGGATCAGCAGGTCAGAGGGATGCAGGCCACCCGTCTTCTTGTCGAGGTCACGCAGGCCGGTGGTCAGGCCGACCACGTCGCCCGCGCGGGTAAAGGCCTGCTCCGCCACGTCGAGCGCCTCGGCCAGCGCCTTGTCGAAGGCGAGGAAGCCGCCATCCTGCCCCTTTTCGGTGGCAAGGCGGAACAGCGCTTCCTCCCCGGCCGCGATCTGGTCCACGCCGGTCATGCCGGTGGTGGAGCCGAACGCGGTGTTGACGACATCCTCGCCAATGTCGATCAGCTGGCGGCGCACCCATGCGTCATGGATGGCGCGGCCGTAATCGGCAGCGTTGATGATGCCGACCATGGCACCGGCCAGTTTCAGCAGGTAGCCCGTGCCACCCACGGCGGACAGCACGTCGGAATTCTCGAACTCCGCGCGGAGTGTCACCGGGTCGGCCAGCAGCCCGGCCTCGATCCGCCGGGAAATGGCATCGTAGATGACGCCGTTCACCTCGTTGGCGAAATGGGCGCCGGTCAGGAAGTCCGAGACCCGGTCATAGGCGCGGTTGTTCGTCAGGATCGCGCCCAGCAGCGCCTGTTCCGCCTGCAGGTTGGCGGGGGGGGTGCGCTGGGAAATCCCGATCAGGGAACCAGAGGCGCGGGACTCGTCGGGGGAGGGATTGATCGTATTCACGGGGTCCATTCTATCCGACATCGCGGCAGAGCAGGAGGGGAACAGACAGGCAAAATGATGACATCAGACCCCGAAGCTGGTGACAAGGTCGGCGAGGCCATACTGCCGGTGGCGTTCCAGCCGGGCCGCCACCAGAACCGCGCGCGCCTGTGCTATGGCGGTGTCGAGGTCGGCATTGACGATCACATGGTCGAATTCGTTCCAGTGCGAAATCTCGTCACGGGCGGCCTGCATGCGGCGTTCGATCTCCTCCTTCTCGTCAGAGCCGCGGCCATGCAGGCGCCGCTCCAGCTCCTCGATGGAGGGGGGCAGCACGAACAGGCCGATCACGTCATCAGGCAGCGCCTTGCGGATCTGGCGATGCCCCTGCCAGTCGATGTCGAACACCATGTCGCGTCCCTCCGCCAATGCCTGTTCCACCGGCGCGCGCGGCGTGCCATAGCCCCGGCCGAAAACGGTCGCCCATTCCAGAAGTTCGCCCGCTTCGGCCATTTGCGTGAAACGTTCCATGGTGCGAAAGTGATAATGGACACCATCCGTCTCACCCGGACGGGGCTGGCGGGTGGTGACGGACACGGAATGCAGCAACTGGGGTTCGGATGCACGCAACGCATTGGCAATGGTGGATTTCCCGGCCCCCGATGGGGCGGAGATGACAAGGCATACCCCACGACGCGGCACCGGGGGACAGGAGGATGGCACAGGCGCGCGCGTCGTGGTCATTGGCTTGAATCCTTGCTCAGTGGTCCATGGTCCGGTCCGGCGGGGCGCCGGGTTTTCGATGTTTTATCAGGCGAAGAGTATTCTGCGAATATGAAACCCACCCCCATGCGACGCGGGACAGGCCTGCTGCCGCCCGGCGCTGCCGCTGATCATTCCAGCTACAGAACGGACGCTGCATGAACCTGTGCCGCGTCTTCATCCTGCGCCCGGTGGCCACGACGCTGGTGTCGCTGGCGCTGCTGCTGGCGGGGATCTTCGCCTACCGCATCCTGCCGGTGGGGGACCTTCCGAACATTTCCGTCCCCATCATCTATGTGGAGGCGACACAGCCCGGAGCCTCCCCGCAGCAGATGGCAAGTTCGGTCACGACGCCGCTGGAGCGCAGGCTGGGCCAGATTGCAGGCATCAACCAGATCGAGTCGGATTCCAACCAGGATTCCGCCTTCATCCTGCTGACCTTCAATGACGGGGTGAATGTCGATGCGGCCGCCAACGACGTGGAGGCCGCCCTGCGGGCCGCGCGCGCGGACATGCCCGCCACCCTGCGGTCGCAGCCCGAATACTGGAAGGCGAACCCGTCGGACAACCCGATCATCATCCTTGCGCTGACATCGGACACGCAGCCGGTCTCGCGCCTGTATGACATCGCCAAGACGCGCCTGCAGCCGCTGCTGTCACAGATCCAGGGCGTGGGCTGGATCGACATCGTCGGCAGTTCCGCCCCCGCCGTGCGCGTGGACATCAATCCCTTCCCCCTGTTCAAATACGGGCTGGGGTTCGAGGACATCCGCTCCGCCCTTGCCTCCGCCAATGCCAACACGCCCAAGGGCTTCATCCAGAACGGGCCGACGCGCTACACGCTGGCCACCAATGACCAGGCGCGCGATGCAGCGCAGTACCGCAACCTCGTCATCGGCTATCGCAGCGGGCGGCCGGTGCGCCTGTCGGATGTGGCCAAGGTGCATGACGGGGTGGAAAACGACCACAAGGTGGGCTTCTTCAACGGCCATCCCGCCGTCATGGCCATCGTGCGGCCCAAGGCCGGGGCCAACGTCATCCGGGTGATCGACCAGATCAAGGAACGCGTTCCCACACTGCGCGCGGCCCTGCCGCAGGGCATCACGCTGACGCCCGCAATGGACCGTTCGGTGACGATCCGCGCCTCGCTGGCCGATACGCAATGGACGCTGGTCATTTCCGTGGCCCTTGTGGTGCTGGTGGTTCTGTTCTTCCTGCGCTCGCCGCGCTCCACCCTCATCCCGGCGATCACGGTGCCCATCTCGCTCGCGGGGACGCTGGCGGTGATGTACCTGTTCGGCTTCTCGCTCGATATCCTGTCGCTGATGGCGCTGACGATTGCGACCGGGTTTGTGGTGGATGACGCGATCGTCGTGCTGGAGAACATCGCGCGCCACATGGAGGCCGGGATGGGCCGCATGGAGGCCACCCTGCTGGGATCGCGCGAAATCGCCTTCACCGTGCTGTCGATCACCATCTCGCTGGTTGCGGTGTTCCTGCCGCTGCTGCTGATGAACGGCACGGCGGGTAAGGTGTTTTTCGAGTTTTCCATGACACTGGCGATCACGGTCGTCGTCTCGCTGTTCCTCTCGCTCAGCCTGACGCCGATGATGTGCAGCCTGATGCTGGAGGTCAGCCACGATACTCCCCTGCCGCCAACCGCGCCCCTGTGGCAGCGTGGGATACGGGCCTGTTCGGACGGATTTGAACACCTGTTTTCCATGGTGCTGCGGGTGTATGAGCGCTCGCTCGAATGGGCGCTGCGCCATCATGTGCTGACGGCGCTGACGCTTCCGGCGAGTTTCTTCCTCATGATCGGCGTGCTGGTCATCATGCCCAAGGGCATCCTGCCCAAGGAAGACGTCGCCCTGATCATGAGCTTTTTCCGCACCGACCAGACCACGTCTTTTCCGGTCCTGACCGACAAGATCCGCCAGATCAGCCAGGCCATGATGGCGGACCAGGACACGCAGGATGTCCTTGCCTTCTCCGGCGATTCCAATGTCGAGGGGCAGGCCTTCGCGCAGATGATCGACCTGACTGAACGCCGCGATGGCCCGGACCAGATGATCGCGCGCATCCACGACCGCATCCGCAACGTGACGGGGCTGGACCTGTCGATGTTTTCCGCAGGCGACATCAGCGGCGGCGGCGGCCGGCAGAAGGAAGGGGCCTACCGCTATATCCTGACCAGCGACAATGCCGATGACATCTACACCTGGGTGCCACGCCTGACGGCGACACTGCGCGATGACCCGGTGCTCAAGGACGTGACCACCGATGTCATGAACAATGGCGCGGCCGTGCATGCCAACATCGTGCGTGACGCCGCCGCGCGTTACCTGATTACACCGCAACTGGTCAGCAACACGCTTTATGATGCGTTCGGGCAGCGTTCGGCCTCCAACATCTCCACGCCGCTGACGACCTACCATGTCGTCATGCAGGTGGAGGACCGGTTCCGCACCACGCCGGACATCCTGTCGGCCTTCCGCCTGTCCACGGCGGGTGGCACGGCAGGGGGCGGGACGGTGTCCAACACGGTGCGCGTCACCGACCCGAGCGGCACCGCCAGCAAGGAAACGCAACTGAGCGAACAGTCCTTCCGCAACTCCATCGCCAACAAACTCGCGGGGGGTAACGGGGCGTCGAACGGCTCGGCCGTGTCGTCAAGCAGCGAGACGATGGTCCCGCTCTCGGTTGTGGCGAAGCTGGAGCGCCATCCTACCGCGATCACGGTGTCCCACCGCGACGGGTTCGTCTCCGCCGCGATTTCCTTCAACCTCGCCCCCGGCAAGGCGCTGAGCGATGCGAGTGATGAGATCCGCACGACCATGGTCAGGCTGCATATGCCCGCCTCCATCCAAGGCGGGTTTTCGGGACAGGCGGCCGAGTTCCAGAAGGCCCTCGTCAACGAGGTGCTGATCTTCATCGCGGCGCTGATGACGATGTACGTCACGCTGGGCATCCTGTATGAAAGCTACATCCATCCGCTGACGATCCTGTCCACCCTGCCGTCGGCGGCCGTGGGGGCGGTGCTGGCGCTGTGGCTGACGGGGCAGGAGTTCTCCCTGATCGCGATGATCGGCATGATCCTGCTGGTGGGGATCGTGAAGAAGAACGCCATCCTGATGGTGGATTTCGCCCTGCATGCCGAACGCGATGGCGGCATGCTGCCCGAAGCCGCCATCCGGGAGGCCTGCGTCAAACGCTTCCGCCCCATCGTCATGACCACACTGGCGGCGGCGTTCGGGGCGGTCCCGCTGATCATCAGCGACGGCTATGGCATCGAACTGCGCCGTCCGCTGGGCATCGCGGTAGTGGGGGGGCTGGCGATGAGCCAGCTACTGACGCTCTACACCACGCCGGTCATCTATATCTACCTTGACCGGCTGCGGGCGTGGAGCAAACGCATGGTCCGGCGGCTCCGGCAAAAAAATAATCCGATCAAGGCATAAAAATGAAAAAAGGGGGTTGCGGCCCCGGTGAGGTCGGGTTAAAAGCCGCCTCACAGCGCACCCGTAGCTCAACTGGATAGAGCACCAGACTACGAATCTGGGGGTTAGAGGTTCGAGTCCTTTCGGGTGCGCCACTTTCCTTAAAAACTTATCCATCTGATGATCCTGCAGGGTCTGGACATGAACCGGCCCGGTTACTGGCGTGATGCCGGTATATGCCATGCCAATGCGGTCACATGTCCCTGCCCGCTGCTGGCAGGACAAGGAGCGGACTGCAGGCTGTATGGGGATCCCTGCCCGCCAGTCTCTGACTGGCCTGTGCGGGCATTGGCACCGCCATCAGGCCTCTGGCACAACAGTCATGTGTGAAATGGTGATACTGCCGCCCACCGTGATGTCCCATGCAGGCGCCACAGACTGGCCCTTGATGCAGGAGCCTGATTCCGGCCGGGATGCCGTATCGGACAAAGATGGACCTGATGGCCAACACCCGGTGGCATGAGGACATGCGCCCGGACTGGCTTGTGCCGTCCGATACGATGGGGAAAGCCCTTTTGAAAAGCAGGGGGCCACGTGGGGCCTTCAGGGGCGTGGCATCACGCCTCACCCCGCCCTGCCGCCCGGACCGGGCAGCGGGGCTGGGTCGAGAATGCTCAGGGCAGTAGCGGAACCGCAGGCTTTGGGAACATCACCTGCGGATCATGATCAGGAACGCAGATGGCGCAGGTGTTCCACATGCTGTTGCAGTTCACCATTGCCGGGATCAAGCTTGAGCGCCTGCGCATAAGCCGCAAATGCCGCGTCATGAAGGCCCTGTTCCTTAAGCACATGCCCATACTGGACAAGGATGCGCGGACGATTGAGATATCTTTTCAGCATATCCGCGTAATACTTTTCCGCCTTGGCCCATTTCTTTTTCCTGGCGGCCTTGCGGGCAAGGAAAAGCTGCCTCTTGTCGGCCAATTTTTCGAACGTGCCAACAATCGGCTGCGGATTCTCGGCCTTTCCGAAAAGGATCCTGAATTTCAGGGGAACATCCGTACGGTTTTCCAGCTTCATCACGTTCTCTTTCAGCTTGAGCAGTTCCTCACGCTCTGCCCGCGCCGTTTCAAGTTCTTCCGCATATCCATCGTATTTTTTCAGCTTGAGCAATTCCCGCCGCTCCACGCTCGCCGCTTCCAGTTCTTCAGCATATCGATCACAGATCATCTGCGTCTTGCGCAGACTTTTACGCAGGCTCTGGATCATGTTCTCCTTGAACTTCAGATTGTGACGCTCCTCCTCCAGATTCTTCTGAAGGGAGGCAATCTCATCATCCTTGAGAGTCATTCTATCCTGTCCATTCCCGGCTACTGTGTTGGCGGCGTTGCGCGCCCTGTCGAGGGTCCTGCCCCGCCCCTGACGCGCAGGGGCGGCAACATTTCCATTATTCCTGGCCATATGTCGTCACCCCCAGAGTCTTGAGGCGTGCCAGCTGGCGCGTCCTTATGACATCGACATTGAAATGCGTGTCAATCATCTTCTTGGCTGCCGCCCCCTTGCGGGCCGCGGCCTCCGGGTCTGAAACGATTTCGTGCATGATCCAGGTGGCATGGACAACATCCGGGTCCGCCCAGCGCTGGCCTTCCGCCATCGGGTATTCACCAGCCTTGACAGGGACATAACGGAAATTGACGGGATATCCGGTATTCTCGTCCAGCAGGTCGGTCGTGGCGGAATAGTCGGTTGCAATGACGGGTTTACCCAGCGCCATGCCCTCCGCCACCAGGAAGCCCAGCCCCTCGCAACGATGCAGCGAGACCACGCAGTCGCATGCCGCCATCAGTTCCAGCGTTTCCTGACGGCTCAGGACGCCATCAAGCAGGATGATGTCGGGATCTTCCTCGACCAACTGGTACAGCGCCTCTGCCTTGCCTTTGGCAAAGGAGGCATTCAGGGTCTTGATGACAAGCGCGACATGCCTGTCCTTGCCAATCAGGCGGCGACATTCCTTGAAGGCCGCGACAACGGCTTCGGGGTTCTTACGCTCGATGAAAGACAGGAAGTCAAACGAAGTATAGAACAGGAAGCTGTCTTCCGGCAGGCAGAATTTCTCCCTGACCCCGGTCGTATCGGGCGCTTCAAGGGCGAGGGGAACCGGCATGTAGATAACAGGCTTGTCCACCCGTCCCGCCAGCATGCGCTGCACCCATTTGCTCATCGCCCAGAGTTCATCCACCCCGTCGAACGAACCGACCCAGGCATCGGGAAACTTTTCCAGTTCCCATGCCGGCATGCCGATACGATAGCCGGGCTTCATCTGCGGCTTTACGGACTCAAGGACAATTGGCAGTTGGTCGGCGTTGATGCTTGCGAAAATCTGGACCCGGCCATCGATCTTCTTCGACAGGTGGGCATCAAGGCTCTCTTCGGAACGGTCCGATACGACACCAAGGGCGACATCGAACCCATCCACCTCAAGCGGACTGTCGACAAGGGACGAAAGCACATGTCGCGCCACCATGCCGACGCCACTGATGGTCTTGAGGTAGCCCACCACCGTTACATCGCTACGGGACCATGACTCTTCGGGCACATGGGACAGGGCGGGGGGACGGTTGCCAAGGCGCTGCGCGACCGGTTCGATCAGGCGCAGGTCGATCCCCTGTTCGCGTGCGAAATGATTGACATACCAATCCGTCATGACCCACGCATCATGGGCCCGACGCAGGTCGAGATGCTGTCTCAGGTTGGGGAAATGCTCCCGCAGCCATGCCTGGAAATTCGATATGATGGTGCACGGGTTTTCCCGATTGGTATCCGGCGCCGCCTGCTGAAGATAGGCTTCGTATGTCGTGAACGGATCGGTCGGCCAGTCGGGGGTCGTTTCACGAAACATCCTGCGCGCCAGCATCGGGACCTGCGCGCCTGATGCAAACCGGCCATAGGCAAACGTACCGGCCGGGATCGTTCCGAAACCGGCCCCCCACATCTGGTTGGCGTAATGGTTGAGCAATGCCGCCAGCGCGGGTTCGTGCGGTGCGCGGAAATTGCGCGAATGCTTCGTCAGGGCACCGGGTTTGCGGATATCGAAACCACTGAAATGAAAGAAGATGAGCGGCAGGCCATTCGCGGTCCATTTCCCGTCATCCCCGTCATATCCCAACTCGGTATGGCCAAGGTTCCAGTATGCCAGATTCAGCCCGGGATGACGCAGGATCCTGCAGTTGTCCGCAAAACCTGGGATCAGGTCCATGAATTTCTGGTCAACGAAAATGCCCTTGTCCTGCGCATTGATGCAATGCCGGTAAAGGCGACGCTGCCACCAGTGGATCAGGGGCAGGCTTTCCAGTGGGCGGGAGGCACCAAGGAAGCCGAGATTGTAAATACCCGCCCGCATGATCGCGATGTCGTCGGGATCGCTCCCACCTTCCGCCGGTTCACGCAGATGCGGGGTCAGGACGAACGAGGCCCCCGTGTCGAATGCGTTGATAATGGGGTCCAGCGGGGCGAAGAGCAGGATGTCCGGGTCAAAGTAAATGACCCGATCGAACCCCATCTTTTCAAACAGGTATCCAAACATGAACGGCTTTATGGCCGTATTGAATTCCATGATGTCATAAGAAAAGGCAAAGTTCTTGAAACCCGGGATTCCGATTTCATCCGCCGCGACCACTTCGAAGGGGCCGTCATACAGGCCCGGCATGGGGTCGCGGGTATCCGCCAGTCCGACAAAAAGGCTGAAATCCGGATGGAACCTGGCCAGCGACTTCATCAGCACACGTGCGCCCGGCAGGTAATTATTCGAGCATATCGTAAAAACTGCCGTGCGCGGCTGCCTGGTAGCGGCATCAGAAACAGCAGAGACGGATCTGGAAGCTTGCAGGTTCATAAGGGTCTCGAGGTTGGATTATTTTATGTTGTATGATTTTAATATCTTTAACGATATAGATTTTTTTCGCAACCACAAGACAGATTAAATCATCAGTTTTTCATAATACGCTATAATGACGCACCATTCCTTATTTGGTGGTTGAGCACTACAGTTGCATTTTATGCCAATTCAATCAGCATAATGCCCCCACATATACTCTATAAATAATGCCGGAACCCATGTTTCCTGACCTGCGCAGGTCCACGCCCAGGTTGGTAAAGCACTGGTTTCAGGGCATTTTCATGATGATGAAATATAGGCGGACGACATGCCAACCTCAGGTTTTGTCATGATCAGGACTGGATTTATTCAATCCTCCCGCATCACCAGGATCGGGAAGCGGGAAGCAGGCCCAGCCAGACGACCGCTTCCCTCCGGCAACCGGTGCCATGGAACCATGTTCTTTTAATACTATGGAAAATCAGGCCCACACACTTCCGGGTGTGGAACAGCCATCCATACTACCTTTACGATACCGTGGGGCCGAGGATCTCTGTCACGGTGCGCGCAACGCTCTGCCGCCATTCCGGAAGCCGGATGCCAAAAACTGTGGACAGCCTGTCACACGCCAGGCGGGAGTCCGCTGGCCGTTCGGCAGGCGTGGGCCAGTCAGCAGTCGTGATGGACAGGATTTCAGGCATGGGACGCCCGTGCCGGGCGGCTTCGTGTAAAGTAACGCGCGCCAGTTCATGCCACGTCGCATCCCCCGTGCCTGCGGCATGATAGATCCCGGCCATATCTTCCGACCAGTCCCGGCTTTCCAGACAGGCGACGATCTTCAGGATCGCGTCGGCCAGGTCGGTGGCGGATGTCGGGTTGCCATGCTGGTCGCCCACAACCCGCAGCGTCGGGTGCTTTTCACCAGCATTCAACATGGTTTTTACGAAGTTCTTCCCGTGCGCGGAATAGACCCATGCCGTCCGCAGGATGATCGCACGCGCATGCGCGGCCAGGACGGCTTCCTCTCCCTCACGCTTCGTACGGCCATATACGGTCCGCGGGCAGGTCGGGTCACTTTCCACATAGGGACTGCCCTTGCGGCCATCGAACACATAATCGGTCGAGATATGGACCAGCGGGATGTCGCGCTGCGCGCACAGTCGGGCCAGCAGGGCCGGACCATCGCGATTGGCGCGGGTGGCGGCCTCGACATGGTCTTCTGCGGCATCCACGGCGGTCCATGCCGCCGCGTTGACAACCATTACCGGGTTGATCGCTTCCATCGCGGCCGTGACGGTCTCCGGCCGGTCAAAATCGAGGTCCGGCCGCCCCACGCAGCGGATACGCGGATTACCTGACCTGGCCAGGGCGGTCGCGACCTGTCCGCTACGCCCCACCACCATGATCGGGCCATCCTTTGGCAGGCGCATCAGAACCAGTCCTTCACGACCGAAAATGCCGGGGCCGCCGCATCCTTGTCCGACAGGACGGCTTCATCCGCCGCAACCGGCCATGTGATCCCGAGTTCGGGGGAATCCCAGCGCACGGAACGCTCCGTTTCACGGTGCCAGACATCCGTGCATTTATACTGCACCTCCGCATTGTCGGTGAGGGTGCAGAACCCGTGCAGGAACCCGGCGGGGATCCACAGCTGCGACCAGTTCTCCTCCGACAGTTCCGCTGCCACCCATTTGCCGAACGTGGGCGAACCCTGCCGTGCGTCAACCGCGACATCCCAGATGGCGCCCCGCGTGCAACGCACCAGCTTGCCCTGCGGATGGGGCGCCAACTGGCAATGCAGGCCACGCACCACACCGCGCCGCCGCGACAGGCTCTGGTTATCCTGCACGAAGACCGCGTCGATACCGGCCTCTGCCATGCGGGGCGCATTGTAGGTTTCGGAGAAAAAGCCCCGGTCATCGCCGAAACGTGGGGGGGTAATCAGGACGATATCGGGGATATCAAGCCGTTCAATCTTCACGCAATCACTCCTCTGGCAGGCATGCAGGCCCCTTCCCCGCGCCGCGTTCCGGCCGGCCACCATGCCGCCGGGGCACGGGCAGGAACGGGCGTCGGGAAAGGCCGGATGCCCTTCATGCCGCATTACCTATTTTCGACGTGGTGCCCAGGCGCTCTCCCGCATACTGCCGGTTGCGGATTTCCTCCCACCACTCACGGTGTTGCAGATACCAGCGGACCGTGCTGCGGATTCCGGCGTCGAAATCATGGCGGGCCTTCCACCCCAGTGCGGCCTCGGCATGGGATGGGTCGATTTCATAACGGAAATCATGCCCCGGCCGATCGGTCACGTAATGGATCAGCCGTTCACGCGAACCGGCAGGATCGGGGCATTCTTCATCAAGAACGCGGCAGATCGTGCGCACAACGTCGATATTGCGGCGGGGTTGCCGGGCACCGATGGCATAGGTTTCCCCCGGACGGCCGCGTTCGACGGCAAGGACAAGCGCTTCGGCATGGTCATCCACAAACAGCCAGTCGCGGACATTCGTGCCGTTGCCATAGACCGGCAGGGGCCGTCCTTCGATCGCATTGATCGTGACCAGCGGGATCAGCTTCTCCGGGAAATGCCAGAAACCGTAATTGTTGGTTGTATTCGTGACGAATGTCGGCAGGCCATAGGTATGCTGCCATGCCCGCACCAGATGGTCGGACGCGGCCTTGGTCGCCGAATAGGGGCTGCGCGGATCGTAGGGGGTCGTCTCCGTAAAGGCGGGATCGCCCGGCTGGAGGGAACCGAACACCTCGTCCGTGGAAATATGATGGAAGCGGAATGCCTCGCGCCTGTGTGCATCCAGCGTCGACCAGTACTGCCGCGCCGCATCAAGCAGCGTGAATGTCCCTTCCACATTGGTGCGCACGAATGTCACTGGCCGGTCGATCGACCGGTCAACATGGCTTTCCGCCGCAAGGTGCATGACCGCGTCGGGCCGGTGGGTGGCGAAGATGTCCCGCATGGCGGCACCATCGGTAATGTCCGCGCGGATATGGACATATCGTGGGTCAGATGACACGGACGCCGTGGAGGCCGTGGTCGCGGCATAGGTCATGCAGTCAACATTCACCACTGAATGGCCTGTAGCGCCTATCAGACGGCGCACGACCGCTGATCCAATGAACCCGCATCCGCCTGTCAGAAGAATTTTCATGCTGTCATCTGCCACATGTATGTTAATATATTCAGTAAGGCATCGAATGGATTACACACCTATTCCACCAAGGGCAATTGGCCGATCCCGTCCGTTCGCCCGCAACAAGCCGATACAGACCGTTTCCCCTGATGACATAACGTAAACATACGTTACGGTCCGCTGCGGAACATGCCAAAAAAATATTGAAACATCTCAGTACTTTAATGAAGTTTCTTGGGGAAATGCGGCTCTCCCGTCCCTCCCTGAAAATTTCTGACGGCCAGAAAGCCACGCAATCCAAAAAAACATGCGGTGCAGTGTCCCGGCCTCCCCGCAAAACCAGACAAGACGGTCGAGAGAAAGAGACCCATCGCCCTGAATGTCACGACATCACGCGCCGGACAGGTCGAAAAGAGGCCCTCTTCCATGCGGTTCTGGTAAAATGCGTAATCCAGCCTATCCCGGCACGCAGCACCTGCGACACGCGGATTGGATATCGCCGCCGATATGACCGGAAAACCCGGTCTTTACCCCCGGATTGCAGGATTTTCCCTGTATGGCTGCCAGCGGCAGCATCTGGGCCATACTCCTCACGATCGGTATGTGGCCCACAAGGGGATATATTAAATCCAGATTTATGTATTTTTATTTATGTAATTCAATCATATTTTCCGATTATTATTACAGATCACTTTCATATTTATTTTTTAGGAAAATGGAGGAAATATTTCCTCCCTGCTGCTCCGACAAGAAAATCGTTGTCATATCTTCCGGGCAACCCACGTTCATCCATTATCGTTACCGGGTATCGGGAGATGTCCCAAACCCTTGAAACCACCACACAAACGGAGCATCATCCCAATATCGCATCTTCTGCCATGCCATAATAATGATATTTCAGATGAAATTACTTTATTTTTTACTTCTGGCCCTTATGTTGCCTCCCCACCTGTCATCGGCACAGACGGTCGGGTCGGCAGAGATGCATGTGCCGGACAATGCCGCCCTGCATGCCCTGCCTGCTTCGGCACAGCATGTGGTACGCGATCATTTCGCCAATGCGGGAGATGCCCCGCCCCTTGCCTATACCGCCAGCAATTCCCCCTGCAGCCTGAATAACGGTGCAGGTGACGGGGGCGCGCAGGTCCCAAGCCGTGATGGCAGATGCTGGATTGCGCAATTTGGCACGATGGGCGCGGATATCCGTGAATGGGGCATTGTCATGGATGGCGTGACAAGCGCCGATGTGGCGCTGAACCACGCGGCGGCCTGGGCACGGGCCAATCATTCGGGCCTCCTTGTCCCCGGCGGCAAGATCGCCATTACCGGCGCGCAGACAGTTGCCCTGGACCGCATGTCCCTGACCTGCACTGCCGGGTCGGTGGATGCCAACGCCAATGGGGATTCCTATGGCGCGCAGGGAAGCACCTTCTTCATCACCTCCACCACCGTGCAGCCTTTTACACTCCAGAACGGGGTGCGCATCCGCGACTGCAACTTCTACTGGCCCAATCAGAACGGACTCAACGCCACGCCCATTGCCTATCCGCCGCTTTTTACCGAACCGCGAGGACAGCAGATGGTCAATGTGGACCTCCTGAACCTGCGGGTTGTCAATGCCTATGACTTCCTTTCAAACACGCTGGTGGATGATGTTCTGGGCAATATCCATCTGACCAATACCTATGGATATGCCGTCCGCTACTGGTTCGACCTTGCGAATATCCCCGAAGTCATCACGGTTTCCGGTTCGAACATTGATATCAACCTCTTCCAGTTCGCAGGGTTGTACAACCACAAGAACCTAGGCAAATGGACAGGTGAACACGGGGCATTCCTTCATGTATCCGGCAACGGAAACGGCAGCACGAGACACAGCAAGACCGAAGTACTGGGCCTGCTCGTCTCCGACAGCCTGGTATTCGGATACCGTTACGGCGTGCTGGTTGAAGGAACGGGTGTCTTCAGCGAGAGTGATCTCAATCTGATATGGGACGCCGTGCCCACTGTCCTGAAGATGAATGATGGCGCATGTGTCGTCAGTGACCGTATCACCGGCAAATACTATTCTTATAAGTTCCTAGGGGATCGATCCGATCATTATCCGGTATTCGACCTTGGCGCGCCCTCCAGCGACTGTGCGGGGAATGTGGATATCAGCGGTCAGCTTGAACAGGTGCAGGGTGATTTCGTCAACGTGACCGGAAAAAACTGGAACGAAATCGCGGTCACGAATGTCACCGGCCCCGGATATTATGGATTGAGCAGCACGAACCTGCCTTATTACTGGCTGAAGACAGAAGATACGCCCAATCTCAGGCTGACATTAATCGGAAATACCCTCCAGACTGTCCACATGGATGCCAACCACAGGGGCATCTTTGTTCCCTCCGCATTGACCACCACCCTTGTCGGGAACACTTTTTCCAACCTTTACAATCCCATAGATGTCAGCGGAAATTCTGGTGCCATTACTGTCACGGGAAATGTTTCCACCAATTCCTCCAGTCCTTTTTCCATGACGGGTAATTACGGAACCAATATCGTTGCCACGGCAAACAGGTTTGACAAGGTAAACCCTGATATTGACGGCCTGCTCCGGCTTGACGGCACGACCCTCCATACACGGGCACCGGAAATCGGTTCATGCAGCGGGCTTGGGTCGGGCCAATGCACCCTGCGGGAAGGTAGCACGAGTTTCAGTGGCATGATCGCCCTGCAACCGGCAGAAGCGGCAAAGTCCACAGGAACGGTCACACTGACATTCCCGCATCCAGCGGCGCATTTCTGGGCATGCACAGCCAATCCAGAAAACAGCGCCCCCCAGTCCGGATGGACTGACGCCAACCTGACGATCAGCGCGATCGACACCACACATGCCGGGTTCAACTGGTCCAACAGATCCAGGCTGGCCAATACCCAGCGTTACATGATCGTCTATACCTGCATCGCCAACTGAAGGAACCGGAGGCTGTAGAAGCCTGCTGTCAAAGAACAGCCTGCATGAAGATTTTTCAAACAGGTTCCGACGCCCCCCATTTTTGAGCATGGGGACGCCGGATATTACCGGAACAGCTGTCTTGGGCCGTCCCTTACTGTTTCCGTGAGAGTTCGGGGTCCTGATCGAAACGCCGATGCCAGTCCGTCAGGATGTCACGCAGGGTCTGGGACCACGGAATGACCGGTTCCCATTTCAATACCTGCCGCGCCGCATCTGCCCTGCCGTTCGCAGCAGGAATATCCACTGCACGAAACCGCTCCGGGTCAACGACGATTTCTGCCTTTATTCCCTCGATACCGATCAGGTCTTCCAGTATTGATTTTATGGAACGCGGGTTGCCGGAACACAGATTGAAGATGCTCCCGCTTTCCAGGTTCCCATTCATCGCAACCGCATCAAGATACGCATCACATACGTCCCTGACATCCAGGAAATCACGCACAGCATTCAGGTTACCGACCCGGATGACCGGGGACTGCAATCCGCGCGATATCCTGACAACCTGCTCGGCAAAGCTGGAAACGACAAAGTTTGGCGTCTGGCCCGGCCCCGTATGGTTGAAGGGACGCATCCGCGCGACACGCAGCCCCTCAGGCGCCAATGCCCCAAGCGCAAGGTCGGCCGCAGCTTTCGTCGCGGCATAGGTGTTCATGGGCGCCAGCACGCCCCCTTCATCAAGGGGAACGCCCGATGCGAAGCTCTTTCCGTAAACTTCGGAAGTGGAGGCAAAGATGAACAGGCACTCCGGCGCATGCCGCAACAGGGCATTTCCCACATGCAACGTGCCATGCAGGTTTACCCGCCACGCATGTGCCGGATCGCGGCGTGCCGTCCCGATTGCGGAAACGGCCGCCAGATGGACACAGATGTCAGGGCGATGCTGCTGCACCGCCTGATCAACTGCCTCCGCATTCGTGATATCCCCGATATTGGGAAGGACTTCAGCCGTGGGAAACCGCTTTTGAAGGCGCGCCTGAAAATGCCGGCCGACAAAACCATTCTGGCCCGTAATCAGAACGCGCATCCGTCAGATTCCGATCAAGCCTGTTTCTCATTGCGATGACGCGCCAGATCAGCCTCGATCATTTCAGCGACCATTTCTTCAAGGGTCACGGTCGGCGCCCAGTTCAGCTTCTTGCGCGCCTTGCTGGCATCGCCAAGCAGGACCTCGACCTCGGCGGGACGGAACAGGTCGGAACTCGTCACCACATGGTCTTCGTAATTCAGCCCGGCATAGGAAAATGCGATCTTGCAGAAATCACGGATACTGGTGGTGCGCCCCGTCGCGATCACATAATCGTCGGGCTTTTCCTGCTGCAGCATCAGGTACATCGCATTGACATAATCCGGCGCATAGCCCCAGTCGCGGGTTGCGTCCAGATTGCCCAACTGCAGCTTCGACGCCAGTCCCAGCTTGATGCGGGCGACACCGTCCGTCACCTTGCGCGTCACGAATTCGATCCCGCGCAGGGGGCTTTCATGATTGAACAGGATACCAGACGATGCGTGGATGCCGAAGCTCTCACGATAGTTCACCGTCATCCAGTGCGCATACAGCTTGGCCACCGCATAGGGGGAACGCGGATAGAAAGGCGTCTTTTCGGACTGCATCGGCTCCTGGATCAGGCCATACATTTCCGAGGAGGACGCCTGGTAGAAACGCGCGTCCTTCTTGACGATGCGCACGGCCTCAAGGATGTTGGTGGTGCCCATCCCTGTGACATTGCCCGTCAGGATGGGCTGCTGCCATGAAGAACCGACAAAACTCTGCGCGGCGAGGTTGTAGACCTCGTCCGGCTTGATGGTCTCGACGATCCGGATCAGTGAGGAGAGGTCGGTGATGTTGCCATCAACCAGTTCAACCTCATCGCGGATACCCAGCCAGCGCAGACGCTCCCCGACGACATCGGCCGAGGCGGAGCGACGTAACAGTCCGACAACGCGATAGCCCTTCTGAAGCAGGAGCTTGCTGAGGTACGCACCGTCCTGGCCTGTAATTCCTGTGATCAAAGCTGTGGGCATGCTATGGGTTCTTATTCTCTCAATATTTATCCGAATGCCGTCATCACACTTCAACGGCCGCTCTATTCCGCTACCCCTGATCTTTCCGATGCGTCAAGTCAGTTGGAACCGCCCCCACTCATACTCCCCTAAAAAATTATTTTCCATAGGTTTGCGGGACGGCACCCCGGCAGGCGGCCGGGCCGGGCATTTTCCACACCATTCCTGCACGGGAAATGCCGCCGGCAACCATGGAGGAATGAAGTAACGCCCTGTTATCAATTCAAGAATAAAGAAAGGAAACAATCAGGACCTATACTGCAGGCGCACCAGCCATCATCGAGGATATGTGCTGACGCCTATATGAATAGGCCTGCATGAAACGGGGATGGTTCCGGCATGCTGAAAACCTTACGCACCGGGCAGGACCCATGACACGGGAAATCTTTTCTTTATTGCGTGTTCCATCGGCACGTAAAACCTTTGCCCCGGATACAAGATATCCATGACATGCCGGCATAATTACCATACAAGATCGCCTTCCCCCTGCGATATGCGTCAGGAAGAAGACATGACCCCGCTTTCAGGCAGAAGTCGCACCAGATGACGCAGTGGTACCTAAAGCACGCGGAACATGGAGGGATCGAAGAACCCTTGATTGATGTGCTTGGCCGGTAATTTCTGGGTTTTGGCGATTTGATTGACGGTTTTTGCGATGGCGTCCAGTCTGCGTTTTGAGCAGATTGGGAGTTGTCTCTCGCT
>NZ_POTC01000035.1 GCF_002906255.1 Novacetimonas maltaceti | reverse complement strand
GGGGTGGGGGGCGCGGGCTTTGCGGCGGGCGTGGCTGCGTCGCCTTTCGCCTTCTTCACCGTGTCCGCAAAGAGGTTGTAATCCTCCACCACGGCGGTCATGACGCAGGTCTGGCGCAATGCGGCGTCGTCGGGATACGTCTTGAGGCAGCGCTGTGCGATGATGGCCCCGCTGCCGTGCTGTTCGGTTTCCTGAATATAGTGTGGGTCGGTGAAATTCTGCCGGGCGATCGCGATGCCCGCCTGCCTGGCCCTGTCTTTGGCGGTCGTCGGGGCCTGCGCCATGGCATGACCGCACACAAGGGCGGATATCAGGGCGGCAAGGCAGGTTTTCTTCATCTGGTGGCGTCTTCCGTGGGGGGATGGGATTGAGAAGTCATGAAAGTTTTCGGGTGCCGGATTTTTTCAAAAAGGCGGCGTTCTTCGAAGCTTTTTGGAAAAAGCTTCACCAAAAACTTTGATTCGTGCTCAGGGCGCAGCGGCGGCGGGCGGTGTGGCCGGATGGTCGTGCGGCATGATGTCGTCACTGCCGGAGGAGCCGGAGACCAGCTGCCACTGCCTGCGGTCGTCCTGATAGCGCGAGAGGCACATCTCCAGCGCCTGGTATTTCTCCAGCCGCCCGACATCGCCCGCCATGTTCAGGCACGCGCTTTTCAGGTCGCTGTCATAGCGCGCCCATGACCCGGACAGGGCGGCCTGACTTTTCTGTTCCGCGGTGATGCAGTCGGCGTCGCTGTCCTGCATTTCCACATGCGCGCGCGCGCAGTTCTGGGCGATGGGATAATGCGGCAGGGCGACGGCGCGCCCGTGCTGCGTGTCATAGGGGTGGTGGGCCAGCTTCTCGATATCCAGTGGCGGCGCGGCATTGTGGGCGGCGGGCGCGGGGCCCAGCGGCGGCGGCATCCACTGCGCATGGGCGGAGGCATATTCCCCCATCTGCGACAGGGCGTTGGCCGCGCCGACGACGGAAAACACCACCGGGTCGCGTCCCGGCGGCACCAGCGCGCCGGTGGTGGTGGCGCGCAGTTGCTGCATCAGGTCGGGCACGGCGTCGGGCTTCATGTCGCCACCCGCCGTGTCCCACTTCCGCCCCTTGGAGAAGATCTGCAGCACCAGCTCGAACTTGCCGATCACGATCCCCGCCGTGGTCACGCCCGACGGGTTGCGGTAGCGTTTGTGCAGGTCATGCACCGCCATGCCGAGCGAGCCGGTGGGCGTGCGGTAGAACATCACGTCAAGCTGGTTCTGGCGCGAGATGACCATCGGCTGTCCCTGCGCCCCGTCGGGGGAGAACGACCACCCGGCATCCTGCGCGCCCGCCTGTTCCTGCGCCATGGCGGCGGGGACGCGGGCACAGGGCGCAAGGGCCATGCACAGGCCCAGCACTGTTGCGCCAAGCACGCGGGCAGGTGCGACAGCCGGGGCCGCGACAGAAAAAATGCGCATCCCGACCTGTTTCCCTCCGTCCCTGTGACAACGCCGCCGCATGTGGTGCGCGCATGATAACCCGGCGCGCCGTCGGCCTCAATGGCGTGCGGCGCAGCCCACGTTCACGGCAGGAAGGATGGCAAAGGGGAAGGGGTCAGTGCGGCAGCTGCAACGGGGGAAGGCTGTCGCCCTCGTTCATCAGGTTCTGGATCGAATTGCGCACGCGCGCCCATGTGACGGCCATTTCCAGGTCGCCCGCGCTGAAGCACATGCCCGAACGCAGGTTCGCGATGCCCGACGCGCGCGCGCCGAACAGGCGGATCATGTTCATGGCATGGGCCACCGGGTCGTGGATCTGAAAATCTTGTTTAGTATTTTCCATTGCCGTGTTCATGCCATAAAATCATGACCAAAATACGTTCACAATATGGCAACCCTGCATTGCCCCCGGATCAGGACATGATGCTATGTCAGGTTTTACAGGCCACACGCATAAGGTGGCATGTCGCATATAAAACACCACGGCAGCAGGCACCACCATGCCTATGCCCTTTTTTCGTCAATATAAAGTGACAATATATGTCACGTCGCCAGTGCGGGGACAGGCGTTGCCATCGCCGGACGCGCCGGGATGGCGTGACCGGGTCAACCTTATGGGTCGCAACTACGGGATTGTTGCAAAGTGAAGATATATCAGTTCCTTATCGCCGGGGCCGTGGCCATGGCCACGCTGCCGGCCATGGCCCACGCGCAGGACGCGGGGCAGGTGCAGGACAGCACGCAGTGGGCGCATGCCCCTGCCGGCGCGCGCCAGGCCCTGGCCACGCCCGACACGCAGCCCCCGCCCGCCCCGGCCATGACCATTGACGAACGGCATGACGGGTGGGTGGCCATCCACCATTCCCCCGACCACGGCCTGCATACCGACCTGTGCATCGCAGGCGCGGAGAACGAGGTGCTGATGGTCCGGGCCGATGCCGATTCGCTGCAGATGCGCAGCGCGGACGACCACTGGACGCTGACGCCCGGCTCCACCGGGGACATGACGGTGCGCATCGGTGCGTACCAGCATGTCTTCCACATGCAGGCCAACGACGCGACGACGCTGTCGGTGGACCTGAAGCCGAAGGAAATGGCCGCGCTGCTCAATGAAATGGAGCGCGGGCAGCAGGCGACGGTGGAATATGGCACGCGCACGGTGGTCAATATGACGCTCAACGGCAGCGCGCCGGTGCTGGACCGTTTCCGTGGCTGTGCGGAAACCAACCACTTCGCGGACCTTGGCCACGCGCCCGACAACCATAGCAGCCCGTTCTGAGGAGAGGGGGCAGGCCGCATCCCCGCACCGCGACCAGTGCATGACAGCCTGCCCCCCGCCCCGTGGTGACAATGCGGATGGGATGGGAAAAAATCCCGCCCATCAGAGCATCCACCCCACGGAGGACCACAAAGGTGAATCGAGTGTTTCATGGGCGTGCATGGCGGGCGGCGGTGGCCGCGTCCGCCCTGTGCGCCATGACGTCCGGCATGGCCCATGCCGCCGCCCGCCATGCCGCCCCGGCCGCCCCGACGCCTGTCATGGACGTGCCGACCCTGCTGTCGCAGGGGCCGTCGCTGGTGGGCAAGCGCGTGACGCTGACCTGCTATATCGCGTCGGCCAACATGGGGGGCGCGGCATGCGCGGCATTCCGTATCGACGACCTGCCCGGCAGCGTGAACTGGAACGGCAGCGTGCCGCTGGATGGCACGTCGCTGGAGGCCGCATCGTCGGAAAAGGCGCAGCAGATGTGCGGCGATACCGGCATGCGCCCGCAGTGCAAGGCGGAAGTGACCGGCATCGTCTATGACCCGTTCGGGGATATGGGCGTGCAGGGCAAGCGTAATTTCGAACTGCGCGACGCCCGGATCCGCTGGCTCGCCCTGCCCGAAAAAACCACGACCAAACGTCGATAAGCCCCGCCTAGCCCCCTGATTCGCTTAAAAGTCATGGTTTCCAAAGGGCAATGCCCTTTGGTGGGGGTTCGGGGGCGAAGCCCCTGAGGGCGTCGGCGCATGAGATACCCGGGCGCTGCCCGGACCCGGCAGGGAGCGCGCTCCCTGCACCCTGATTCGTTTAGAAGTCATGGTTTCCAAAGGGTAATACCCTTTGGTGGGGGTTCGGGGGCGAAGCCCCTGAGGCCATCGGCGGCCTCAGCCCATGCCCGGCCCGCCGGAACCGCCCGGCCCGTCGGAGCTATCATCCTGACCGGGGGACCCGGTCATGCCACCCACGCCGCCGCTCTGGCTGGGGTCACTGGGCGGCTGGCGTGACGCGCAGGCTCCCAACCCCACCAGAAGTCCCGCGACGCACACCATGCGTGCCATGCCTGTCCACATCATGAATCTTCCTTATGCTCACGTTCTGGTGATCTATTTAGACACGCGCGGGCAAAAGAAAAGGGCGTCCTGCGGCGAAACGGGGCCGTTTCCCGGTTCGGGGCGCCCTGTGGCGTGGCTCAGCGGCCTTTCGCCCCGCTGACGCCAAAGCGGTAGAGGGTCGTCTGGTCAAACGTCTGGCCGGGGCGGAGTTCGGTGGTGGGGAAGTCGGGATGGTTGGGGGAGTCAGGGAAATGCTCGGCCTCGAACGCGACGGCGTCGGTCTGGCGATAGGCGCGGCCCGACACCCCGGCATAGGCCCCGTCAAGCGAGTTGGAGGTATAGACCTGCAATCCCGGCTGCGTGGTCCAGACCTCCATCGTGCGGCCCGATGCCGGGTCGCTGACCTGTGCCGCAAGGCGCGGCGTCGTCCCGGCGGGGCCGTTGATGATCCAGTTCTGGTCATAACCGCGGGCATACATGATCTGCGGGTCGTTATCGCGCAGGTGATCGCCGATGCGGTGGGGCGTGCGGAAATCCAGTGGCGTGCCCGCGACGGAGGCGATCGGCCCCAGCGGGATGGAGGTCGCGTCCGTGGGGGTGAAGGTATCGGCATTGATGCGCAGGACGTGGTTTTCGATGCTGCCGCTGCCTTCGCCCGCAAGGTTGAAATAGCTGTGGTTGGTCAGGTTCAGCACCGTGGGCCGGTCGGTCGTCGCGGTGTAATGCAGGCTGAAGGTATCGGTGTCATCCAGCCGGTAGGTCACATGCACATGCAGCGTGCCGGGAAAGCCCTGGTCGCCATCGGGACTGACCAGTCCCAGCGTGACGCTGGCGCCATGGGCGTCGGTGCTTTCGCCCTCGAAGGTCCAGACCTGCTTGTCGAACCCCTTGGTGCCGCCATGGAGCGCGTTGGGCGGCGCGGTGATGGGAACGTGATAGGTGTGGCCCTGCAGCGAAAACGTCCCGCGCGCCAGCCGGTTGGCATAGCGCCCGACGATCGCGCCAAAGAACAGCCCGCCGCGCGCGCTGTCATGGGTGTAGCCCGACAGCGTGGGAAAGCCGAGGACCACGTCACGGATGTCGCCATGGCGGTCCGGGGTCTCGATCGCGGTGATGGTGCCGCCATAGGTCATGAACCGCACGCTGACGCCATGGGCGTTGCGCAGGGTGAACTGCTCCACCGCGCGGCCATCGTCGGTGGTGCCGAAGGGCGCGCGTTCGAAACTGACGGCGCCCGTGCGGGCGGGCGCGGCCCGTGCCGCGGACAGGCCCCCCACCATCGGTACAAGGGCCGCAAGCATCAGGCAGAAGGGACGCAACGGGGAAGCCATGGCGGGGGATATCCTGCAATGTCAGGGGGATGGCGCGGCATGGCGCCCACCCGGGATCATGCCGCCGCCCGGCCGCCGGGGCAACCGCCACGCCCCGCGCCGCACGCATGGCACCGTGGCGCGGGATGTCGGGCCGGGCGGTGTCCCCGACGCAGTCACGAAGCCGGAATTTTGTTGCACGAAGCGGTGGCTGTTACGCTGCCCCCGGTCGGAACTGGCGAAAGCGGGAGGGGCGGGTGCTTGTTCATGAAGGGGAGGAGCGCAACGCCATCATCGACCGACGCCTGGGGTGTTCGCTGGCGGCGATTGCCGGTGCGGTGAACGCCGCCGGGTTCCTTGCCGTCGGTTATTATTCGGCCAACATGACCGGAAATGTCTCCGCCCTGGCGAACGGCCTGCATGAAGGCCGCATGGCGACGGTCCTGTCCTGCTGTGGCCTGGTCGTGGCCTTTGTCGCCGGCGCGGTGCTGTCGGCGCTGCTGGTCAATGCGGGGCGGCGTCGCCGCGTGCCGTCGATCTATGCCCGCAGCATCCTTCTGGAGGCCTGCCTGCTCGGGCTGCTGGGGGCGGTGGACCTGCTGTCCCCACTCCAGCCGCGCGGCCCGATGCTGGCCTATGGGCTGAGCTTCCTCATGGGGCTTCAGAACGCCACGGTCACGCGTATTTCGGGCGCGCGTGTCCGCACCACCCATATGACGGGCATGCTGACCGATGTGGGGCTGGAACTGGCGGACTGGCTGGATGCGTTCTTTCACCCGGTCGGCCCGGACCGGCGGGCCGGCACGCGTGAGAGGCTGGGCCTGCATGCCGCAATCGTCGTGTCCTTCACGCTGGGCGGTGTTGGCGGGGCCTTCCTGTATGGCTGGTGGTCGGGGCTGCTGCTTGTGCTGCTGGCGGGGCTTCTGGCCTGCCTTGCCCTGCCGGGGGCGCTGTCGCGTGGGTAGGTGGCAGGACGGGAAGGGGGGAATGGTCTGGTTACGGTCCATCCGAGCGCATAACAGGCCCGGTTCAGCACACTGTTCAGCCCCTGTTGTGCCATGCCAGAAGGCACAGCGCCTGCAGGCAGACGGCCCCCAGCGGCAGCCAGACAAATCCGGCCATGATCCACAACGACAGGCCCGGTGGTTGCGTCACCCCACCCTCGACGTAATGGCCCTGTGACAGGAACTGCGCCAGGACGAAGCCGGTCAGTCCCATCGCCAGCTTCGTGACCCATGTATTGATCGAATATGCAAGGCCCGCCGACCCGGTCGAGGTCCGTGGATCGCCATCATCCACGGCATCCGCCAGCAAGGTGTAATAGAGCGGCGACATCACGCCCTGCGCCAGCGCCAGCAGGGCCACGGCCAGGAAAAAGCCGGTCATGGACGCCCCCGCCACAGCCATCGCCAGATAGGCCGCCCCCTGCGCGATCAGGCATATGATCCCGCTGCGGACGGTTCCCACCCGCCGGGCAAGGGGAAGGCACGCAGGCACGCCCGCAAACAGCAGCACGGTGATGAAGGTAATGATGTTGGCGCCCAACTGCTCCGTACCGCCCAGGATGACGCGGGCGTAATACAGGGCAAACCCGAACAGGGCCGCCTGCCCCACGAAATAGAAGAATGCGAGAAGGTTGCTCAGCACCCATCGCCGGTTCCCCAGAAGATGGCGCAGCGTGACCACAAGGTCCTGCCGAACCGGTACGGGCGGATGCCGCACGGTACAGCCGCGCGCCACGCACAGCCACAGCAGGCTGCCCAGAACCGACAGGGCCAGCACATAGACCGCTATGCCATAGCGGTGCTGCGCCGCGCTGTCGCCCCCGCCCAGCCAGGTGATGGCAGGAATGGTCAGCAGCGCCACAAGCAGCGACCCGGCCTGGCACCCCATCATGCGGAATGCATTGAGGCCAACGCGCCCTGTGGCGGAGCGGCTCATCATGACGGCCAGCGCACCATAGGGCGTATTGATGCACGAATAGATGGCACCGAACACGATATAGGTCGCGCCAGCCCACAGGATTTTCCCCGTGGGCGAAAGCGGCAGGGCCAGAAAGCACAGGAAACCCGTCAGGCCAAAGGGAATGGCAAGGGCGCGGATCAGGCGTGGCACGATCATCCCGCCGATCCGGTCAACAGCATAGCCGATGGCCGGATCGCAGAAAGCATCCACGACACGCGCCACCAGCAATATCCACGATACGGCCACCAGCGGCAGGCCATAGATATCGGTGTAATAATACATCAGGTAGGAGGACGTCATGCCCCACATCATGTTGGATGCGGCATCACCACAGCCGTAGGCCATCTTTTCCTTCACGGAAAGCGCCCGCCCGTTCTCCATTACCCTGCTTTCCCTGAAATCTTTAGGCCAGACGGTACGCTATCATGACGGTGTGAAACGACAAGCCGGGCCGGACGCCATCACTCCATTGTCAGTGACGATGTCCGTTTCAAAAGCTTCAAAAAGAATGCCGCCCTTTCAAACAGGGCGGCACCCGGGAACCTCCGTCACCTCACCTCACCTCACCTCACCCCGCCGCCTTCATCAGGCGTGCGGCGCGGCTCAGGGCCATGATGGGGAACAACTGGCGGTACAGGTCATACCGCAGCATGAACGCGCGCGACAGTTCCGCGCCCTGTGACAGGCGCTTGGTCAGCATCGGATCGTCGAGCCTGATGGTCTGGCCCACCCCGTATCCGGGGAAGCCGGTGCCGGTGAACTCCTCCTCGTGCCAGCTGCCGTCGGGCTGCTGGCTGTCGATCAGGTAGCGGCAGCCGCGCGCGATCGCGGGATAGTCCTGTTTGCGGTTCGCCGCGATCAGGCCCATCAGCGCCCACGCCGTCTGCGACGCGGTGGTCTGCCCCCGCCCGATGGCGGACGGGTCCATGTACGACGCGCAGGTTTCGCCCCAGCCGCCGTCCTCCTGCTGGTGCGCCAGCAGCCAGTCGCACGCGCGGGTGATGTAGGGCTGGGTCATGTCCTCGCCAATCGCGGCAAGGGCGGGCAGGACCGCGCCCGTGCCATAGACATAGTTCACGCCCCAGCGCCCGAACCACGGGCCGGCGGGGTCCTGCTCCGCCCGGACATAGGCCAGGCCGCGCTGGATCGCGGGCATGTCGCGCGGCAGGCCCAGCAGGCCGAACGCCTCGAGGATATGCGCCGTCACGTCGACCGACGGCGGGTCCAGCGCCTCGCCAAAGTCGCAGAACGGGATCTTCGACAGCAGGCTGCGGTTGTTGTCCTTGTCGAACGCGCCCCATCCGCCGCATTCGCTCTGCATCGCCACCAGCCAGTTGACCGCACGGTCAATGGCGGCGTCCACGCCCTTCTTCTTCCATTCCGGGCGGTTGCGGCACGGGGCCAGCGCGATCAGTGCGACGGCGGTGTCGTCCGTGTCGGGGTAACGGTCGTTGGCATATTCGAACGCCCACCCGCCGGGTTCGACATCCGGCAGCTTGATGGACCAGTCGCCGCGCACGCGCACCTGCCGCGCCAGCAGCCAGTCCAGCGCGCGGTCCATTTCCGGGGTGTAGCGGTCTTCCGCCCCCGCGTCGTGCAGCGCCATCAGCGCCAGCATCGTATCCCACACCGGGCTGTTGGTCGCCTGAACCCACGATGCATCGCCCCGGTCATGGCGCCAGCCCGGATCGTCCAGCGCCGCCAGACCCTTGGCCATGACGGGGTGGTGCAACTGGTAATCCTCCCCATGCAGGGCCATCAGGCCGTACACCCATGGCGGCTGGATGCCGCCCCACGCGCCGTCCGCGTCCTGGTGGCGGATGATCCATTCCAGCATGTGGCGGATCGCCGCCTCGCGCACCGTGCTGCGGCGCAGGACCTTGCTCTGCAGCCAGTGCAGGCCCTTGTCCGTGCTGCGGAAGAAGGTGGACCACAGGTCCACGCCTTCCTTCTTCGGCAGGGTATAGTCGAAGTGGGTCCTCCCCTCGGGGAACAGCGCGTCAAGCCGGTCGTCGGGGCGCAGCGGGCGGCTGGGCCTGCGCGCCGACAGGATCGCCAGCGGCACCAGGGTTGCGCGCGCCCACTGGGCGAAGTTGTAGATGGAGAAGACGAATTTGTTGGGGAACCAGATGATTTCGGGCGGCAGGTTGGGCGTCTTCTCCCACGGCCATTCCCCGATCAGCGCCAGCCAGTAGCGGGTGAAGACGCGGATGTTGCGCAGCCCCCCCTTGCGCGCGATCCATGTCGCGGCGCGTTCCAGCGCGGGCGTGTCCGCCGCATAACCCAGCGAGCGCAGCGCGGCATATGCCTCCACCGTGGCGTTGATGTCGCCATTGCCCGCGCCATGGTACACGCCCCATGACCCGTCGGCGCGCTGCATTTCCAGCAGCGCATTGCCCAGGCGCGGGCGCAGGGGATGGTCCTCCAGCCCCAGGAACCACAGCGCCAGGCACCATTCCGCCTCCATCGAGGCATTGGACCCGACAGAACCGACCCAGTGCCCGTCCGCCTTCTGCTGTCCCATCAGCCAGTCGCAGGCCGACGAGATGGCGTGGGTCAGGCTGTTGCCCATCCCCATGAGCGGGGCGATGGCGGCGCGGCCCCGGTCCATGACCATGGTGTCCGCGCCCGTGGCGGCGGCAGGGGCGGCGGGAGAGGGGGAGTGACCTGTCGTATCCATTGTCTGTAAATATCCGTGCAAGATAGCAAGAAATAGAAAAGGCTGGACGTTGGCAAAGGCCCTACATGGCCGGTGCGGGGGTGGACAGCAGGGTCTGGATGTCCGCGAACACGCTGTCCCATTGTGCCTGCGCCATGTCGATGAAGCCAAGGCTGCGCAGGAAGAAAGCACCCTCCGCCGCGAACAGCAGGGTGCGGATGCGTACCTGTTCCGCCGGGTGCGCGCCGGCGGGTGTCGCGGGGTCAAGGCCGAACCACCCGGCATACCACTGGCGGATGCGCTGCAGGTGGCGCGGTGACTGCAGCAGCGTCACCAGCATCCCGGCCATGCGCGCGCGCGTCGCATCGTCGATCTGGCTGCACACGCGCACATACGCCCGTGCCCGCGCCAGGGGGGAGGCATCCGGCCCGCCATGCAGGGCCGCCTGCATGTCGAACGCCGTGATCCAGCGTTCCACAAGGGCTGCGATCAGGTCATCCTTGTTGCCGAAGCAGTATTGCAGCCCGCCCTTGGTAATGCCCGCCTGCCGCGCCACGGCATCCAGCGTCAGCGCGCTTGCGCCCGAACGCTGCACCACCTGTTCGGCGCATTCCAGCACCTTTTCACGGTCGATCGTCTTGGGTCGTGCCATGGGGGTCCATACGTGGTTTCAATCCAGCCGGATGGAATTAAACCACGCCCCGGTACGTTTCAACCCCGTTTCGGAAATGCCCGCCATGACCGGAGGGGGAAGCACGCGCCCCGCCCGCAGCGCAGCGGGCAGGGGTCATGACCCGTCCTTCACCTGTTCGATGGCGTCCGCCACGCAATAGGCGCGTGTCGCGGCGGGCATGTCGCCGGATTCCTTCAGCGCGTGGCCATACTGGACCCATGCCCGCAGGTCTTCGGGATGGTCACGAAGGAACTTGCGGTAATGGTAAGCGGCCTTTTCCCACATCCCTTTCCGGGCATTGCGCCGGGCCTGCGACAGGTGGAATTTCGCCGTAATGTCCATCTCCCTTTCACGCACCATGTCGTACATGGACGTGAAAACGGATTCCATGGTCACGAACGCGGTTCTGTACCTGCTGGCTTCCTTCTCGCTCTCATGCAGGCGCCGGGCGGTTTCCCCCTGCAGGGCCGACAGGTCGTCCCCCGCCGTGCGAAGTCCGGAAACCTCCTGCCCAAGACGCGCATTTTCGGATTCAAGGCTGCTGATCCTCTGCGCCGCCGCCGTCCTGTAGTGCTCATGCCCAAGGCGCTCTTCCTCCAGCGCGCGGATCCGCTCGCGCCCCTGCTGCTCCAGCGCCGCGACCTTCGCGTGCTCGCCCTCCAGCGCGTGGGCCCTTTCGCGGGCCTGCTGTTCCAGCGCCACGACCTTCGCGTGCTCGCCCTCCAGCGCGTGGGCCCTCTCGCGGGCCTGCTGCTCCAGCGCCGCGACCTTCGCGAGTTCGCCCTCCAGCGCGTGGGCCCTCTCGCGGGCCTGCTGCTCCAGCGCCACGACCTTCGCGAGTTCGCCCTCCAGCGCGAGGATCCTCTCGCGTCCCTGCTGCTCCTGCCCGGATAGCTGCGCATGCTCGTTTTCAAGGGCGCCGAGCCTGTCATGCAGGGCGGCAAGTTCGCCTTCGAGTTCCTGCCTTCTGTCCGTTTCCCGGGACAGCCTTTCCAGCAGCGCCTTTCGCTCGCACCCCTTGACCGCACCCCACGCGCCGTCAATGCAGGTATTGAACGAAAACAGGCGCGACGCCCTGTACAGTGACCATTCCGCAGTATCGAGGAACCACGCCGCCGGGTCCCCGCCCTGCGTCATCACGCGGACGATGTCCCCGATCCTTTGCGATGAATCCTGCAGTTCCTGCAGCGTGGCGCTGTAGCGGCCCGTCAGGAAGCACAGGAGGGAGGCGACCTCGCTGTCGCTCAGGACCTGTGGGGTGGCAAGGGCCGCCGGGTCCTGCGGGCACCATGCGTTGTAGGGGGAGCGGCCCGTGACGATCACCGGTTTCTGGAACAGCAGCCCCGTCATTGCGGTGGTGGAGGAAATCGTGACCATCGCATCCGCATGCAGCAGCAGGGTTTCCGAATGTCCCACCGCCAGTTCGGGCGGCAGGAAACGCAGTTGCGGACACGACAGCGAAAGGGCGGCTTCCATTTCCTGTGACGGGTAGGTCTGGGGGCCTTTGTAATAGGTCGGGATGCCGATCCAGCCTTCGGGAAGCTGCTGCGCCCAGGAATAGATCAGGCTTTCCATGCTGATCGGCTTGTACGCGCCCTCATAGGTGGGATAGTCGGGCGGCTGCGTGATCAGCAGCGCGATGCGCCCATCGCGGCGGAGTTCATGGAATTTCGCGATCGCCGCGCCGTTGATGTCATCGCGCTGGCGCAGGTTGTCGGCGATCATGTCGCGCAGCATCAGTGCCTGGCGCTGCATGGCGGGCGGCAGGACCCGCGTGCGCAGCGTATCGTGGTGCGTCTCGATAAAGGAGCCGACCTGGTGCCCGCACGGGTCGAACGACGTGCGGAACATGTGGCTGAACCGCGGCAGGGGGGACTGCTCGATGCTCAGCACCGGAATGCCGGCGAACGCCGCGCGCGCGATTTCATTCTGCACCGACATGACGACAAGGTCGGGCGCGAATTCATCGCGGATGGCCGCCAGCCGCCCGCTCAGGAAATTCGGGCGCTGCGACCTGCCATAGGCGGCCTCGAAATACTGGGACTTGTCGTAATCGAACGACTTCAGGACAAGGAAGGGGTCAACCGCGAACAGGGTGGTCGAGGGGTCGATGCCGCGTTCGGAAAACCATTTCGCGTTCAGCGTATCGTTGGTGACAATCGCGAATGTGCAGTCATTTTCAAGGCAGAAATTCTGGAAACAGGTCATCCACGGAAAATGGCCAAGCAGTTCGTGGGGGGAGCCACGAAAGAAGACCGGTTCCAGAAAGAAAAGTATTTTCTTGTTCATCAACAGATGCTCACACACGCGGGATGTCGTCAAATTCCATGGCCGCAACAGGATATATCACATTCATTCGCAACATGGATATTGTCCATGCCCGACACCGGCCCCCGGCCCCCGCCCGTCCCGATCGGTACGCTTTTGCGTCCCGGGCCGGTTTTGGCGCCCCCGCCCGCGGATCGCGCCACGGGCGGGATTCGCATCCGGGCGCGCTTTGCTGATAAAGGCAATGCAGGTCGTATCATGGCTGCATGGCGTGGTGCGCACATGCGCCCGAACGGGTGGCGGCAGAACGGGTTTGATGGACATGATCATTCGGGGCTACAATTTTTTTTGCGACATGACGCCGGACATGCAGTACCTGCGCAACCATGATGCGGTCGACAGCTTCATCGAACGCAACATGATCTTTGTCCTGCCCGACCGGCTGCGCCGCTTTCGCAAGAACCTGTACCATGTCCGCCGCAATGCCGGGCCCAGCCACGAATACTCGCCCCTGTTCCGCGTGCGCAGCCAGTTGCGCTCCGACCCGATACCGGCCGGGTATGACGGGCCGTTCGACGTGTTCCCGTTCTATGCCAACGCCACGATGACGCGCACCCGGCACAAGGATTACTACGTGCTGTTCATCTTCCGCGACAAGATGTCGTGGACGCGTTTCCGCCAGATCGCGGGGGAATGACGCGCGGCCGCGCCGGGCATGCTGCATTGCGGCATCTGCCCTATGCTAAGCTGTCGCGGTATGGGATATACACCGTTACTGCATAAATTCAGGCATGCCGCCACCGCGCCGCATGCAACGGAGACAGGAGCATATGAAGGATCGTGTGGCACTGGCCATGGCGTCGATACTGGTGATGGCCACCGGCGCGCCCGCAGCATGGGCGGCCCCCATGGCGGCCCCGGCAACGCCGCCGGGTGCCGCGCCAGGTGCGGAGCAGGCCCCGGTGCTGCAGAAGCTGCCCCCGTACCAGAACAAGGTGACGGAATATATCGACCGCTCCTCCATCCGGGTGCACGGCAGCCATGCCTCCGCCACGTTCGTGCAGGATTTCGATGACGAGATGATAAGCCACGGCCTGCCGTTCGCCTCCGTCCGGTTTTCGGTCCTGTACAACTGTGCCGCCAACACCTACCGCACCCTGTCCTATGCCACGTGGTCGGGCCATATGGGCAAGGGGCGCAAGCTGGCGGACGGGCCGGTGCCGCGTGGGGAAATGACGGTTGATCCCTCGCTGGAGGACGGGCGGCGCATTGCGTGCGGGCGCTGATCCGGGTTACCCACAGAGTCGGGGATAGGCACGCGGGTAACCGTGTGGATAAATCCGTCAGTAATGTGGAAAACGATGTGAAAACGCGGCAATCGCGCGCCGTGAAAGTGGGGAAAACACCATGGATAGCAGAATCGTCGCGGCCCTGTCCGATGCCCTTGCCCCCGCGCCGGGTGCCGCGCCCAGCGTCGTCCCCACGAACGAGGCCGCCCGCCGCGCGCAGGCCCGCGACGTGCTGGAACGGCTGGAGAAATCCGGGTTCCAGGTGATCGCGGCCGACCCGGCGGCCACGCAGGCGCGCCAGGCGTTCGCGATGATTCGCATGGGGATCAATGACCTGTTCTCTGGCGAGGACCAGCGGCTGAAATATGCGTCGCTGTTCGTGCTGTTTGTCGTGCTGCTGGTGCTGTACCTGCAACCTCTGGCTGTGCTGTTCGGGCTGCTGGCCATCGGGGTTGCCTTTTTCATCATGTCATTAACAAGAAAACAGTAAGTATCCCCTACATATATTATGAAATCCGCGTCTGGTCCCCTGTATTTCGCCATAAACCCTGGGTTGCCGTTTTTTAAATTCAGGATTGATACAGATCAACGTAAGAAACTGACCATAACCTACACTTGTGGGGCATAGTGGGTGCAATGCCGCGTCTGCGGGACACGGGGCGGTTTTCTTGCGGGGGTGCCTTCGTCAGGTTCCTGTCGTGAATGGACAGACGCGGAATCGGATTGATGCTGATGGTCGAACGCGCCAAAGATCACAAACAGCCAAAGCCAGCGCCAGATGCGGCGCTGTTTGATGATCCCATGCAGTTTGCGGGCGATATGCTCAAGGCGCTTGGGCCGCAGGCCCTGCAGGTGGCCACCACGCGCGCGGGCTATTTCCTCAGTACGGGTGACTTCCGCCGTGCCATCGCGTGGGTGCGGGTGCGTCGTATCCTGCGCGGCTGGCTTGACCCCACCCCGCGCGCCGATGGCCTGCACTGATGGCCGGGGCGCGCGGCACCCCTGACGGGTTCGCCCGGATCAGGGCGCGCCGTGGCCGAGCAGGTGCGTCAGCAGGGTAAAGAGGCCGCCGCACATGACGCTGCCCAATGCGATGACGGGACCGACCCAGATGTCGCGCATGGCCTCGCGCACCCGATACAGGGCGCGCTGCGTGCGGGGCGGGCGTGCGGCGGTGGAGGGCAGGCAGGCAAAGGACATGGCGTGGCTTCCCGGGGCGGTTCAGGCGCCCCCAAAAACGACTTCGATGCGTAGGCGGTCGCGCCTGATGCCCCCGCTGCGGATGCAAGTCAATGCGGAAAATGACAGGGGCCGCCAATCATTGGCCCGCCCCGTTTTGCAGTGGCGGAAAAGCGCCATGCCACGCGGTTTCCCGCCCTGTCCTGATGGCCGGCATGCACCCGGCGCAGCCCGCCCCGAATCGTACGGCCCCTCCCTGATTCGGAGATGAAGTGATGGTTTCCAAAGGGCGATGCCCTTTGGTGGGGGTTCGGGGGCAAGGCCCCTGAATGGCGATGCCGCTGCGTGCATGGGACATCCGGGCGCCGCCCGGACCCGGCAGGGAGCGTGAGGGCGAAGGTGTCATTATATTACAAAAAAACAATGGACTTCCGAGTGTAATATTTTCTTAGATAAAGGCGCGTAGCAATAAATCTGCAGACATTTTTCATAATTCTCCCTTTATCTCCGTCATCAAGAGAGAAAATGACAGTTTACCCTTCCCCTTTCGTGCCTGTTTCCCGCCATTTTCGTTCATGGATGTTCGCACTGCTTCCGCTGGTCGGGCTTGCGGGGTGTGGTTATAACGATTCGCGCACGGCGCATCGCGCGCAGTTGGCCATGATCGGCATGAAGGCCGACGATGTGCAGTCCTGCGTGGGCATCCCGGACAAGATCAAGCAGTTGAATCCCAATGTGCAGATCTTTGAATATAACCGGACGCTGAACATTCCCTCGACGAATGATTCCACGTTCATCCCGCTGCAATCCATCACGAACCTGACGGAAACGACGCTTGGGGGCGCGGGCAAGACCTGTATCGCCGATATCCGCATTGAAAATGACGAAGTCACCGACGTTCATTACAGCGGCGACAACGACAAGATCATCGGCACGGACGGCGTGTGTTCCATCGTGACGCGCGGCTGCGTCCGCAAGCCGGTCAGTTCGATGCGTAACGTCAAGGGCGGTGTCTTTGGCCCCGTGTCGGCCTTCCATGCGCCCAAAACGCCAGACCTGACCCCATCGGCCACGGTCTCCACCACGCCCGTCACGCCGGCTGTTCCCGCAACCCCCGTCGCACCGGCGGCCCCTGCGGTTCCTGCCACGGCCACGCAATCGGCAACATCGGCCGCGTCCACCGTCTCGACATTCTCCTCCAGGCAGTAAGCCTGCCGGACCCTGCACCCGGTCCTGTTGAGGAAAGTGATGGTTTCCAAAGGGTAATACCCTTTGGTGGGGTTTCAGGGGCAACGCCCCTGAGGCCGTTGGCGCACGCACCACCCGGGCGCTGCCCGGACCCGGCAGGGAGCGTGCTCCCTGCACCCTGATCTGTTTAAAAGTCATGGTTTCCAAAGGGTAATACCCTTTGGTGGGGTTTCAGGGGCAACGCCCCTGAGGCCATCGGCGCATGCGACACCCGGGCGGCTTGTTCCGGACCCGGCAGGGATCACGATCCCTGCACCCTGATTCGTTTAAAAGTCATGGTTTCCAAAGGGCAATGCCCTTTGGTGGGGTGCAGGGGCAGCGCCCCTGCGGGGGGCTTACGCCACGTTGCGGCGGTCCTCATGGGGCAGGTGCCAGCCGGTATGTGTGGTGTGCGTCACGTCGAGGCTGAGGGTGACGCGCCCGGCCTTTCCGGCCCACAGTCCGGACGGCAGGGTGCCCATGCCGGTGGTCCAGCGCCATGCGCATCCGTCGCGGGCTTCGTTGGGGTGGAAAACCCCCGCCAGCAGCGGATGGTCCAGCCCCAGTGTGGCGCCGGCCATCCACGCCCCATGCACCTGCACGCCAAGGTCGCGCGGGTCGCCGTGGCCGTCATGGCCCAGCAGGCCGGGGCGGAAGGTCGTGCTGTGCAGGCTGACGCGGCGTGCGGTGGCGGGGAAGGAGAAGTGCGTCAGGCCACCCGCGATGACGGGATCGACGCGCTGCCCATCGACCATCAGGTGCAGGCCGCAGTCCGCTTCCGCCAGGTGCCAGCCCAGTTCCTGCGCCCGTGCGGCCAGTTGCGCGCGCAGGGCCACGACCACCGCGCCATTGTCGTGGAAAGGCAGGGCGTAATCCGCCAGCGTGGCAGGGGTGCGTTCGGGGTCCAGCCCCTCCGCGCCGATGGCGAAGGTGTGGCGGTTGCCGACATCAATGAAGCTTTCGCTGCGCAGGCCGGCGGACATCAGCACGTCATGGCTGTCGAGTTCGACATGCCAGTAATGCGCGACCCTGCATTCAGGCTGCGTGACGGTCGCGCCGTTGACCAGCACGCTGACGGGGACAAGCACGTCCGCGCCATCCACGGTGAGCGCGACCGCATGGCCCGGCGACAGGCGGATGTCGCGCGCGGGGACACCCGGCGCGATGGCATGGGCGCTGATGCACACCGGCGTGACGGAGCTGCGCAGGTGCGCGGGCAGGTTGTCGCAACGCATGTGACGCTGGCCGATCCAGCGGATGCGGCGGTGGGCGCCGGACGCGGTGACGACCTCGTCCCCCACGCGCAGGTCCTCCACCGCGACATCGCCGCGCGGCGTCAGGATGGGCGTGCCCGTGGTGAAGCACGCAGGGTCCTGCGTCGTGGCGTCCGCAGGGACGTCCGCCGCAGAGGTGGCGGGCGTGAAGCTGTTGCCATTGCTGGTCGCGGTAATGGTGGAGGGGACGTCGTTGGATGTCGTGTAGTTCGTGTCCGTCACATAGGCATAGGCATTGCCGTTCTGCTCTGACGTGGCAACCTGACCGTTGGCGACGACATTGTCGGTCTGGTTGGGGATGAACATGATCTGCCCGTTATCGGTATGATACGGCGTCTGCTGCATGACGAGGGTTTCGGTGCCGCCGCCCGGACTCTGGAGCGTGGCGTCCACGAAGCCGGTATTCTGCCCATCATGGTAAAGGCTGTTGAGCGTCAGCGTCTGTGAGCCGTTCGCAAACCCCGGATCGTACGTGACCTGATCGCCAGAGGTGCTGTCCGCGTCATTGGCAGCATTGTTTTCGGCAATGGTCCCCACCTGCACGGTGGTGCTGCCGTCCGGGTTGACCGGCAGTGTCGCTGGCGTGGCGGTCGGGTTGTCTTCGTTGTCGCCGGTGTCAAGCTCAAAGAACTGGCTGCTGGTAATGTCGCCCTTGCTGTTGGTCGTTATGTTATATTTTGCATTCTTGTAATCAGTATAAGTATTCGCCATTTCTGAAAAAACTCCGCCACAGCACAGGGTGTAAAATCATGACACGACGAGACGGCGGGTATTATATCCTGCATTTCATATGTATATTTACGAAATGCCAGTTATGACAGCCACGTAGTCTCTTTGTAATTGACTGTTACAGTATGAAATCTATCGTTGTAAACCCTGTGCGCGGGGAGTGTCCGCACCACCCCTGAGGCCGTTGGCGCGTGGGACATCCGGGCGGCTTGCTCCGGACCCGGCAGGGAGCGCGCTCCCTGCACCCTGATCTGTTTAAAAGTCATGGTTTCCAAAGGGCGATGCCCTTTGGTGGGGTTTCAGGGGCAACGCCCCTGAGGCAGTCGGCGCGTGTGACATCCGGGCGCTGCCCGGACCCGGCAGGGAGCGCGCTCCCTGCACCCTGATTCGTTAAGAAGTCATGGTTTCCAAAGGGTAATACCCTTTGGTGGGGGTTCGGGGGCGAAGCCCCTGAGGCCATCGGCGCATGCGACACCCGGGCTCTGCCCGGACCTGGCAGGGAGCGCGCTCCCTGCACCCTGATTCGTTAAGAAGTCATGGTTTCCAAAGGGCAATGCCCTTTGGCGGGGTGCAGGGGCAGCGCCCCTGCGGGGGGCTTACGCCACGTTGCGGCGGTCCTCATGGGGCAGGTGCCAGCCGGTATGTGTGGTGTGCGTCACGTCGAGGCTGAGGGTGACGCGCCCGGCCTTTCCGGCCCACAGTCCGGACGGCAGGGTGCCCATGCCGGTGGTCCAGCGCCATGCGCATCCGTCGCGGGCTTCGTTGGGGTGGAAAACCCCCGCCAGCAGCGGATGGTCCAGCCCCAGTGTGGCGCCGGCCATCCACGCCCCATGCACCTGCACGCCAAGGTCGCGCGGGTCGCCGTGGCCGTCATGGCCCAGCAGGCTCGGGCGGAAGGTCGTGCTGTGCAGGCTGACGCGGCGTGCGGTGGCGGGGAAGGAGAAGTGCCACAGGCCACCCGCGATGACGGGATCGACGCGCTGCCCATCGACCAGCAGGTGCAGGCCGCAGTCTGCTTCCGCCAGGTGCCAGCCCAGTTCCTGCGCCCGCGCGGCCAGTTGCGCGTACAGGGTGGCGACCACAGTACCGTTGTCGTGGAAGGGCAGGGCGTAATCCGCCAGCGTGGCGGGGGTGCGTTCGGGGTCCAGTCCCTCCACGCCGATGGCAAGGTTATGGCGGTTGCCGACGTCGATGAAGCTTTCGCTGCGCAGGCCGGCGGACATCAGCACGTCATGGCTGTCGAGTTCGACGTGCCAGTAATGCGCCACGACACAGTCCGGCTGCGTGATGGTCGCGCCGTTGACCAGTGCGCTGGCGGGCACGAACACGTCCGCGCCATCCACGGTGAGCGCGACCGCATGGCCCGGCGACAGCCGGATGTCGCGCGCGGGGATGCCCGGCGCGATGGCGTGGGCGCTGATGCACACCGGCAGCGCGATGTGGCGGCGTGATGGGGCGACCGCCGGGCACAGCACGCGGCGCTGGCCGATCCAGCGGATGCGGCGGTGGGCGCCGGACGCGGTGACGACCTCGTCCCCCACGCGCAGGTCCTCCACCGCGACATCGCCGCGCGGCGTCAGGATGGGCGTGCCCGTGGTGAAGCACGGAACGTCCGAGGTGGAGGCAATGGGGGTGAAGTCATTGCCATTGCTGTCGGCCGTGACGGTGGAGGGCACGTCCGACATCGGGGTGGCGGCCGTGTTCGTGAAATAGAGGTACGCGCCGCCCGAACCGCTGCTTTCGGTCTGCGCCACCTGGCCGTTGACCGTGTCGTCAATGGTCTGTGACGGGGCGTACAGGAACGTGCCGTCGCTGGTGGTATAGGGCGTCTGCTGCAGCAGGGCGGTTTCCTGCCCGCCATTGGCCCCCGTGGTCGTCGCCGTGACAAAGCCCGTATTGACGCCGTTTTCATACAGGCTGTTGAGCGTCATGGTGTTCGTCCCGTTGGTGAAACCGGGATCGGGCGTGTTCGGGCCATCCTCGTTGACCGAGGCGATGTTGTCCACGGCAAAGACCGGGTTGCCATTGCCATCGGTGGTGGTGTTCTGGGCCGCGAAAATCTGCGAACTGCTGACGTAGCCGTTGCTGTTGGTCGTCAGCGAGTAACTCTTGTTGCTGTAATTGGTATACTGTGTCATTGCCCACGCTGTCCTGTAACAGGGTCGGTCTTTCCGGCCCCTTCATGGCAGGACAGGCATGAAACCAGAGACGTGGAACGACCGGAGATCGGGGGACCCGTGCGAGTCCCTGCATCTGTTATAACAGATACATTACGAGAGGTTCTGTTACAAACTATTTGCTAACCTCCTGCTGCAGGGCAGGGTGCATACATATGCCGGGCAACGCCCCTGACTGTGCGATGCCACCGCTATCGGGTCCCCCTTGCGGCCTGACCGCCGATCCCTGATAAAGGGGACTGAATCTGTCCCCTTGCCACGATCCGTCCAGGTGCGGCACGCGGGGGCGGCCATCGCTGTGCAGGAACCTGTATGACCCCCATTATGCTGGCCCTGATCGGAACGGGGGCGATTGCCGTTCTGCTGGTGCTGATCGTGGTGGGGCGGGTGCATCCGTTCCTTGCCCTGCTGCTGGTGGCCACCGCCGTCGCCCTGCTGACGGGCACGCCGGTCGCCCGCCTGGCCGATGCCGTGCAGGGGGGCTTGGGCCGGACTGTCGGGCATATCGCCATCATCGTCGCACTGGGCGCGATGATCGGGCGGATGGTGGACCTGTCGGGCGGCGCGCAGGCGGTGGCGCGCGCGCTGGTGCGGCGCGCGGGGGCGGCGCATGTGCCGCTGGCGATCGTGATTGCTGCCTTTGGCGTCGGCATCCCCGTGTTTTTCGAGGTCGGGGTCATCATGCTCATGCCCCTTGTCTATGGCATGGCGCGCCAGACCGGGCGCGTGCCCGCCGTGTTCGCCGTGCCGATGGCGGTGACGATGCTGACGGTGCATGCGCTGCTGCCGCCGCATCCGGGTGCGGTGGCCGTGGGCGGCGCGCTGGGCGTGGGGGCGGGGCGGGTGCTGATGCTGGGCCTGCCGCTGGCGGCGTTTTCGGTGGCGCTGACCTATGTCCTGTCGCGCCCGGTCATGGCCCGTCCCCTTGGCTGCGCGCCCGACATCCGCGCCATCGTGGAGGAGGCGGGGGAAGAAGCAGGCCCCGAGCATGGCAGCCCCGCCGACGCGCGCCTGATTGACGCGGTGCGCGCGCGCCCGGTCCATCCGGGGGAAATCGCGCTGGTGATCGGCCTGCCGGTCGTGCTGATGGTCGCGGGCACGCTGGCGTCGGACATGATGGCGGCGGGGATGGCGCGCTCCGTCATCGCGTTCGCGGGGATCCCGTACGTGGCGCTTGGCATCGACGTGGTGGTGTGCGCGTGGCTGCTGGGGCTGCGGCGCGGCATGGCGCTGTCCACCGTGTCGGACGTGCTGGCGGCCGCATTGCCGTCCACCGCCGGGATCATCCTGATTACCGGCGCGGGCGGCGCGTTCGCGCAGGTGCTGGTGCAGAGCGGCGTCGGAGATGCGCTGGGCGGGATGCTGTCATCGGCGGGGCTGCCGGTGCTGGCGCTGTGTTTCGTCATGACCATGATCCTGCGTGTGGCGCAGGGGCCGACGACGGTCGCGCTGATGGCGACGGCGGGCATCGTCGGGCCGCTGGTGGCCCGCCTGCACCTGGACCAGACGCACCTTGCGCTGCTGGCGCTGGCTATGGGGGCGGGGGGCATGGCGCTGTCGCATGTCAATGACGCGGGGTTCTGGATCGTCACCCGCATGGCCGGGCTGGGCGTGGGGGAAGGGCTGTCAAGCTGGACCGTCATGACCGGGATCGCGGCCATGTGCGCCTTTGCGGGCACGGCGCTGATGTGGGCGGTGCTGTAGCGGCCGGGACATGGTAGGCAGCCTCACGCCTGTGTGATAGGGGAGGCCGCATGTCCAGCCTCCCTTCCCGCCCTGCCGCGCGCCGCCCCCTGCGGGGCGTGCGTTGACCCGCCTGCTGCGCGCCCTGCGCGATTTCGTGCGCCGCGAATGGATGCTGAGCTTCACGCTGCTGCTGTTCGCCTATACGGTGGTCGTGGTGCTGGGGCACAGGTTCGGCCCGTTCACGATCGCCCACACGGACATGGTCCGCCATGGCGGGCCGGACATCGTCTCCGACGGGTCGTGCTTTGACGGGCAGCGGCTGACCCCGACCGAGCGCCCGGCGCTGGACGCCGCGGTGTTGCTGTATGTCCACTTCCCCGGCGAGGACGGGGCGGAGTCCGGGTCAGGCACCGTCATCCATGACAGCCACGACGCCGCCGGGCACAACCGCGTGCTGACGGTGCGCCATGTGCTGGAAAAGGCGACCCGGACGCACGGCGTCGTGGATGTGTTCGACCGGTTCGGCAATTTCCTGGGACAGGGCGTGCAGGACCCGGCCACCGTCCTGTCCGACGCCAGCCTGGCGCAGGAACCCGAAGCCGCCGTGCGCGGCCATAAGGGCGATGGCGGGGTGCTGCTGGACATGGTGCATGCCAGCCGTGGCTATGACCGTATCCGTGGCCTCGACATCGCGCCGGCGCTGTACCAGGGGATCATGACGGGATGGTTTTCCGACCCCGCCGCCCTGATGCCCGGCAGTTCGGGTTCGGCGCTGCTGGACCCGAACAACCGGATCATCGGCGTGGTGGAGGGGATAGAGACCCTGACCTCCGTCTTTCGCACGCAACTGATGGCCCATGACATGCATGCCTTTGTCGAACTGCACCACCGGCATGCCGATGACGGGCAGGTCTATTCCTTCTATCACGGGGCGCAGGCCTATTTCATGCCGGTCTCCGGCCCCGGCGTGCTTGATGTCCTGCAACTGCACCCCGCCGTCGCCCCGCCGGAGCAGACGTATGACGTGCATGTCATAGGCTTTCCGAAAATGGCGTGCGTCATCTATCACGGGCGGGTCTATCCGCGGGATTCGCGCCCGCCGCTGCTGGCGATCGCGCGGGTGTGGCACCTGCTGAGCGGGCTTTGACGGGCGTTACAGCCTGACGATCATGTGCCTGCGCCACAGCCCCCAGACCGGCACGAAGCACGCCGCGCAGAACGCCAGCGCAAACAGCAGCGACGTGAACATGCCCGACGCCGCGCCATGGCAGGCCAGATGGTACAGCCAGTCCGACAGCGACCCGCCCCCCGGCGCGGGCAGCAGCATCAGCGTCTTGGCCAGGAAGCCGGAAAAGAGGAACGCCACCAGTGCGTTCATGCCAAGGATGCGCAGCACCAGCAGGATGCGCCCCATCATGGCGGAGCGGTCCTGCACGCGCCGCGTGTCAAAGGCGAGGTGGAACAGCGCCAGCACGCACATGCTGACCCCGCCGGTCCACAGCACGAAGGAGCTGCTCCACAGTGACTTGTTGATGGGAAAGGCAAGGCCCCACACGGCGCCCGACGCCAGCAGCCCCACCCCCATGACGGCCAGCCGGCGCGAGGGGGCATCCCCATCGCGCAGCATCCGCCCCGCAATGACGCCCAGCATGGTTGTCGCGATGGCAGGCAGGGTGCCCAGCGCGCCTTCGGGGTCCCATCCGTCCTCATACAGCCGCCCCATATGCAGCCAGTGCAGCGACCATGCGCTGATGGCGCGGTCCAGCCACGCGCCAAGGTTCATCCGCGCATCGAACAGCGGAAAGTCCCGCCCCGGCAGCCCCGCATGCGGGATCGGGACATAGCGCAGGGCAAGCCAGTATCCCACAAGGATCACCCCGATCGCGACCGGCAGCAGGCGGCGCGCCGGCACCCAGACACAGAACAGCCCCACCGCAAGGTAGCACGCGGCAATGCGTGTCAGCACGCCATACAGGCGCAGGTGGGAGAGGTGGAAATATGGATAGGCGCTGAGCAGGAGTTTCAGCGCGAACAGCAGCGCCGCACGGCGGAAAATCTGTCGCGACAGCATGCCCCGGTCGGTGCCCTGTGCGATGCGCCGGTCCAGCGACAGCGGGATCGCGCACCCCATCAGGAACAGGAAGGACGGGAACACGAGGTCCGCCAGCGTGCAGCCATTCCACGCCGCATGGCGCAGCAGGGGATAGACCTGCCCCCAGTCGCCGGGATTGTTGACCAGGATCATCACCGCCACCGTCGCGCCGCGCAGGGCGTCGATGGAAATGACCCGCGACGACGCGCCGCGCGATAACGCCACGGAGGGGGCAGCAGTGGGGGCGGCTGTCATGGCTGTGCTCTCCTTCGCGCGTGCGGCCCACGCCCCGCAGGGATGGTCCACAAACCCTCCGGCCCCGTAACAGTCCTGTCCATGTCAAAAATAGCCGCGTGCGATAGATTGGGGTTAAGCGTCCCCTATGTGCCCGTGTCCTCAGGGGCTTTGCCCCCGAACCCCCACCAAAGGGTATTACCCTTTGGAAACCATGACTTTTAATGAATCAGGGTGCAGGGATCGCGATCCCTGCCGGGTCCGGGCAGCGCCCGGGTGTGGCGTGCGACGACTGCCTCAGGGGCTTTGTCCCCGAACCCCCACCAAAGGGCATTACCCTTTGGAAACCATGACTTTTAACGAATCAGGGTGCAGGGATCGCGATCCCTGCCGGGTCCGGGCAGCGCCCGGGTGGTGCGTGCGGCGATAGTCTCAGGGGCTTTGCCCCCGAACCCCCACCAAAGGGCATTGCCCTTTGGAAACCATGAGTTTTAACGAATCAGGGTGCAGGGAGCGCGCTCCCTGCCGGGTCCGGGCAGCGCCCGGGCAGCGCCCGGGTGTGGCGTGTGGCGATGGCAGCCACACCTTCATGGCCTGTAATCAGGCTTTTTTCACGAACTCGGATTTCAGGTTCATGGCCCCGATGCCGGGGATCTTGCAGGCGATGTTGTGGCCGTCCGCGCCATCGGTCAGGCGGATGTTGCGGACCTTTGTGCCGCCCTTGATGACGGAGGACGCGCCCTTGACCTTCAGGTCCTTCAGCACAGTCACGCTGTCGCCGTTGGACAGGGGGGTGCCGTTGGCGTCGCGCACGTCCGCATCGGTGGCGGTGTCCGTGGCGGGTTCGTCCTGCGGGTTCCATTCATGGCCGCATTCGGGGCAGATCCACAGGCTGCCATCGGGATAGGCGTGGGCGCAGCCGCATTGCGGGCAGGTGGGGTCGGTGCTCATTGGGGTCCTCGTCCTTGTGGGGAGGCAGGCTTAGCACAAACCCGCGTCCCGCGCCGCCCGGCGGGCGTGGGGCGGGCGATCCGGCGCGTCTTTTTCCAAAACATTATCACACGTTATGTAATTGAACAAAGCGCCATCCCGATGCTTGACCCCGGACGCCGAAGGCGGGCACCAAGGTGATCGTCCATGCCCCCTGCGCGTTGGATGTTTCGCGTCGAATGTCTCGCGTTGACGTTTTGCGGGGTGGAGGCGCAACGGCAGGAAGGAACGACAGATGTACAAGGCCATGATCGTGGCGACGCTTTTCGGGGCTGCGGCCCTGGGCATGTCGGCGGGCGCGTGCACGGCGCAGACGGTGATCGACGGCAGTGCGGCGCATGTCCCCGGCGCGGCGGAGGCGATGAAGAAGGTTGCCGCCACCCTGCCCCACCCGCAGGAGGCACGTTTCCGCCACCTTGCGGCCCGCAGCGTCGATGGCGCGGCCGTGGTGTGCGGGGAAGTGGCCGAAAGCCCCGCCCGCAACGCCCATTTTTCGCAGTTCGGCTATGTTCCGGGCCATGACGACCCGATCGTGTTCGCCAACCGCCCGCTGCCTGCCGTCATTCCCTTTGGCGAGGTGAACGGCTGGATCAACGACAGCGTCCACCTTGAGGACCTGGAGGAGATGGGCTGCGCGCCAAAGGGCAGCTACCATGCCTATAGCGAGAAGCTGAACACGATGATGAACCAGCGCAAGCAGTATGGCGTCAACTGAACCCCCGCCCGCCACCCCGCCGGGGCGCGGGCCATGACGGGGGTGGGCATCGCGGCGGACATGGTGGGCTTTGCCGGGTCCGTGGTGATCGTGGTGCAGTATTACCGCAGCCTGCGCGGGCGCATTGACACGACGGGCGTGGGCTATCCGCTGGGGAACCTGTGCGGCAGCCTGATGGTGATGGTCTCGCTGTTCGTGCATTTCAACATGCCGTCACTGTGCATCGAACTGTTCTGGAGCGGCGTTAGCCTGTATGGCGTCATCGCCGCGCTGTGGCGACGGTCGCGCGGGTAGCACATGGGGGTTGTGGCCGGCAGGGTTGTGGTTGGCGCTGTCAGTCGGTACAGTTGGCTCTACCGCAAACACGATGCCGGGCCTGCCTGTCGCGACACGGGGCATTGCGCCGGACCAGGGCAGGGGCCTGTCGGGGACACATGCCCCGATACACAGGTGCGCGCGTGCGCCATGGCATCGACATGAAAGGACACGACATGGCTGAAGTAACCCAAGAGATGATAGGCCGTGACGTCATGGCATCCGCGGGTGGCCGCGTCGGCACGCTGACGGCCGTGCCCGGTGACGGCACGATCCAGGTGACGGTGGACGGGCCGGCCGAAAGCATGTTTGAAATCCCGGCGGCGTGGGTGGCCTCCACCGAGAACAACCGCCTGGTGCTGAACCACACGATCGAGGACGTTCAGTCCTACACCCCCGCGCACTGAGGCCGCGGCCCATGGCGCAGGAGGAGGCCCCCCCACGTCCCGCCCGCGCGGCGGATGCGCGCGTGGGTTGCGGTGCGCTGGTGCGTCGTGGCGACGGGCGCATCCTGCTGGTGTGCCGCCGCCGCCCGCCAGAGGCCGGGCACTGGGGCCTGCCAGGGGGCAAGGTGGAGTGGATGGAAACGGTGGAACACGCCATCCGGCGCGAAGTGGCGGAGGAAACCGGACTGGTGATCCGCCTTGTGCGCCTGCTGTGCGTGGTGGACCACATCACCCCCGCCACCGCGCGGGAGGACGCATCCCACTGGGTCGCGCCGGTCTATCTTGCAACGCCCATCACCTCGGCCCGCGCGCTGCTGTGCGAGCCGGAGGCGCTGTCGGCCGTGCGCTGGTTTGAACCCGACGCCCTGCCCGATCCCCTGACACTTGCCACCCGCGTCGCCCTGCGGGCACTGGCTGATGCCCCTGCATGAGGCACCCGGGCGGCTTGCTCCGGACCCGGCAGGGAGTACGCTCCCTGCACCCTGATCTGTCTAAAAGTGATGGTTTCCAAAGGGTAATACCCTTTGGTGGGGTTTCAGGGGCAACGCCCCTGAGGCAGTCGGTGCATGAGACACCCGGGCGCTGCCCGGACCCGGCAGGGAGCGTGCTCCCTGCACCCTGATCTGTCTAAAAGTATTGGTTTCCAAAGGGTAATACCCTTTGGTGGGGGTTCGGGGGCAACGCCCCTGAGGGTGTGCGACGGTCCCTTATTCAGGTGGCACGAAGGGCGGCGGTTTGGGGCGTGTGGCGTTCTTGCGCGCACGCACGACGGCGGTATCGAGTGCGGAGAGGAACGAGGACCTGTCGGCGCGCGAGAAGCCGCGTCCGCCCTGCATGATGGCCCCGGTGGAGCGCAGGTCGTCCATCAGGTTCCGCACGGCGAGCGCCATGCCGATGGCGTTTTCATCAAGCACCCGCCCCCGCGGGTCGAGCACGCACGCCCCACTGGCGACGCAGCGCGCGGCGAGCGGGATGTCGGCGGAAATCACGATGTCATGCGCGCGGGCATGTTCCGCGATCCAGTCATCCGCGACATCCATGCCCTGTGTCACGACCACGCGTTCGATCAGGGGGGAGGGTGGGATGGCGATCATGCGGTTTGCGACGACAAACGTATGCACCCCATGGCGCAGCGCCACGCGATAGGTTTCGTCACGCACGGGGCAGGCATCGGCGTCGATGAAGATGCGGGTCATGACGGGGTTTTAGGCCCCCGGTCGGGCCGGTGGCAAGGGCCGCGCACTTTGACGATATGTAACACGGGACATGTGGATTGTAGCATTATAGAGATAGCTATGATAGGTTCGCCCTGAAAAATGACCGATCGGTCATTCTTGCAGGACGGGATTGAGGTTCGTGACAGCTGAGGTTTTTGGCGACAGGACCATGGATACGCTGGAAGCGCTGCTTCGTGCGCGGAACATGGATGATCTTGCCACGCAGTTCCGGAACGCAGTCAATGAACTGGGCGATTTTTACTGCGTGATGGGCACGATGCCCAAATACCGCCCCGGGGGCCTGCGCCCCGTGCTGACGACCTATCCGCGCGCATGGATCCGCCATTACCTGGGCAACAATTATGGCCGCGTGGACCCGCTGCTGCGGCGGGCATTGCGCAGCATGACCGGCTTTGAATGGCGGTCGTGCGACCCGATCAGCGGCCCGGCGGTCGCGCTGACGCATGATATCTTTGACCTTGGGCTGCGCAACGGCTTTGCCGTGCCGATCCATGGGCCGGATGCGTCCGTATTCTATGCCAGTTTCGGGCAGAGGGAAAACGCACGGACCATGCCGCTGCGCACGCGCATGGCGCTGTCGATGCTGGTGTCGCAATATTACGAACGCTTTCAGCAGCTGAATGCCGCAAAGGGCACGGACCCCACGTCCGACCTGCTGACCCCGCGCGAATGCGAATGCCTGACGTGGGTGGCGCATGGGAAAACGTCCGGCGATATCGGCGATATCCTGATGCTGACTGAAAATACCGTCAATTTCCATCTCAAGAACGCACAGCGCAAGTTGCAGTGCCCCAACCGCATCAGCACCGTCATCCGCGCACTTGCCCTCGGCCTCATCAGCGTGTGACGCCCGGGCGGCTTGCTCCGGACCCGACAGGGATCACGATCCCTGCACCCTGATTTGTTAAAAGTCATGGTTTCCAAAGGGCAATGCCCTTTGGTGGGGGCTCGGGGGCAACGCCCCTGAGGCAGTCGTCGCGTGCGATACCCGGGCGCTGCCCGGACCCGGCAGGGATCGCGATCCCTGCACCCTGATTCGTTTAAAAGTCGTGGTTTCCAAAGGGTAATACCCTTTGGTGGGGGTTCGGGGGCAACGCCCCTGAGGCAGTCGGTGCATGTGATATCCGGACTCTGCCCGTACCCGGTAGGGGCCACGCTGTAGAATGGGCGGGATTTTCAGGCGGAAAGAGGTAGGAGACTGTGGAGTCTCTTTGTCATAAATACTTAAATAATATATCTTATTCGTAAAACATTGTGGCTGCGTGCCTGATAATTGATGTATTTGAGCTACAACATATCAGGAGAAAGCGCAATGGAGATAAAAAATATTCTCAATTCGTTCTTCGGGAACTACAAGGACACGTTTTATATAGAGAAAATCGCCCCTGATGAAATGTATATCAGCAGGAACGGGAAGATTGTTTTCGATTCATTGGGTGTATTGCGTGATTTTCTGAACGGAGCGGATGAAAAGACCATCGTGAATACAAAGGACGGGTTTATGTTCACGATTGGGGCTGACAGTTATAAAATAGACTTCAGCGACTACGTGACAACAAATGCCGGCCTGTATCCCAAGGTCACCATCGCCCGGAAAGGTGCGGAGTTTGATATCCGGCTGTTCATGAAACATGACTAACAAGACCGGACGGTATTATACGCCCCTGAGGCAGTCGGCGCGTGTAATGTCCGGGCTCTGCCCGAACCCGGCAGGGATCACGATCCCTGCACCCTGATCTGTCTAAAACTACTGGTTTCCAAAGGGCAATGCCCTTTGGTGGGGTTTCAGGGGCAACGCCCCTGAGGCAGTCGGCGCGTGTAATATCCGGGCGGCTTGCTCCGGACCCGGCAGGGATCACGATCCCTGCACCCTGATCTGTCTAAAAGTATTGGTTTCCAAAGGGCAATGCCCTTTGGTGGGGGGGCGGGGGCAAGGCCCCTGAGACAGTCGGCGCGTGCAACACCCGGGCGGCTTGCTCCGGACCCGGCAGGGAGCGCGCTTTCTGCACCCTGATCTGTCTAAAACTACTGGTTTCCAAAGGGTAATACCCTTTGGTGGGGGTTCGGGGGCAACGCCCCTGAGGCAGTCGCCGCACGCAACATTCGGGCGGCCCCCCTGTCACATCCCGGCGTCATCCCCGGCGCGGGCCTGCATGTCGCGTGCGACGCGGCAGGCGGCGAGGTCCCATGCCGCGCACCCCACGGATTTGAAGAACACGGGCCGCGTCCGGTCGGGCGGCGTCTCAAGCGCCTGCGCCAGCGCGCGCACCTCGTCCCATGGCAGTCCGGCCTGCAGGATGTCCCCGGCCTCGGACGGGGCGCCGACGGGGTCATCGACATAGACCTGGCTGGCGCGCACGACGGACGGGGCGATTTCGGCCATGTCGGGGCGATAGGCCCCCACACCGATCACCAGGCAGCGCGGGTCCGCCGGCCCGTCATAAACGGGCGTGCTGCTGGAGGTCGTGGTGATGACGACATCGAACGGCCCGTCCTCGGCCAGTTCGGGGCGCAGGGTCAGGCGGTCGGTGGCGTACTGGGTGCAGAACCGCGCGACACGTTCGGGGGTGCGGCCGCGGATCGCGACCTCGATGGCGGGATGCAGCGCGGCCAGCGCCTCCACATGCGCCAGGGCCTGCGTGCCGGTGCCGATCACCAGCACGCGGCGCACATGGCCGTGGATGAAGGTGCGGATTGCCAGCATGCTGATGGCCGAGGTCCGGCGCATGGTGACCGTCGGCCCATCCAGCCCGAACAGGAAGCGCCCGTCATGCGCATCGGCGCAGGTGACGATGCCCTGCACCGTGGGCAGGTGCAGCGCCGCGTTCGCGCCAAAGATCGTCAGCACCTTTGCCGCGACCAGGTCCACGCCCACGGTGGGCATGCACATCAGCACGCCGCCGGCATCATGCGTGGGGATGGTGGTCCGTTCGGGACACGCGATGGCGCCGCCCGCGTAATCGCGCACCGTGCGCGCCAGCATGTCCACCAGCGCCGGGAACGGCAGCAGCGCCTGCGTCTGCGTCGCGCAGTAATGTTTCATCGGGATCGTGCTTTCCGTATCAGTTCCGCAATCAATCCCGATTGCACCGCCCCGGCCCCCCGCCGTCAAGGGGCCGTCAAACCATAAAGGCGTTTTCGGGTGCCCCCTGTTTAAAAAAGGCGGCACCCGAAGCCTTCAGATGACGCTCAGCACCCCGCCATCGACCCGCACCGACGCCCCCGTGGTGGCCGACGCAAGGGGAGAGGCAAGATAGATCACCATGTTCGCCACTTCCTCCACGGTTGCGGCGCGGCGGATGATGGAGGAGGGACGGTGCTCCATCACGAAATCGGCAGCGACTTCCTCCAGCGTCTTTCCGGTTTTTTCCTGCTCCGGGCGCAGCATTTCCGCAAGCCCTTCCGAAAGCGTCGGCCCCGGCAGGACCGAATTGACCGTCACGTTCGTCCCGGCCATGCGTTCGGCAAGGCCACGGGCGATGGCGACCTGCGCCGTCTTGCTGAAGCCGTAGTGGATCATCTCCACCGGGATGTTCAGCGCGGATTCAGAGGAGATGAAGATCACCCGCCCCCAGTCGCGTTCGCGCATGCCCGGCAGGTACGCGCGCGACAGGCGCACGCCCGACATGACGTTGATTTCGAAAAAGCGGGTCCAGTCCTCGTCCGGGGTGTCGAAGAAATCACGCGGTTCGAAAATGCCAAGGTTGTTGACCAGGATGTCGCATGACGGGTGCGCCGCCACCAGGGCCGCGCACCCGTCCGCCGCGCCAAGGTCCCCCACGAAGCCGACCGCCGCCCCGCCTGCCTGCGCGATGGTGGCGACCGCCCGGTCCACGGCTGCGGCCCTGCGCCCGTTGACCACGACGCGCGCGCCGCATTGCGCCAGTCCCGTGGCAATGGCCAGCCCGATGCCGCCGGTCGATCCGGTCACAATGGCCGTGCGGCCCGCAAGGTCGATCTTCATGTCATGTCCCTGTCATGATGTTGCACTTGTACCACCGCAGCGTACACCACCCGCCCCATCCCGCGCCACCGGGCACACGCGGGCGTGAACGCACGGGCGCGCGGGCACCGGGCGTCAGCGGAACACCAGCCCGCCATCAATCAGCACCGACTGCCCCGTCATGTAATCGGAATCCGGCCCCGCCAGCCACGCGACAAAGCCCGCGACGTCATCGGGCGTTTCCGCCCGGCCCAGCGTGATGCCCTCCACATACTTCCTGTAGGTCGCACCGATGGGCGCGCCGGTTTCCTCGGCCATGCGGCGGTCGATTTCCACCCACATGTCCGTGCCCACCACGCCGGGGCAGTAGGCGTTGACCGTGATGCCATGGGGCGCAAGCTCCTTCGCCGCCGCCTGCGTCAGGCCCCGCACCGCGAACTTCGTCGCGCTGTAGACCCCCAGCAGGGCATAGCCATCATGCCCGGCAATGGAGCAGGCATTGATGATCTTGCCCCCGCGGCCCTGCTTTTTGAACGCCTCCGCCGCCGCCTGGATGCCCCACAGCGTCCCGTCCACATTGATGCGGAAGATGCGGCCCATGTCGTCGGGCCGGACATCCAGCAGCGCCTTGACCTGCGCCACGCCCGCATTGTTGACCATGATGTCAACACCGCCCAGCTGCTCCACCGTCTGCGTGACGGTGGCAAAGACCTGTTCGCGCACGCTGATGTCCGCCACCAGCGTCATGGCCCGGCGGCCCAGCGCCATGATTTCGGCGCGCACCTGCGCCAGCCGGTCGGTGTTCATATCCACCAGCGCCACATCCGCGCCCTCACGCGCCAGACGCAGCGCAATGCCGCGCCCGATGCCCTGTGCCGCACCCGTCACGACCGCCACTTTTCCAACAAGAGACATGAACGCTGTTCTTTCTTTACTGTCCCGGCGGTGCAGGATGCACCGCGGCGCAGGCAGTAACGCAGCGTGCGGGGAAAAGGCCTGTGTCTTCCGTTATTTGTGATGCCGCCCCTCAGGGGCTTTGCCCCCGAGACCCCCACCAAAGGGCATGACCCTTTGGAAACCATGACTTTTAATGAATCAGGGTGCAGGGATCGCGATCCCTGCCGGGTCCGGGCAGAGCCCGGGTGTTGCATGCGCCGACTGCCTCAGGGGCTTTGCCCCCGAGCCCCCCACCAAAGGGTATTACCCTTTGGAAACCATGACTTTTAATGAATCAGGGTGCAGGGATCGCGATCCCTGCCGGGTCCGGGCGGAGCCCGGGTGTTGCATGCGCCGACTGCCTCAGGGGCTTTGCCCCCGAGCCCCCCACCAAAGGGTATTACCCTTTGGAAACCATGACTTTTAATGAATCAGGGTGCAGGGATCGCGATCCCTGCCGG
>NZ_POTC01000034.1 GCF_002906255.1 Novacetimonas maltaceti | reverse complement strand
AAATCCTGTTCCGAATCGAGGATCTGGATTCCTACGTCACCTCGCTTTACGAACGGGTCAACATTTCCACGACCGAGCAACTGCGCCACAGGAACGAATGGCGGGGACGGCTTTCGGGCATGCCCGAGGCGCAGCGCGGACGGATGTACGACCCCTTCATGCAGATCCTGACCCGCGATCAGCTGTTCGAAGCCGGGGCGAACCGGGGGTTCCGCATCGCGTTCCTCGGCGGCCTGTTCGTGATCTTCCTGTCGCATACTCCCCTGTTGTGGCGCCTGTGACGCCGGGCGGCATGGCCCGCATGTGCCCGATGCCCCACCGCCCCCCGGCGTGACGCAACGACATGGTTTCCATGGGGGCTTTTTTATGGGACCGGGGCTGTTAATTCGCCATATGATCCGCTACCCACAGATATTCGATGGCGGAACAATCATGGATTTGGATTATGACAGCTAAGCGCAATGCTAGGCTTGCCTCGACCCGTCAGCGGGCAGGGTTCGGACGCTGGGCCACGCTGGCGCTGGCGATGACCCTGGCGCCTGTCGCGGCAATGGCGCAGGACGCGGGTGCAGGACAGCCGCAGCAGCCGCCGGTCCTGCCGATGCCGGCGGTGCCGGAATTCAAGCCGCTGCCGGCTGGCGTGCGCCCCGCGGCCCCCGTAATCGGCGTCTTCAATACCCAGATGATCATGGGACAGTCGGTCGCGGTGCAGAAGATCGAAAAGGAACTCGGCACCCGCCGCGAATCCCTCGTCAGTGACGTCCGGGCCGAGGAAACGCAACTGCAGGGCATCCGCCAGGGCATCCTCAAGAGCGGCAAGGCCCCGACCCCGGCGCAGCAGCAGGAACTGCAGAAGCGCGTCATGGCGGACCGCACCAAGTTCGGCAACCGCAACCGCATCCTTGAAGAAGACGCGCAGGTCGGCCTGAACCAGGTGCAGCGCGAAATCCAGCAGATCGTCTCCGCCATCGCGCGCGCGCGCGGCATGACGATGGTTCTGCAGGCGGGCACGGCGGCGCTGCATGACAATACGCTCGACATCAGCAACGAGGTCGTCACCCACCTCAACAGCACGCTGCCGTCGGTCTATATCCCCGGCCCCAACGAAGACCCCGAGGAAATCGCGAAGTCGGGCAAATACCCCGTCGCACCGTTCCAGATGAACGATCAGGGCGGCGAACAGTAAAAAACCGTCTTTGGGAAACAGAAGCTTCTGGGCGCCGCCTTTTTAAAAAGGCGGCGTTCTTCTGAAGCTTTACTTATTTTACGACAGCAGGTCGGCGGGAAATGCGCCGCTGGCCTGCATCGCGTCCTCTGGCGACAGGCGCACCAGCAATCCGCGCTTTCCACCATTGATGACCATGTACGGCTCGGCCTGCGCTTCCTGCGCGATGGCGGTCGGGACCTGCTTCTTCTGCCCGAACGGACTGATGCCGCCCACCTTGAACCCGGTGGCGCGCTCGGCATTCGGGGGCTTCATCATCTGCGCGGACTTGCCACCGAATGCGGCGGCAACCTTTTTCATGCTGATGCTGCGCGCAACCGGCACGACCACGCAGGCCCCACGCCCATCGACCTCCACCATCAGGGTCTTGAAAACCCGCTCCGGCGGTTCCCCGATCGCCTGCGCTGCATGGTTGCCGACCTGATCGGCGCTGGAATCATATTCATACGGAACAACCGTATAGGCGACACCGGCCTCGTCGAGGGCAGCCGTCGCGGGTGTGCTCTTGCTCATGTGGCGCAGTATAGGGCGAGATACGGCCCGATGCACAACCGGAATCCGTGGGTGTCCTCAGGGCTCTGCCCTGAAACCCGCCAAAGGGCATTGCCCTTTGGAAACCATGACTTTGCGCAGGCGGAATACCGCAACAACATATTCCTGAATTTATAGAAGTTTTTGGTGAAGCTTTTTTCAAAAAGCTTCAGAAGAACAGCCTCACCCCTGCCCCACAACAGGCATGGCAACAATCCGCTGCCCCTGTCGCATCTCCCCAGGCAGGCACAAGGGCACGATCTGGCGTGCCACCTGCTCCGGACGAGGCAGGGGCGCGGGGTCGCCACCGGGCATGGCCTGCCTGCGCATGCGTGTCGCAACGATCCCGGGATCGAACAGGTTCGCCCGCAGGCCCGACGTGGCGGGGATTTCGCATGCCCATGTCCGCACCAGCGCATCCTGCGCCGCGCGTGACGCCGCCACCATGCCCCAGAACGGGGCGGGCGTGCAGGCATGCGCATCGGTCAGGAACACGGCACGCCCATGCGGCGCACGTTCCAGCAGGGGGGCCGTCGTGCGGATCAGTCGCCACGCCGCCGTGGTGTTCAGCGCAAGGCAGTCCTGCCACGCCCCGGCCTCCATATGGGTCACGGGTGTCAGCACGCCCAGCGTTGCTGCGCAATGCACAAGGATGTCCAGCCGCCCGAACCGGGCCATGACCGACGGGCCGAGCATGTCGAGCGCCGCGCCATCGGCAAGGTCCATCGGCAGCAGCGTCGCCCCCTGCCCCGCAGCCTGCCCTGTCGCGCCACATTGCGCGGCGATCATGTCATCGGTACGTTCCAGCCCGCCCACCGTCCGCGCCACAAGGACGCAGTGCGCGCCTGCCGCAGCCAGGGCGCACGCCACGGCCCGGCCGATGCCCCGGCTTGCGCCGGTCACCAGCGCGACCGTCCCTTCAGGCAGTTGGCGCGCGGGCGATGGCGTCACGCCGGGACGTTGGGATGTTCAGCGTTGTAGTCCACCAGTTCGATGGGATAATCGCCGGTAAAGCAGGCATCGCAGTAACGGTTGCAGGCCGCGTCGCGATCCTTGTAGCCCAGCGCGCGATACAGCCCGTCAAAGGAAATAAACGCCAGCGAATCGACGCCGATCAGTTCGGCCATTTCCTCAAGGTCATGCTGTGCCGCCAGCAGCTTGCTGCGTTCGGGCGTGTCGATGCCGTAGAAGCATGAATGCATCGTCGGCGGCGAGGAAATGCGCATGTGCACTTCCTTGGCCCCCGCCGCGCGCACCATGTCCACGATCTTGCGCGAGGTGGTGCCGCGCACGATCGAATCATCCACAAGGATCACCCGCTTGCCATCCAGCACGGGGCGGTTGGTGGAATGTTTCAGCTTCACGCCAAGGTTGCGGATCTGGTCTGTGGGTTCGATGAAGGTCCGGCCCACATAATGGTTGCGGATGATCCCCAGTTCAAAGGGAATGCCGCTGGCCACGGAATAGCCCATCGCAGACGGCACGCCGGAATCGGGCACCGGCACGATCACGTCCGCCTCCACCGCGCTTTCACGGGCCAGTTCTACGCCGATCTGCTTGCGCGTGTCATACACCGCCTTGCCATCCATGACGGAATCGGGACGGGCGAAATAGATGTATTCGAACACGCAGAACCGCGACTGCTTGGTGTTGAACGGCCGGATGGAGCGGATGCCCTCGTCATTGATGATGACAATCTCGCCCGGTTCCACGTCACGCACGAACTCCGCGCCGACGATGTCCAGCGCGCAGGTCTCGCTCGCCAGCACCCATGTCGGGCCTTCGCCCTCCTCCCCGGGGATCTGCCCGAGGATCAGCGGACGCACGCCCAGCGGATCACGCACGCCCATCAGCGCGTCACGCGACAGCGCCACCAGCGAATACGCCCCCAGCACCTGCTTGAGCGCGTCGATCAGGCGGTCCTCCACGCTGACATACAGCGAAATGGCGATCAGGTGGATGAACACCTCGCTGTCGGTCGTGGACTGGAAGATGCAGCCGCGCCGCACCAGCGCCTTGCGCAGCGTCTCCGCATTGGTCAGGTTGCCGTTATGCGCCACGGCCAGACCGCCGAATTCGAAATCGGCGAACAGGGGCTGCACGTTGCGGATCAGCGTCGCGCCTGTCGTGGCGTAACGGTTATGGCCCACCGCGCTGTGGCCCGGCAGCGTGGCCATCACATGGGCATCGCCAAAAACGTCGCCCACCAGGCCCAGGCCCTTGTGCGTGTGAAAGCGGTCGCCGTCATATGACACGATGCCGGTGGCTTCCTGCCCGCGATGCTGTAACGCATGCAGGCCCAGCGCCGTCAGCGCCGATGCCCCCTTGGTGTTCCACACACCGAAGACGCCACATTCCTCATGCGGCTTGTCGTCATCATGCCATTGGGCCGGAACGTCATCGTTCGGCGCGCATGCCTGCATGGGAGAACCGGACGAGGCGGAGAAGCGGATGCGGGACATGGATCAGCGATCTTTCCTTGGCGGACAGCGGCGGCGGGGACCGGCGGAAGGTTCAGATTGGCGCGTCATGACGCGTTCGCGCCGGTTGCGCAAGGTGTGGCGTGACGGAATCGGACGTAAAATGCGACAGGTATGTCGTGCTGTCGCCAACAAGGGGGACAATCCGGCTGTCATTCATGGCATCGGGCCATGTGTCGTGCGGCACGAGGAAACACACCGCCATATACAGCACAAGCAGGCAGGCATACCCGCGCAGCACCCCGAACAGCAGCCCCAGCATCCTGTCGATTCCACCCAGGACGGAGCCACGCACGGCCTGTCCCGACAGATGGGCGGTCATGGTGAAAACCACAAGGAGCGTGATGAACATTATCCCCCACGCCGCCGCGCGTGCCAGCAGTGCCGTATGGATCCACTGCGCGGCATAGGGGATGAGGAAGCCATGCCAACTGAAGGACAGGAAGCCCGCCATGACCCACGCGGCAATGCCCAGCACTTCGCGTGAGAAGCCGCGCACGGCACCCACCACCGCCGACAGGCCGACAATGGACAGGCAGGCAATGTCGATCCAGTTCATCCGCCACAGGACAGGCAGGGAGGAGGGACCGACCGGGTAAGAATCCTGCGTGCCGGGAGGGCAGGCACGCTGCGGGCATGGACCCGATCCATGGATCGCGCTGTTCCTTCTGCTCCGGCGGGACTAAAGGCGTCTGCACCCATGGCGACGCCCTGCCGCCGGGGTGCTTATGCCATCTGCCCGTTTCGGTTCATAGGGGGAAAACCATCAATTCCCCCGCGCAGACGTGACACTGTGCATGGGCGGCCGGACTGATGGAGAAAAGATCAAAAGTTTTTGGGTGTCGCCTTTTTTCAGAAAGGTGACGTTCCTTGAAGCTTTTTGAAAAAAGCTTCACCAAAAACTTCTTTTACTTTCAGTGTATTACGTAAGCGCGGCTTATGGCAGCTTGGTGGTGCGGATCTTCCACGGGCGGCGGCGCAGGGCGGGGGCGGCGCTGCGGCGTTCGGCCGTGTTCAACGCCAGCAGGAGGTTGCCCATGCGCGTGCGCCGGTCAAGCTCGATCCAGATATCCTCCGGCTCGACCCCGCACGCCACCCATGTCCGCACCAGTTCCGACAGGACATCGGCGCTGTGGCGCACCAGTGCGTCGTGATCCTCGCCCATCAGGGCGATCAGGCACTGTTCGGCCTCGATGGTGAACTGCCGGGCGGCGGCGCGGATATGCGCGCGTTCGCGGGCATCGGGTGCGATCCCCGCGCGCGCGGCACCGTCATTGCCCGCGCGCATGCGCAGGCGTTCATAAAGCCGCGTCATCACCCCCCCGGCCTGCAGGCCAGAATCCGGGTCGGCACTGTCATGGTCGGCGGGATGGGACATGCCCCGATGATGGGGGGCAACAGGTTTGCGGTCAATAACGCGTGCGCGGCATCACCCGCGCACGCAACGCGACCCTTCAGATGGAGAAATACTTGGCGTGGGGATTGAGGATCACCAGCGCCGAGGTGGACTGTTCAGGATGCAACTGGAACCCATCGGTCAGCGTCACGCCGATCTTTTCGGCATCCAGCAGTTTCAGGATCGGCTCCTGCTCCTCAAGGCGCGGGCAGGCGGGATAGCCGAAGGAATAGCGCGACCCGCGATAACCCTGCTGCAGCAGTTTATTCATATCGCGCGCATCCTCCGCCGCAAAGCCGAGTTCGGCGCGGATGCGCTTGTGGGTGTATTCGGCCATCGCCTCGGCCATCTCCACCGACAGGCCGTGGAGATAGAGGTAATCCTGGTACCGGTCGGCCTCGAACCACTGGCGCGCGATGTCGGACGCCTTCTGCCCCACGGTCACGACCTGCAGGCCAATGACGTCACGCTGCGCATCGTCCACGTCGCGCACGAAATCGGCAATGCACTCCCCATCCGCGCGCGGCTGGCGCGGCAGGGTGAAGCGCGCCACCTCCGTCGTGCCATCGGTGTCGAACAGGATCAGGTCGTTCCCCTCGCCCGCCGCCTTCCAGTAGCCGTAGGAGGCCTGCGGCCGCAGGATGTCATCCTGCATGCACATCGCAAGCATCCGGCGCATGACCGGGCGCAGTTCCTTGCGCGCCCAGACCATGAATTCCTCCAAAGAGCGGCCCTGTTTGCGAAAGCCCCACTGGAACTGGTACAGCGAACGCTCATTGAGGAACGGCAGCACCGCCTCCGGTGTGGCCTCGAGCACGCGCGGCCCCCAGAACGGCGGCGTGATGACGGGTTCATCGCGCGTAAGCCGCTCGCGCCGTGCCCGGGCGGCAGGAATGTCGGCAGGGGCGAAACCACGGTTTTCCGCCTGCTCCAGATCACGCGGCGTGCTGCGTGTCGCCTTGGTCGCGCGGCGCGACTGGATGGCGGCGATATAGGCGTCGAATTCGCCCTTCACCACCTTGTCCATCAGCGACAGCCCATCGAACGCATCGCGGGCATAGGCCACGCGCCCGTCCTCCCCGTATGCCGCGGCACAGTCTTCCTCAACATAATTGCGCGTCAGCGCGGCACCGCCGAGCAGCACCGGCGTCTCGATCCCCTGACGGCTCATCTCCTCCAGGTTCTCGCGCATGATGACGGTCGATTTCACCAGCAGGCCGGACATGCCGATCGCATCGGCCCCGTGTTCGCGCACGGCGGCAATCATGTCCGCCACCGGCACCTTGATGCCAAGGTTGACCACGCGATAGCCATTGTTGGTCAGGATGATGTCCACAAGGTTCTTGCCGATGTCATGGACGTCGCCCTTGACCGTCGCCAGCACCATGGTGCCGCGCGCCTGTCCTTCCTTGCGCTCCATGTGCGGCTCCAGCCACGCAACGGCGGCCTTCATCGTCTCGGCCGACTGCAGGACGAAGGGCAACTGCATCTTGCCCGCGCCAAACAGTTCGCCCACCACCTTCATCCCGTCGAGCAGGACGGTATTGATGATGTCCAGCGGCGACATGTCGCGCATCGCCTCCGCCAGATCGTCCTCCAGCCCCTTGCGGTCGCCATCGACGATCCGGTCCTTCAGGCGTTCGGGGGCCGTTTCGGCGCGCACCTTCTTCACCGCGTCGGCGGCCTTGCGGTCGGCGAACAGTTCGAGCATGCGCTGCAGCGGGTCATAGCCTTCGGCGCGGCGGTCGAAGATCAGGTCCTCGGCCACCTTCACCTCTTCCTCCGCGATCAGGTGCAGCGGACGTATTTTCGAGACATGGACGATCGCCGCCGTCATGCCCGCGCGCACCGCATGGTCGAGGAAGACGGAATTGAGCACCGCGCGCGCCGCCGGGTTCAGCCCGAAGGAGATGTTCGACAGGCCCAGCACGATCTGGATGTCGGGGAATTTCTCGTGGATCAGGCGGATGCCCTCCAGCGTCCACAGCCCCAGCTTGCGGTCGTCCTCCACCCCCGTGCCGATGGTGAAGGTCAGCGGGTCGATCATCAGGTCGGACTGCGGCAGGCCATGCTTGTTGCAGGCATAATCCACCAGCCGTTCGGCAATCCGCAGCTTGTCCTCGGCGGTCTTGGCCATGCCCACTTCGTCGATGGTCAGCGCGATGACCGACGCGCCGAACTTGCGCGCCAGCTTCAGGCGGTCATTGGCCGCCCCCTCGCCATCCTCGAAATTGATCGAGTTGATGATCGGCTTGCCGCCATGCAGCTTCAGCGCGGCCTCGATGACCGGGGTCTCGGTCGAATCGATCACCAACGGCGCATTGACCGAGGAGGTGAAGCGGGTGATGACCTCGTTCATCTCGCGCATTTCGTCGCGACCGACAAAGGCGGTGCAGACATCGAGCGCATTGGACCCTTCGGCCACCTGTTCGCGCCCGACGGCAACGCACCCGTCCCAGTCGCCAGCTTCCTGCAACTGCCGCCATTTCTTCGACCCGTTGGCGTTGCAGCGCTCCCCGATGGAGAAGTAGCTGTTTTCCTGCCGCAGCGGCACCTGTGAATACAGGCTCGCGACCGAGGGGATCCACACCGGCCTGCGCGGCACGGGCGCGGGACGAAGGCTGCGCCCGGTCTCCTCCGCGCGGCGGCGCAGCATCGCGTCAAGCGCCTGCGTATGCGGCGTGGACGTGCCGCAGCACCCGCCGATCAGGTTCAGCCCGTCCTCGACAATGAAGCGTTCGACCCATGTCGCCATGTCCTGCGGCGTCAGGGGATAATGCGTCTTGCCATTGACCAGTTCCGGCAGCCCCGCATTGGGCTGGACCGAGATCATGCCCGGCCAGTTTTCCGACAGCCAGCGCACATGTTCGGCCATTTCCTGCGGCCCCGTGGCGCAGTTCAGGCCCATCACCGGCACGTCGAGCGCATTGATGACCGTCGCCGCCGCCCCGATGTCGGGCCCGACCAGCAGCGTTCCGGTGGTTTCCACCGTGACCTGCACGAAAATCGGGGTGTCCGTGCCCAGTTCGGCGCGCGCGATCTTGCCCGCATTGACCGCCGCCTTGATCTGCAGCGTGTCCTGGCACGTCTCGATCAGCAGGCAGTCAACGCCGCCTTCGATCAGGCCACGGCACTGCTCGGTCAGCCCGGCCTCCAGCGTGTCGTAATCGATGTTGCCCAGCGACGGCAGCTTCGTCCCCGGCCCGACCGACCCCACGACATAGCGGTGGCGCCCGTCCGAAAACTGCTCCGCCGCCTCCCGCGCGAGTTGGGCGGCCGTACGGTTGATCTCACGCGCGCGGTCGGCCAGCCCGAATTCGCCCAGCGTGATGGGCGAGCCGCCAAAGCTGTTGGTCTCCACCATGTCGGCCCCGGCCTCGAAATAGCCACGGTGGATTTCACGCACCAGTTCGGGACGCGACAGGTTCAGGATCTCGGTGCAGTTTTCCTGCCCCCAGTAATCACGTTCCACCTCCAGGTCCAGAAGCTGAACGCGCGATCCCATCCCGCCGTCACACAGCAGGACCTGATCACGAAGGGCGTCAAGGAGATGGGGACGAGTGGTCATGGGTATCCTGATCTGTCATATGCGCAAGGGGTGCCGCCGCACCATAACGGGAAGGCATGGGTGGCGGATTGCCAGCGGCATCGCAAACATGCCGGTTCATGCCCATCTTATTCCCCTACTCCCGCATGCCTGTCCAGTTCAGGGATGCATCCGTGACGCACTTAGCGCCCATCATCGCGCCACATGGCGCACAGGATATCGCAAAGGACCCCGCGCATGCACGACATCGCGCAACCGACAGGCACACGACATGATGACGGGCAGGACGATGACGGGCGCATCCGCCTTGAACTGTGCAGTCCCGGCGCCCTGCCCCCCGACGCCCGCACCGTGCTGGTGCGCGTGGGGCCTGCGGCGCCGGGGGAAGCGCAGGCCGGTGGATGGGCGGCGGTCGTGCCCCTTGCCCCGCCGGCGCCAGCCGCGTTCGGGCACGGGGCGGCATGCGGGTGCTGTGTGGGGCGGGCGGGAATCGGCGCGCTGCTGGGCGACCTGTTCCGCCGGCGCGCAACAGGTGGCATCGCGTGGTTCGCGCGCGTGGTCATCATGGCGGATGCGGCGTACCTGCCCGCGCTGCGCCGGGACGTGAGCACCGACATCGTCGTGCGCGCCCGGTACCGTGCGGCTGATGCGCATGATGGCGGAAATGCCTGAGCGTTAAGAAACATTTTGCTTTCTGGACCTAGTTTGCAGGCTTCATTTGACGACAGCATTGCAAGCAGGGGATCGCCGTGGGCGCTCTGGACCCGAAGACAGATCCCGCCCTTCCCCCAGCGGAGGATGAACCCCACGCACCCGCCATGATACGGCTGCAGGCGGTGGTTCGGGCGGCCAGATTTCATGGGATCGACCTTGAGGCCCGCGACTACCGGGCCGAACCGGGGGAACAGGTTCCCTCCGTCGCGTCGCTGGCCCGCTGGCTGGAGGAAAACGGCCTGAACGCGCGCGGGATGCACCTGCAGTGGGCGACACTGGTGCAGATGCGCGACGTCCCGCCCATCGTGCTGATGTTCACCGACGGGTCGGCCGGCCTGATGGTCGGCGCGGACGCGGGCGACGGGGTCGTATGGCTGGTGGACCCGTTCGCCCCGGATGGCAGCGCGCCAGTCGCGGTGGACGGGCTGCGCATGGAGCAGGCCTGGACCGGCGATGTCCTGCTGGTGCGCGCGCACAGCGAGACACGCCAGGCCGAACCGCCGATCGACGCCACGTGGCTGGCGCATATGGTGCTGGGCGAACGCTCCCTGCTGCGCAACATCATCCTGGCGTCGATGGTCATCAGCGTCCTTGCGATCTTCCCGCCGCTGATCGTCATGCAGGTGATCGACCGGGTGGTGAACTACCACTCCATGGCGACGCTGATCTCCATCAGCGGGCTTGTCATCGTCATGAGCCTGTATGAAATCCTGCTCAGCTACGGGCGGCGGGAACTCACGCTGGTCATCAGCACGCGCCTTGACACGAAAATCTCGCTCGCGGTGTTCGACCGGCTGCTCGCGCTGCCGCTGGAATTCTTCGAACGCGCGCAGGCGGGCAACATCATCGGCCGCGTGTCCGCCATCTACAAGGTGCGGCAGTTCATGACCGGACGGCTGCTGACCACCTTCCTCGACCTCTTTACGCTGGTGGTGATCCTGCCGGTGCTGTTCTGGCTCAGCGCGACGCTGGCATGGATGACGGTCGCGGCGGCGGGGGCGATCGGGCTGGTGGTCGTGATCGGCATGACCCCGATGGGACGGCTGGTGGGGCGGCAGGTCAACGCCGAGATGGCGCGCAACGCCGTCATGTATGAAACCGTCTCGGGCATCCGCACCATCAAGACGCTGGCGCTGGAACCCAGCCGCCGCCGCCTGTGGGACGAACGCACCGCCGATGTCGTGCGCACGTCGCTGGCGTCGGGGCGGATGGGCAACTGGATCAACACGATGGTCACGCCGCTCGACCTGTTCATCAATCGCGGCATCATCCTGATCGGGGCGTACCTTGCCATTTCCTCCACCTCCACCGGGCTGGAGGCAGGCGCGCTGATGGCGTTCACCATGCTGGGCGGGCGCGTGGCGGCCCCGCTGGTGGGGATGGCGCGCCTGATCGACGACCTCAACGATGTCCGCGCCTCCCTGGCCGAGGCCGGGTCGGTGCTGAACCGCCCCACAGAAACGCAGGCCCTGACCACCGGCATGCGCCCGCCCATCCACGGGGCGCTGTCATTCGTCGATGTCTGCTTCACCTATCCCGGCGCCTCGTCGCCCGCGCTGTCGGACGTCACGTTCAACGTCCCGGCGGGCACGATGCTGGGCCTGGTGGGGCGCAGCGGGTCGGGCAAGTCCACGATCACGCGCCTGCTGCAGGGCGTCAGCCGCTCCTATACCGGCTACCTGCGGCTTGACGGGATCGACCTGCGCGAAATCAACCTGACCTACCTGCGGCGTTCGTGCGGGGTGGTGCTGCAGGACAATTTCCTGTTCCGCGGCACCATCCGCGACAACATCGTCGCAGGCCGCCCCGGCCTGACGATGGAGGCGGTGGTCCGCGCCGCCCGCCTTGCCGGGGCGGAGGAGTTCATCGAACGCATGCCCGCAGGGTATGAGACATGGATCGAGGAAGGCTCCACCAACATCTCCGGCGGGCAGCGCCAGCGCCTCGCCATCGCGCGCGCGGTGATTTCCGACCCGCGCCTGATGATCCTTGACGAGGCGACCTCCGCCCTCGACCCCGAGAGCGAGGCGCTGGTCAACGCCAACCTGCAGCGCCTTGCGCGCGGGCGCACGATGGTCATCGTCTCGCACCGGCTGTCCTCTCTGGTGGACTGCGACCAGATCTGCGTGATGGACCAGGGACACGTGGTCGATATCGCCCCGCATGCGGTCCTGCTGCAACGCTGCGCGATCTACCGCACGCTGTGGCTCCAGCAGAACCGCCACCAGGCCGCCCCGTCGGACATGGCGGACGCGGACATGCTGCCCGACCTTCATGAACCCGAAGAATGAGCGAGCGCGACATGCCCCCCCATGATGCCGACGCCCCGGACGGGGCGCACGACACGAGCGGCGAGACCGCCCGCCCCCTCGCCCGCCTGCTGCCCGCCACCGATACCGCCACGGCGGCACTGCCGCCCGGCCTGCTGGAATTCTATTCCCCCAGCGCGGCCCTGATCGACATGCCGCCACAGGATGCGGCGCTGTACATCATCTGGGTGATCGGCGGCCTTGCGATCGCGGGACTGCTGGTGATGACGTTCCTGCCGCTGGACCGGGTGGTGACGACGAACGGGCGCCTGGTGGCGGCCGACGGCACCCTTGTCGTGCAGCCGCTCGAAACCTCGATCATCCGTTCGATCAACGTGCATGAGGGCGACATCGTCCACAAGGGCGACATCCTTGCGGAACTCGACCCCACGCTGAGCGACGCCGACGTGGAGAACATGCGCAAGCAGGCCGCGTCCTACCGCGCCGAAGTCGCGCGCCTGTCGGCGGAGGCGGCGGGACGCGACTATGCCCCGGACATGTCCGACCCCGCCTCGGTGCAGGAGGCGGCGGATTTCATGCGCCGCAGGTCGGAATACTCGGCCAAGGTCGCCAATTACGACCGCCAGGTGGCCGGCCTGCAGAGCGACCTGCAGGGATACGAGGCCAGCACGGCGATGTATGCCGCCCGCGCGAAGGTGGCGAGCGACGTGCGCGACATGCGCGAACGCCTGCAACGCGAACAGGTCGGCAGCCGCCTGTCCACCCTTGCCTCGCAGGACAGCCTGATGGAGGTCGTGCGCTCTCAGATCACCGCGCGCCACGATGCGGAGGCCACGCGCGCGCGGCTGGAGGCGATGAAGGCGCAGCGCGACGGCTATATCGGCAACTGGCAGGCAACGGTGTACCAGGACCTCAGCGTGGCGCAGCACCACCTTGCCGATGCCGACAGCAGCTATCGCAAGGCGATGCTGCATCACACGCTGGTGCAGATGCGCGCGCAAAGGGACGCCGTGGTGCTCAGCATCGCGCGGCTGTCCACGGGGTCGGTGCTGCAGGCGGCCTCCCCACTGATGACGCTGGTGCCGGTGGACGGGCGGCTGGAGGTGGAATCCGTGATGCGGGGGCTGGATGTCGGCTATGTCCGCACCGGCGACAGGGCGCTGCTGAAATTCGCGGCCTTCCCCTATACGCAGTATGGCGGGGCGGACGCGACGGTGCGCGTCATCAGCGCGGACTCCTTTGCCGGTGGCGGCACGAATGTCGCGGGCGGCATGACGGCGCAGGAAGGCGGCGCCGCCGACGCATCGGGCGACCCGCAGGCAGCCTATTACCGCGTGCGCCTTGCGATCGACCGCTACAGCCTGCATGGCGTGCCGCCCTTCTTCCGCCCGCAGCCCGGCATGCCGGTGGAGGCGGACATCCATGTCGGCCGGCGCACCATCATGCAGTACCTGCTCAACAAGCTGATCCCCGCGATGACCAATGGCATGCGTGAGCCCTGATCCGTCGGCACCATGAAGATCCCGCGCATTTTCGACCGGTTTTTCGCAGGCATCGCACCGGGCGCCGCCTATGAGCACGCCTGCCGCCTGCTGGAAGGCGGGGAGGCCGCGCGCGGCTTCGCCCTGCTGGGCCAGATGGCGCGCGATGGCATGCCACAGGCGCAGTTCCGCGTGGCGCAGGCCTATCTCGACGGTCTCGGCACCGCGCCGAGCGTGCCTGAAGGCGCGCGCTGGCTGCGGCGCGGGGCACAGGCCGGGCATGCGGAGTCCTGCTTTGCCTTCGGCATGCTGTTCCTGCTCGACATCGCGCACGACGACCCGGCGCGCGCCGTGCTGCCCGGTGGCGATGCGCCCCCCGTCCCCGGCCATGACCCGGTGGAAGCCATGCGCTGGATCGGGCGTGCCGCCGAACTCGGCCTGCCCGATGCGCAGGCGCTGTATGGCCACCTGCTGTCCCATGGCCCCGAGGACATGCGCGACCCCACGGCGGCGCAGCGCTGGAGCACCGCCGCGGCCGAGGCCGGGTGCGCGCAGGGATATCTGGGGCTGGGCCTCGCCCGGCTGCACACGGACGCGGCCGCCGCGATGGATGCCCTGCAGATGGCTGCGGACGAGGGGCTGGGCAGTGCATGCTACGTGCTGGGCATGCTGCATGAAACCGGGCAGGGCGGGACGGTTGACCTCGTGGCGGCGGCGCGGATGTACCAGCAGGCGGCGGAGCAGGATATCCGTCCCGCCTGCGCGCGCTATGGCATGGCGCTGCTGCGCGGGCGGGGGGTGGCGCGCGATGTCCTGCGCGCGGAGACATGGCTGCGCCGTGCCGCGCTGCAGGGCGACCGCGAGGCCGCGATCGTGGTCGGTGACCTGCATGCGCGCGGCATCGCGGACATGGCCAGCGACCAGGAGGCCCTGTCATGGTACCGCCGCGCGGCACAGGCGGGGCGCGCCGATGCCTGCCGCATGGTGGCGGTGATGTGCATGTCCGGCCGTGGCCTGCCCGCCCCCGACCCAGGCGCGGCGGCACGCTGGCTGCGCCGCGCCGTCGCATGTGGCGACGATGCGGCGACGGCGGACCTTGCCGCCGTGCTCGACACCATGACGGGCGACCCTGATCCCGACACCACGCGGGACAGCGATGCGGGCGGACATGAAGGGCGGGACGAACACCACGCCCTGATGGACGGTTTCGCGCGCGCGGCGGACGCGGGCGACCCGGTTGCCGCCTTCAATTACGCCAAATGCCTGCTGGAAGGGTTCGGCCATGCGCCCGACCCTGCGCGGGCCGCGCACTGGATGCTGCACGCGGCACGGGCCGGCGTGGTCAATGCACAATACTGGTACGGTCGCATGCTGCTCGGCGGGCAGGGCGTTGCGGCCGACCCGGTGGCCGCGCGCCACTGGATCGCACAGGCGGCGCGCGACGGCATGGCGGAGGCACAGGCTGCTGCCGCGCAGATGCACGTGACGGGACAGGGCGGCGCGCGCGACCATGGGGCGGCGCTGGCGCTGTACCACCAGGCCGCGCGGCAGGGACTGGCCGACGCCATGTTCTCGCTCGGCGCGATGTATGGCGGGGGGCATGACATCCCGGCCGACCGCACGCAGGCCCAGCACTGGTTCACGCAGGGCGCGCGCAGGGGACATGCACTCGCGCAGTTGATGCTCGGGCGTTACCTCGCGCGGGGGCTGGCGGGCACGACGGACCCGGCGCAGGCACGCACGTGGCTGCGGCGCGCGCACGCGCAGGGGGTGGCACAGGCGGCGCAGGACCTGGCGCGCCTGCCGGGGCTGTCCGCGCCAGAAGCCATGCCAGAAACCGCCCCGAATACCGCCCCGGATACCGCGACTACGCCGGACGGCCCCTCCGGCGCGGGGGCCGCACGTGCCACGCAGTGATGCCGCCGCAGCAAGTACGGCATACGATGGCGCTCCTCCCTCTCCTGATGACGGTGGCGATGCCCACGCCGCCCTGCGCCATGCCCAGTCACTGATCGCACAGGGGCAGGACGCCGCCGCCCAGCCCTGGCTGGACCGCGCATGGCGTCTGGCGCCACAGGATGCGGGCATCGGGTTCGCGCTGGCGGTCGGGCGGATGGGCATGGGCGATCACGCCGGCGTCGTGCGCCTGTTGCAGCCGATTCTGCGACGGCATGATTTCCGCGAGGGCTGGACCCTGCTGGCGCTGGCCCATATCGCCCTGTCACAATGGGAACAGGCCCGCACGGCCGTCGCGCATGTGCTGTCACGCCATGGGTTCGAGGCCGCCATCGGCACATGTGCCGCACGGGTCTGCGCCGCGCTGGGGCTGCCCGGATGGGTGGGCATGACCGGCGATGGCACGGTGCACTGGGGCGGACTACCGGATGGGGAGGCGCCCAGCCTGCGTGCGGGACAACGCAGGCTGCCCCCATGCCGGGGCCGGGGGGCGCCCACATCGCGCCGCCTTCCCCAGAACGCACGCCGCGCCGCACTGCTGGAGGCCACGGACGGCGAGGCGCGCCCCCTGCTCGGCAGCCCGCTGCGCCCGGCCGCCATCGGCCGCACCATTGGGGCAATCCGGATGGATCGCGGCGGGATCAGCGGCTGGGTCTGGCATCCGGCGGACCCGGCACATGCCCCGCGCCTCATGGTCCGCGATCAGGAAGGCCGCCTGCTGCTACCCCCTTTCGACGCCACGCGAAACGCCACACCCTGCCCCGGCCTGCCGCCACTGGCGCGGCCGCGTGCGGTGCGTATCGCGCGCGCCGCCCTGCCCGCCAGCGGCAGCATACATGTGCAGACCCGCGACGGCCGCGACCTTGCCGGCAGCCCGATCCTGCTGGGTCCCCTGCCCGCCCCGCAACGTGCGGGCACGACACGCGCCGGTGCGCGGCGTCCCCACATCCCGCGACACAGCGCGCGGGTGCATGTCATCATCCCGGTCCATGGCAGCCGCGACATGGCGCTGGCCTGTATCGACAGTGTCCTGAACGCCCCGCCGCAGCCAGCAGGCCCCTTCACGATGTCGGTCACCGTCGTCGATGACGCGACACCGGACGGACTGCTGCGCGCGGACCTCGACCTGCTGGCCGCGCGGGGGGCGATCACGCTGCTGCGCCATGCAGCCAACAGGGGATTCCCCCATGCCATCAATACCGGTCTGGCACAGGCCGGGGGGGAGGATGTCGTCCTCCTCAACAGCGATACGCTCGTCGCGCCGGGATGGCTCGATGAACTGGTGGCCGTGGCCTACGGGCGGGCGGATACCGGCACCGTCACCCCCTTTTCCAACGATGCCAGCATCCTGACATGGCCCGACCCGCAGGCAGCCGATGAAGACGTCCCGCCCCCCGACATACGGCAGGTACGCCTGCTGATGGAGGCGGCGCGCACCGCGAACGCGGGCCGGGCGGTGGACATTCCCACCGGCCATGGGTTCTGCATGTTCATCCGCCATGACTGCCTGAACGCCACCGGCCCCCTGCGCACCGACCTGTTCGCGCAGGGATATGGGGAGGAAAATGATTTCTGCATGCGCGCCACGCGACTGGGATGGCGGCATGTCGCCGCCCCCGGCGCATTTGTCGGCCATGTGGGCGGCGCGTCGTTCGGGGTTGCGCGACAGACGTTGATGCAGCGCAACCTGTGGCTGATCAATCGCCTCTACCCCGGATATGACGCCCTGATCCGCGACCATGTGGCGCGCGACCCGCTGGCCCCCGCGCGGCGGCGCATGGGGGTGGTGCTGTGGCGGCGGATGTCGCGCGCGCAGGGGTTTTCACGCGCGGTCGTGCTGGCCACGCACGCCATGCGCGGCGGGGTGGAGCGTGTCATTACCGACCGCGCGCGCATGTGGCGGGCGCGGGGCCTGCGCCCGCTGGTCCTGCGTCCCGCCCATGACCCCGCCCGCACTGGCCCGGGTTTCCGCATCGAGGCGGACAGCGACGGGATACAGGGACTGGCGATGCCGGTGCTGGAGTTCCGCTGGCCCGCAGAACGCGACGCGCTGCTGGCCTTCCTGCGGACCGAGGGCGTGCGCGGCGTCGAATGGCACCACGCGCTGGGCCATGGCGCGCGGCTGCGTGAACTGTGCGCGGCACTTGGTGTCCCGTATGAGATGTATGTGCATGATTATGCGGGGCTGTGCCCGCGCATCGTCATGGTCGGCCCGTCCGACCGCTATTGCGGGGAGCCGGACATCGCGGGCTGCACAAACTGCGTGGCGGCACTGGGCAGCCTGCTGGACCCGGACGAGGACGGCGATGGCAATGGCGGCATCGTCGCCATGCGCGACCGCTTCGGGCGCGACATGGCGGGCGCACGGCGGGTCATCGCGCCCTCGCACGATGTGGCGCGCAGGCTGGCGCGCCATTTCCCGGCGCAGGGCGTGCAGGTGCGCGCGCCGCACGATGACCGTCCCGCGCTGTCGCTGCCGATGCTGGTCGCGGCCACGCCCCTGCCGGCCCGGATGCCCCCCCTGCCGCCACGCCCGCGCACCGGGCGCGTGCGGGTGCTGGTCGTGGGCGCGATCGGGATGGAAAAGGGCTATGCCATCCTGCGCGATGCGGCGCGCGATGCACGGGCGCGGGACCTGCCGGTGGAATATGTCATCGCCGGATACAGCGCCAATGACGCGGAACTGCTGGCGACGGGGCATGTCTTCATCACCGGGCCTTACGACCATGACGAGGCCCTGGCCCTTGTCCGCGCGCAGCAGGCGGATATCGGCTTCGTGCCCTCCGTCTGTCCGGAGACATGGTGCTTCACGCTGGGGCTGGTCTGGCAGGCGGGGCTGGGGGCCGTGGGTTTCGACATCGGGGCGGTGGCCGAACGCATCCGCGCGACCGGGCGTGGCGTGACGCTGCCGCTGTCGATGGGCGTTCACCAATTGAACATGTTTTTCATGTCTTATGCCTCCCACACACCGTCGCCCTGAGCGGTGCGGCGTACCCGAACACGACACGCGACACAGCCAACAGGGGAAATCCGGCCTTGATCCGCAACCCGGCCCATGCCCGCCCTCCGACACGCCCTGCGCCGCACAGGTGCCCGCAGTCCCGTCACCAGGACGCCCATGCATGACGGGACAGCCTGAACGCATCCTCAATATTGGCGTGGCGGCGCAACTGATGCTGCTGGAACCGGGGACATTCTGCATCTTCCATGCCCCCGTCGCCGCGCCCCGCCGGGGCGGTCCTCTGGGTGGCCTGCCGGGTGTGCGCATCACCCCGTCCCCCACGGACCCGGACGGCGCGGTCATGATCCGTGGCCTTGATGAGGACGGGTGGCTTGGCCTTGACCGTGGCGCGGCCCTCGTCCGGGTGGAACAGCGGCCGACATGGATCATGGTCACGACCTATCACGATCCCGCCCATGACGACGTGCGGCCCAACCTTCAGGTGGCGCGGCTTTATGCCCCGGTGGCGAAACCTGCCGCCACGCCCGCCTTCCCGGCGCCCGCCACCACGATGAAACAGGCGGCGGCCCGCGCGCCCTCCCCCGTGCCCGGCACGGCCGACCCTGCAGCCGGGCATGAGAGCGGGATCATCGCCCATATCCAGCGGCGCGGGGACGTACAGGTCGCCTGTGACGCATGGATGGGCACGATCGGCAGCAAGGCGTGGATCGAAGGGTTCGCCATCCTGCCCGCCCCTCCCGTCGCGCCGGAGCAGATCGAATACCAGGCCGTACTGGGACAGGGATGGTTTTCCCCATGGGTGACGGGCGGCACCTATTGCGGCAGTCGTGGCATGGCGCTGCCGCTGCTGGGACTGCGGGTGCGCCTGACCGGCAAGGCGGCGGAAGAATTCACCTGCCGCGTCAGCGCCACTTTCGTCGATGGCAGCCGCGTCGGGCCGGTGGAAGACATCGCCGCCATGTCCGACGACCTGTCCGCGCTGGAGGCCTTCGTGATCGAGATCGCCCCGCGCGCGACACATGACGGGGACGATGGGAAGGACACGACAGGAACCGCGCCGCCGGACACCGACCCACCGCAGGAGAGGGAACTGCTCGACCTGCTGGATGACACGGCGCAGGAGAAACCCGCGCGCGCGCAGCCTGCCCGTGGCACGACACGCAGGAAAAAGGCAGTCCGGAAAGAGGCGGTCAGGGAAAAAATCGCAGCCAAAGCGCCGCCTGCGGCCATCGCATCCCCCGGCACGGCATCCGTGCGCAAGCCCCCCGCAGGCAGCACCGCCAAGGCAGCCACGGCGAAATCCACACGCAGCAGGCCGGCGGGAAAAACCACAAAGGCGGCACCGGCGCAGAAGGCCGCCGCCCCTCCCCTTGCGCCGGAAGACATCCATCCCGGTCGTGGGCGCAAGGCCCCCGGCTCACGGGTGGCGCTGCTCAAGGCGCGCAGGAAGGCTGCGACACGGCGCCGGGACTGAGGGCGGCATCATGTCGCCATGTCCTGACCCGCATGCCCCGCCCCCAGCGGTTCGGGGGCATGGGCGGTGAAATACCTGTTCATCCACCAGAATTTCCCCGGGCAGTTCGTACACCTGCTGCGCCACCTGCATATGCAGGGCGGCAACGAGATTGTCTTCATCAGCGAGACCGGGGGCGGCACGATGCCGGGGGTGCGGCGCGTGGGATACCGCATGCCCCCGCCCGTGCCGGTGGGCGGGCCGCCACCGGTGGGCGAAATCGCCCATGCGATGGAACGCGCCGCACAGGTGGCGCAGGCGGCGCGGACATTGCGCGACCTCGGGTTCATGCCCGACATCATCATCGGCCATCACGGCTGGGGCGAACTGCTGGACCTTGGCGATGTGTATCCCGGCGTGCCGGTTCTGGGATATTACGAATTCTTCTATCACCCGATGGGGCTGGATGTCGGGTTCGACCCGGAATTCCCGTTCTCCCCGGCCTCCGCCCCCATGGTGCGCGCGCGCAATACGCTCAACCTCCAGGCGCTGGCGCAGCCGGGATGGGGACATTCCCCCACACGTTTCCAGCGCGACACCTATCCCGACTGGGCGCGCCCGCGCATCACGCTGCTGCGTGAAGGGGTGGACCTTGCGCAGTGCCGGCCCGACCCCGCAGCCGCAAGCCGTACTTTCACGCTGGGGAATGTCCATATTTCCCCACACGAAAAACTGGTGACCTATGTCGCGCGCGACCTTGAACCCTATCGCGGGTTCCATGTCTTCATGCGCGCGCTGCCACGCATCCTGCGCGCCCGGCCGGATGTGCGGGTGATCGTGGTTGGCGGCGATGGCGTCAGCTATGGCACGCCGCCGCCACAGGGATGCTGGCGGGAACGGATGCTGGCGGAAGTCGGTGCGTGGATCGACCCTGCGCGGGTGCATTTCGTCGGCAGGCTGCCTTATGACAGGTTCCTTGATCTGCTGCGCCGCGCCGATGCGCATGTCTACCTGACATACCCGTTCGTGCTGTCATGGTCCCTGCGCGAGGCGATGGCCTGCGGATGCGCGATTGTCGGCAGTGACACGGCACCCGTGCGCGAATTCCTGCACGACGGGAAAACCGCGCGCCTCGTGCCGTTCCTGCAACCGCAGCGCATCGCGGACGGGGTGCTGGAACTGCTGGAGGATCGCGACCTGTCACGAAGGCTGCGCAAAAAGGTCCGGGCGCAGGCGGTGCGCACGCTGGACATGAGCGATTACATGGCCCGCTACATGGCGCTGGTGGCGCGCCTGACGGGCAGGTCGGCAGGCCCCGCTGACGCGGCACGCGCCGTGATGGCCTGACCCCGGCACGCAACGGCAGGGCGCGGGGCGGTCATATAAAGGCAGGCATGGGGGCGGCATGGGACCGGCCGCGGCCCCGCCACCCCGCGATGGTGTTATTTCTTCTTCACGGCGGCGATGGAATCCATGATCGCCTTGCCGGCTTCTTCCTTGCCAGCCCAGCCGGACACCTTCACCCACTTGCCCTTTTCAAGGTCCTTGTAGCGGGTGAAGAAATGCTCGATCTCCTTCAGGGTGATCTCGGGCAGGTCCTCAAGCTTCTCGACCTTGGAATAGTACGGGTGCACCTTGTCGTGGGGGACGCATATGATCTTCTCGTCCTGGCCGCTTTCGTCTTCCATCTTCAGCATGCCGATGGGACGCGCGCGCACGACGCAACCCGGAACCACGGCGGCCGGCAGCAGCACCAGCGCGTCGGTCGGGTCGCCATCGGCGGCCAGCGTGTTGGGGATGAAGCCATACGCGGCGGGATACACCATGGGCGTGAACAGGATGCGGTCAACGACGATCGCGCCGCTGTCCTTGTCGACTTCGTACTTCACGCCCGATCCCTGCGGGATCTCGATGACCACGTTGATGTCGTTGGGCACGTCCTTGCCCGGGGAAATCTTGGATACGTCCACTTTATGGCTCCTGCCACGCAAAGGGTTGTTCTGTCATACTCAAATCCACATGCACGAACACGCGGGCGCGATGTCACGCTGTCGTGCATGTCCTGCCCATGCCCGATACAGTCAATCGCACCCCCCGGACATGAGCCAGATCATGGACGTTACACATATGTCATCTCCGCCGTGAGGGGGTCATGCGTGAAAAAAGATGTAAATTCGGCTTCACCGGCCCCTGTGGCATCTTGCAAAAAGGTCGCACATGCGCGAATCACTACCTGCCTGCGCGCCCGTAGCTCAATTGGTTAGAGCGGGCCGCTCATAACGGCTTGGTTGCGGGTTCAAGTCCTGCCGGGCGCAGGCCCTGTTGCATGAACGCGGCCCTTTGCCGTAGGGGCCCTCAACCATGTTCCTTGCACATTCCTGTATCCTTCAGCTTTCGGGAGCCTGACCGTCATGGCCGCCACGCAATATGTCTATGTGATGAAGGACCTGACCAAGGCGTACCCGGGTGGGCGCGAGGTCTTCAAGGGGATCACCCTGTCGTTCCTGCCCGGCGTCAAGATCGGCGTCCTTGGCGTCAACGGCGCGGGCAAGTCCACCTTGCTGAAAATCATGGCCGGCATCGAAAAGGAATTCGGTGGCGAGGCCTGGGCCGCCGAGGGTGCGACCATCGGCTACCTCGAGCAGGAGCCCAAGCTCGACGAGAACCTGACCGTGGGCGAGAACGTCGCCCAGGGCTTTGGCGAGCTGAAAAAGGCGGTGGACCGCTTCAACGAGATCTCCATGAAGTTCGCCGAACCCATGTCCGACGAGGAGATGAACACCCTGCTCGCCGAACAGGCGGAACTGCAGGAAGTCATCGACGCGGGCGACGGGTGGGAACTCGACCGCAAGCTGGAGATCGCGCTCGACGCGCTGCGCTGCCCCCCGGCCGACAGCCCGGTGGACAAGCTGTCGGGCGGTGAACGCCGTCGTGTCGCGCTGTGCCGCCTGCTGCTCGAGAAGCCCGACCTGCTGCTGCTTGACGAACCGACCAACCACCTTGATGCCGAAAGCGTCTCGTGGCTGGAAAAGACCCTGCGCGATTACGAGGGCACCGTCATGGTCATTACCCATGACCGGTACTTCCTCGACAACGTGACGAACTGGATCCTCGAACTCGAACGTGGCCGTGGCTACCCGTTCGAGGGCAACTACTCCTCGTGGCTGACGCAGAAGCGCAAGCGCCTCGCACAGGAGGAGAAAGAGGAAAGCGCCCGCCAGCGTGCCCTCGCGGCGGAGCAGGAATGGATCGGCTCCTCCCCCAAGGCGCGTCAGGCCAAGAGCAAGTCGCGTATCGCCCGGTATGAGGAAATGCTGGCGCAGAACAACGAAAAGGCAGGGGGTGTCGCGGACATCGTCATCCCGCCCGGCCCGCGCCTTGGCAGCACGGTGATCGAGGCCGAGGACCTGCGCAAGGGCTTTGGCAACCGCCTGCTGATCGACGACCTCAGCTTCAAGCTGCCGCCCGGTGGCATCGTCGGCGTGATCGGGCCGAACGGCGCGGGCAAGTCCACGCTGTTCAAGATGATCATGGGCCTTGAGAAGCCCGACAGCGGCGAACTGAAGATCGGGGATACCGTCAAGCTCGGCTACGTGGACCAGTCGCGCTTCAGCCTCGATGACAACAAGACCGTGTGGGAGGAAATCTCCGGCGGGACGGACGTCATCTACCTTGGCAAGCGCGCGGTGCCGTCGCGTGCCTATGTCGGCGCCTTCAACTTCAAGGGGCCGGACCAGCAGAAGAAGGTCGGCGTCCTGTCGGGCGGTGAGCGCAACCGCGTCCACCTGGCCAAGATGCTGCGCCAGGAAAGCAACGTCATCCTGCTTGACGAACCGACCAACGACCTCGACGTCGATACGCTGCGCGCGCTCGAAGAGGCGCTGGCCGAATTCGCGGGCTGCGCGGTCATCATCAGCCATGACCGCTGGTTCCTCGACCGCCTTGCGACGCACATCCTCGCCTTCGAGGGGGACAGCCACGTCGAATGGTTCGAAGGCAACTTCCAGGCTTATGAAGAAGACAAGCGCCGTCGCCTTGGCCCGGATGCGACCGAACCGGGCCGTATCAAATACCGCCCGATCGAACGCTGATCACGCGCCCCGCTCTCCCGTTACGGGGCGGGGCTCCTCCGGTTTCCATGGGGCTTTGCCCCATACCCCACCAAAGGGCATTGCCCTTTGGAAACCATCACTTTCCAAGCAGGTCAGGATGCAGGGAGCGCGCTCCCTACCGGCAGACATGGCGGTTGCCATCCGCCCCGATATAGGTCCCCGTCTGCGGATCGAAACACGCATTGGCGGCGCAACTGCTGCGTTCAGGGGTGATGTCGGGATGGATCGTCGCGCCGATGGCGTTGGCCTCCCGCGCCGCATGACCACACAGCGGCGTATCCGCCGGGGCGGACGGGTCGTTCACCAGCACGGGAGCCGCCGCGCCTGTCGCGGCGACGGGCGGGGGTGAGGCAACGGGTGCCGCGCGATGATGCGGCGCGCAGGCGGACAGGCCCGACGCCATGCCCCCCAGCAACGCCGCCGCCAGTGCCACACGCGACATTCCGCGCCGTTTCATGTTCACGCCCTGCCTTGCCACTGCATGTTGTCCCTTCATTGTCACAGGTCCAGCCGTCCCTGCTGGCTCTGGGTATCACGTTCGGTCCGCGCCGCGACCTCCCCATCGGCAAAGGTCATGATGACCTGCGACCCGGCCTTCACCTCCGCCGCAAGCGTCAGCGGATGGCCCGCACGGTCGCGCACCAGCACATAACCCCGCTCCAGCACCGCGCGCGGCGACAGGGACTCCAGCCGTCCGCCTTCCCCCTGCACGCGCGCGCGCTGCTCACGCAGCAGCGCCAGCAGGGCGGGCGCCGACGGGCGCAGCGATGCCACCCGGTTGCGACGGTCGCGCAGGTAATGCGGCAGGGCACGCACCAGCCCGGCCGAGGCCAGCGTCAGGCCCGAGCGTTTGAGCGCGATGATCGTGCCCGGCGTGGGCAGCCGGTCGCACGCCGCCTGCAGGCGCGCGCGCCGCCGCTCCAGCAGCGCCGGCAGCGCCATGTCGAGTCGATGCCCCCGGTCATCAAGGCGCATGCGGGCCGTCGCCAGCAGCGATGGCAGGTCCGGCAGCCCCGCCGCCGCCCTTTCCAGCCGCGCGCGCGACAGTTGCAGCATGCGTTCCAGCCCGTTCGACAGCCGCGCCATGCGATGCGCAAGGTCCGCCTCCAGTTCCGCCCGGACGGGCACGGCCATTTCCGCCGCTGCCGTGGGGGTGGGCGCGCGCCGGTCGGACACGAAATCGATCAGCGTCGTATCCGTCTCGTGCCCCACGGCGGAGATGAGCGGAATCCTGCACGCCGCCACCGCGCGCAGCACGGTTTCGTCGTTGAAGGCCATCAGGTCCTCCAGCGACCCGCCACCCCGCGCCACGATCAGCACATCGGGCCGGGGCAGCCCTGAACGCCCATCAATGCGGTCGAACTCGGCCACCGCCTCCGCAATGCGTTCGGCCGCGCCTTCGCCCTGCACTGGCACGGGCCAGACCAGCAGGTCGCGCGGGAAACGCCGGGCGATGGTGGTGCGGATGTCATGCAGCACCGCCCCCTGCGCGGAGGTCACGACACCGATGACACGCGGCAGGAAGGGCAGTCGCCGCTTGCGCTGCGCATCGAACAGCCCCTCCTGCGCAAGGCGCAGGCGCAGCTTCTCGATCCGGGCCAGCAGCGCGCCCTCGCCCGCATATTCCAGCCGGTCGATCACCAGTTGGTAGGAAGAACGTTCGCCATAGGCGGAAATCTTGCCCGTGGCGATGACCTCCACGCCGTTTTCCGGCTTCAGCCCCAGGCGCGCGACACTGCCGCGCCAGACGACGGAAGACAGCTTTCCCTTCTCGTCCTTGAGGGAAAAATACAGGTGGCCGGAGGAATATCGCTTGAATTCCGTAATCTCGCCGCGCACACGGATACGGCCAAACGTGCCTTCAAGCGTGCTTTTGATCGCGCCCGATATTTCGGATACGGAATATTCCGCGATGTTGGTGGCGCCCTGCGCGCCAGAGGGATGGCTGGGTTCATGCATGACCCGAAGGTATGATACAGACGCGCGTCCCGAAAGGGCGGATTGCAAACAGGAGAATTGATTCATGCGGGTGCTGCTGGTCGGATCGGGGGGGCGTGAACATGCCATGGCGGCGGCGATCGCGCGTTCGCCCCTGCTGGAGGCGCTGTTCATCGCGCCGGGCAACCCCGGCACGGCCGCGCTGGGCACCAATTGCGCCGTGCGGGCCGATGACGTGGCGGGCCTGATCAAACTTGCGCGCGATGAACGCATCGACCTTGTGGTGCCAGGGCCGGAGGCCCCGCTGGTGGCTGGACTGGCCGATGCCTGCGCGCAGGCCGGAATCGCGTGCGCCGGGCCGTCGCGCGCGGCGGCCGAGCTTGAGGGCAGCAAGACCTTCACCAAGGAAGTCTGCGACGCGGCGGCCATCCCCACCGCGCGCTGGGCACGCTTCGACAACGCCGCTGACGCGCTGGCGCATGTACGCGCCACCGGCGCGCCGATCGTGGTCAAGGCCGACGGCCTTGCGGCGGGCAAGGGCGTGATCGTCGCCCAGAGCGTGGAGGAAGCCGAAACCGCCATCCGCGACCTGATGACCGACGCCACGATGGGCGATGCCGGGCGCACGGTGGTGATCGAGGAGTGTCTGGTCGGCGACGAGGTCTCGCTCTTCGCCTTCTGCGCGGGGGAAGAGGCCGTGCTGATCGGCGCGGCGCAGGACCACAAGCGCATCGGTGATGGCGATACCGGCCCCAATACCGGCGGCATGGGCGCGGTTTCCCCCCCCGCCGGGTTCGATGCGGCGCGGCAGGAAGCCGCCCTCGATACGATGGTGCGCCCCATGCTGCGCGAGATGGCGCGACGCGGCACGCCGTTCCGCGGCATCATCTTCGCAGGCCTGATGCTGACGCCCGAGGGCGAGAAGCTGATCGAATATAACGTCCGCCTTGGCGATCCGGAGGCGCAGGCCCTGCTGATCCGGCTGCAAAGCGACCTGCTCGCCGCCCTTGCCGCCGTGGCGAAGGGCGACCTGGCGGGCACGGACATCCGCTTTTCCAACCAGGCCTCCATCAGCGTGGTCATGGCCGCGCGCGGCTATCCCGGAAAGCCCGTAACCGGCGGCGTAATCGCAGGCATCGAGGACGCGGAAAAGCTGCCGGGCGTGCAGGTGTTCCAGGCAGGCACGAAGCTGAACGCGAACGGCGAACTGGTCGCGGCCGGTGGGCGTGTGCTGGCGGTCTGCGCCACGGGCGACACGCTGGCGCAGGCGCGTGATCGGGCCTATGCCGGGGTGGGCGCGATCCGCTGGGATGACGCGATCTGGCGTCACGATATCGGCGCGCGCGCGCTGGAACGCGCCACGCGCGCCTGACGCCCTTCCGTCCGCCCCACGGGCCCGCGACGGGGCCCGTGCCCCATTTCCCCGCGCACGGCCCCGCCGCCGCAGTGCGCGCAAGACAGCGAATGCCATGCCCCGCGACACCAGGATACTGACCGAAGGAGAGGGCCTGCACGGCGCGGCCCGGATACAGGCGATGTGCGCGGTTGCGCTGTCGGTCCTGCTGGCGCTGCTGGATTACGCCATCGCCAACGTGGCGCTGCCGACGATCGGGGCGGACCTGCATGTATCGGCCGCGTCGGCGGTGTGGATCATCAACTCCTACCAGTTGGCCAGCGTCATCGCCCTGCTGCCCACGGCAGCACTCGGCGCGCGGATCGGTTTCGGGCGACTGTGCCAGATCGGGCTGGTGCTGTTCATCGTCTCCTCCCTGTTCTGCGGGATTTCACATTCGCTGCTGGCGCTGTCGCTGGCGCGCGCGGTGCAGGGCGTGGGCGGCGCGTGCATCATGAGCGTCAGCATCGCGCTGATCCGCTTCATCTACCCCCACGCCATCATCGGGCGCGGCATTGCGCTCAATGGCGTGATGGTGGCCCTTGGCGTTGGCGCGGGGCCGACGGTGGCGTCCGTCATCCTGTCGGTCGCCACATGGCCGTGGCTGTTTTTCATCAACATCCCGCTCGGTCTGGCCGCTCTGGTGCTGGCGCTGATGTCCCTGCCGCGCACGCCGCTGCAGCACGGGGCCTTTGACGGGCTGAGCGCCCTGTTCAACGCGCTGGCGTTCGGCGCGCTCATCATGGCAGGCGATTCCATCGCACACCATGCCAGCGCCGTGCAGGTCTGCGCCTTCGCCATCACCGGCATCGTGGCGGCCGTGCTGCTGGTGCAGCGGCAGAAGGGGCGCGCCCATCCGATGTTCCCGATCGACATGCTGCAGGTCCCGGCATTCCGCACCGGCGTCAGCATCGGGTTCCTGGCCTTCGTCTCCTCCAACCTGTTCATGGTGTCCTTCCCCTTCACGGTGCAGAACCTGTTCCATGCCTCGCCCTCGATGGTCGGGCTGATGATCACGCCGTGGCCGGTGGGGATCATGCTTGTCGCCCCGGTCATCAGCCGGCTGAGCGACCGGGTCCCGGCGACGATCCTGTCCTCCGTGGGGCTGTTCACCACGTCGATGGGCTTCCTCGCGCTCTACCTGCTGCCACAGGCGCCGCACTGGTATGACATCGTCTGGCGCGTCGGGCTGGCGGGCATGGGGTTTGGCATCTTCCAGCCGCCCAACAACCGCATCATGATGGTCACGGCCCCCGCCGGGCGCTCCGGCAGCGCGAGCGGCATGGTCCAGGTCTCGCGCCAGTGCGGGCAGGCGACCGGGGCGATGCTCGTGGCAATGACGTTCGGGCTGATCGCGACAAGGCCGTCGATGCGCTGCCTTGAATTCGCGTCCATCATCGCCTTCCTCGGCATGCTGCTCAGCGCATCAAGGCTGTTTTCGGACAGGCACGGCCAGGCCTGATTTTTCCCGTCAGGGGGCAGTACGGGTCCAGAACCCGTCATGCGCGACGGCGGCCTCGTCCTCCAGCGCGGGGCCAATGACCTCGACCTCGCGCTGCCCGCAGGCGAAAACCGTGCGGCATGGCAGGGAAAAGGTCGGGTTTTCGGGATGGTCCCCCGTCAGCGCCAGCAGCCGCCGTTCCGACAGGGCATAGACCACGCGCCCGATCCCGCCCCAGTATATCGCCCCCGCGCACATGCAGCATGGTTCCGCACTGCTGTAGAGCGTGCAGCCCGCCAGCGCGTCGGGGCCAAGCAGGCGTGCGGCCTGCGCCACGGCGACCAGTTCGGCATGACGGGTGGGATCGCCATGCGGCGGCAGCGAATCATTGATGGCCCGCGTGACGACCTGGCTGGACGCATCCGCCACCAGCGCACCGAACGGATGGCGTCCCTGCGCGCGCGACTGCGCGGAAAGCGCGATCGCCTCACGCAGCAGCACAAGGTCACATGCGGACAGGGAAATTGGCATGGTCATGGTGCCTGCCGCGCCCGAGCGGGATCGAGTTCCTCCTCCAGCGTGGGGATCTTCTCCCCGATCAGCAGGTTGAGCACCACCGCCGAAGACACGCACAGGAACACCCCGTTGCCAAGGAACAGCCGCGCCAGACCGCTGGTATGGGCAAACAGGGTGGGGCACGCCATCGGCAGCATGCCCAGCCCCATGGACACCGCCGCGATCATGCCGTTGCGCGTGCCGTCAAAGCGCACATGCGACAGTTCGCGGATCCCGCCCATCGCCGTCATGCCGAACATCACCAGCGCGCATCCTCCCAGGACCGGCGCGGGCATGGCCGCGATCACCGCGCCAAGCTTCGGAAACAGGCCCAGCACGATCAGCACCACCCCCGCCGCCGCAACGACAAAGCGGCTGCGGATATTGGTCATCGCGATCAGGCCGGTATTCTGCGTAAACGCGTTGTAGGGAAAACTGTTGAACACACCGCCCAGCATGGTCGACAGGCCGTCCGCGCGGAATGCCGCAATCAGCGTCTCCTCGTCCGTGGGACGTTCGACAAGGCGCCCGACCGCGATGCAGTTGCCCGTCGTTTCCGCCAGGATCACCAGCATCGTCAGCGTCATGATCACCACCGGCACAAGGTGGAAAGTCGGCACGCCAAACGCCATGGGCATGCTGAGCGCGAACCACGGCGCATCATGCACCGCCTGGAAATGCCCCATGCCACAGGCCAGCGCAATGAGGCTGCCGACAATCAGGCCCAGCAGCACGCTGATGTTGGAGACAAAGCCCGACCCCATCGCATAGACCGCAAGCGTGACCGCCATCGTCACCCCGCCCAGCAGAAGGTTCGGGGTCGCGCCGAAGGCCGCATCCGACGGCGTCCCGCCCCCCAGCCATACGCCCGCCACCGGGATCAGCGTCAGGCCGATGACCGTCAGCAGGCAGCCGATCGCCACCGGCGGGAAAAACCGCATCAGCCGTCCAAGTGCCGGGGCCAGCACCAGCGTGCATCCCCCCGCCCCGATGATCGCGCCGAAGATGGCGCTGGTCCCGTACGCCTGCCCGATCATGAGCATGGAAGCCAGCGTCACGAAGGACGATCCCTGCACGATCGGCAGGCGGGAGCCGATTTTCCCGATCCCCACCGTCTGGATGATCGTGGCGACCCCTGACGTCATCAGGCCGGAATTGATCAGGGTGATCGTCTGCCCCATGTCCATGCCCAGCGTCGCGGCGAAGATGAGGGGCACGGCCACGGTGCCCGAATACATGACCAGCGCATGCTGGAGCCCGAACGTGAACAGCATGCCAGGCGGGAGGACTTCATCAACCGGATCGGGTCTGCTGTGCTGCATGGTGGTCGTTGCCTTCGGCGTCACGATAAAAGGCCGTTGCGGGACAGCCTGCTGATAAAAACAAAAGTTTTTGGCGAAGATTTTTTCAAAAAGCTTCGAAAGACACTGCCTTTTTTGATCAAAGGGCAGCACCCGAAAACTTTTCATGATTCACGGCATGTCTCATCTGGCATGGCCATGCGCCCCCACGTCCGGGCCGGGACACACGAAAGGCCCGCCGGTGGATACCGGCGGGCCACCGCCCTCAGAACGAGGTGGAGATCGTGCCCGTCATGGTAAAGCGCGGCTCCACCATGAAGGAGTTGCCATTCGCGCTGCGGCCGCCGGCAGCCCCGTAATAGACGTTGTAGCCCCCCTGGTTCCCCGCGGAGTAGATCGCCCCCATCGCGCCGGTGCGCACGACCGACCCCGTCAGGTTGGTGAAGTTCAGGCGGAAGGTGGGCGACTTGGCATACATGAACGGCTTGAAGCGATAACCAAGCGACAGCGTGTCGGTGACATAGCCGGGAATGCGCTCGCTGTTGTCGAGCGCCACCGACTGCGGGCCGGTGTAATGGACGCTCGCATTGGCGAAGAAGCCCTTGTATTTGTAGGTCAGGCCAAAATTGGCCATGACATGCGGCGCCATGATCGCCTGCTGGCCCTTGGCGCGGATCAGGTTCCCGTTGCCATCCGTGACGTTGGAATCCTGCGTCGCATGCAGGTACTCGAACGAGGCATAGGGGCTGAACCCGTAATATGACCGCCCCGCCACCATGACGTCAAAGCCACGCATGGTCTGGTTCCCGCCCTCGATCGGGGCATACTGGTTCGCGCCGATATAGGTGTCGAGGATACGGTTCGTCACGTTGTAGTTGAACAGCGCAAGGTCAACCATCACGTATTTGTCGTGATAGCGGTAGCCCAGCTCTTCCTTGATGGAATACTGGTTCTTGAGCATCTTGTTCCCTGGCGTGGTCCAGCCAAGGTCCACGGCGCTGGGTTCGCGGTAATCGCCTTCGGCGTTCACATAGACCTGGTGATGGTCATTGAACTGGTAGCCGATCGACAGCTGCGGCAGCGGTTCGGTCGTATTCGCCTCGCTGCGTGCGCCGGTATAGTTGGAACTGTGGTTCATCCACTGCTTGTTCCACGCATTGGACATCACGAACTTGAAGCCCGCATGGATCGTCAGGCGGTCATTGAAATACTTCGCCGTGTCCTGCACGAACAGCGAATGCAGTTCATACCCCGCCGTCTGCCCGAACACGGAGTTGCCGTTGATCTGGTACTGCGCCCAGTTGGGGCTGGGGTCCGCGCCATTGGCCATCGTGGTGCTGAGCGGATAGGACTGGATGGTCTGGGCGTTTTCATACCAGTACCCGACCGAGAAATGGTTGTGCGCGTCGATCTGGTAATTCAGCTTGGCCACCGCACCGACCTGCCGCACCTCGTTCTGGAGGAAGTAATTGGTCAGGTTCTGGTTGGTCGCAAGCTGCCCGTTATTGTAATAGGCCACCGAGGGGCCAAACAGCGTGTTGTACGACCCGTCAGACGCCGTCGTCCCACCGGGAGAGCCGTCCCATCCCTGCCCGAAGCTGAAATAGGGCTGCAGGTCGAGGGAGAAGCGCGACGGCAGCACCACATGGACCGGCGCGGTCAGGAAGATCTGGTTCCAGTGGTCGTTGTTGTTCTTCCAGTAATTGTCGCTGGAAGGGTCGGAATTGCGGCCATATCCGACACCGGTATGCTTGTAATTGTAGAACGCCGTGGCATCGGGATAGGAATCGATCGTGAAATCCTCGGAATTCCACGACAGGAACAGCCGCGCCGTCGATCCGTTCTGCCAGTCCTTCTGCAACCCGAAATCGATATGCTTGCGCTGGTTGATGCCCGACCCCATCCATGACCGCGCGTGCGAGTTGGAGAAGGAGAAGAAGCTGCGCACGCCCGTATTGCCGATATCACCGGATTCAAGGCGGATGAATTCGCGCGACAGGTTGTTCGTGCCATACGAAAAATCCGTCATGCCGCCGAACTTGTGCGACGCGGTGTGCGAACGTTCGTTCATCACGCCACCCGCCGCCGACATGACCGGCAGGTCGGTGCCCGCGCTGCCCGGCGTGACCTCGACACTTTCGAGGTTTTCGGAATCGATGTTCTCCGCCAGGTATTTCGCCGCTGCCGCCGGTGCGCCATCAAGCATCAGCCCCATGTCGAGGTCGGTCAGGCCACGCACCTGAATCTGCCCGCCCTCCATGCCCGAGGAATCCGGGGTCGTGACATTCAGGCTCGGCAGGTTCTTGACGAGGTCAAGGCCCGTGCTGGTGGGACTGCGCATTTCGATATACTGCTTGCCCACGGTCTGCACCGCATGCGGCGCGGTTTCCAGACGCATCATGCCGCCCCCGCCATCGCGGGCGTCACGGGCACGCGAAACATGGATGACCTCTGGCGTGTCAGGCACATTCGCAGAATGCGCGGCGGCGGCCTGCGGCGCGGTGGACGACCCGGCGCGACTGACATGCGCGCTGGCCTGCGTGGTGGTGCCCCGATGCGTGACACGGTGCGCGGCAGGCGTCGTGGATGTCGCCGCATACGCCCGGCCCGTATGCCCCGCGATCACCAGGCCCGCGCCAACCAGGCATGACACCGCACCCAGTCGCGCGCGCAGGCCCATTACATTCTTTCCCATGATACCCCTGCCCCCTGTCGTGCGCATACGTAATGATCCGTCACCCATCACGATGCTTCCCCCCGGCGGAACACCCGTCCCGCATTGCATGGCACGCTCAGGTCAATCGCTGACAGCATGGTCACAGATGGCAGGGCAGTGCATTTCAGCGTGATGTTCATCAGTCCCCCCATATACCGTTACTTTCCCGATCCGGTACGACAGGACGACACCTCCCCCGAGGGCGCCCATCCGGATATCCGTCCAGCAGACATTTCCCCATGCCGCCCGCACTGCACGGGCACATGAAGGGATCAGAGATCCGCACGTCCTGTGTTGACCTAACAGCCTGTCGGGTTGGGGTACCCTGTGAAGAGGTGAAGTTGTAAGGTGGTGAGATGAGCAGCTTCATCCCGTTTGACCGGTCTCAGCCGTATCTTCTGCCGCCTGATCTGAAGTCGTGGCTTCCTGC
>NZ_POTC01000033.1 GCF_002906255.1 Novacetimonas maltaceti | reverse complement strand
AACCGGGAAAGCCGCTCTTCAACATCAAAAAAACCAGGCTGCTTCATATCGCCATTCCCTCAATCAACGCAGAAGAAATAGAATCATACAGAAGACCTCAAAACCAGGGGGTTTTTAGAACCCTCCAACTCCTGAACCTCGTGGGCACGACCTATGAGGGGACGGGCGCGCCGAAAATCCAGTCATTCGGGTCCAGCGGCGCGCTTGCCAACCAGTTTTCCGGCCGGGTGGGACTGGAATACCAGGTCACGCCCGACATCATGACCTATGTCGATTTCCGCCGTGGCTTCAAGCCGGGTGGCTTCTCGGCAAACATGACAAGCGTTTCCGCGCAGTTGCGTCCCTTCAAGCCTGAACAGGTGCTGAGCTATGAAGGTGGGTTCAAGACATCCTTCATGCATGACCGCATCCGCTTCAATGCGGCGGGGTTCTATTATGATTACCGTGACCAGCAGCTTCTGGGCACGATTGTCGTGCCGCAATATGGCACGGAAGGCACGTATGTGAATGCGCCGCGTTCCTACATCTATGGCGCGGAATTCAATGCGATGCTCCGCCCCTTCCGCGGCATGACGCTGACACAGAATTTCGGCTACCAGCATGGCGTGTACAGCCAGTACCAGGGCGTGAACAAATCCGCCACCACCGACCTGTACAATGCGACCGGGCAATGGACCGCGGTAAATACCAATTACAATGGCGCCTCCATGGGGCTGGCCAACCTGACGCTCAGCGGGTCCGCGACCTATACATGGAAAGTACTGCGCAACTACCGCATGACCTTCGATGTCGATTACAGCTATCGTGGCGCGCAGACCCAGCCGCAATATATCGGCTATGGCGGGTATTACCGCGCACCGGCCTATTTCCTGGTCAACAGCTTCCTGACATTCTCCGCCCCGCAGCAGCACTGGTCCGTCACCGTTTACGGGCAGAACCTGGCCGACCGGCATTACTGGCTGTCCGGTGGCACGCAGTCCACCTTCTACTCCGTCATACCGGGGAACCCGCGCTTCGTGGGTGCGCGCATCAACTACACCTACTGATTCATCATGTCCGGGCATGCCATCGGGACGCGCTCCGGTGACAGCACGACAGGCAGGGAACATTGAACGGATGCATGGTGGAAACGACGCCTGCGGAGCCCGTGCGGTCGCGCGCTGCACCGAGCTGGGCCGCGCGCCATATTCCCAGATGGAGGGCGGCCTGTTCCGTCCCTATCTTGGCCCGTCCTACCGCGCAACGTGCGAACGTCTTGCGCAGTGGATGCAGGATGCGGGCATGGCCACCCGCATGGACGCGGCGGGCAACCTGATCGGCCGTTACGGGGGACAGAGCCCCGATGCGCCGGTGGTGCTGATCGGTTCGCATATCGACAGCGTGCGCGATGGCGGTTTCTTCGACGGCATGCTGGGCGTGGTGCTGGGGATCGAGGCGGTGGCCCATTTCGCAAGGCAGGGAAAGCGGTTTCCCTTTGCACTGGAAGTCATTGGCTTCGGTGATGAGGAAGGCTCACGCTTCCCGCGCGGGATGCTCACATCCCATGCCGTGGCTGGCGTGCTGGAATCCCCTGACCCGGACATGACGGACTGCATGGGGACCGCGACACTGGCCACCGCCCTGCGGGAATACGGTCTGGATGCCAAACGGATGCACATGGCATCGCGCCGGGATGACCCGGTCGTTGCCTATGTCGAGGCGCATATAGAACAGGGACCGGTGCTGGAGGCCGAAGGCCATGCCCTTGGGGTGGTCAGCGCCATCGCAGCACAGCACCGCTATCGCGTGACGCTGTGCGGCATGGCGGGACATGCGGGCACCGTGGCCATGAAACTGCGCCGTGACGCGCTGGCGGGAGCGGCAGAGATCATCCTTGCGGTCGAGCGCGTGGGACGCGCGGGCGGGGACGGACTGGTCGCGACCGTCGGTTCGCTGGAGGTAGCACCCGGTGCGGCCAATGTCGTGCCCGGCCACGTGGCGTTCACCATTGACGTGCGTGCCGGGACAAATGCCACGCGCGATGACGCGGCGCGCGAAATCCTGCACATCGCCCATCAGGTGGCAAAGCGGCGCGGACTGGGGATGGATGTGGTGCTGCAGCAGGACCTCGACGCCACACCGTGCGGTCCGCGCCTTACGGACCTTATGAAGCACGCCGTGCGCGCGGTGACCCATACCCCTGCACGACTGCTGGTCAGCGGCGCGGGACATGATGCGATGGTCATGGCGCATCTGGCGCCGGTTTCCATGCTGTTCATCCGCTGTGCCGGGGGGATCAGCCACAATCCCGCTGAATCCGTAACCGATGCGGATGCCGGCCTGGCCCTGCGGGCGATGACGACCTTTATCGGACTTTTTGAAAGACGTTTCGGATGACCCAGACATTTTACGGCCAGATCAACCCTCCCGCCCGGCTTCTGATGGGGCCGGGGCCGGTCAACGTGCACCCGCGCGTCCTGCGGGCCATGGCCGCCGACATGCTGGGCCAGTTCGACCCGGAGATGACGGGCTACATGAACCAGACGATGGACCTCTACCGTCAGGTTTTCATGACCGAAAACCGCTGGACCTTCCTTGTGGACGGCACGGCCCGCGCCGGGATCGAGGCGTCGCTGGTCTCCCTGATCGAACCGGGCATGAAGCTGCTGATCGTGCGCGCGGGCCGGTTCGGGCTGCTGCTGTCGGAAATCGCGCAGCGGATCGGCGCGGAAATCGCAACACTGGACATTCCATGGGGCGAGGTCGCGACGCTGGGGCAGATCGAGGATGCGATCATCACCCACCGTCCGCATGTACTGGCGTGCATCCATGGCGATACCTCCACCACCATGGCCCAGCCACTCGACGGTGTGGGGGCGCTGTGCCGCAGGCACGACGTGCTGTCCTATGTTGACACCACCGCCACACTGGGCGGCATGGAGGTCGCGACCGACCGCTGGGGCGTGGATGTGGTCAGCGGCGGCCTGCAGAAATGCATGGGCGGCCCGCCGGGTTCAGCCCCCATCACCATTTCCGACCGCGCGGCGGAACACATCTTCGCCCGCCGCCATGTGGAAGCCGGAATCCGCGACAGCAACACGCGTGATGGCACGCGTGCGCGCATTCCCTCCAACTATTTCGACCTCGCCATGGTCATGGATTACTGGTCCGAAAAGCGCCTGAACCACCATACCGAGGCAACCAGCATGCTGTACGCAGCGCGCGAGGCCGCCCGCATCGTGCTGGAAGAAGGGCTGCAGGCCCGTTTTGCCCGTCATGCGGCCGCCTCCCGCGCGATGGGGGCGGGCCTGCGTGCGATGGGACTGACGCTGTTCGGGGATGACAGGTGCCGCATGACGAACGTCACCGGCGTTTACATTCCCAAGGGCATTGATGGCGAGAAGGTGCGCAGTCGCATGCGCGATGATTTCGAAATCGAGATCGGCTCCGCCTTCGGCCCGCTGCAGGGCCGGATCTGGCGCATCGGGGCCATGGGCTACAACGCCGGGAAGTCAAAGGTGCTGCTCACCCTTGGCGCACTCGAAGCCGTGCTGCGCGGCGAAGGCCATGCCTTTGCCGCTGGTGCGGGGGTGGATGCGGCGCTGGCGGCCTACAACAGCAGCAACGATGCCGCCAGCCCACATGTGAGGTAACGGCACCCAGCCCTGCCTGACGGAGAAGGGACCGGGCAGGCCGCCCGGTTTACCTGGGGACGATCAGGTGCAGCAGGGACGCCGCCCCGAAAAACACCGCAGTGCTCAGTGACCAGATCGCAATGAACCATGCGATCCGTGTACCGGTCCGTGGGGGCGCGTCATCCCCGTTCCCACGGACAATCTCAGTGATACCCATCGGTCTGTGTCACCTTTCCGCGAAAGACATGGTAGGAATAGATCGTGTAGGTCAGGACGATCGGCAGCAGGATGACCGTGCCGACCAGTTGGAAGAGCTGGCTGGAGGGCGGGGACGACACGTCCCACAGTGTCAGGCCCGGCGGAACCGCATAGGGCCACACCGTAATCCCCAGCCCGGACAGGCACAGGAAGAACCAGCCCAGTGCGCACAGGAACGGCCCCTTCGAATGCCCCCTGCGCAGCCCCATCACGAACAGGACGGCCAGCACGACTACCAGAACCGGCACGGGGGCGACAAACACGATGTTGGGCCAGTCGGTCCAGCGGCGCAGGTACGGTGCGTGCAGCAGGGGCGTCCACAGGCTGACGGCCACGATGCCGATGAACAGGCCCACGGCCAGCCGGGCGGCCCAGCGGCGGCAGGACGCCTCCAGCACGCCGGTGGTGCGCCAGATCAGCCACGTTGCCCCCAGCAGGGCGTATCCGCACATGACCGACAGGCCGCACAGGATGCTGAACGGCGTCAGCCAGTCGAACGGCCCACCGGCAAAGGCCCCGTCGACAACCCTGATCCCCTGCACCACGCCGCCAAGGATCACACCCTGGCAGAAGGCGGCGATGGCGGAACCGGCCATGAAACCGGCGTTCCACACCCCTTCCCGGCCCGTCCCGCGCATCATGACACGGAATTCGAACGCCACGCCACGGAAGATCAGGGCCAGTAGCATCAGCACGATTGGCAGGTAGAAAGCTGGCAGCAGGGTAGCGTAGGCACCGGGAAAGACGCCGTACAGCACCGCCCCGCCCAGTACCATCCACGTCTCGTTGCCATCCCACACCGGGGCGATGGTGTTGACCATCACATCCCGGCGGTCCGGGTGGCGTTCAAGCGCGAACAGCATCCCGATGCCAAGGTCAAAGCCATCAAGGACGACATAGATGGAAATGGCGGCCACCAGTATGACGGCCCACACGATGGGAAGCCAGTATGCGAAGTCCGTCATGGCTCAGGCTCCTTTGCCGGAAGAAGGATCAATCACGCCCGGAAGCGTGCGGGCCGCCAGGATATCGGGCGCATGGGCGGGACTGGTGTCATGTTCGCCTTCCTGCGGCGCGCGCCCCAGCACACGGACCAGAATTCCCAGACCGGAACCAAACACGAGCACATAGACCACCACGAATGCCGTCATCGAAAACGCCATGGACGACAGCGCGACCGGCGATACGCTGTCGGATGTGCGCAGCAGGCCATAGACCGTCCATGGCTGACGGCCGACCTCCGTCGTGATCCACCCGCACAGCAGCGCGAGAAAACCCGCAGGCGCCATGCAGAGTGCCACACGGTGGAAAACCGGGTTGGTGAACAGGGTGCCGTTCCTGCGCAGCCACAGCGACCACAATCCAACCAGCATCATCAGCATGCCGAGTGCCACCATGATGCGGAAAGAGAAGAAGATGACCGGTGAAGGCGGCCGCTGGTCACGCGGAAAATCCTTCATGCCCGGCACCTTGCCATTCAGGCTGTGCGTCAGGATCAGCGAACCGGCCAGCGGCAGTTTGATGGCATAATCCGTATGTTCGGTCTTCATGTTGGGAATGCCGAACAGCAGTTCAGGCGCATGGTCTTCCGAAACCCAGTCCCCCTCCATCGCAGCAATCTTGGCGGGCTGGTATTTCAGCGTGTTCAGGCCATGCGCGTCGCCCGCCAGTATCTGCAGGGGCGCCACGATCGCGGCCATCCACATGGCCATGGAAAACATGACCCGCACCGGTTCGCAGGCGCCCTTCCCTGCCCTGCGTGCCCTGAGCATATGCCACGCCGCCGTTGCCCCCACGATGAAGGCAACGGACAGGAAAGCCGCCAGCCCCATATGCACCAGACGGAACGGAAAGGACGGGTTGAAGATGATGGCCAGCCAGTCGGCAGGCATGAACCGCCCGGTGGCCGGGTCGATGGTATAGCCACGCGGTGTCTGCATCCATGAATTGGACGACAGGATCCATGTCATGGAGATCAGGGTGCCGACCGACACACAGCATGTGGCGGCAAAATGCAGCCTGCGCCCCACCCGGTTCATGCCAAACAGCATGACACCGAGGAAGCCTGCCTCAAGGAAGAAGGCAGTCATGACCTCGTAGGACAGGAGTACACCCGTGATCGGCCCGGCCTTTTTGGAAAAGATCGACCAGTTGGTGCCGAATTCATACGACATGACCAGTCCCGAAACGACACCCATGCCGAAGACGATGGAAAACACCCTGATCCAGTATCGGTACAGGTCAAGGAATACAGGCCGTCCGGTCCTGAGCCACAGCCCTTCCAGAACAGCCAGATAGGCTGCAAGTCCGATTGAAAAGGCTGGAAAGATGATATGGACGCCTACTGTAAAGGCGAACTGGAAGCGCGCCAGAAGGAGCGCCTGGTCGTGTGCATGCGGCATCGATACTTTCCAAAACTCATGTCGGGCGTAACAGAAATCATAAGTGACTTCCCGGCATAGTGTTCCCGCAGGCCATGGACCGGCCTGAAAGGTCGATGCAGGCCCCGGTGTCGTGGAACACGTCGTAGGTCAATCAGGCGCATGCCGTCCAAGACAGATTATACATGAGGTCATAAACAGCATTTATCACTGCGGGATTGTTAAGGCCCGGCCGGTTACGGGGAAACGTGGGCATCAGGACAGGACTGATGACGGATCTGAAAATATTTTTACCACATCACATATTTTCATATATGGATATGACCGGTCCAGCGTTCCTGCCTTCGGCCTGCACAGGGGCGGACAGAGCTTTTTTCGGAGACCTGCGGCGTCTGCATTCCTGATCATTGGGAATGGCGGTGCCTGTTTTCGGTCCGTGAACCGGCAGATGCCCCCGGACCTGCATGCGCGGCGCGCAACTTCCACCTGACAGGCGCGTATGTGCGGCCGGGGAACACAGGGCATGTTTCATGCCACAGGAATCCTGCCACCAGTCAACACCTGAAATCCATTCTACGTGCGATACATTTTTACTTCATGGTATGGAGATGTACAAATTACAACCAGTTCAGGGTGAATGAATTATTCACGAACTTGTGTCATTCATGAACCAAATCTTTCCCGTCCACAAATCGATACACATCCTGTTCCTGACAACCAAACCCGTGACCCCAATCGTCCGGGAAGGGAGAGCAGACAATGTGTGTCATCACGACATACGCCAAGAATCAGAACAAGTCTGCAATAACATGGAATGACTTTCCCGCCCTTATCAGGCTTGTGGCCGTTACGGTGGGAATGCTGTTCATCAGTTGCACGCTCACTTCCGAAGTATTGGCCCAGACGGAAACCGCCAAGACCGCCTTTACGACCCATTACGACCCGACAGCCTTTCCCATGACCGAAATGGGACAGGTCGCAATCGGCCCGCTCGTGCCAATGCTGACCGCAACGCCCCACCTGTTCGGCAACTGGGGCGGGATACAGCCATGGCTGACAAACCGGGGCATTTTCCTCAATGTCACCGTCAATGAAGAATATATGGCCAACATTACCGGCGGCAAGCAGCGCGCCAACGTACTGGCCGGTCAGGTCGCGGCAGCCCTGGACATAGACTGGCAGCGTCTTGCGGGGATTCCGGCCTTCTGGACCCATATGCTGGTCGTCAATGGCCATGGGAGCAGCCTTTCCAACGCCATGGGGGATTCAGTAACCAATCCTGAAGAAATCTATGGCGCGCGCGGCAACGTGGTTGCCCACCTGGTGGACATGTATGCCGACAAGGGATTCCTGCGTGACCGCATCATCCTTTCGGTCGGTGTCATCCCGACGGGAAGTTTTTTCAATCAGGATTATCTTGCCTGTTCGTTCATGAACGTATCGGCATGCGGCAATCCCGCCCCTTCCAAATACGTGCCGGGCGGACGGGACTGGCCATCGGGCAACCTGGGGGCGGTCCTGCGGGTGCGCCCCACGCTGCGGACCTATATCATGGGCGGCATCTTTGCCGTCAGTCCCCATGCCTATAACGGCGGCATCTCGGGCTGGGCGCTGGGACAGGACGGGTTGGGAAAGCTTTCCTCCCAGGTCGAAATCGGCTGGAGCCCCTCCTTTGGCAGGCACCACCTGCTGGGGCACTACAAGATCGGGTACTGGTATGACAATTCCCGCTATCCCAACCTTTATGCCGACATAAACGGCAATTCATTCCAGGCGACAGGGCTGCCACGCCGGTATGAAGCTGGCATGAACGCGGCGTGGCTGATGTTCAACCAGATGATCCACCGCAGCGGAGACGGACTGGCGAACGGCCTGATCGTGATCGGCGGCGTTGACTACACGCAGGGCAGCGAGGTGGCCATGCGCGACCATGAATGGATCGGCCTGCTGCAAAGCGGCACGCCATGGGGCCGCCCGCTGGATCAGATAGGCGTCATGTTCCAGTATATGGAAATGAGCCACACCGTGGCCCTGCAGCAGGAATCCTCGCTTGCGCTTGGCCTGCCCTACCTGCCCAACCAGTGGGGCGCCGTCTATGGCATCCAGAGCCATGAAAACGCCTGGGAAGCCTTCTACAGCATCCATGTGGCCCGTGGCACGGCCTTCCAGCCGGATTTCCAGTACCTGCAGCGTCCCGGGGCCACGACAACCTTCCATGATGCGGCGGTCATCGGGTTCCAGTTCACCACCAATCTCTGAAATGCGGACAGAGACGCTGTGAAAATAATATTTCCGGGATCGTGGAACATTACTGTCCGGACATAACAACAAAAAAAGGAATGCAGCATGACGGATTACGTGGGCGCGATAGACCAGGGCACAACCAGTTCCCGGTTCATGATATTCGACCGGAAGGGAACCATCGTTTCCGTCGCGCAGAAGGAACACCGCCAGATCTATCCCCAGCCGGGATGGGTTGAACATGACCCGATAGAAATCCTTGAAAATACCAATGAAATGATCGGCGCCGCCATGGCGCGGGCCAACCTGGGGGCAGGCAGCCTGGTGGCGGTGGGCATCACCAACCAGCGCGAGACCGCCGTCCTGTGGGACAGGACAACGGGCCTTCCCCTGCACAACGCCATCGTATGGCAGGACACCCGCGTGGACCAGTTGGTCAGCGAATATGCCCGCGATGGGGGGCAGGACCGCTTCCGCGCCATTACGGGCCTGCCGCTGGCAAGCTATTTTGCGGGCCTGAAGCTGCGCTGGCTGCTCGATAACGTGGACGGCGCGCGGCAGAAGGCCGAAAGCGGGCAGGCGCTGTTCGGCACGATCGATAGCTGGCTTTCATGGAACCTGACAGGGGGCGTCAGGGGCGGCATCCACATTACCGACGTGACCAATGCCTCGCGCACGCAGTTGATGGACCTGAAGACCTGCGCGTGGGATGAGGACATGCTCAAGGCATTTTCCATCCCCCCCGCCTGCCTGCCCCGCATCGTGCCTTCATCGCAGGTGTATGGCACGATCACGATCCCCAGCCTGCAGGGCACGAAACTTGCCGGCATCCTGGGTGACCAGCAGGCGGCCCTGGTGGGACAGACCTGTTTTTCACCGGGAGAGGCCAAGAACACCTATGGCACCGGTTCGTTCCTGCTGATGAACACCGGCACCGACCCGGTCCAGTCAAAGGCGGGGCTGCTAACGACGGTCGCCTACCAGTTCGGCACGGAAAAACCCCGTTACGCGCTGGAAGGTTCCATCGCCATTACCGGCGCGCTGGTACAGTGGCTGCGCGATAACCTGAAGCTGTTTGACCTGGCGACACAGATCGAGCCGCTGGCCCGCAGCGTGGCGGATAATGGCGGCATTTACATCGTGCCCGCGTTTTCCGGCCTGTACGCGCCGTACTGGAAGGAGAATGCCCGCGGGGTCATCGTGGGACTGACCCGCTATGTCACGCGGGCGCATTTCGCACGCGCGACGCTGGAGGCGACAGCCTATCAGGTGCGCGATGTCGTTGCGGCCATGGAGGCGGACAGCGGCATCGTACTGAGCAGCCTGAAGACGGATGGCGGCATGGTGGCGAACGAACTGCTCATGCAGTTCCAGGCCGATATCCTCAATGTTCCGGTCGTGCGCCCCAAGGTGGTGGAAACGACCGCGCTGGGTGCGGCCTATGCCGCGGGACTGGCCGTGGGTTACTGGAAGAACATCGATGACCTGCGCGCCAACTGGGAGGTGGACCGCACCTGGCAGCCCACGATGCCGCCGGAACAGCGTGAGCGCTACCTGGCATGGTGGAAGAAGGCAGTACAGAAATCCTTTGACTGGGCCGAATGATTTGGCTCAGGCCAGATATGCAAGGAAACAGGCCAATGAATCGGGAATTCCTGGGCGAGCTTATTTCCGAAGCTCTTGCCGTATTCATCATCATCGCCTTTGGTGATTCCGTGGCGGCGATGTATCTCCTCTATGACCCAAGCCCTTACCTGCATGCCTACTGGGGCGTGTGCATCGTATGGGGGCTGGGCGTTACTGTTGCCATCTATGCCACCGGATCGGTTTCGGGCACGCATGCCAACCCCGCGGTCACGCTGGCGCTGGCCACCTACCGTGGCTTTCCATGGAAAAAGGTCGTCCCCTACTGGCTTGCGCAGATCGTGGGGGGCTTTGTGGGGGCGGCGCTGGTTTACGCGCTGTATTACCCCGTCATCAACCATTTCAATGACGTGCACCAGTTGACCCGCGCCGGTGGTGGCGGCGCGGGCGTATTCTTTACCGCGCCCGCGCCGGGCATTACCGTCTGGCATGCCTTCAGCGATGAAATCATCCTGACCGCCATACTGGTATTCGGCATCTTTGCCATTACCGAACAGTATAACGAAATGGCGCCCGGCGCCAATTTCGGGGCGTTGATCATCGGTTTCCTGGTCGCGGCCATCGGCGCCTCCATGGGGTATCTGGAGGCATGGGCCATCAACCCCGCCCGTGACCTTGGCCCCCGTATGTTCGCCTATATTGCAGGCTGGCATGAAGCCGCCCTTCCGGCCGTGGGCCATTACTGGTGGGTGCCTGTCGCCGGTCCCCTGATTGGCGGCGTGCTGGGGGCAACGGCCTATGAATACCTGATCTACCCGTTCCTGCCCGCGCAACTGCGCGCGCAAAAGGCCCTGCAGGGCAAGGTCGTGGAAGAGACATTCATTGTCGGGGAATGAAGAACGCCCACCCGTGAGCGGACAGGCCCGCCGCCCCGACATGAAGGAATGGATACGGTAGATGGATGTTGTCATCGGCATTGATGTGGGAACCGGCAGTGCGCGTGCGGGCATTTTCACACTTGATGGCCGCAAGCTGGGCGCGGGGGTCACGCCAACCCGCACTTGGCAGCCGCGCGCTGATTACATGCAGCAGTCCTCTGCTGACATATGGCGCGCGGTATGCGACAGCGTCGCCCTTGCCATGCCCATGGCACGGGATGCAGCGGGAGAAGCGCTGGATGTGCGTGGCATCGGGTTCGACGCCACCTGCTCGCTGGTGGTGGTGGGACCTGATGGCCAGCCACTTTCCATCGATGTTGACGGTGCGCCCGGGCAGGACGTGATCCTGTGGATGGATCATCGCGCCATGGCCGAAGCGGCCGAAATCAATGCAGGCCACCACGATGTCCTGCGTTACGTGGGCGGCGTGATTTCACCGGAGATGGAAACGCCCAAGCTGCTATGGCTCAGGCGTCACCTGCCCGACATGTTCGCGCACGCCGCCCTTTTCCTTGACCTGCCGGATTACCTGACCTGGCGCGCCACGGGGTCCGCTTCACGCTCACGCTGTTCGACCGTGTGCAAATGGACCTACCTTGCCCACGAAGACCGTTGGGACGACGCCTATTTCCGCGCCATCGGCCTTGGCATGCTGGCTGATGAGGGTTACCGCCGCATCGGTACGGACATCAGGCCGCTTGGAGAGCGTGTCGGCCACGGGCTGGATGCGCGGGCGGCCATGGAACTCGGCCTTCCGGCAGGCACTCCCGTCGCGGTTTCCGCCATTGATGCGCATGCGGGCGGCATTGGCGTGATCGGGGGCATGACCGGGGACAGACCGCCCGACTTCGACCGCCGCCTGGCGCTGATTGGCGGAACGTCAGGCTGCCATATGGCGGTCTCCCGCGAACCGCGTTTCGTGCCCGGTGTGTGGGGCCCCTACCGCGATGCGATGCTGCCCGGCATGTGGCTCAACGAGGCGGGCCAGTCGGCCACCGGCAGCCTGATTGACTTCCTCATCACGACCCATCCCGCCACGCCGGCATTGCGCCAGCAGGCCGAAAGGGACGGCAGGACCGTCTATCAGGTCCTCAACGACCTGCTTGTCGCCTCCGAAGGCGACGGGCCTGCCGGTGTGCTGACGAAAGACCTGCACGTCATGCCGGATTTCCACGGCAACCGTTCCCCCCATGCCGACCCTACCCTGCGCGGCATGGTCTGCGGACTGGGGCTGCATGCCACGGCGCAGGATCTGGCGTTACTGTATCTGGCGACGGTGCAGGCCCTGGCCTATGGCACCCGCGATATCGTGTCTGTGCTGAACAGGCAGGGCTATGCGATCGATACGATCATCGCGACCGGCGGGGGAACGAAAAACCCCGTGTTCGTGCGTGAACACGCCAATGCCACCGGCTGTCGCATCCTGCTGCCCGAAGAACCCGATGCCGTATTGCTGGGCAGCGCGATACTGGGAGCGGTGGCAGGCGGGGCATATCCGTCGATCCGGGATGCCATGACCGCCATGACGCGCATCCGGGCGGAGATACGGCCCTGTCCCCGCAGTGCCGGTTTCCACGACAGGAAATTCAGGGTCTTTACCCGGATGTATGCCGACCAACTCCATTACCGGCAGATCATGAACAAATAAGGCAGGCATTAGGGGAACCGGAACGCGACCGTGGCGCTTTACAGAAAAACCCGGGAACGGGCGCCCGGTTCAAATACCGCAAAAGAAATCGGAACAGATCAATAAAGGGTATTGCGATGGCGAATTCCAGGATGCTGGCCTGCATGACCGTTGCCGGCATGCTGCTGGGCGATGGCGCGCAGGCGGCCGGTACGCTGACGATCGCCACGGTCAACAATGGTGACATGATCATCATGAAACAGCTGTCGGGGGAGTTCGAGAAAGCCCATCCCGACATTCACCTCAACTGGGTCACGCTGGAGGAAAATGTCCTGCGCCAGCGCGTGACGACCGACATCGCAACGCATGCGGGACAGTTCGACATCCTGACCATTGGCAATTACGAAGTGCCGATCTGGGCACGGCAGGGATGGCTGGCCGAACTCAGCCCCGGTGCGGATTATGATGTGAATGATATCGTCCCCTCCGTGCGCGCCGGGCTGAGCGTGGACTCCAGGCTGTATGCCCTGCCGTTCTATGCCGAAAGCATCATGACCTATTACCGGACCGACCTGTTCCGGAAGGCCGGGCTGAGCATGCCGCAGCATCCCACCTATGAGCAGATACGCACCTTTGCCGACACGATCACGGACAGGAACAGCCAGACCTACGGGCTGTGCCTGCGTGGCAAGCCGGGATGGGGGGAGAACATGGCCTATGTCACCGCGCTGGTGAATACGTTTGGCGGGCAGTGGTTCGGTGCGGGATGGAAGCCGATGCTCGACACCCCGGAATGGAAGGCGGCACTGCAATGGTATGTCTCGGCCATGAAGGCCGACGGGCCACCCGGCGCGACATCGAACGGATTTAATGAAAACCTGGCCCTGTTCGCCAGCGGGCATTGCGGCATATGGGTCGATTCAACCATTGCGGGCGGCCTGCTGTTCGACGCCAGGCAGTCGCATGTGGCGGACAGGGTCGGCTTTGCCGCCGCCCCCACCGGCCCGTATGGCAAGGGACCGACATGGCTGTGGAGTTGGAACCTCGCCATCCCGGCCTCCTCCCGCCATGCGGATGACGCGCGCATTTTCATCGAATGGGCGACATCGAAGGCCTATGTGCAGCTTGTGGCGCAACACGAGGGATGGGTTGCCGTGCCCGCGGGAACCCGTGTCTCCACCTACGACAATCCGGATTACCAGAAGGCCGCCCCGTTCGCCTCCTTCGTCCATGCCGCCATCGATACGGCGGACCCCGATGGACAGACCCGCCAGCCGCGCCCCTATGGCGGCGCGCAGTTTGTCGGCATTGCCCCCTTCCAGGCCATCGGCACGCAGGTGGGGCAGACCGTCGCGGCAACACTGTCGGGCCAGATGACGGTGGAACAGGCGCTGGGTGCGGCGCAGGCATCCGTGACACGTACCATGCGCCAGTCTGGTTACCTGCATTAAAAAGGAAGCGCGAACATGGACACAATGGCAGTACACGCCCCCCTGCCGGGCCGCCCCGTGGGGAGTGCCGCCCGCAGTCGGCGCATGCAGGGTTTCGTGCTGCAGTCACCTGCGATCATGCTGCTGCTGGTATGGTCGGTGGTCCCCCTCCTCATGACGCTGTGGTATTCGGTACGCAATTACAACCTGCTGGACCCGACACAGCACGGCTTCGCCGGCCTTGCCAATTACCGGTACCTGCTGACGGACCCGGATTTCGTGACATCGCTGGAAAACACGGCCATCCTGGTGGGGGGCGTGCTGGCGATATCGGTGGGATTGGGAACGCTGCTGGCGGTCCTGTATAATGAGGAATTCGCCGGGCGCGGCATTGCCCGCCTCCTGGTCATCTCCCCGTTCTTCGTCATGCCCACGGTGGCCGCCCTGCTGTGGAAGAACCTCATGCTGCACCCGATCTATGGCGTGTATTCCGCCATGATGCGGGCCGTGGGCCTGACGCCCATTGACTGGCTGTCACGCTATCCCCTGGCAACGCTGGTGATGATCGTGGCATGGGAATGGCTGCCCTTTGCGACCCTGATCCTGCTGACCGCCATGCAGTCGCTCGATACGGAACAGAAGGAAGCCGCACGCATGGATGGCGCCGGCATGGTGGCACAGTTCACCAACATCACCCTGCCCCACCTGTCGCGCGCGATTACGGTCGTGATCATGATCGAGACCATCTTCCTGCTGACGGTATTCGCCGAAATCTCGGTCACGACGGCAGGCGGTCCCGGCGTCGCCTCCACCAACCTCGCGTTCCTCATCTATTCGCGCGCCCTGCTGCAATTCGATGTGGGTGGGGCATCGGCGGGCGGAGTCATCGCCATTGTCGTCGCCAATATCGTGGCCGCCTTCCTGCTGCGCGCCGTGGCCCGCAATCTGGAGACCTGACATGGCAAGAACCGGCACACGCCTGCGCCATGGCGCAACCACCGTCCTGGCCTGGGCCATTGCGTTGTGGATGTTCTTCCCGATCCTGTGGATGTTCCTGAGCGGGTTCAAGAGCGAGCCGGATGCCATCTCCACGCCGCCGCACCTGTTCTTCAGCCCCACATTTTCAAGCTACCGGGATGTCTTCGCGCGGGAGGCCTACTGGCATTTCGCCACCAACAGCGTCGTGATTTCGGTCATGGCCACCGTTGTCGCCCTGCTGGTCTCTGTTCCCGCCGCCTATGCCATGGCGTTCCTGCCGGGGGCGCGCACGCGCATGACACTGCTGTGGATGCTGTCCACGCGCATGCTGCCTTCGGTCGGGGTGCTGGTTCCCATCTACCTGCTGGCGCGCGCCACCGGCCTTCTGGACAGCAGGACGGGACTGATCGTGATCTACATGCTGACGAACCTGCCGATTACGGTGTGGATGCTCTATACCTTCTTCCGCGAGGTCCCGGTTCCCATACTGGAGGCCGGGCGGATGGACGGGGCGACACGCTGGCAGGAGGTCACGCAGGTGCTGATGCCGCTGGCGCTGCCGGGCGTTGCCTCGACCGGGCTGCTTTCCATGATCCTGTGCTGGAATGAAACATTCTGGTCACTGAACCTGACGTCTTCCGCCGCGGCACCACTGACCACGTTCATCGCCTCCTTCTCCTCCCCCGAAGGGCTGTTCTTCGCCAAGCTGTCCGCCGCCTCCACGCTGGCTGTGGCGCCCATCATGGCGTTTGGCTGGGCCAGCCAGAAACAGCTTGTGCGCGGCCTGACATTCGGGGCGGTGAAATAGAAAAAGGCCCGCAACCGGCGCAACAGCAGGAGGAACACACCATGGCGAAAGTGGAACTGCGCAACCTGCGCAAGACCTATCTGTCCGAAGAAATCATCAAGGGTGTCTCGCTGGCCATTGCCGAGCGGGAATTCATCGTCTTTGTCGGCCCCTCGGGCTGCGGCAAGTCCACCCTGCTGCGCATGATCGCGGGGCTGGAAGACATAAGCGCGGGTGACCTGCTGATCGACGGGCGACGGGTGAACGACACCGACCCCGCACGGCGCGGGGTTGCGATGGTCTTCCAGTCCTATGCGCTGTATCCGCACATGAATGTCTACCGCAACATGGAGTTCTCCCTCCGGCTTGCCGGCATGCCCGAAGCCGAACGGCGGCAGCGTATCGGTGACGTGGCGCGCATCCTCCAGCTTGAATCCTATCTGGAGCACAAGCCGGGCCAGCTTTCTGGCGGACAGCGACAGCGTGTCGCGATCGGACGCGCGATCGTGCGCAACCCGAAGGTCTTTCTGTTCGATGAACCGCTCTCCAACCTCGACGCGGCACTCCGCGGGCAGATGCGCGTGGAACTGGCCAGCCTGCACCGGCGGCTTGGGGCGACCACGATCTATGTCACCCACGACCAGGTCGAAGCCATGACCATGGCCGACAGGATCGTCGTCCTCAACAAGGGGGTTGTGGAACAGATCGGCACGCCGCTGGAACTCTATCACCGGCCCTGCAACCTGTTTGTCGCGCGCTTCATGGGATCGCCCCCCATGAACCTGCTGCCCGCGACGCTCGCCCCCCCTGCCCCCGATGGGACCATGCAGGTACGGGCGGGAACGATCGGCATCTCCCTCCCGCCCCAGCAGGCCGCGCTGGAGGCAGGCGCGTCCGTCACGCTGGGGATACGGCCTGAACATATCCTGATTGACCTGAAGGGGACTGTGCAGGGCATGGTCGAGGTCAGCGAACGGCTGGGCGCGGTGACCCTGCTGCATGTGCGCCTGCCTGACGGGCAGATGATTGTCGTGCAGACGGGCGGGGACAATACCGACCGCGCCGATACCCCCATACGCATGACGTTTGAGGAAGAACACTGCCACCTGTTTGACGCACGCGGTACGGCGTTGCCCCACAGGGCAGAGCATCCCCTGCTTTCAGACGCATGAGATCAACGGCTTCCCTGTTCAGGATACTGGCACATGTATACGCAAAAGCTCCGTCTTGACGGGCGTGTCGCGGTTGTGACCGGCGGCGCGCAGAATATTGGCCTGGCCTGCGTCACGGCGCTGGCGGAATTCGGCGCCGACGTCATCATTGCCGATCATGATGCCGGACTGGCGGCACGGGCCGTGACCGAACTTACGGCGCGGGGGCACAGGGTTTCGGCCATGGAACTGGACGTGACCGATACGGCGCAGGTGGATGCCTGCGCCGCGCAGGTCCGGGCCGGGGCAGGTCATGTCGATATCCTTGTCTGCTGCGCCGGGATCTGCATTTCCGAAGTCCGGGCCGAGGACATGACGGATGCGCAGTGGCTGAAACAGGTTGATGTCAACCTCAACGGCATTTTCCGCTGCTGTCGGGCATTTGGCCGCATCATGCTGGAACAGGGCCATGGCGCGATTGTAAATATCGGTTCCATGTCAGGCCAGATCGTCAACCGCCCGCAGGAGCAGGCAGCCTATAACGCATCAAAGGCAGGGGTGCATCAATATACACGTTCGCTTGCGGCGGAATGGGCCACGCGCGGGGTGCGTGTGAATGCCGTGGCCCCCACCTATATCGAGACGACCCTGACACGCTTTGGCATGGAAAATCCGCGCCTGCATGACGCATGGCTGGATGGCACGCCCATGCATCGCGTGGGACAGCCAGACGAGGTCGCCTCGGTCGTGCAGTTTCTGGCATCGGACGCCGCCAGCCTGATGACCGGGGCCATCGTCAATGTCGATGCCGGGTTTACCGTATGGTAAATTGCCACGGGGTTGGCCGCAGCCCATGGACGCATATCCCGATATCGACATGAGATGCCCCACATGCACGAAAGACAGGCACGCGCTTCAGTTTTCGCACAGGCGCACTCTTTTTCGGGAAGATCCAGTACCGCAGGAGCATGGCCGGAAGACAGGGCACGTATAAGTTTGGTGGATATTTTGATACCGGACGCTTCGCGGACCAGATGCTCCAGCATTTCGGACGGGTTACGGAACTGGATGCCTTTGTCAGGGGAAACTGGACAGCAGACACCGATCGCAACCAGATCGTCTATGCCGTGGATGGCGGCTTCGCCCTGCAGGGGCCATTCGGGCGTGCAGGCGACGTGCCGGGACTGGGGGCAGCATGTGCATGACGAAGCGATCTTCGGGTTGCACAGCAACGTGACATTCTGAATATCCCTTGCGATTACGCATCTCGGTACTTTTTATAAAAACGTGACATTATCGTCTTATTTCCGAATTTCTTCCCTGGAATTCATGATGGCGGGCACCCCGAACACGGCTGCATCACCAATGCGGCACCTTGGCCGCGACGGGTCGCCCTGCACGAAGCCACCCTGCGCGCAGTCATGTGCACGCACGTCCGACGTGGCGCGACCGATCCCCCGGCCCAGGCATTGTGCCCGCATGCCGCATCATGCCCCCCAAAGTTTATAAACACCTGACAAACCGGTTCTCGCAGGGGGAACTGCCCATCGTTCAGGTTCGCGTCATGTTCGGCCTGTATGTTGCACCACATGGAACAGAAATCCTGCCCTTCCCCGACACGCTATGACCTGCCAACGATCATTTTCCATTGGGGGTGTGCCGCCATTGTCGTGCTGCAGTTCGCGACAGCAAATCTGTGGGGCCTGTTCCGTAACCCGCTGCATCACCAACTGGTGGTCACACATCTTACGCTCGGCATCATCCTGAGCGTGCTCATGCCCGTGCGGTTACTGTGGCGGATGGGTTGGGGACGCCATATCCGCGCTGCGGATCGCCGACTTGATGCCGTTGCGGCCCGCAGTGTGGAATATGGCCTGTATGGCCTGGTGCTGCTGGAGATCCTCCTTGGCTATCTGTGGCGATGGGGCAATGGACAGGACATGAGCTTCCTCGCCATCCAGATTGCGCCCCCTTTCGGCAGGTTTGCCGCCTCGACGGTAAGTCTCCTGCACTGGCTGCACCAGTGGAACGGATGGCTGATCATCATACTGGCCACGGGTCATGCCCTTGCCGCGTGTTTTCATTATTTCATTCTCCGGGACGATGTTTTTCAGAGAATGCTGGTAAAAGGTACTGTATCTGATGAATATGGAAAGTAGGACAGCACCGCGCCCCAAGGAAATGCATGCGACATCCCGACTGGGCTGGCTGCGGGCGGCGGTGCTGGGGGCGAATGACGGAATCCTGTCAACATCCAGCCTGATCATTGGTGTCGCCAGCGCCCATGCGACACAGGGGAGCATCCTGCTGGCCGGCATTTCCAGCATGGTTGCAGGTGCCATGTCCATGGCTGCGGGAGAATACGTTTCCGTCAGTTCGCAGGCGGATTCAGAAAAAGCCGACCTTGCCCGTGAAAAAAAGGAACTTGGCAGCAGTTGGGATGCCGAAGTGCGCGAACTCGCCAGCATATACCGCCAGCGCGGCCTGGATGACATGCTGGCACGCAAGGTTGCCCTGCAACTCATGAAACATGATGCACTGGGCGCCCATGCCCGCGACGAACTCGGTATTTCCGAGGCAACCGCAGCACGTCCGGTACAGGCCGCCGTCGCCTCGGCCGGGGCGTTCTCATCCGGCGCCATATTGCCTGTGCTGGCGGCCCTCCTGTCCCCTGCCGGCGTGGTGTCATGGGCTGTATCCGCCGTATCCCTGACTGGCCTGGCGGTGCTGGGGGTGGTGGGCGCGCGTGCCGGGGGCGCGGCCCCGTTGCGTCCGGCGATGCGGGTCATATTCTGGGGCGTCATGGCGATGGCCGTGACGGCCGCGATTGGCCGGATCTTCGGCGTGCAGGCATAAAGGCCCGCCTGCCCCGACGCATGACGGCATCGGGGCAGGACGGGGATCAGGAATGGAACTCGCCCAACACCGGGTTTTCTCCGCCCATATGCTCCATGGGGCGCATTGATACAGGCACGGGTTCGCCCGCAGGCATCCCTTCCCCCACCACACGCAGGCACAGCGCAAGCGACAGCGCCCCGGCATCCGGGTGGCCCAGGCTGCGCGTGCCATGGGTGCGGGCACGGCCCAGGCGGGGCAGCAGGTCACGGGTGGCGTCCGCCGCCTTCTGCGCCACATCCGCCGCCACCTGCCATGCGTCGGGCAGGGTACACCCACGGTCGCACTCACGCTCCAGCGTTTCGACAAAGGGAACCAGCGCGTCCATGAGCGTCTTGTCACCAACCCGCGCCCGACCGAGTTGCATGACGCGTTCCATCGCGCGCCGGGCGCCGTGCACCAGTTGCGCCGCATCAGGCACGGAGACATCATCCAGCGCGGCGCTGAAGGCACGCAGCCCTTCGCCCCACAATGCGCCGGACGTGCCGCCCGCACGGTCGGCCCAGGCATCCGCCGCCGCCGCCAGCACGGTCGCGGCCCCCGCGCGGGCGTGCGCCGCCTGACGGGCGGCCTGATGCGCCGCTGCCGACCCGCGGGCCATGCCCTGCCCGTGGTCGCCATCCCCGGCGACGGCATCAATGCGGCCCAGTTCGCCCTCCGCCCCGGCCAGCGCCTGCGCCAGTCGCGCCATGGTTTCCGCCACGCACAGGCCGCCACGCTGCCCGGCCCGGGTGCCGGCGGGCGCATGGACAACCGGGGGCTCGTCCTCCATCACGCTGCTGGCGGCATCGGGTTCACCCGTAATGCCCCCATGGCGCAGGGCCGCCGTTTCAACCGGCGCGCGCCAGTAGCGTTCCAGTTCCTCATCCAGCCACGTCATGGTCAGTGAACAGCCCGCCATGTCAAGGCTGGTCACATATTCCCCCACCAGCGGCGCAATGACACTCAGGCCCGCCTGCGCCAGCAGGGGCGAAAGCGCTTCCCACAGGACAAACAGTTCCTCCTGCTTGGTGCTGCCCAGTCCGTTGAGCACGATGGCAACCCGACGCGGCGCGTCATCGGGCAGTTCCGCCAGGATGCGGTCAAACAGCACATGCGCCAGTTCCGCAGGAGGGGGAATATCCCGTTCATCTATCCCCGGTTCACCATGCACGCCAAGGCCGAGCGCCATGCGGTTCGTGGGCACATGGAACAGCAGGTCAGACTGCCCCGGCAGGGTGCAGCCTTCAAACGCCACGCCAAAGGTACGGGTCTGGCTGTTGGCGCGCCGGCCCACGGCCTCGACCGCATCAAGGTCCAGCCCCGCCTCCGCCGCGGCGCCGACAATCCGGAACACCGTCATGTCGCCCGCGATGCCGCGCCTGCGGGCCATGTCGCCCACGTCGGCGCTGGCCACGTCATCGGTCGTGGCCAGCAGGCGGGTGTCGATCCCTTCATGGCGCAGGCGCTCCGCCGCGATGCCGAAGTTCAGCACGTCGCCCGCATAGTTCCCGAAGCCGAGGATCACCCCCCCGCCCCGTTCGGCCCTGCGCGCCACGGAATAGATGGCCTGCGTGGAGGGCGAGGCAAAGATGTCACCGGCCACCGCCGCATCGGCAAAGCCCGGGCCAACATACCCGTTAAAGGCGGGATAATGGCCTGAACCGCCCCCGACGACCACCGCCACCTTGCCCGCCCGTCCCGGCCTGGCGCGCACCACACCGCCGCGCACCATGCGCACGAGGTCCCGGTGGACAAGGCTGTAGCCATGCAGGGCGGATTGGGCGAATTCAGAAGCATTGCCGCAAATTCTGGTCATTTGCATATATCCTCAGCTAACGCGGAAACGTCGCGACCGGGCTTTACGCCTCACGGTGCAGATAGCGACGCGCCAGGGAATCAAAGGAGATGGCCAGCACGACGATCCCGCCGCTGACCACCGACTGCCAGTAAGGCGAGATGCCGAACAGCACGATGATGTTCTCGATCATGCCGATGATGACGGCGCCCAGCACCGCCCCCACCGGACTGCCCAGTCCGCCCGTGGTCGCAACGCCGCCGATGACGGCGGCGGCAATGGGGGCCAGCACCCACGTATCACCAATGGAGGGCTGCGCCGTGCCCAGTCGCGCCACCATCAGGATCCCGGCAAGCGCCGACAGGAAGCCTGCAGTGGCGAAGGCGGCGATACGGATGGCATCCACCCGCAGGCCCAGCATGCGGGCGGCTTCGGGATTGCTGCCGATGGCATAGACGTAACGCCCGACCGGCGTGCGTACCATGACAAAAGCCACCACCCCCAGGCAGGCCAGCAGGATCAGGAAGGGCACCGGCACGCCATAAACCAGCCCACGCCCCAGAAAGGAGATGTCAACAGGCACGCCGGTAATCGCCACCCCCTTGGTCGCCACCAGGATCGCGCCGCCATACACACCCGCCATGCCGATGGTCAGCACCAGCGAATGCAGCCGCAACTGGGTGATCAGCACGCCGTTGAGCATGCCGCACGCCGTCCCCAGCAGCAGGCACAGCACCAGCGACAGCCACGGGTTCAGGCCGGCCTGCACCATCAACATGCCGCCCGTAATACCGGAAAGCCCGCCAATCGCGCCCACCGACAGGTCAAGCTCGCCAAGGATCATCAGGATCGACTGTCCGATCGTGACCAGACCGATAAAGGCCAGCGCGCGGGCCATGATCATCATGTTGAAGCCGGTCAGGAAATGCGGCGACAGCAGGCATGACACGCCAAAGATCAGGACAAGGGCCGCGATGACGCCACCCAGCGGGTTGCGCATGCACCGTGCGGCCAGCCTGCGCAGGGGCGGCAGGCGCGGCGGGGTGGGCGGTGTCGTGGGGAATGTGGTTTCAAGCGACATGACGAACCTCCGGCGCGCCGATAATCGCGCCCACAAGTGTATTGATGTCGGTCGTGGCCTGATCGAACGAACCGGTGATCTGCCCGGAATGCATGGTGATGATACGGGTGGCGCAGCGCTGCAGTTCCGCCATTTCCGAGGAAACGAGGATAATGCCCACCCCCTCCTCCGCCAGTTGCTGCATGATGCGGTAGATCTGGAACTTCGTGCCGATATCGATGCCCTTGGTCGGTTCATCAAAGATCAGCACGCGCGGCCTGCGCGCCATGGCACGCCCGATGATCGCCTTCTGCTGGTTCCCGCCCGACAGGTACATGATCTTCTTTTCCGCCGATGACGTGCGGACATCGAAACGCTCGATGGCGTCCGCCACCACACGCCGTTCCCGACCGGATGAAATGACCCCACCGCCCATGATCTGGTTCATGACGGAGACGGCAATGTTTTCGCGCACGCTCAGCAGGGGGAAGATCCCGTGATGCCGCCTTTCCTCAGGCAGGTAGAGCATGCCCATCGCCACAGCCCTGTCCGGCCTGCCGCGCGGGATTTCATGCCCGTCCAGCACGCACCGGCCCGCCGTGGCGTGGTGGTAGCCGAACATGGTCTGCATGAGTTCGGACCGCCCCGCCCCCACCAGTCCGGCAAAGCCCAGTATCTCGCCCCGGCGCAGGGTGAAGGATGCGTCCGTGAACCCGGGACCGGACAGGTGCGCCACATCGACAATGACATCCCCCGCCCCCGACGTGGCCGCGGGCTGGAAGCGTTCGTCAAGCTGCACGCTGTTGCCGGACATGAGGCGGATCAGCCTGCCTTCGTCCAGTTCCGACATGGGATGGGTGCCCACACTGCGCCCGTTGCGCAGCACGGTGACCGTGTCGCCCAGGGCGAAAATCTCCTCCATCCGGTGCGAGACGAACACGATCGCGCACCCTTCGTCACGCAGCGTGCGCAGGATGGAAAACAGGTGTTCCGTCTCGCTCGATGTCAGCGACGAGGTGGGCTCATCAAGGATCAGCACCCGGAAATTCCCGGCCCCCGCCGCACGCGCGATCTGCAGCAACTGCTGGTCGGGCACGCTGATATGTCCCACCTTCTGCCCCGGACTGGCATGCATGCCAAAGCGGGTCATGAGTTTCTGCGCCGCCGCCTCCATTGCCGCGCGTGACACGGTCATGCGCCCGAAACCGGATTTGGCGAAGGGCATGAACATGTTTTCCGCGACCGTCATGGTGGGAAACAGGCTGAGTTCCTGCGGCACGTACGCCACGCGGGCAAACAGGGTGTGATCGGCCAGCGCATCGTGGCCCTCTATTTCCACACGCCCAGCATCCGGGGTGACAAGGCCGGTCAGCACCTTGATCAGCGTGGATTTTCCCGCGCCATTTTCCCCTGCAAGGATATGGACCTTTCCCGCCTCCAGCGTCAGGTCGACATGGTCCAGCGCCACAACGCCGGGATAGGTCTTGCGCAGGGATGAAACGTGGAGAACCGTCATGATCGTTACTCCATCACTGTGGGGAAATCAGATGTTCTTCCTGGTCAGGACATCTATGCCGGTGTCTATGTATTTGGGCGTCTTCTGTCCCAGCGCCTGCTGCCATGCGGCGATGACCGCCCAGTAGCCCTGCATTTCCGGCCGGCTGGATGCCGATGAATCCGCCACCCCGTCACGGATGAGCTGGATCATGTCGTTCAGGTTGTCCAGCCCCACTTCCTTGACCTTGCCCGTGCGCCCGCTTTCGCGGATGGCCTGGCCGATCCCTACCGGTCCCGATGCGTCACATGCCACCCATCCGACAAGATCGGGATGGGCCTGCATGATGGCGGATGCCTGTTTCTGCGCGGTTTCGATACTGTCGTTATCAATGCCGGTCGCAACCACCCGGATCTGCGGATACTTCGCGAACGCCGCGCGTTCACATTCGGCGCGCCGGGTATGGTTCGGGGCGGTCGGCACGCCGATCATGATCGCGACCTCGCCCTTTTCCCCGATCAGTCCCGCCAGACGCTGTGCCGCGATCGTGCCCTGTTCGCAGAAATCGGCCCCCACCGCCGTGATGTCCATCCCCTCCGGCGGCAGGGAATCAAACACCGTCATGGGCACCTTTTCATCCACGGCCTCAAGCATGGTGGCGTGGTTGCCCTTCTCATCCAGCAGGTCGAGGATCAGCCCGTCGGGATGGGTTGCGATCGCGCGTTCGATGATATCGTTCTGCGACGAGACATCGGCCGTCTGGGGCGCGCGATATTCGATTTCCACCTTGCGCCCCGTTGTCTTTTCCAGCAGGTCGGCCGCCGCACGGGCGCCGGTGTTCACCTTGTCGAACCATGGGTGGACCGTCTTGGGGATCAGCACGAAGCGCAATGGCGCATGATCATCCGCCGCCCGCGCCGCCAGTGGCGCAAGCATGATGGCCGTGGCAAGAAGAAAAGCTGTTTTCATTTTTATTGTTCTTTCGCTTTACCGGTCATCCGGCCGCGTCTGCAGCAATCGTTCAGCAGGTGGTGACGGCGGGCTGTCCATGGGCATATTTCTGTCCCAGGGCATCAATGCCCGCCACATTGCGGGCCGACGGCCCCTTCGGGTCGAAGGAGCAGGCCAGCCACGCATTCACGATGCTCTTGGCGACTTCCGGCCCGATGACACGCGCGCCCATGGTAATGATGTGGGCATCATTGGACAGGGCCGCCCGTTCGGCGGAATAGGTATCATGCGTCAGGGCCGCGCGGATGCCGGGTATCTTGTTGGCCGAAATACAGACCCCGATGCCGGTGCCGCAACACAGGATCCCCCGGTCGAACTTCCCCGACATGATGGCCTGTCCCACCCTCTCGCTCAGGGTGGCATACAGTTCGCTGCCACCGCCGGGCGGGACGGACATGTCCACCACCTCATGCTCGCCCAGGTCCTTCAGGTACTGCGCAAGCATTCCCGCCATGCCGTTACCGGCGCTGTCGCCACCAATGGCTATACGCATCGTTTCCTCCCATTCTGGTAATGGAGTGTATTTTTATTCAGGTTTTACTTCATCACTGGCGGACAGCCGTGCCATCCGCAGTGTAACGCCGTGGTCAAGCAGCCTGTCCGCCACTGCGGGATCAAGGCCATCATCGGTTATCACCACGTCGAATTCGCACAGGTCCGCCAACCGGTTCAGCGCATTGCTGCCAAACTTCGTGCTGTCGACCATCAATACGCGCCGGTCCGCGCTGCGCATCAGCGCATGCTTGGCTTTTACGATATCCTGTTCCTGATGATAGGCGTTCACGCCATGGATGGCGGATACGGACATGAACAGGGTCCCCACCCGCAGCGCCCCGATCGCCTGTTCGCACATCAGCCCGAAAAATGCGTCAAAGGTGGGATGATACCGCCCCCCCAGGGCAATAAGGCTGATGGAGGGCATCGCCCCGACTGTGGTGGCAACGCCAAGGCTGTTGGTCACCACCGTCAGGGGCCCCATCGCCGCCAGATGATCCACCATGCAGCATACGGTGGTCGAATCATCCAGCGCGATGACATCGCCAGGCACGACCATGCCTGCCGCCAGCGCCGCGATGGCCTTCTTCTCACGCATGGCGCGACGCCTGCGGTACAGCATGCTGCTTTCGACAATGCCATTGGGCAGGGTGGTCACCCCGCCATGCACCCGGCGCAGCAGTCCCTGCGCCGACAGGGCCTGCAGGTCACGGTGGACGGTCATGCGACTGGTTTCAAAACGCGTGACCAGTTCATCAATTTCCACATTGCCACGGTTCATCACATAATCGACCATGGCGCGCCTGCGGGTGGCAACGGTGCCGTTTTCAGCCGGATGCAACATGTTCATGTGCCACACTCCCGATAATCTGCCTGAAATCAGCAACATTCCATGCCGCACGACCAATAAAGACCCCATCCACATCCGCAATCCGTGCATAGCCGCAGGCATTGTCACGTGTAACGCTGCCGCCATACAGCAGGGGGATTTCATGCCCGGCTTCTTCCCCGGCGATCTCCACCAGCACCGCGCGCAGCCGTGCATGGGCATGGGCGACAAACGTGGCATCCGCCGCGCGTCCCCCCGCCCCGATGGCCCAGACCGGTTCATACGCCACCAGTACCTGTCCCATCAGGGCGGGGGGAACACCATGCAACGCAATACGCAACTGGCGGGCCAGCACATCATGCGTCACACCGAACGCATGTTCCTCCGCCGTGTCCCCGATACATACCAGCGGGCGCATGCCATGGCGCAACACCGCATGGACCTTCAGGTTGACGGTCCGGTCCGTTTCACCGAAATGCGCCCGGCGTTCGGAATGGCCGATTTCCACCAGCGCCGCACCACATTCAGCCAGCATGACGGGCGAGATTTCCCCCGTCCATGCCCCTTCATCCTCCCAATGGGTGTTCTGTGCCCCCACCAGCACGGATGTACCCTCCAGTATGGCGCAGACATCCCTGAGCGACGTAAAGGGCGGGATGACAAAAGGCTGCACCCCCACAGGCGGATGAAAGGCGGCCAGTGACCGCGCGGCCTCGATGGCGGCGGCCGGCCCCTTGTTCATCTTCCAGCTGGTGCCAATCCATAACGGTCTGGAATGCATCACGGATCTCCATATCTGGCAGGATGCACAGACATAACGCACTACATGATATATATATCATAAACGGCGTTATGGTTGCGTCATTCCCGGCAGGAGGATGTTCACATTCTCCTGACCTGCGGAAATGTATGAAATACTACCCTGCCATTACGAAATATAATTCACGAAACCAAAGTATAGGATGACGGATGCTGTCAGCCCATCACACCCATGCTGACCGAACCTTCCAGCAGCGTGGCTTCGGTAATGCAGCGATCGGCCCCCAGCGGCCGTTCGGCACGCCCTCCCCTGCGGGCCAGGGCTTCGTGGTAGAAGCATGTGGCTTCATCCGGCAGAAGGTCGCCATCGGTCACACGCCGCATGGCCTGCACCAGCAGCAGCGGGTCATCGGCATCGACAATCTTGCGCCCGAACAGGGCCGCCCGCGCGCCGCAGGCCTGGGCCTGGTGCAGCAGTTCAAGGCAGTCACGCGTTGTCCCGCTGCCCCCGCCCATGATCCCCACCACCATGCGTGGATCGAATGCGCACAGTTCGGTCAGCGCGCCCGCGCCATTAAACGGAATCTTCAGGAATTGCGGACGTTCCGCCTGACGCAGGCCGGCAAGGGCGCGGACAATCATGTCATTCAGGAAGACACCCCAGTCCGGTTGCGCAATCCGTCCTTCGTTGGGATTGAAGACCTCAAGGAAATAGGAAAAACCATGCGCCTGCGCATCCTCGCGAAAGCGGCGGAAACATTCCAGCGCATGGGCATCATGTTCCGCATCACCGTTGAAGGTCATGGAATACAGGCCAAGCCCGGTCTGTGCACCCGCCAGTGACGCGCTGCGAAAGGGTACGGAACGCTGGATGGTATAGGGGCTTCCCCGCCCGCGCCACACGTCGGTGGTGTCATTGGCGCGGATTGCAGGCTGCACACGACTGTCGTTAAAGGCGCCCTCCTGCATCAGCGTTTCCAGATTGGAAGCCGAAACCAGCATGATATCGACAACATCCAGTTCCAGCATCGCGCGGATATCATCCAGATACGCATCCCGGCAGCGATAGGGCGACAGCCCCCCCATGTTGCGGTTACGCCCCATGGCGCTGATCCCTGCCGCCATGTCGGCATCCTTGGCATCGGCCAGGATGAAGTCGGCCCGCGTGTCGGTCCCGGCGGCCATACGGGCGATCTTGGTTTCATAACGGTTCATTGTTCAGGCTCCGATCGGTTCGGGCTGCATGGGTTTCGACGCGGCCATGCGGGCGGCAAGGTGATGCCGCGTTTCGGCCTCCTGCCACGCATCGCGGGCCTGACGCCGGATCGTGTCGGCATCCCATCCAAGGGTTTCCCCCGCGATGGTTGCGACCTCGTGCGTGACGTCGGGCGTTAACGCACCAGACAGCGCAATGGTGGTACGGCGGTAGAGAATGTCCGCGACATGCCGGACCTGCTCATTACGTGCGATAAAAATGATTTCCCGGCGGGTATAAGACGGCAGGCTGTCCAGCGGTTGATCGGGGACCAAGGCGCAGAACCGCGCGATTTCCACCGCCAGTGTGCCATAACGGCCCAGCAGTGCGCGCGCGCGTTCACGCGCAATCGCACTGCCTGCGGCAAAACGGTCGATATATGCGTCAAGGTCCGCCGGGGCGGGATAGCCGCGCCCTCCCCCGATCGGCAGCGACCGGGTGGAAACCTGCCGCACGCGACCAAGCCTCGGCAGGATGGTATCGGCCACTTCCTCGGCCAGGCCGCGGAAAGTCGTCCATTTCCCCCCCACCAGGGAAAACAGCGTGACCGTTCCCAGCCTGTCCTCGTGCACGACATGGTCACGGCTGATCGCGCCGGGGTCGGACGCGTTACTGGCCGGCAGGGGGCGCACGCCGCTGTAGCGGTAGATCACATCGGACGCATCAAAGCGGAAACCGGGAAACAGGGCCCCCAGCATATCCAGCATGTAGGCCTGCTCCGCATCGGAACAGATGGCGTCATCCGGGTCGGAGACGGGAATATCGGTCGATCCCACCAGCACATGGCCAAGGAAGGGATAGGCCAGGCAGATACGTCCGTCAGGCGTGCCAAAATAGACCATGTTGCCGGCCAGTTCGCGCAAAAGCCCGTCATGGCGCAGTATAAGGTGCGATCCCCTGGTACCACCGATGTAGCGGGTATCCACACCAAGGGCGGCATTGACCTGATCGATCCATGCGCCACCCGCATTGACCATGACGGGAGCACGCGCCCGCCATGACTGCCCGCGTGGCAGGTCATGCAGTGTCACGATGCCATCATGGAAGGACCCGATATGGGTATAGGTCGCGACACGAGATCTTTCATGCGCCCGCAATGCCTCGCGCACGCATTCGTAACCCAGACGTTCGGGCTGGCTGATCGCGGCGTCATAATATTGCGCGCTGGCCATGACGGTGCCGCACATATGCGGCCAGCGCGCACGCGTCTGCCTGCGTGAGAACAGGCGGTGCCGGGGCATCACACGGGCATGCCGACCGAGGAAGTCATAGATCTGCAGCCCCAGTTCGAGCACAAGCGCACCCCGGTCCGTCATTTTCCCGCCCAGCCGCAGGAAACGCCGCATGGAGGGCAGGATCCCGCCAAGCCATGAACGGACAGGCACGGTCGTGGGCAATGGGTGGACGACATGCGGCGCATTGCGCAGCAGCAGGTTACGTTCCAGCGTGGATTGCGCGACCAGACGGAATTCCCCGGTTTCAAGGTATTTGATCCCGCCATGGATCAGGCGCGAGGGGGCGGCGGATGTCCCACTGCAGATATCCGCCCGGTCCACCAGCAGCACACGCACCCCCTGCAGCGCCAGTTCGCGCATAAGCCCGACGCCATTGATCCCGGCACCAATAATGATGACATCATAATCCTCCACCGGAGACTGGACGGTATTCATGAAGGAATCCCCCCCATCGCTGTCGCGTGACGGACATGCCGGTGCGTGGCGGGAGGGACCCCGGCGACAGGTTCCGGTGATGACTGTGCCGAGGAGGATGTGTCATACAGCGCACGCCAGAACGGGCGCATGGCCTGCGCCAGCGCCACGTAACGGTGGTATATGCCATCATACGCCGCCACCTGTGCCGGTTGCGGGTCATAGGTCCGCCGCGATACGGTCAGCGCCGCCACCGCCCGTTCAAGGTCCGGCTGCATGCCGACTGCCACCGCTCCGGTCAGGGCGGCCCCCAGCGCCCCCGCCTCCCGCACGGAGGAAACCTCGACAGGCATGTCCAGCACATCGGCAAACAGTTGCGCGATTGCGGGCTGGCCGCTGCCACCGCCGGATATGCCCACGCGCGCCACCGGTCCCGTCCGGCACAGGTCGCTGACATGCATGCGGTGGTTGAATGCCATCCCCTCCACCATCGCCTGCAGCAGGTCGGTCCGGTCATGCCACGACTGCACGCCAAAGAACGACGCGCTGGCGGGCGCGGCATAGGGGGAACCGAACAGGAAGGGATGGAAAAGCGGCACCGTGCGCGCCTGACGGGCGGCGGTCAGGCGTTCTTCCACCTCATGCATCAGGACCGTCGTGGCGTCCGCGTTCCCGGGCATCAGCACACGCGTCATCCATTCCAGATTGCTGGAGGAAGCGGGCGAGATCGCCATGCAGTTCCACAATCCCCGCCGGTAACCCGCACGGCAGGCCCAGCCTTCGCCGGTAACCGGCCTGTCGCGGAAGACCTCGTTGATGGAAAACGTGCCGGCCGTAAGCGACATGTCACCGGGCTGTGTATGGCCCATTCCCACGGCGGCGGCGGTGACGTCATGCAACCCGGCGGAAACCGGCGTGCCCGCAAGCAGCCCCGTCGCCGCGGCGGCACTGGCCGTGACGGTCCCGGCCCGCGCGCAGGAATCCAGCATGGGCGGCAGGCAGTCCCGCATGCCCTCCAGCCCGAGGATATCGAGGATGGCGGCGCTGTACTGCTGCGTATGCAGGTCTGTAAAGGCCGTGCTCGCCTCGGTTATGTCTGTCGCGATTTCCCCTGTCAGGCAGAGCCGGATCCAGTCCTTGGCAAACAGGACGGACCCGATGGCGTGATAGCGTTCCGGTTCATGCGCGCGTATCCATGCCAGCAGCGTATTGGCGGAATAGGCATAGGGCCGCTGTCCCGCCAGCGGCACAAGCTGGTCCAGCACCCCACGCTGGCGCCAGCTGTCATGCAGGTCCGTCGCGCGGCTGTCGAGCGACATGATCCCCCGTCCCAGCGGGTTCCCCATGCGGTCCAGCAGGAACACGCCGTCGCCATGCGCCGTGACGCCCACCGCGGCAATGGACCGACCATTCAGGCCCGCATCCTCAAGCGCCATGCGGATGGTGACCGCCACGCCCTGCCATACCTCGCCCATGTCACGCTCGACATGATGCGGGCGGTCCATATGCTGTGTCACGCGACTGCGCCCCGTCCCCACGATTTCGCCCGCAGGGGAAAAAATGACCGCCTTGGTAGCGGTTGAGCCGCAGTCTATTCCGATGATGAAGTTCCGGCACATCCTCGACCTCCCGATATCCAGCAGCATGATGGCGGAGTTGATGTGTTACACATAACATGTTTTATGTTATATATAACGCATATTAATGTGATGACAGAGGACGGGAACCGGATCGGATTGTTTACGAAGGAAATGTGCGGCCGGCACGATGGTCATATTTCATGTGACAGTGTAACGGGTATTTATTACGCTAGGCGCTTTCCTGTTGACCCTGCGGATGAAGATCGCTTTCCAGCATGACCGATAAAACGGGCCTGTCACATGTCCTGACTTCCACCCGATCTGCCCGGCGGGGCGACAATACGGCACGCCAGCAACGCATCCTGGACCTGCTGCTGGAAACGGGTACCGCCACCATTGATGCGCTGGCCACGCATTTTGACGTCAGCCGCATGACCATTCACCGTGACGCCAACGTGCTGGCGCAACAGGGCCTGGTGGAAAAGCAGCATGGGGGCATTGCCCTGCGCAACCGCACCGCCACGCAGAAGACCGTAAGTTACCGCACGGCCCTTGCCAGAGAGGGCAAGCAGGCGATCATTGCCCGTGCCATATCGCTGATCCGACCGGAACAGATCCTTGTTCTGGATGATTCGACGACCGTGGCCGAAATGCTGCCCCTGCTGCCTGCGCTCGCACCGCTGACCATCATTACAAACGCCATGGGGGTCATCCAGGCGCTGTCTCCCTACCCCGACCTGCGCCTGATCTGTCTGGGGGGCGATTACAACAGGCCGCGCAATGCCTTTTTCGGATTGATATGCGAACAGGGGGCGCAGGGCCTGCACGCCGATACCATGTTCCTGTCCACGTCCGTCATCCACGACGGCACGGCTTTCCAGAACAACCCGGACATCATCAAGATCAAGCGTGTGCTCATGGAAATCTGTGACCAGACGGTCCTGCTGGTGGACAGTTCAAAGTTCCGCACGGGGGGGCTTTACCGACTGGCGGGCCTGGATGCTTTCGATCATGTGCTGACAGATGCACGGATCAGGCCCGCCATACATGACAAACTCAGGGCCGCCGGAATCCCTCTGGAAATCTGCCAGCCAGACGCCGGGTCCTGAGGAACGGACATGCCCGGGGACGCCGTGCGCGACGACCCGGGCGTGTCATCATTTCATGGAGGGGTTGAGGACGCAGCGGTATCCGGCATGGACTGTGGCAATGGAAAAGCCGCATCCTCCAGGGTAGAGGTTGCCTGCCACAATATCTCGTCCTGCATATCGTTACTACGCATGACCAGGCCAACTTTATGGTCCGTTTCCATAAGGTTGCGTATTTCTGCTGCATAGCGGCCGGGCGAGACCGCCTGTAATGTCTTGATGTCTGTAGGGATCAGGGAGTTTTCATCCGGAAGTTTCTCAAGGTTGCCAAAATACATGTACTGCGTTGCTTCCTTGACGCACCTCATCCCGGAGGTCAGAGGGTGCAGGAAGCTTCGTGTGCGGACGCCAAACAGGACCTGATTGACCACATTCATTTTATTGTATGGGGACACCCATTTTATCTGCAACAGAACCAGATCCGTCGGTTCCTGCCGGCCGACCTGACAGAAACCATGCCTGCCACGGCGCGCCAGATCAATCAGCATGACCGACCTTACATCTTTATTCTTTAGAATTGACGTCATGAGGGGCGTATCAAGATCAAACCCGTTCTTCCCCATATTATGCAAGGTCAGTAAAGTCTGCCCTTTTTGAATCAGTTTCGTTTCCATTTTCTCGGACGACGTATAGGCATCGGCCATGAAGTCCTGTACCATCGATGTCTGTGGAGAATTGACGATATCCCGGATTGTCACGTTTTTGATGATGTCGGCAGCAGGAGTATCATCAATGCGTAATACGATCCTGTTGTCCGCGTTCTGTGGCGCAGCAGTCGCAGGCGTATCCTTTTTTTCTGACTGAACGCCAGTTCCTGACTCTGTAACGGGATTGTTTTGCACCTGATTTTCGTTCTGGGCCACCTGTGGTGATGACTGCGCCAATGGTGCCGGTGTGACGGTTACGGAAGTTTTATCCTGTGCAACATGGAGGGTTCTAAAAACCCCCTGGTTTTGAGGTCTTCTGTATGATTCTATTTCTTCTGCGTTGATTGAGGGAATGGCGATATGAAGCAGCCTGGTTTTTTTGATGTTGAAGAGCGGCTTTCCCGGTT
>NZ_POTC01000032.1 GCF_002906255.1 Novacetimonas maltaceti | reverse complement strand
TTCTTCTGCAAACTCAAGGAGTTCAAGCGCATCGCCATGCGAAGCGACAAGACAGACAGATCATTCGCAGCAATGATTTATCTCACCGCCGCTATCATCAATTCACGGTAATTCCCAACAGACCCTGAAAAAAGCTTCACCAAAAACTTTTATTCATCCACTACCCTCAGGTGCGGGCCTCCCATTGCGCCAGCAGGTCGATCACCGCCTGCGATGACATCGCGCGCGCGTTGCCCAACGCCGTCAGCCCATCGGCATTGAGCACTTTCCCCTGCGCCGTAACAACCAGCACGGTCGGCACCGCCGTAATCTTCAGCCCGTGCTGTTCAAGGAAATCAAGGTTGGCGTTCATGCGCTCGACATTGACCATCACCACCACGAAATGCCGTGCGATCCACGGCGCCACAGCGGGATCGTCCATCAACCCCGCAAGGATCCGGCAGTCAGGGCACCAGTTGCCGCCAAAATCCAGCAGCACCTTGCGCCCGGTGGCCCGCGCGGTGTCAAATGCGGCGGCGATCCGTTCGCGCGCGCCTTCCGTCGGGCCATAGGGTTCCGCCGGGACCGCCGGTGTCAGGTTGCCGATCCGCGGTGGCGCATCCGGGGGCGCGGCCTGTCCCCCGCCCGACGGGGCGCCTGCACATGCGCCCGCCACCAGCCCCACGCGCCACAGGCGCGACATATGTCCAGAGCGTCCATACATTCCGTTCACCCCTCTTACGCCATTTTCCCGGCACGAACCGGGCATGCCCTGCTCGCCCCCTGAGGAAAGGTAGCCTATCCACATGAAGAACACCGATGCAACAGCCACCGTTTCCCTGACACGCACGCTGGTGAAGACCGGCAGCGTCGTGGCCGTCACGATGCTGCTGATGGCCAGCCTGCGCTACAGCGCGACGGTCGCGGGACTTGTGGACCATGTCGCAGGGTCCGACACATGGCTTGCGGTCTATCGCCTGACGGGGGCTGCGGATGAAACCGATCGCGAACGCACCATCATCATGGGCGTGGCGCTGGTGTGCTGCCTGCTTGCCATCGGGATCGTGCAGCTGGGGGAATATGTGCTCGACCGCCTGCGCCGGCGGCGGGCGGGCCAGCCCTGAACCACACGCCCTCAGGCGACGTGGGGCGTGCCCTCGCGCATCCAGAAGAATGTCAGTTCATGCTTGTTGTGCCACAGGTGGCGCACCACGCCACCGGGCAGGGCCGCGAACTGGTCCGCCGTATCATGGTCCGTCCCGCCCTGGAACTTGATGGTCAGCACCATGCGCGCCACGCGCCCGCTGTCGATCCAGCGCCGCGCCAGCGTCAGCAGGCGCGCGGGATAGGCGATGATGTCCGACAGCAGCCAGTCCACCTGCGGCATGGTCGCGGGATCAAGGCCAAAGGCGCTTTCACGGCGGGTCGTCACGCCGGGCAGGGCCGCGACGCGCGGGTCAAGGTCGGCACGGTCGATCGCGATCACGTCCGCGCCGCATTGCGCCGCCACCCACGTCCATCCCCCCGGCGACGCCCCGAGGTCAAGGCAGGTCTCCCCCGCCCGCGGCCACTGGCCAAGGCGCGTGAACGCCTCCCACAGCTTGAGGTAGGCGCGCGAGGGCGGGCCTTCGCGGTCTTCGACGAAATGGACCTCCCCATTGACGAACGGTGACGTCTTGGAGGCCGACAGCAGCATCCGCTGCGCCGACAGCAGCGTCCACGCGCCAAGGTGGCCCTGCGGCGGCAGGGAGGGAAACACCAGCGGCCGCGCGCTCAGCGGTGGCAGGTTCTGGGCGATCAGGGCGGAACGGCGATGCAGGTCCGGTGCATACCCGGCCCAGTTGCGCTGTATGGCGCGCAGGTCCCGCGCCGCACCCTTGATGGAGGGGACATCGCGCACCTGCGGGGCGGTCCATGTCTCCAGCGCCCATGCGCTGCGCACCGGCGCCTGCGCCGTCAGGGCAAGCCGCCCGTGCCAGCGCACATCCACGCCCTGCCGGCCGAGTTCGTGTTCCAGCACCTCCTCGAACCCCAAGGGCGCAAGGTACGCCGCCCCCACCTGCATGTCCGCCACGTCGGATGGCGGGGTCCCGTCATGGGCCATGCCCGTATGCTGCGATGTCATGAACGCAGGATTCCCACCGCCAGCATCAGCCATGACAGCATCAGGATACTGCCCCCCGTCGGCGCCACCGGCCCGAGATGGACGCCGGTGATGGCCGTGAAATAGACCGCACCGCAGAACAGGCACATCCCCAGCGCCATCGCGCACCCCGCGAGCGAGACAAGGCGCTGGCATCCGGCCTGCATCATCAGCACCCCGATGCCCAGCAGCGCCAGCGCGTGCCACATCTGCATCTGTATGGCCTGCCGCGCCATGTCCCGCCCCCCCTGCGCAAAGAACGGGTCCGGCAGGTGGGCGACAAACGCACCGGCAACCACGCCAAACAGCGCGGCGAACGCGGCCAGGGACAGTAAAAGGCGAATAACAGTCGGCATCGGGCCATCCATGACAGGGTATACGACGTTGCGGGCCAAAATGTCCCGTGTGTCCCCCGAGCATGTAGCCTATAAACGCCACATGGCCCATACGGGTCATGACGCCATGTTCCATGCCCGGCACGCATGGAGGCGCATGCGTGCCGGCCCGCGACCGCGCCATGTGCGGCCCGCACCCGCAGCGCGCTCATGCCCGCGGATCGGTAAAAAGCGGATAAAACCCTGAATGCGGGTTTGTCGGCAGGGGCAAAACTGCTAGACTTTTTCACACGTTCAGCGGGTCGTTCGCATATTTCTCGTTAGGAAAATGATACATGAAAAAATACGCTGCCTGGTTTCTCTGCGCTTCGGTCGCGGCGCTGCCTGTCTCTTCCTTCGCCCGTGCCCCGAAGACCGCAGCACCCCCGGCCCCGCCGCCCTTCACCGATTCAGACACGACCTTCGCCGAGAACGCCACCGAGGTGAACACGTTTGAAATCGAGATTTCCCAGCTGGCCACCACGCAGGCGAAGCGCCAGAAGGTGAAGGACATGGCCGCCGACCTCGTCAAGCAGCATACCGACAACCAGAACAAGCTTTCCGCGCTGGCGCTGCAGCACGGGCTTGAACTGAACAAGGACATGAGCACCGACGAACAGCAGATCATCGACCGGCTGAAGACCGAAAAGGGCCACAAGTTCGATCGCGACTACCTCGACATCGAGGCGCAGGCCCACAGCGACGCGCTGTCGATGTTCCAGAACGAAGCCGAATCCGCCAGCGACCCGGACCTGAAGGCCTACTCCTCCGCCACGGCGGACGCGACGCAGGCGCACCTGAACGAGGCGCTCAAGCTCGGCGCGAAGAAGCCGACCACCACGCACTGAACGGCGTTCGCATCGCCTGTCCCCGCGCGCCGGGGACAGGCGGGACTGTTCCCCGCCACCTTTCAGGCCCGACCTGACGCATAATCCCGGAAAGAGATTTTATGGCCATTCGGATCGACCGGGTCGTGACCCGGGGTGGCGACAGGGGACAGACCTCCCTGGGCAATGGCGCGCGTGTTGAAAAAGACGACCCACGTATCGAAGCGCTCGGCACGCTTGATGAGGCCAATGCCGTCATCGGCGTGCTGCGCGCGGCCTGCCCGCCCGATACACACGACGCGCAATTCCTGCTCCGCATCCAGTCACTGCTGTTTGATATCGGTGGCATCACCTGCCAGCCCGACAGGAGCGCGGATGCCTTTCCCGCCGGAGCGGCGGCAATGGACATCCTGGAAACCGAGATCGAGCGCCTGCGCGCGCAACAACCCGCGCTGCGCAGTTTCGTCCTGCCCGGCGGGACCCCGGCCGCGGCACACGCCCATCTGGCGCGCACGGTCATACGCCGCGCGGAACGCCGGATGATCAGCCTGCATCGCGCAAGCCCCCTTCCCCCGGCCATCCTGTCCTGCCTGAACCGGCTTTCGGATTATTTCTTCGTGCTGGGACGGCATTTCAACGCCGACGGGCGCGATGACATCGCGTGGCTGCCCGGCAGATTTTCCGCCTGATCAATCGGGCGCACGCCCGGCGGGAACGCAGTCAACCACCACCGTGCCTTCCCCCGCGCCAGCCTCTTTTTCAAGCGCCCGCAACGCGGCGCATGCGGCGTCAAGCAACTCCTCGCACGTTGCGCTGGCGTCAAGTTCCAGCACGACCTCATCATCGCGCGGCTCCTCAAGCGTCGCGAACTGGCTGTCGAGCATGCTGGCCGGCATGAAATGCCCCGTGCGTTCACGCAAGCGCGCGCCAATGCCCTCACGACTGCCCTTCAGGTAGACGAAGCACACCAGTTCATGCCGTGCGGAAATGGCCGTGCGGTACGCATGTTTCAGTGACGAACAGGTCACAACCCCTTTCTGCCGGGCATCGACCCATTGCGCGACCTGCCTGCCAATCTGTTCCAGCCACGGCTGGCGGTCGGCATCCGTCAGCGGCGTGCCTGACGCCATCTTGGCGATGTTGGCTGCGGGATGCAGGTCGTCGCCTTCCACAAGCGGACATTCCAGCCGTTCCGACAGCATGCGGGCGAAGGTGGATTTTCCGCATCCCGAAACCCCCATCACCACAAGGACGCACGGCACCCTGCCCTTTTTCATGACCGAGGACGGGCGCGCCAGCCCCCCTGCCGTGATGGTCGTGTTTTCCGATGTCACTTTCCCGTCCCCTTCGCGGTGCCGCCCGCGCGGCGCCGGCCGATAATCCACCGGTGGCGCATGCGCATCGACGCGCACATCCCGATATCAACCTGCATACTGCACGAACGCATACGATGCTATCGCCCTGTTGCAACATGGTTCAATACAGCAGGCCATAAAAAGCCACATCGCAAGAACATGTGATGGGTACATGACGTAACCAGATCGATACAATCACGGCTGGACATGCGTATACGCGCGAATACAGAAATTACCATCAACAATATTATAAAATCGAAAGACCGCATCATATTTTTCATAAAAAACAGACCACATTGCATACAACACATGAATACGCGGCAATATCGTGATGGATGCTTGCATTCCTGCCAGAATAAAGGCTACATAGCCATGAAGTCATTTTCAGGTGCGAAATCTTGGAATATCTCCATTAGGAATAATTTCCTATTCCGGTGGTTGATATTTTTCCTCCAGATCCTCGGCTTTGTATCTATCAAAGAGTCTGACCGTGTCATCATATAATGAATTCCTGTCCTTCCCCGGTGAAGAAGACCAGGACACTTCCTCCCACCGCGACGAAGTCAGTGAAGCGCGTGAAGCGCTTGACCGCCTTGGCAAAGGACCGGAGAAGGCCAGGCCGCCTTCGGCCCCGGCCACCACTCCGGCGCCCCGGCGCCCTTCCCAGTTCAAACGCCAGCAGCGCCTGCCCGAAGTCAGCGCGCGTCGCCGTAAATTCGTACAGGATGGCGAAGTACGGGTCGAACACCAGAACATCTCGACACGTCCGACAGCCACACGCACGCTTCACATACAGTCCGACAGTAATGGCGAAGTAGAGCAGCTGCGCAACAGGCTCCAGATCGAGCAGAAGCTGCGTGAAACCGCCGAGCGCCAGCGCCAGGACATGCAGGGCAACCTGCGCGGGCTTGAAACGCGCCTCGGGCACGCGGAAATCATGCTGGGTGAAGCCAAGAATACGATTGCGCAGAAAAACGAGGAAATCCTCGGCCTCAAGACGGAGCTTTACGCCGCGCAGGCCCAGATCGAGCGGCTGAAGGAAGAAAATGCCGCCGCACGCAGGGCCCGCCTGGCCACGCCGTCACGCCGCGCGCCTGCCCCCGTCGAAGACGTGGAGGCGCAGGAGGACGAGGACGAACCCGTGAAGTGGTGGATCCGCAAGAAATAAACCCGTCATGATCCGGGGCGTTATTTCCCCGGTCTTGCCACAGGCCCTGCGAGGGGGCCACCACCACACGACATGCGTGTCGCACGATACCGGGCATGGAGACATTACGGATTCGTGACCATCCGATATCAGCAGGACAGCAGCGGCGGATCGGTCTTCTGGTCGTGGCGCTAAGTACAAGTTCGTGCGTCGCCATCCTCCTGCTGATCCCTCTGGTCAGCGGGTTCGTTGGCCTGCTGCGTGACGTGCTGAGCGTACTGATCCTGCCATTTTCCCTCATGTTCGGGATGAGCGGCACTTCGGTGGACCAGTCCTCCGCACTGAGCCAGATCATCGACAGCATGGGACATAATGCGGGCCAGCACCCGTGGCGCACCATGATCGGGGCCATGACCGGCGTGGGCGGGGCCTTTGCCTTTGTCATGGCCGAACGTGTTGGCGGGCGCCTGGCCTATGTCACGGCCATGGGGGCCACGGCGGTGGCCATGGGCCTGTGTGGCCTGCCGGCGGCGGCATTCCTCCTGCCTTCGCTGCTGACAGAAGGAATATTCGCGCTCTCCCCGCCCGCGACCGACGGGCAGGCGTCAGGTTAGGCCGGCGACAAACGTCGCAATACGCGCGCAGGACTCGATCAGGATTTCATCCGACGTGGCATAGGACAGGCGCAGGTACGGTCCCTTGCCAAACGCACTGCCATGGACGACGGCGACGTGCTGTTCCTCCAGCAGGGCGATGGCGAAATCCTCATCCGTCCGCAGAAGGCGCCCCCCCGCACTGGTGCGGCCGATGCACGCGGCAATCCCCGGATAGACATAGAACGCGCCAAGCGGCATCGCGCAGGTCAGTTGCGGGATCTGGCGCAGTGCCGCGACCACCATCTGGCGACGGCGGTCATAGGTTTCGCGCATCACCTCCACCACGCCGGACGGACCGTCGAGTGCCGCGACCGACGCGGCCTGGCTGATGGAACAGATGCCCGATGTGGAACTGCTCTGGATGCCGCTCATGGCGCGGATCAGGGGGGCGGGACCACCCACATAGCCCACGCGCCATCCGGTCATGGCATAGGCCTTCGACACGCCGTTGAGCGTCAGGACACGCGATTTCAGGTCCGGCGCCACCTGCGCGATGGAGACATGCGCCTGCCCGTCATAGACGAGGTGTTCATAAATCTCGTCCGACAGGACATGCACGCGCGGATGGCGACGCAGCACCTCGGCAATCGCCTCGAGGTCGGCGCGGGTGGTGGTCGCACCTGTCGGGTTGTTGGGGAAATTGAGCACCAGCCACTTGGTTCGTGGCGTGATCGCCGCCTCCAGCGCCGCCGCATCCAGGCGGAACCCGCTTTCCTCCGGGCAGTCCACGAACACCGGGATACCGCCGAACAGGCTGATGATCAACGGGTAACTGACCCAGTAGGGGCGCGGGACGATGACCTCGTCCCCCGGATTGAGCGTAGCCATGAAGGCGTTGAAGATGACCTGCTTGCCCCCGTTGGAGACCATGACCTCCGCCGGTTCGTAGGTCAGGCCGTTTTCACGCGCGAACTTGCGGATGATCGCGGCCTTCAGCGCGGGCGTCCCCTCCACGGGGGGATATTTCGTCTGCCCGTCGAGGGCGGCGCGGTGCGCGGCCTCGATCACGCCTGCGGGCGTGGGGAAATCCGGCTCGCCCAGAGCGAGGGAGAGGACTTCCTCCCCTTTGGCCTTCAGCGCGCGCGCGCGCTGGGCCATGGCGATGGTGGCCGGGGTTTCAAGGCGGTCCATGCACCCGGCGAGAAACCCGTCCGGGGCCCCGTTACTGCTTGTCATGACGTTTCTGTCCCGTCTCAGCGCAGGCCGCCGCAGAAGCGCTGGATGCGCAGGCAGGCTTCCTTCAGGCTTTCGGTATCGGTGGCATAGGAAATGCGGAAATGCCCGGCGAACATGAAGGCGCTGCCATGGACGGCGGCGACGCCCTCCTCATCGAGCAGGGCGGTCACGAAATCCCTGTCACTGTCGATTCGCGCGCCCCCCGCGCTGGTCCTGCCAAGGCAGCCGCGCAGCGAGGGAAAGACATAGAACGCGCCTTCGGGCGTAGCACACTGCAGGCCCGACGCCTGGTTGAGCATGCTGACCACAAGGTCACGCCGCCCCTGGTAGGTCGCGACCATTTCCGCGATGAAATCCTGCGGGCCGCTCAGCGCCTCGAGTGCCGCCGCCTGACTGATGGAGGACGGACCGGAGGTGGACTGTCCCTGCAGCTTGTTCATCGCACGGATCAGTTCGACCGGCGCGCCGGCGAACCCGATCCGCCAGCCGGTCATGGCATAGGCCTTCGACACGCCGTTCATGGTGACGGTACGTGAGCGCAGGCGCGGTTCGACCTGCACGATGGTGGCGGGCCTGAACCCGTCATACACCAGCTTGTCATAGATATCGTCGGTCAGGATCCAGATATCGGGATGGCGCAGCAGCACGTCGCACAGCGCGCGCAGTTCCTGCGCGTCATAGGCGGCGCCGGTCGGGTTGTTCGGGGAATTGAGCAGCAGCCATTTGGTGCGCGGCGTGATCGCGGCCTCCAGGTCGGCGGGACGCATCTTGAACCCGTGTTCGGCCATGCAGGGCACGACGACGGGCGTCCCTTCGGCCAGAGCGACGATATCGGGATACGACACCCAGCACGGGGCCGGGATGATGGCCTCGTCCCCCGGGTTTATGGTCGCGACCATCGCGTTGTAGATGACCTGCTTGCCCCCGTTGGAGACAATGATTTCGTCCGACGTGTAATCCAGCCCGGAATCAAGGCGGAACCGTTCGGCCACGGCCTTGCGCAGGGCGGGCGTGCCGGCGACATCGGTATATTTCGTCTGCCCGGCCTCGATGGCGCGGATGGCCGCCTGCTTGATGTTGGCGGGCGTGTCGAAATCGGGCTCGCCCGCCGACAGGCTGATGATGTCCTTGCCTGCGGCTTTCAGTTCACGCGCCTTGGTGGAAATGGCGATCGTCTGGCTGGGGCTGATCCTGTCGAGACGGGCGGCGATAAGATCCATGAGACCGAGATCCATATGACATGAAGTTACCGTTCCTTGCTGGAACGTCCGGTTGGGAACCCTAGTGCGAAGCCGTCGCCGTGAAAACAGCACAAATGCACCACTCCCATGTTTGCACGCCGCGGGGACATCCGCTCATGCCATGACGGGGCCGGGGTCGCCCGCTGCGGCACGCACGGCCTGCGGGGTCATCCCGGCGGCACGCATCGCGGCGATGGTCATGGCCCGGTCGCGCTTGGCCAGCCTGCGCCCCGACGCATCGCACAACAGCGGATGATGGGCATATTCGGGCTCCGCCCAGCCCATCAGGTGCTGCAAAAGGCGATGCAGGGACGTTGCCGGGCGCAGGTCCTCCCCGCGCGTCACCAGCGTGATCCCCTGCAGCGCATCATCATGCGTCACGCACAGGTGATAGGACGCCATCACATCCTTGCGCGCCAGCACCACGTCGCCAAACAGTTCGGGATGGCAGCGCTGCCGCCCTTCGCCGCGCTCATGCCATGTCAGGTCGCGCGCGCCGGGCACCGACAGCGCCCGCCCCATGTCCAGGCGCAGGGCATGGGGCGTCCCCGCCGCCAGCAATGCCGCCCGCCGCGTCGGGGACAGGTGGCGGCATGTCCCCGGATAGACCACGCTGCCGTCAGGGGCATGGTGCGGGGCATGGGCGGAGGCGGCGATTTCATCCGCAATATCGCGGCGCGTGCAGAAACATGGATAGACCAGTCCCCGCGCGCCAAGCCGCGCCAGAACCGCCGCGTAATCCGCAAGGTGCCGTGACTGCCAGCGCACCGGTTCGGGCCAGTCGAGCCCCAGCCAGCGCAGGTCGGCCATCAGGTCATGGGCGAACGCGTCACGGCAGCGGCCGGGATCGATGTCCTCGATCCGCAGGAGGAAATGCCCACCCGACTCGTTTGCGGCACGCCACCCCGCAAGCGCCGAGGCAACATGTCCCAGATGCAGCCCCCCCGTGGGGCTGGGGGCGAAGCGGGTTATGTCAGGCATTTTCCATACGATAACAGTCAGGTAGCAAGGAACACCCCCATATGGCCCGGAGATGCCGGCAGGAATGGCGCGGATATTCGCCCCGTCCATCCCTTGCCACGGGGGATGAGGTCTGCAATAGATTCGGGGCAGTTACTTCATGACGGCGCACATGATCGGCGTTCGGTACAAAGTAAAGGACGCCTGAAGACTTGTGTGGCGGCATCACATCAAGGATGCGCCCGTGCTTTCTGACAGTCAACATTTCCCGGCCCTCGTCCTGAACGCAGATTTCCGGCCCCTGTCCTACTTCCCGCTCTCCCTGTGGTCATGGCAGGATGCGATCAAGGCGGTCTGGCTCGACCGGGTTTCGGTCCTGAGTGAATATGACGAAATCGTCCACTCCCCGTCACACGAAGTCCGCCTGCCCAGCGTCATCGCGCTGAAGGATTACATCCAGACCGCGCGGCGCCCGGCCTTTACCCGGTTCAATGTCTTCCTGCGCGACAATTTTTCCTGCCAGTACTGCGATACGCGCCTGCCGACACACGAACTGACGTTCGACCATGTCATCCCGCGTTCCAAGGGGGGGCGCACCACATGGGAAAATGTCGTGACCGCATGCAGCCCGTGCAACCTGCTGAAGGGATCCTACATGCCGCATGAACTGCGGATGTATCCCTCCCGCACGCCACAGCAGCCCAGCAGTTGGCAGTTGCAGGATAACGGGCGGTCCTTCCCGCCCAATTACCTGCACGAAAGCTGGCGCGACTACCTCTACTGGGACAGCGAACTCGAAAACTGAGGCCGCCTCCCCTGCCCGCGCCAGCAGCGCCGGGTCAGCGGGTGTAGCTGTACCCGTATTCATCCGCCTGCTTCTGCAGGTCGGGCGCGCCATGCAGGTTCAGCGGGATGGGCTGCGGATTCTTGGAACCGATCGCAAAGTTATGATCGGTCATGCGCTGGCATGTATTGGCCGCGAGTGGGAAGCTCAGGTGCATCTGCGTGCCCAGCTCCTTGCGCAGGCAGCGGACATCGCTTTCATACGGCATGCGCCCGATTTCGGCGGAACACCCACCCAGCGCCATCGCGCCGCCGCATGCCAGCAGCATCAATGGTCCCGTCATTTTTCGCAGCATCTCGCGCTTCATCTCGCCCCCGGAGGTTGACGCCGGAGTGTGACATGAAAGCACACGCCGCGATAGGCCCGCGCGCGGGCGATGCCAGCCCAGCCCCCCGTTTTTCGCATAGGTTCGCGCCCCGGCGCGCCCGACCGCCATTTCATACGCCGGTTGCACACCGATATATCATCAGTGCATAGGTGATATAACCGTGAATTGGGTGACATTGTGGCCTTATATTGTCACCCTTCGTAGCTTATCCGGTTTTTTTATAACTGGATGGGATTTATAAAAACGTCAAATACCGCCGTGGGAAGTCTGTAAATTTTCCTCTGGATTGCGTATGTGGACGTCCGCACATGCCCTGCCCCCACCCATGCCCGAGGTGAAATAATGAGATTACTGGCCGTTCATCCAAGTTCGCTGATGTACACCAAGGTATTTTTGCGACTGGAACCGCTGGGCCTGGAACTTGTCGCGGGCGCTGCGCGTGACAAGGGGCACGAGGTCGACATCATCGACCTGCAGGTGGAAAACCATAACGATTACTGGGAACGCATCGACAAATTCCGTCCGCACGCGATCTGCTTTTCGGGCAACTACCTTGCGAACGTCCCCGAAATCATCGACCTGTGCAAGGAAACGCGCAAGCGCCTGCCCAATGTGTTCCTGTTCATTGGCGGCCACTCCATCTCCTTCATCGCGCGCGACGTGCTTGCGCTGTCGGACGGGGCGATCAACTGCGTCCTGAAGGGCGAAGGCGACGCGACCGTCGGCCTCCTGCTCGATGCGTGGGAAAAGGGTGAAGACCTGCTGACCGTGCCGGGCGTCGTGACGATGGATGGCGACGGGCCGCCGCCGATCTTTGTCGAAAACCTTGACGGGGTGCGTCCCGCGCGCGACCTGCTGCGCCATCGCCGCAAGTATTTCATCGGCACGCTCGACCCGGCCGCGTCCATCGAATTCGCGCGCGGCTGCCCGTGGGACTGCACGTTCTGCAGCGCATGGACGTTCTATGGCCGCTCCTACCGCACCGCCAGCGCGGAAGTGATCGGGCAGGAACTGCAGGAGATCAAGGAGCCCGGCATCTTCATCGTCGATGACGTGGCCTTCGTGCATGCAGAGCATGGCATGGCCATCGCCGCCGAGGTCCGCCGCCGGGGCATCAAGAAGGAATACTACCTCGAGACGCGCGCCGACGTGCTGCTGCGCAACAAGGACGTCTTCCGCGAATGGAAGGAAATCGGCCTCAGCTACATCTTCATCGGCCTTGAGGCCGTTGATGCCGAGGGGCTGAAGCGCTTCCGCAAGCGCGTGTCGATGGACCGCAATTTCGAGGCGCTGGATTACGCCCGCTCGCTCGACCTGATCGTCGCGATCAACCTGATCGCCGACCCGTCATGGGACCGCGAACGCTTCGAGGTCATCCGCCAGTGGTGCCTGGAAATCCCCGACATCGTCAACCTGTCGGTCACGACGCCGTATCCCGGCACCGAGATCTGGGAAAGCGAATCGCGCAAGCTGACGACACGCGACTATCGCCTGTTCGACATCCAGCACGCGGTCATGCCGACCACCCTGCCCCTGCGCGAGTTCTATGAGGAACTGGTGAAGACGCAGCAGGTGCTCAACAACAAGCATCTCGGCTGGGCCGCGATCAAGGACACGCTGGGCATCGCGCTGCGCCTTGCGCTGCGGGGTCAGACCAACTTCCTGACCATGATCTGGAAGTTCAACTCGGTCTTCAACCCGGACCTGCAGATGGCCGACCATGCGCGCAAGCCGGTCTATGAAATGCCGCTGAAGCCCGATGGCACCAACCAGAAGGTTGACCGCAAGACGCTGTATGTCCACGGCCCCGCCGGGCGCAAGTCGCGCAAGCTGGACGACGATACCGAAAAGTTCGTCGATGAAACCCGCATGAGCACGGTGGACTGACACCTTCGCACGCCCGGTTCCGTGGCATGACCCGCATACGGGCGCAGGTGGGGTTGCATTGCCTGCCCCCTGCGCCAACATGCGGGTCACGCACCGGCCGCTCTTGCGCGGCCGGGCGTGAGAGTTCAGGAATGATGCCATGGCCACGGCAGCGCAGACGGCTGTAACCTTCCCCATCACGGGCATGAGCTGCGCCGCCTGCGCCAGCCGCATCGAAAAGGTCATCCGGCGCATCCCCGGCACCACGCCAAGCGTGAATTTCGCAACCGGCCAGGCCACGGTCGGCTTTGCCCAGAAACCTGCCCCATCGACCCTCACCCCCGTGTTCGAGGCCGTGCGCAGGGCAGGATTCGACATCCCCACCGAAAACCTGTCGCTCCAGCTTTCCGGCATGAATTGCGCCGCCTGCGCCAGCCGCATCGAAAAGCTGCTCAACCGCCTGCCGGGTGTCACGGCCCACGTCAATTTCGCGGCGGAACAGGCGGACGTCACCTATGTCCCCGGCCTTGCGGACCTGCCTGCCATGATCGCGCAGGTGCGCAAGGGCGGGTTTGACGCCGAACCCGCGCGTGATCCCACGACTGCCTCCGAGGAGGAGGAGCACGCCCATGCCACGGCCATGCGGCGGCAGCGTGCGATGTTCGGCCTGTCCGCCATCCTGACCCTGCCGCTGCTGCTGGGCATGGTGGACATGGTGTCGGGCCGGATGGATTTCATGCTGCCGCTGTGGCTGCAGTGCCTGCTGGCGACACTGGTGCAGTTCGGCTGCGGCTGGCCGTTCTACCAGAAGGCGTGGAAGGCCATCCGGGGCGGCGGCGCGAACATGGATGTGCTGGTGGTGATGGGCACCACGGTCGCGTGGCTGTCGAGCACGGTCATATGGCTGTTCTCCCTTCCCGGTCATGTCTATTTCGAATCCGGCGCGGTGGTCATCACGCTCGTGCTGCTGGGCCGCCTGCTCGAAGCGCGGGCGCGCGAACACACGCGGGAAGGCATCGCGGGCCTGCTGCGCCTGCAGCCACAGGTCGCCCATGTCGAACGCGACGGACAGGTCAGCGACGTCCCCGTCGCCGCCCTGCGGGTGGGCGATGTCGTCGTCGTACGACCGGGGGAGAGCATCCCCGTCGATGGCGTCGTCATCGCCGGGCAGTCCGACGTGAACCAGTCCGCCATGACGGGCGAGAGCGTGCCTGTGGCGCGCACGGTCGATGACCATGTGATTGGCGCAACGCTCAACCAGAATGGCGTGCTGCGCATCCGCACCGAACATGTCGGCGCCGACAGCACCCTGTCGCAGATCGTGCGCATGGTCCAGCGCGCGCAGGCCTCCCACGACCCGGTGCAGCAGTTGGTGGACCGCATCTCCGCCGTTTTCGTGCCCGGCGTTCTGGGGATCGCGCTGCTGACCTTCCTTGCCGGGTGGGCGGTGCATGGCCATGCGACGGCGGCGCTGACGGGCACGATCGCCGTGCTGGTGGTGGCCTGCCCCTGCTCGCTCGGCCTTGCGGTGCCGACGGCCATCATGGTCGCCACCGGGCGCGGCGCGCGCGCGGGCCTGCTGTTCCGTGATGCCGACATGCTGGAACACGCCCATACCATCCGGCTGCTGGTGATGGACAAGACCGGCACGCTGACGATGGGACAGCCCGAAGTGCGCGAAGTCGTCCCCCTGCCCGGCCATGACGCGCAGCACCTGCTGGCCATGGCCTGCGCGCTGGAGCAGGAGTCGGAACATCCCCTTGCCCGCGCCATCGCCGTCTATGTGCGCCAGCACGCGATTACCCCCCTTGCGGTCCACGATGTCACCGCCCTGCCCGGCCGCGGGGTGGAGGGCGTGACGGCACAGGGCGAACGCCTGCGCCTTGGCGCGCCGCATTTCGTCCATGATGGCGCGGATGCGGGCCTGCCGGACATCGTCACGCAACTGGAGCAGCAGGGCCGGACGGTCATTGGCGTGGCCGGGCCGCAGGGCGTGGTGGGCCATATCGCGCTGAGCGATCGCGTCCGGCCCGAAGCCGCCGCCTGTATCGCGGCGCTGCGCCGCGACGGGATCGCGACGTTGATGCTGACGGGGGACAACCGGCAGGCGGCGGCGGCAATCGCCGGCACGCTGGGCATGGACCGCTTCATTGCCGGCGTCCTGCCGCAGGACAAGGCGGCGGAGATTGAAAAGCTGCGTGCGCAGGGCCATGTGGTGGGCATGGTTGGTGACGGGATCAATGACGCCCCGGCACTGGCCATGGCCGATATCGGCTTTGCCATGGGGCATGGATCGGACATCGCGGTGCAGTCCGCGGGCGTGATCCTGATGCGCGACAACCTGTGGGGAATCCTCGATGCGATCTCCCTGTCACGCGCAACATTGCGCAAGGTGCGGCAAAACCTGTTCTTTGCCTTCATCTACAATATAATAGGCATCCCGCTTGCGGCTTTCGGCATGCTGGACCCCGCGATCGCCGGGGCCGCCATGGCCATGAGTTCCGTATCGGTGGTCACCAGTTCGCTGCTGCTGAACCGATGGCACACCACGACAGCGCCCACGACGACGTAAGGAAAGACTTCCAGATGGAAAAATTCACCCTGAAGATATCAGACATGACCTGCGACGGTTGCGCGGCCAAGGTGCGCCGGTCCCTCGAAAACATCGAAGGGGTCTGCGACGTGGAAGTGTCCCTTGAAAAGGGAGAGGCCGTCGTGACATGCGACGACACGTTCGCCAACCCGGATACACTGGCCAATGCGGTTGACGCGGCCGGATTTGACGTCGTTCAGGAATACTGACCCGCAGGCCGTGCGCTCCGCGTCCCTTCCGGGACGGTCCGGAACGCACCCGTGGGCGGCTGTTCAGGCCGCGTCCTGCGTGGCCGCGGCCTTGCGGATGGCGCGGGCCATGGCCTCCACCCCGTTGCCACGGTTGGTGGAGAGCGCCTGCACCAGCCCCAGTTCCCGCAGGAAACCGGGATCGGTCGCCAGGATCTCGGCCCTGCTGCGGCCGGAATAGACCCGCAGCAGCAGCGCCACCAGGCCGGAAACAATCGCCGCATCAGACGCCCCGGCCAGGAACAGGGCATCGCCCTCCTCCTTCGCCTCCAGCCAGACCTGGCTCTGGCAACCGGGCACGCGGTGTGCGTCGTTCGCCCATTCCTTGGGGAAGGGAGGCAGCTTGCGGCCGAGTTCGATGATGTACTGGTACCGATCCATCCAGTCATCGAACAGCGCCAGTTCATCGGCAATCGCCGCAATCGCATCTGCCGCCGTATCGTCTTCGGGCTTTACGAATGGATCCGTCATCTTCTTCCTCTTGCGCGCAAGCACACACGTCCCAGCCGTGGCCTGCAAATCATAAAGAAGTTTTTGGTGAAGCATTTTCCAAAAAGCTTCAAAGAACGCCGCCTTTTCACGCAAAGGCGGCGTCCAAAAACATCTGCCAATATATGGATGGGGATTTACAGGATAAAGCGGCTCAGATCGCCCTTGCGCGCCAGCGGGGCGACTTTTTCCTGAACATCGGCCGCCGTGATCTCCACGCTCTGCCCCGCGCGGTCGGTGGCGGTAAACGACACCTCCTCCAGCAGGCGTTCGATCACGGTCGCCAGCCTGCGCGCGCCGATATTCTCCACCCGCTCGTTGATGTCGGCGGCCAGTTCGGCCAGCGCATCCACAGCATCGTCGGTAAAGCTCAGCGTCACCTTCTCCGTGCCCATCAGCGCGATATACTGTGTCAGCAGCGAATGTTCCGGCTCCGTCAGGATGCGGCGCAGGTCCTGGCGCGTCAGCGACGACAGTTCCACGCGGATCGGCAGGCGCCCCTGCAGTTCGGGCAGCAGGTCCGAGGGCTTGGCGATATGGAATGCGCCCGACGCGATGAACAGGATATGGTCCGTGCGCACGGGGCCGTATTTGGTCGAAACCGTCGTCCCCTCGATCAGGGGCAGCAGGTCGCGCTGCACCCCCTCGCGCGAGACATCGCCACCGCGCGCGCCGCTTTCGGCACGGGCGCAGACCTTGTCGATCTCATCAAGGAAGACGATGCCATGATCCTGCGCATGGGCCACCGCCTCGCGCGTCAGGCTCTCGGTATCGAGCATCTTGTCCGCTTCCTCGCGCGTCAGGGCGGCGCGGGCCTCGGCCACCGTCATGCGGCGGCGCTGGGGCATGCGGTTCATGAAGCCCTTCATCATGTCGGAGAAGTTGATGACCGTGCCTGGCGTCATGTTCGGCATGTCCGCCTGCCCCGACGGGGACGGCCCCTCCGTCACCGAGATCTCGACCTCCTTGGCCTCCAGTTCGCCATTGCGCAGCATGCGGCGGAACTTGTTGCGGGTGTCAGCGGATGCGCCTTCGCCCACCAGCGCGTCGAGCAGGCTGTTCTCTGCCGCCATTTCCGCCTTTGCCTGCACGTCCTTGCGGCGCAGGTCACGCAGCATGTTGATCGAGACCTCGACAAGGTCACGCACGATGCTCTCCACGTCACGCCCGACATAGCCGACTTCGGTGAACTTCGTGGCCTCGACCTTCAGGAACGGCGCCTGCGCCAGGCGGGCAAGGCGACGCGCGATCTCGGTCTTGCCACAGCCGGTCGGGCCGATCATCAGGATGTTCTTGGGCACGACCTCCTCGCGCAGGCCCTCGGGCAGTTGCGCGCGCCGCCAGCGGTTGCGCAGCGCGATGGCCACCGCGCGCTTGGCGTCGGTCTGCCCGATGATGAACCGGTCGAGTTCGGAGACGATTTCCCGCGGGGAATGATTGGGGATTTCCATCATGCCTCTACCTTGTCCGTCCCACCGCCCAGCGTTTCCACCGTGACGGAATAATTCGTGTAAACGCAGATATCACCTGCGATCTTCATCGAACGCTGCGCGATTTCACGCGCGCTCAGCCCCTCGATCCCCAGCAGCGCACGCGCCGCCGACAGGGCGTAGTTCCCGCCCGAGCCGATGGCGATGATGCCGTCCTCTGGCTCCAGCACGTCGCCGTTGCCGGTCAGGGTATAGGAATGATCCGCATCGGCGACGGCCATCATCGCCTCCAGCCGCCGCAGGTAGCGGTCGGTACGCCAGTCCTTCGCCAGTTCGACGCAGGCGCGCTCCAGCTGGTTCGGATACCGCTCCAGCTTGGCCTCCAGCCGTTCGAGCAGGGTAAAGGCATCGGCGGTCGCACCGGCGAACCCGGCAAGGATGCTGCCCGACGGGCCGATGCGGCGCACCTTGCGCGCATTGCCCTTGATGACGGTCGCACCCAGCGTCACCTGGCCGTCACCGGCCATCGCCACCTGGTTGTCGCGCCGCACGCACAGGATGGTTGTGCCGTGCCAGCCAATCGGATCGTGGGGGTTTGGATGATGATCTTGCATATCATGAAGAAATAGGAGATTTGCCCCACAGCACAAGGGGGCGCGGCGTCATCCGTGCCCTGCTTCGCCCCCGCCCGGCGCTGCTGCGGCCCCGCCGCGCATGATTCGCCCGATCTGTTCGGCCAGTCCCGCGCGGGTGAAGGGCTTGTGCATGACATTCCCCCCCTTCGGCAGGGTGCCAAGGTTGGCATATCCGGTCAGGTACAGCACCTTCAGGTCCGGCTGGATCGCCTGCAGGCGGTGCGCGGTTTCCTGACCGCCCATCTCAGGCATCATCACGTCCATGATGACAAGGTCGAGCGGGCCCAGCCCCCCTTCTTCCAGCGCGGCGACGGCGGCCCTGCCCCCGGCATAATCGTGGACCTCGTGCCCGCGGGCGCGCAGGAACCCTGCCGTGACCGCGCGCACGCCCGGTTCATCGTCAACGACCATGATGCGCAGCGGCCGGTCGGGCATGGTCGACGGCACGGTCCCGTCCGCCTTTTCCTCCCGCACGGTGCCATCCTGCACCGGCAGGCACAGGTCCACGCGCGTGCCCGCGCCGGGAGTGCTGTGGACCTGCACCTCGCCACCGACATGGCGGACGAATCCATAGATCATCGACAGGCCAAGCCCGGTGCCCCGTCCGACATCCTTGGTGGTGAAGAACGGTTCGAACACGCGCGCCAGCGTCTCCTCCGACATGCCCATGCCCTGATCCTGCACCGACACCATGACATAGCTGCCGGGGACAAGGTTGGTGCCCGCCACGACTTCGCGCACGCGCTTGAGCGCGGTGGACACGCGGATCACGCCCCCTTCGGGCATGGCGTCCACGGCATTGATGCACAGGTTGAGCACCGCGAGTTCAAGTTGCCCCGCATCGGTGCAGACCGGCGGCAGCGCCCCGTCCGATGCAGCGGTATCGACAACGATGGAACACGGCGTCGCCAGTCCCTTGTCCTGCCGCGACACCACGGTCTGCGCCAGCAGGTCCTTCATGCCATGCAGCAGGGCATTGACGTCGATCGGCTCAAGGCTCAGGTCGCGCGGGCGGCTGAAATTGAGCAGCCTGCGCGTCAGCGACGCCCCGCGCCGCGCCGCCGCCGTGGCGTTGTCAAGCAGTCGCAGCACCGCGCCCTCGTCCTCCGGCAGCATTTCATGCGCCAGTTCGAGCGACCCCAGCACCGCCGTCAGCAGGTTGTTGAAATCATGCGCGATCCCGCCAGCCATCGTGCCAAGGGCCTGCATCTTTTCCGCCTGCCGCAGGCGGCCTTCCATTTCCTGCTGGCGGGTGATGTCGCGGTTGATGACCACGGAATAGACATCGGGACTTTCCCCGTCCTCAAGCACGACGCGCGTGAACTCGCGCCAGCGGCCGTGGGCGCGCCCGACCTGCGGTGGCAGTTCGACCGCGGCCTCGTCACGGCCTTCGGCACGCATGCGCTCCTCCGCCGCGCGCAGGGCGGGCAGCAGCACGGGGTCACACAGGTCCTCCTCCCGCTGGCCAAGGCAGTCGGCAATGTCGCGGTCATAGAAATCGGCCGCCTGGCGGTTGATGCGCACGAAGCGCCCCTGGGCATCCTTGAAGCCAAGGCCCGCGCGCAGGTTGTTGAGCAGCCCGTGCAGCAACTGGCGTTCGGTGCGCAGTTCGCGTTCCAGCCGGTGATAGTCCGCGGCCTGCACGATCATCGCGCGCAGGGCGTCGGGGTCCCACGGCTTGTGCGAATAAAAGGAGATGCGCCCCTGGTTCAGGGCCGCGGCCACCGCGCCGATATCCGCATATCCCGTCAGCAGGATCGCCTGCGCGTCGGAAATCTCACGCGCGCGGGCCAGCATGACATCGCCGCCCATCTCGGGCATGCGCTGGTCGGAGACGATGACATCGACATCGTTGCGCTGCGCGAGGATCTCCAGCGCCTCCACCGGCGACGTGGTGGAGACGACACTGAAGGCATCTTCGAGCAGGTCCGTCAGGGCGACGAGGATCTCGGGCTCGTCATCCACCACCAGGATGACGGGACGCGCGGGCTGTGTTGTCGTTGTCATGCTCTTTCCCATCATGCCTGCCCTGCCTGTCCGCCCGATGCCGGCCCGCCCGCGGCAGCCTGCGTGCCCGGTGCGTGCCCTTTCGGGGCGGGGCCGTCCGCCCTGCCATGCGCGTCATCGGAATCCTGCGCGCGCCATGGCACCGAAATGGTGAACTGCGCGCCCCCCTGCGCGCGGTTGGCGACCGTCAGCGTCCCCTGATGGGCCTGCACCACGCCATAGGCGATCGCAAGCCCCAGCCCCGTTCCCGCGCCCACCGGCTTGGTGGTGAAGAAGGGTTCGAAGATACGTTCCTGCACCTCCGGCGCGACGCCCGGCCCGGTATCGGAAATGGTGAAGACGTAATGGGGAGTTCCATCCTCCCCTTCGCGCCTGAGTTCGGTGCGGATGTCGATCCGGCCCTGCGCCGGTGTGTCAGACAAGGGATTATCACGTTCCGCCGCCTCCAGAATTGCATCGGCGGCATTGCTGATAATATTCATGATGACCTGGTTGAGCAGCGCCGCCTGGCAGTACAGCCGCTCCGGCGCGGTATAGTCGCGATGCACGACAATGCCATTGCCCAGTTTCTGCGTCAGCAGCGCCAGCACCGTCTCCAGCGCTTCGGGCACGTCGATGACCTGGAACAGCCCCTCGTCCAGCCGCGAGAACTTGCGCAGGTTCAGCACGAGGTTCTGGATCCGGCGCAGGCCAAGGTTCATCGACGCCACGCGGTCGCGGCATTTGCGCAGGATCGCCTCGCGCCCGTCACGGCCGGTGTCGGTGGAGGCGTCCTCCATCTCCATCACGCGCTCCAGTCCCCGCGCCACGGTATCCTTGTGCGCGAGGATGAAGGCCAGCGGGTTGTTGATCTCGTGCGCGATGCCCGCCACCAGTTCACCCAGCGACGCCATCTTGGCCGTCTGCACCAGCTTGCCCTGCGTCTCGATCAGCTTGCGGTTGGCATCGGCCAGTTCACGGTTGGCCTGTTCCAGCGCCTCCGCCAGCGAGGCCTTCGATGCGATGGCGGCGGCCTCGGCGCGCGCGCTCTTGATCGCGATCTCGCGGTTCTGGCGTTCCACCTCGATGCGGCGGACGTCATCCTGCAACAGCTTGCGCCGCACCAGCACGCGGATGCGCAGCGCCAGAACGGAAGGCGCGACATCATCGGGCACAAGGTCGTCAACGCCCGTTTCAAACACGCGGGCGGAAAATTCCCGCTGGTCCGGGCAGGGCGGACTGATCGCAAGGATACGCAGCGGCACGCCGCCCCGCATCAGCACCTCCTGGCGCAGTTCGTCAAGCCTGCGGCAGAAGACCACGCCATCGAACCCGCCCACCGTCAGGTCCACCACCACGCAGTCGGGCGCGCGTTCGGGGTCGAGCAGAATCTGCCGGTCGAAATGCGCGGGATCGGCGCAGATGGTCACGATATGCCCGTCGCGCTGCAGCAGGTCGATCAGCGCCCCGACCTTTCCCCCGTCGGTGGTCGCGTCATGGCGCGGCGTGACGACAAGGATGCGCGCACGGCGGAACACGCGCCCCGGACGGGCGCGGACATTGCCCGCATATTCACGCAGGAGCGCGCGGATGCGAAAGACGATCAGTTCCGAGTCCGAGGATTTGGGCACATAGGCGTCGGCCCCGCTCTCCAGCCCTTCGCGCTCCAGCCCCGGCTCTATGCCCTCGGTCAGGATCAGGACGGGGATGGTGCGCGTCACCGCGTTCATGCGCAACTGCCGCGCAAGCTGCCCGCCATTCATGCCCGGCAGGTGGTAGTCCGCGATCACGAGGTCGGGGATATGGCTGTCGAGCGTATCGAGCGCCGCCTCCCCGCTTGCGACGCGTTCCACGGTAAAGCCATGGCCCTGCAGCATGTAGCGGATGCGCAGCGCCTGCGTATCGGAATCCTCCACCAGAAGGACGGTGGCGGGGCGGTCGTCATCGGGCTGTACTGTCATGATCAGGCCATGTTCCGTGGTATCTGTCGCCCGGGGAGCGTCCCCTCGGGCGGGGCGGCGCTATCGGCGAGGAGCCGCTCGATATGCGGGGCGATGTCAGGCAGCGGCAGGCTGATGCAGGTCGCGCCGGCACGTTCCGCAGCCCCCGGCATGCCATGGATGACGGCGGTGCTGCGGTCCTCCGTCATGGTATAGCCACCCGCGCGGCGCATGTCGCCAAGGCCCTGCGCCCCGTCCTCCCCCATCCCGGTCATCAGCACGCCCAGAGCGCCACGGCCATAGGCGCGGGCAACGGATGAAAACAGGACCGACGCCGACGGCCGCTGCCCCTGCACCGGCGGCATGTCGAGCAGCACCGCCTCCCCCCGTGTGCCGACCCCCAGGTGCCGGTCGCCCGGCGCGATATAGACATGGCCACGCCGCAGCACATCGCCATGGCGCGCGAGCGCGACCGGCATGGGCACCTGCTGGTCCAGCCAGTGGGCGAACCCCTCCATGAACGGGCCGCCCATATGCTGCACGCCGACGACGGGAATGGGAAAATCCACCGGCAACGCGCCCAGCACCTGCGCAAAGGCGCGCGGCCCCCCGGTGGAGGCGGCAAGGGCGAGGATGCGTGGCGGGACGGTCCATGGCGCAGGCGGCGGGACCTGCGGCGGCCGTGCATCGGGCAGGCGCCGGCGGATCACGGGCACCTGGCTCATGATGTAAAGCTGCGTCGTGATCGCGCTGACGGCGGCGCGCCCGGCTTCCGATGTCAGGCCGCGCGGCTTCTCGATCACCGCAAGCGCGCCCGAACGCAGCGCGTTCATCGACACCTGCGCATCCAGCGCGTCGCTGACGATGACGATGGGGGTCGGGCACTGCGCCATGATGCGGCGCGTCGCCTCCAGCCCGTCCATGCCCGGCAGGCAGACATCCATCGAAATCACGTCCGGGCGCAGGTGCGGGACAAGGCGGATCGCCTCCTCCGCGCTTTCGACCGCGTCGATCAGGCGCAGGCGCGGGTCGTTGCGGATGCTGTGCGACAGCAGGTGGCGCAGGACGGCCGAATCCTCCACCACCAGGACGGAACGCGGGGCTGCGGCAGGGGTATGGATCACAACAGCCCCCGGATCGTCGCCAGCAGTTCGCCCTGGTCGAATTTCTGCTTGGTGATATAGGCGCGCGCGCCACCTTCAAGCCCGCGGCGTATCTCCTCGTCATTGTCGCGCGACGTCATCAGCACGACGGGAATGTCCGCCAGGCGCGGGTCGGCGCGGATGGCCGCCAGCAGCGCGAAACCGTCCATGCGAGGCATCTCCACGTCGGTCACAACCACATCCACCCGGCGCGACGACTGCAGCAGCAGCATCAGCGCCTCCTCCCCGTCCACTGCCAGCATCACGTCAAAGCCATGGGCCTGCAGAATCGTCTTCTGCAGGGTGCGCGTGGTGATGGAATCATCAACCACCAGCACCAGCGGCGCGCGCCGGGCCTCTGGCGTGGCCTGCGGCGGCGGGGCGGGCGCGAAGTCCATGCCCCTGCCCTTTCGCGCGCGCCAGCGTTCAAACAGGCGGTCGGGACTGATGACGAAGACGGGACGGTCCTCGCGCGGCCAGGCGATGCCGGGCACCAGTTCACTGTCCAGCCCCACGGCGGAGGCATCGGAAATCAGCAGCGTGCGCACCTCGACCATCCGCTCAACGGCGAAACCGCACGACACGCCATCGACCTCCATCACCGCGACCGTCACGGCCCCGCTGCGCACCGGCAGGCCGACGGGGGCATCGTCCCCCCCCACAAAGGCCGACAGCGGGACGATGGGCACCAGTTCCTCGGGCGCCTGCGCGTCCCTGTCCCGCGCCGGCGCGTCCCGTGTGTCCGGATGCGGCAGGACCGCGAACGGGCAGCCGTCGATCATGCGGATCTCATCGCGCATCACCCGCAGCAGGTGCCGGATGACGCGCCCGGGCAGGCCGATCATCCGCTCCCCGTTTTCCACCAGCAGGACGGTGCGCTGGCGTTGCGAGACGGGCACCGTCAGGGTCACGACCGTGCCGCATGGCTGCCCCTGTTCCATGGCCACGGTGCCGTGCAGGGCGCGCGCGGCCTCCGCCACGATCGACAGGCCGACGCCTCGGCCGGCAAGGTGGTCCACATGCGCGCGGGTGGAAAAGCCGGGTTCGAACACCCGCGCCAGCAGTTGCCGCGCATCGAGCGGCGCATCGACATGGATCATGCCCTGGCGCACCGCGCGCGCGGCGATCGCCTTCAGGTCGGGGCCGCACCCGTCGTCACTGACCCTGACCTGCAGGCGCACCCCCGTCAGCGTGACCGTCAGGGTGATGGTCTGATGCTCCGGCTTGCCGGCCTTCAGCCGCTGCGCGCGGCTTTCATGGCCATGGACGATGGCATTGCGCAGCAGGTGCAGCACGGGATCGCGCAGCGCCTGCATCACACGGCGTTCGGCCTGCACCTCCATCCCGCGCAGCCGCACCTCCACCTGAGCCTGCGCGCCACCATGTTCGCGCGCGATGCGCCGCGCCATCGCGGCGAGCGAGCCGAACACCGTCCCCGCAGGCACGAGGCTGATGGCGTGCACTTCCTCGCCAAGGCGCAGCAGGGCGCGGTCGCCCTGCCCGGTCATCAGTTCATGTTCCCGCCCGATGGCCATCAGCCGCCGCGTCATGCGCGAAAACATCGCGACCGGGTCGGCATGGATGCGTTGGGGCGCATGCGACAGCGCGCGCATGTCACGCAGCAGGTCGCTCAGCTTTTCCCACAGCCGGTCGTGGCGCTCGGCCACCCCCAGCAGGTCGTGCACCGCCCCCGACAGCGCATCAAGGCGGGAGACGGGAACCTGCACATAGGCCTCCGCGCCTTCGCTGGCGGGCGTGGCCGCGACTGCGCGCCCGTCCGCGCCAGCACCGGCGTCCGGGGCCGCATCGGGCGGCGGCGCGGGTTCCATGATGGCGTCGATATCGTCAAGGGCATGTGAAATGATCGCGATATCTGCATCATCCAGCGTGCCGCCACGTTCCATCAGCGTGGACAGGCGGTTTTCCACCGCGTGGGCGATTTCCTCCACCGCCGGGATTTCCACCGCGCGCGCCGCCCCCTTGAGCGAGTGCATGCGACGGAAGATTTCCGCCAGCGCCTGCCTTGTGCCGCACCAGGTATTCAGCAGATCGCGGATGACGCGCAGATGGTCGCGATATTCCGCGTCGAAAACCGCCAGGAGCTCCTGCCTGAGGTCAACCACAACCGGGCGTCAGGTCCGGTAGCGGGCGGAAATCGCCAGCAACTGCTTCGACAGCTTGCCCAGGTTGCTGGCCGATGCCTCCAGGTTGCGCGTGCCGCCCGATGTCTGCTGGCTGGCCTGGCGGATGCTCTGCAATGCGGTCATGACCTGCTCGATGCCAAGCTGCTGCTGGTTGGTGGAGGCGACGATCTGCTGGAACGCATGCACGCCCTCCTCGATCCCGCCGGTCATGCGCTCGATGGTCTTGTAGGCGATGTCGGTGCGCTCGCGCCCGGCGGAGACACGCTTGACCGCTTCCTCCGTCAGCATGACCGAGGTGTTGATGCCGCGCTGGATGTCGCCAAGGATGGAGCGCACGTTCTGCGTCGCATCGCGCGACTGGTCGGCAAGGATCTTCATCTCGGCCGCGACCACGGCGAAGGAACGCCCGTGCTCGCCCGCCGCCGCAGCCTCGATCGCGGCATTGAGCGCAAGCAGGTGGGAGCGTTCCGACAGATCATTGACGGTGGTGATGATCTCGCTGATCGCCTCGGTCCGTTCGGACAGGGCGACGATGTTCGACGCCACGGCCTCGGCCCCCTCATGGGTGCGGGCCATGGCGCGGGCCGTCTCCTCCACGGCCTCGAGCCCGCTTGCCGAACTGTGGACGATCACCTCGGCCGAGGAAATCACCTCCCGCGCGCGCTTGCTGATCTGCGCGCCGGAATGGGTGATCTGGTCCACGGTCGCGGCCGTTTCCTGGATGGCGGCGAACTGTTCCTCCACGCTTGCGGCCTGCTGCTGGGTGGAGGCGCGAATGTCGGCGACGGCGACGTCAAGGTCGCGCGTGACTTCCCCGCTCTGGCGGGCGATTTCACGCAGGCCGTCGATCATGCGGTTCAGCCCGGCGGCAAGGCGCGCCACCTCGTCACGGTTTTCGCCCATGTCCCCCACCTTCGCACGGGTGGCAAGGTCGCCATGCCCCACGCGTTCCATCACATGCATGATGGAGGCCAGCGGTTCCATGATCGAACGCCGCGTCCAGAACGTCACGATCAGCGCCACGATCACCGCGGCCCCCAGCCCGATGGCCAGCGAACGGCGGCTGTAGTCATACGAGGCGCCACCCTGCGTTTCCGCAACCAGCACCCCGCGGTCCAGCAGGGAGGCCGCCTGGCTGACCAACTGGTCGATCTCCTTCTCCCGGCTTTCGATGCGCCCGACCTGTTCGCGCACCACCTGCTGGTCGCCCGCGCGCATCGCGTGGAACAGCGCGCCGACCGCGCGTTCATCCACCAGCACCTGCTGCGACATTTCACGCAACTGCCCCGACACGGTGCCGAACATGTCACGCTGGTCGGTGGACTGGGCCAGGCGTTCCGCCTCGTCCGCGCCGGCGGTGACAAGGCGGAGCAGTTCGTCAGCCTGGTGCGCGCGCTCATCCCAGTCGGAAATCGCGTCATCAAGCGCGCCGGGCGCGTTTTCGTAATCATGGGCGTAATAATGCGCGACGATCGCAAGGCGCCGCGCCGCGAGGTCGGTCTCGTCGACGCGGATCTGCGTCAACTGCCGGTAGACCGTAAGGTCGCGCGTGACGATGATGGTCATTTCATCGCGGACGTCGCGGATCTGCCCCAGCGCATAGACGCCAAGCGAGACCATCAGCAGGACGCCGACCATGAAGCCGAACAACAGACGGTTTGCAATCGTCACGACAGGCTACACTCCGGAATAACGGACGGAAAAAAGACGCACCGGGTCCAGCACCACGACATGCCGCCCACCGGGCAGCACGGCGGTGGGAAAGCCCGATGGCAGGACGGATGGCGCGGTGGCGGGAATATCCATAACGCCTCTGGCCGCGCCCGCAAGCAGCGCGATGCGCGCAAGCGGCACGGAAGACACCGAACGCAGCAGGATCATGGCCCCCGGCGCAGGCTGCGCCTCCTCCTCCAGCAGCATGGCGAGGTCGAACACGGTATAGAGATCCCCCTGATACCCATACACGCCACGCACGCTGGCGGGACAGTCGGGGCGGCGGGGCATGTCGCTCCATGCCGGGTCGGTCACGCGCAGCACCGCATCAAGGTCGATGCAGCATTCGCGCCCCCCGACGTCGAGCACCAGCATCCGCCGCCCCGGCGCGCCCTGCATGGCATTCCCGTCGCGCCGGGCGGCAAGCTGGGCTGCGCGTTCGGCCAGCATGCGCCGGGCAAACCGTTCCTGCGTCCCTTCGCCGGGGGGCGCGTGCGCGGGCATATCCCCCCCCGCCGGATCACCGCGCCGGGTCACGACAGGCCCGATGCGATGTCAGGCAGCGCGGCCAGCAGCCCCGCGTCATGGTTTTCCTTGTCCTGCAATATCCGCAGCAGTCCCCCCGCCGTCAGGCCCCCGCCCCCTTCGAGGACATGCGTCGCGGACAGGCACATCGCGAGTTCACGCGCCTGCGCGCGCAGGCGGCGCGCATCTTCCGCGGCCCCCGTGCCCTCCAGCAGGTGCGCGAGGTAGCATCGCGCCATCACATGGCCACGGCGCAGGTAGATCACGCGACGGAATCCCTCCACCGCGCCTTCATGTTCGCCCAGCGCCAGCAAAAGGATGCCCAGCATGAAATAGACCCCGACCGCCATGGGCGCGCGGCGCAGGTATTCGCGGCACATCCCCACCGCGCGGCGTGGCGCGCCACTGTCGGCCAACTGGCGGATGGTGCGCAGGATCCCCGCCTCCCTGCCCCCATCGCGCGTGCCCTCGGCCATCGGATCGGCAACGGGGCCATCCGGCGCCTCCCCCGTGGGGCCGGCCACGGGGCCACGCGCGGATGACGGGACATGGCGCATCGCGCGCACGGGACGCGGCGGGACGGCGGGCAGGCGCGGCGCGGCACCTGGCCCGCCCACGGGGGAATGGGCGGCGCGGCCCTCCCCGCGTTCGCGCGTGCGGAAGGCCATCGTGCCGGGCAGGCGCACGGGCTGCATGAAATTCTCGAACTGCTCCATCGGTTCGGAATGCCCGACAAGCATCCATCCCCCCGCCGTCATGCGCTGCGCCATTTCGCGCACAAGCCGCGCAACCTGCACCGGGTCGAAATAGATCAGCACGTTGCGGCACAGCACGAGGTCGAACGGCCCGACCTGCCCGCGCCCGTGCGGCAGGTCCATGATGTTGGCATGGCGGAAGCGCACCATCTGGCGATAGCAGTCCTTGAGCCGCCATGTCCGTCCCTCCACCACCGGGACGAACCAGTCCGCGCGCTGCCTGGAGGTCAGGTCACGCAGCGCCCACCAGCCGAATTCCGCCCGCCGCGCCTGATCGAGCGCACGGGTGCTGATGTCGGTGCCCAGGATCTCGATGGTCCACCCGTCCTCGCCCCGGCGTTCGAGCAACTGCCTGAGCACGATGGCCACGGAATACGGTTCCGCCCCGTTGGCGCAGCCCACGCTCCAGATCCGCAGCACGCGCACCGTGCGCAGGCGGGCGAGCAGTTCGGGCAGGATCGTGGCCTCAAGCGCGCGGAACTGCTCGGCATAGCGGAAGAAGAACGTCTCCCCGATGGTGACGGCGGATTCCAGTTCCCGCCATTCCGCATCGCCAAGCGCCCCGTCATTGAGATGCTCGAGATAATCGAGATATCCCCGGCACCCCAGCGCCGCCATCCGCGCCGCGATGATCTTTTCCAGCAGCGCCGGCTTGTCGGTATAGTAATGCAGGCCGGTCCGCGCGGTAATCACGGAGATGACCCGACGCAGCCCGGCGCTGACCTCAGACATCGCGCGCCCCATCCGTGGCCCACAGCGCGGCGCGCTCTTCCTCCCGCGCCATCAGGCCCGCCAGCCTGTGACGTTCGCTGTGTCGCAGCACGCCATCCATCTCCATCACGATGGCGGGTGGTTCGCCCCCGCGCTCGATTTCGCCGACAATACAGTCTCCCGCCCCGCGATCAATACCGACCGGCATGATCGCATCGGCGCGCACCTGCATCACATCGACCACCCGGTCCACCAGCAGCGCAACCCAGGGCGTGGCCGCCTGCGCGCCGGCAGGCCCCATGCCGCCGCCCATGCCCGCGACCGGGCAAAGCAGCAGCGGGCGGTAGAGCAGGTCCGACGCCTGCAGCGCCACGGGCGCGCGCAGCCCCATCAGGACCGCAAGGTCGATGACCGGCACCCGCACGCCGCCAAGCCAGAACCATCCCGGCAGGTGCGGAAGCTCCACCGGCAATGGCGACAGCGCGGGCGCGGGGATACATTCATGCACGTCCCCCACCGGCAGGGCATAGACCCGAGAGCCGATGCCGAACACAACCATCGCGCGCATTGCCTGTCCGTGCGCGGGGGCGCCGTGCCCCGGTGGCCCGCCTTCTTCCATGTTGTGGTTCCCCGGCACGCTGCTATCCGTTTCCATGCACCCCGATCTGTGTGTACAAGGCAGAAGTTTGCATTTAACACAAGCCGTCGCTACCTCGGGCAGGAATGCGTTCCCCACAGGCCGGGCGGCGCATTGCACCTGCATGCCGGAGATATTTGATAATGGACAGCCCACTTTCCAATAGCGCCCCCTCCACCGGACGTCCTGCATGGGTCAATGCGATCCGCATCGCGGTGTGGTCCGTATGCTATTTCGCGTTCTATTTCGTGCAGCAGGTGGCCGAACTGCTGGCGCCGCTGCTGCTGATCGTGGGGATCGGATGGAGCGCGCTGCCGCACCTGATGGGGATCGTCAGCACCTCTTCCGAGGCCAGCGACCCGCAGGCGCATGACGTCATTGTCCGTGTCTCCCACTCCATCCCCGATCACCTCAGCGTCGGCAGCCACCTGCTGACCCCCTCCTCGCTGATCTTTGACGGGCTGGCGCTGATGGCGGCGGCGGCCCTGTGCGCGACCGCCTCCGCCGTCGCGGCGCGCAGCATGTAACAGGCCCCAGATGTTCCGGCTTCAGGACGTCAGCTACCTCTATCCGGCGGCGCAGAAGGGTGCGGCGCTGAACCATGTCAGCGTGGCCGTGGCGCAGGGGGAGTTCCGCTGGCTGCTTGGCCCGTCCGGCGCGGGGAAGTCGAGCCTGCTGCGGATACTGGCGCTGGAGGCGCGGGCGTCATCGGGGATGGTCGACGTGCTGGGCGTGCCCGTGATGCAGGCGCGCCGTGGCGTGATCGCGCGCCTGCGCCAGCGCATCGGCGTCGTCTACCAGGATTTCCGGCTGCTGGATGACCTGTCGGCGTTCGACAACGTGGCGCTGCCGCTGCGCCTGCAGATGCGCCCCGAAAGCGAGATCCGCCACGAGGTCAACGCCATCATGAAATGGGTCGGGCTGGGGTCGCGCCTCGATGCGCTGCCGCCACAGCTTTCGGGGGGGGAGCAGCAGCGCGTGGCCATCGCGCGCGCTGTCATCCACCGCCCCGCCCTGCTGCTGGCGGATGAACCGACCAATGCGCTCGACGACCGGCAGGCCACGCGACTGATGACCATGTTCCACCGCCTGGCGGAACTGGGCACCACCATTGTCGTGGCGACACATAACGATGCGCTCGTGCGCAAATATCCCGCCCATGCGATCGAACTGATGCAGGGCTACCTCGTGCAGGAGGGCTGAGCGCATGGCCCTGTGGCCCGGCACGCGCCGCCGCGATGGCCTTGCCCTGCGGCAGGCGATCCCCGACCGGCTGCTGCCGTTCCTGGTGGGCGCGATGGCGTTCCTTGCGGCCCTTGCCCTGGCGGGGGGGATCGGGGCGCATGCGCTCTCCGTGCGCTGGACGCACGGCGCGGGCGCGGTCGTGACCGTGCAGGTGCCCGACCCCGATGCCCCGGCCACAGGTGCCACCGGCACGCCGGGTGCTGCCGCAGCGGCGGGAAATGGCGCGACGACACGGATACAGGCGGCGATGGCCACCCTGTCCGCCGCCACCAGCGCGGATGCGGGCGCGGTGCATCGCCTGACGGACGCGGAACTGCGCAACCTGCTTGCGCCATGGGTCGAACAGGGCAGCGACCTTGTCCTGCCGATGCCTGCCGTGATCGAGGTGCATGCCCGCGACACGCACCACCTGCCCGATGACGTGATGCGCACATTGCAGGCGCAGGTGCCCGGCATCGTCGTCGAACATGACAGCATCTGGAGCGACCGCCTCGCCGCCCTGGCCGACAGCCTGCAGACCTGCGCGCTGCTGGCGATCTTCATCGTCATCGCGGTGTCGGCCGTCGTCATCATGGCGGCCACGCGCGCGGGACTGCAGGCGCGCAGGCGGGCGATCGACCTGATCCATTCCCTTGGCGCGACGGATGGCTACATCGCCGCGCGCTTTGCATGGCGGGTAGGTACGCTTGCGCTGCTGGGGGGCGCGTGCGGCAGTCTCCTCGCCATGCCGGTGCTGGTCGTGCTGTGCCTGCTTGCCGCCCCGTTCAATGGCGCGGACATGCCCGACATGCAGGCCGTGTTCTCCCCCGCCGCATGGACGGCCGCCTCTGCCACACAGGTGCTCGGCGTGCTGCCGTCCTCGCTGCTGGCGATGCTGGGCGCGCTGCCGGTGGGTGCGGCGGTGCTGGGATGGGTGACAACACAGATGACGGTGCGCGCATGGCTGCGCCGCCTGCCATGAAAGCGCCCGCACGGCGCCGCACCATGCTGCTGGCGCTGGGGGTGGCATGCGTGCTGGTGGTGTCATGGGCGATGGGGCTGGTGTGGTTCGTGCGCGACGCCCGCCGCCCGCCGCGCATGCCCCCGCCCTGCGACGGGGCGGTGGCCCTGACGGGCGGGCAGGGCCGGATCGAGGCGTCGCTGCAACTGATGGCACGCCACCGGGCGGGGCAACTGCTGATTTCCGGCGTGGACCCGCACGCGACGCTGGGCGATTTCCTGACACGCACGCCACGGCTGCTGCCGCTGGATGTCTGGCTGCATACCACGCTGGGACGGCAGGCGACCTCCACGCTGGGCAATGCGGATGAAACGGCGCAATGGGTGCGCGCCCATGACATCCATTCCCTGATCGTGGTCACCGCAGGGTATCACATCCGCCGCGCCATGATGGAAATCGCCCGCGCGGCGCCCGGCGTCAGGCTGTATCCCTTTGCGGTGCAGCCGCCCGCCCTTGCGCACCCACACCGCCTTGCGACATGGCGGCTGCTGGTGGTCGAATATGACAAATGGCTGCTGGCCTGCGTCGATACCGCACGCTGGACACGCCCCGTGCACGGCCTGATCCACCATGACGATACCCGCCCGGCCGCTGCTGCCGTGACGCCGTGATGCACCGCCCATGCGGGGGCGCGCCTTGTCTTGGCGGGGATTTTCTGGTGTTACAGGGTCATACCCCCGTCCGTTGCCGTTTCCCGATTTGCATCAAGGACGTCTGTGAAAATAATCTTCTGGATGGAAACAAAAGTTTTCGGATGCCGGCCTTTTTTGGAAAGGCGGCGTCTTTTGAAGCTTTTTGAAAAAGCTTCACCAAAAACTTCCTTTGTGTTTTCAGCATGTTGCCCGGATCACCTTTCCAAACAGCCTCCGAGGGATTTCGCCTGACATGACGTTCGTGCGCGCCTGCATCTTCAACCTCTATTTCTTCGTGCTCACACTGGTCATGGGGATCGCGGCACTGCCGATCCGTGCGTTCATCCCGTCATGCGCCCTGTCCTATGCCCAGGCATGGACACGCCTGACGATCCGGGGGCTGAAGCTGATCTGTGGCATCCGCGTCGTCGTCCACGGGCGCGAACATCTGCCCGACGGGCCGTGCCTGCTGGCGTGCCAGCACCAGTCGGCGTTCGACACGCTGGTCTGGATGAACATGGTGGAACGCCCGACCTATGTCATGAAAAGCGAACTGACGCGCATCCCGCTGGTCGGGCCGATGCTGCTGCTGACGGGGATGATCCCGGTGGAACGCACCGGCGGGGCAAAGGCGCTGCGTGCGCTGCTGGCGGCCACCGACAAGGCGCGCGAAGACCACCGCCAGATCATCATCTTCCCCGAAGGCACGCGCATGCCACCGGGTAAAATCGGCAAACTGCATCCCGGCATCGCGGCCATGGCGGCGCATTCGGGCCTGCCGGTCATCCCGGTTGCGACGGACTCCGGCCAGCACTGGGGCCGCAACGCCTTCATCAAGCATCCGGGCACCATTCACATCGTGCTGGGGCCGCCGCTGGCCTGCACCACGAAACGCGCGCAGATCCTGCCCGCCATCGTCACGGCGTGGGAGGACCTGTCGCGCGACAATGGCCTGCCGCTGCTGACTCAGGCTGTGGATAATTCTGTTGGAAACAGCGCGACAACACCCGCGAAACAGTAGAAAACCCGAAATGGACCAGCCCCCTGCGGTCCATGCCCATGCCACCATACGGGGCCGGTCCCTATCTGAGGCCCAAGGGGCATGAGGGTGCATGGCACTGTTTTTCAAACGGATTTTATGGACATACCCGCTGTAACCCACCTGTCATACACACACGGCAGGCAACAGGGACGCCAGCGTGACGCAGGGTTGCCACAATGTGGATAAACACCCTGCGTCACGCCCGGTCGTCCAGTCGCCTGGTACGCAGCACGGGCATGGAACCCGCACCATCATGCGGGTCCGACGTAATCAGGCCCGGATCAGGCCCCCGCCACCACGACACCTGCGGCAATCATGTTCAATAAATCCAGACCCAGCCCCCTATATCGCTACTCTGGATACAATCGACATTGTAAAAGGACGTACTACACGCGGAAATCTCCGATCCGAAACCGTGCGCATCAAAGGCCGCAGCCCTACGAAAGCCCGATATGGTGCAGTTCGTCAGGTTGGCCTTTCCCTTTTCCTTCACCCATACGGCATTACTCAGCCCGTCACGCAGGCGGCAGCCCGACAGCGTCACCTGAGCACCGGAGATCATGGTCACCTGCGGATAGGTCTCCGCGCTGCCGACCAGTTCGCAGTCCTTCACCTCCACCGTGGCCCCGTCCTGCCCCAAGATGGGACGCTTTCCATCGCGGATGGTCGTACCCGACACGACAAGCTTCGACCCGGCATCGCGCGCATCAATGGCCGAATCCTTGTGAAAGCCCGAAATGGTGCAACCCGTCAGGCTGGCCTGCCCCTTTTCCTTCACCCATACGGCATTGCTCAGCCCGTCACGCAGGCGGCAGCCCGACAGCGTCACCTGAGCACCGGAGATCATGGTCACCTGCGGATAGGTCTCCGCGCTGCCGACCAGTTCGCAGTCCTTCACCTCCACCGTGGCCCCGTCCT
>NZ_POTC01000031.1 GCF_002906255.1 Novacetimonas maltaceti | reverse complement strand
CTATTGTCAATGAACCCCGGTCACCTAAACCGTCAACCCAACCGGGCCAAACACTCTAGAAAACCAGGCCGCTAAACTCAAGAACTTTCTGCCCCCGAAGCGGTGAACGGGGATATAGGCCCCTCACCCACCACCGTCAATCCAAAAATGAAACTTTTTTGAAAAAAAGAACGGCCGCTTGAATCCAAATCGCAGTTTACCGCCACTTCTGGCAGGAAACTTTTTCACCGCCATTGTTTGGGAATACCAGACGAAACGATATAATATAACATTGAGTTGGCCAACAGGATAACTGCTATTATCAAAATCAGCGCAGACCCCTCCGAAGGCTGACCGTAATATGCCCAAACTGGAGGCGGCCTTCATGCGATTGCGCCATACCCGCCTCATTCCATGTTCCATTCAGGCAAGAGACGCATAAACCGATGCAACCTGCTCCCAAGGCACCATTCCTCACGCGGCTCAATGAACAGATAGCCGTCAAGATGACCTTCATATTCGGAAGCATCTGGTGCGTTTACGCCTTTTTTGTATTTTCCCTGATCCCGGTTGCCGCGCCGGCATGGCAGAATACCCTTCTATATATCAGTAACTGTATCCAGCTCGTCGCACTTCCGGCGCTTATGGTCGGGAATGCGGTCCTCAGCCGTGCCTCCGACCAGCGCGCGGCAGAAGACCACCAGGCGCTGGTCGAAATCCTCAATGATGTCCGGGCCGAGGTCGCAGCGCTGAAGACCATGACCAGCGGTATTGCCCAGAAAACGGACGAAGCGGCCAAACATCCCACTTCGGAAATGGTGTCGTTTGCCAATGAGGCCATCATCAACCTTGGCGAGGCCGAAGGAGCATCCCCTCCGGGCGGTCACCCCAAATAGGATGCAGCCATCCGGGTCCTATTGCAGGCCAGCCAGCACGGAGAGTTCATCAAGCAGTCCCACGCCGAACGAACCCGTGCCAACCGTCTTCACGCGCCCTGCGGCTTCAGCATAGGTCGCGTGGGCGGCACAGGCTGCTTCAGCGGCCGTATCACTGACGGGCAGGAACGCTGCGATCAGGGCACCGAGGGCACATCCCGCGCCCGTGACACGTGTCAGGCGGACATCCCCCCCCTTGATCGCAAAAATCGTGGCGCCCGATGCAATGTAATCCGTGGCGCCACTGACAGCCACGACCGCCCCGCTCTCGCTGGAGAGCGTCTGGATATGCCGCACCGCATCATGCGATCCATGAGCGGTTTCCACACCCCGCCCGCCGCCATCCGCCCCGGCAAGGGCCATCAGTTCGCTGGCGTTCCCCCGGATCACGGCGGGCGCGCAATCCAGCAACCGCATGACGATCCGGTCATATTCCGCGCTGCCCGCCCCGAAAGCCACGGGATCAAGCACCCATGGAACGCCCGCTTCATGCGCGCATGAAGCCACATGCACGATGTCATGCGATGATGTGGACATCAGCGCGGCGGTATTGATCCAGACTGCGGCCGCAGACCTGCCGAATGCCCCGGGCCAGCCGGGCGCGGTCCCGATGGCGGGTGCCGCCCCGATGGCCAGCAGCACATTGGCGCTCAGCGTCGCGGCCACGTAATTCGTCACGCCATATATGAAGGGCGCGCGCTGGCGTATCGCGGCCAGCCTGCCACGCACCATCGGGTCTCCCCATGACACTGTGATCATCGACATTGCGGCACTCCTTGCGCATATGTGCGGCCCGATACCCGCCCCGGCAGTCCGTCAGGCCAAAAACTTCATGAATTCATTGTCATATATCGTTTATTGCCGAGCGTGTGTGTGGATCGGCACTTGCCTTTTGGTGGCGATGGCACGACAAATAGGATACTCCCCGGTATTCGAGGCCGCGAGAGGGTATCGCACCTGTCGCGCGCCATGCCGGCCTGCCGCCGTATTTTTTCAGGAACATATTGTGCGTCCAGTCTTCTTCTGCATTCCAGCCCTCCTGCTGGCTGGCCTTGTTACCACACAGACCGCCCGGGCTGCTGACGCACTGGGACAACCCATGGCCAGGCTGTGCTTTTCGCTGAAATCCGTTGCCGTCGCGGGCGGGTATAGCTGGGGCAAGGGACGGCTGTTCTATGGAACGCATTCCTATCCCGTCAGGATCCGTGGCGGTGGCGCCGTGGGAATCGGGTATTCCCACATTCGTGGCGATGGCTCCGTCTATAACCTGACGCGCCTGCCGGACCTGAACGGGACCTACTGGGCGGTGAAGGCCGAAGCCACCATGGCACGCGGCGGCAACTGGGCGGTGATGGAAAACAACAACAACATCAACATCAAGGTGTCCGCCCATACCAGTGGCGCCCACCTTTCCGCGGCGGTGATGCGCCTTACCCTCAAGGTGGACCCGAACCAGGGGGACAACATGAGCGCGGAAGGCAAGTCCTGCAAGATGGCGCTGGCGCAGTATCACAACCACTAGGCTCCGCTTCCCCCGGAGTTTTCGGGCCTTCGCCCCGCTAATGACCGGGATGCGGCATCGCCAGCAGGCATGTCGGTCCATGGCGAATGCACGGTTCCTGTTTCCATAAGGTATCCATCTATGGATTCTGATGTCCCGTGATCGAACGCCCCTGAGCAGATTCCTTCGGCTATGACATCGCCGGGTCGGTCCACGCAGGCCCGACCGGTCACGCCGCGGTTTCGATAGGCGGTGCGGGTGCGGTCAGGCTGACACGGGTGCCTGCATCGTTGAGCCGGGAAGTCGGCGGCATCTGCTCCATTTCCATCCCGCACGACAACATGTCGGCACGTGTTAGCCGTTCCCGCCCCCTCCCTTCCCCCGACCGGTCAGGAACAGGGGGAAAGGATCGCCATGCAGGCCTGCCGGGCGAAGGCCGCTGAAACACGGCCCTTCGCTGTCTTCAGGACGGTTTTCCCGTTGCGATCCACAAGATAAGGCACGGCAGGAAGAAATAGGACACCACGCCAACCAGCAGCCAGGGCATCAGGTAGGACATGTCGGTATGCAGCACGAAACGGCAGACAAGGTTCCCCAGGCCGAGCATGGCAATCACACAGAAACACATCCCTGCATTCGCAAGAAGCGTACGGTCCTGGTTTAGTTCCTGAAGTTTCCGTAGCACTGCATCACTCCGTCTGGCTGCTGGTCCCACTGTTTCTAGTGGGTCAGGCACCGGTTATCCAGACCGCATCGCGCCTTTGTCCCATGCGTCGAAATCCCTGCCTCCAGCCACGGCGATGGGGCGTCAGACATGCAGTCCGGGTGCCTCGCGGCCGGTCCGGGCAACATATTCCGTATAGCCACCATCATAGCGATGGAGTCCTTCGGGCGTGAGTTCCAGGACGCGGTTGGAAAGCGCCGCCAGAAAATGACGGTCATGGGAGACAAAAAGCATCGTGCCATCGTAATCAGCCAGCGCCGCGATCAACATTTCCTTGGTGGCGATATCAAGATGGTTTGTAGGCTCGTCAAGCACCAGGAAATTCGGCGGGTCGAACAGCATCAGGGCCAGGACCAGACGGGCCTTTTCACCGCCGGACAGGACGCGGCACAGCTTGTCGATATCATCGCCGGAAAAGCCAAAGCTGCCCGCCAGTGACCGCAGCGCCCCCTGTGGGGCAAGCGGGAAGGCAGCGTTCAGGGTTTCGAAAATCGTGAGGTTGCCATCCAGAAGGTCCATGGCATGCTGCGCGAAATATCCCATCCTGACGCTACCGCCGAGGGTCACCGTGCCAGCGTCCGGTTCGGTCGTGCCGGCAACGAGTTTCAGCAGGGTGGATTTGCCAGCCCCGTTGATGCCGAGCACGCAGCAGCGTTCCTGCCGGCGGATCAGCAGGTCGAGGTCATGATAGATCACCCGGCTGCCATAGGCCTTGCACACGCCGCGCAGGTTGACGACCGCATCGCCTGAACGCGGCGCGGGCGGGAAGGTAAAGACAAGGGTCTGGCGGCGTTTCGGAGGTTCGATACGATCGATCTTGTCCAGTTTCTTGACCCTGCTCTGCACCTGCGCGGCATGGGACGCGCGGGCCTTGAAACGCTCGATGAAGGCGACTTCCTTCGCCAGCATGGCCTGCTGGCGGTCGAACTGCGCCTGCTGCTGCTTTGCGTTCAGGGCGCGCTGCTGTTCATAGAATTCATAATCGCCCGAAAAGCTTGACAATACGCCGCCGTCAATCTCGATCACCTTGTTGATGACCCGGTTCATGAAGGCACGGTCGTGCGAGGTCATCAGCAGCGCACCGTCATAGCCGGCCAGGAACTGCTCCAGCCAGATCAGGCTTTCGAGGTCAAGATGGTTGCTCGGTTCATCCAGCAGCATCACGTCCGGCTTCATCAGCAGGATGCGCGCCAGCGCCACGCGCATCTTCCATCCGCCGGACAGGCGGCCAACGTCTCCATCCATCATCTCCTGGCTGAAGCCCAGACCGTGCAGGACTTCACGCGCGCGCCCTTCGAGGGCATAGCCGCCCAGTTCCTCGAAACGGCTCTGCACCTCACCAAACCGTTCGAGAATGGCGTCCAGTTCGTCAAAGCGCTCCGGGTCCGCCATGGCCGCTTCCAGTTCCGACAGTTCGGCCCCGATCACGGCAACAGGCCCGGCGCCGTCCATCACCTCGGCAACCGCACTGCGGCCCGCCATTTCCCCCACGTCCTGATTGAAGAAACCCACGGTGATGCCACGTTCGGTCAGGACCTGCCCTTCATCGGGCTCCTCCTGCCCCGTGATCAGCCGGAACAATGTTGTCTTGCCTGCCCCGTTGGGTCCGACCAGCCCGATCTTCTCCCCTTTCTGGAGGGCCGCGGAGGCATCGACAAAGATCACGCGATGACCGTTATGCTTGCTGATGGTGTCGAGACGGATCATGGGGCCTCAGATGACAAAGGAAGGGGAAAGCCGGAGCGCCCTTATCGCGCAGCCCCAGGGCATCGTAAATAGCGGGGCGACACCACTGGCCCTGCCCCTGTATCGATGGGCGTCGATGGGATATGCTCCGGCTTTCATCCAAGCAGCAGCAGGCCATTTCCATGAGCGATACCCCCCGCCACCTGAATATCAGCAAGATACTGGGGGGCCGCCCCTCCCCCGATGGCAGCAGGGTCGTCCTGGAAGTCGAGGACACGGATGGCGAAAGGGTGCACCTGTCTGTGCCCCCTGCGCAGCTTGTCAACTGCCTGCCCCTGTTTGCCAAGCTGGCATCCGACTGTCAGGCCGTGGGCGGGGGGAAGCCCAACCCGGTCTATGACGTCACGCAATGGGAACTCGGCACGGACAGGACACGCAAGGAAGTCTTCCTGTCGCTGAACCTGCCACCGGGGGGCAGGCTGACCTTCCACCTCCCCTCCCCCGCGCCGCAGGGCATTTACGAAACGCTGGGGGAGATGCTTCAGGCGCAGGCGCGGATCTCCTCCACGCACTGAACATCGCGCCCCGCGCGCGACCTCAGGCAACCGGCATCGTGGTGTCCTGACGCATCAGGACATCGCGGTACAGGCCCGGCGTGTTTTCAAGTTCGGAAACACTGCCATCCTGAACGATGCGCCCATGGTCCATCACCACGATCCGGTCGAAACCCTGAAGGGTGGACAGGCGGTGGGCCACGGCAATGACGGTCCGCCCGGCCTGCAGGCGGTCCAGCGCGTCCTGCACGTGCTTTTCACTCTGGCTGTCCAGCGCGCTTGTCGCTTCGTCAAGGATCAGGATCGGGGCATTGCGCAGGAAGGCGCGCGCGATGGCAATTCGCTGGCGCTGCCCACCGGACAGCATGACACCGCGTTCGCCCACGATGGTATCGAACTGCTGTGGCATCGCCATGATGAAATCGAGGCATCCCGCAGCGGAGGCCGCGGCGATCACCTGCGCATCACTGGCCGTGTCGCACCCGTAGCGGATGTTGTCGCGCACGGAACGGCGCAGCAGCGCCACCTCCTGCGCGACGACGGCCATGCAGCCGCGCATGCTGCCTTCATCAAGGTCAAGGATATCGATCCCGTCGATCAGGATCTGCCCTTCCTGCAGGAAACGCTGCCGTTGCAGCAGGGCCAGCAGGGTGCTTTTTCCCGACCCCGACTGCCCCACCAGTCCGACGCGCGTGGCGGCGCGGATTTCAAGGCTGAAGTGCGACAGGACCGGCTTCCCCCCCGGATAGGCAAAGCACGCATCGCGTATGCTGACATGGCCATGGGCACGCTCCGGCAGGGTGCGCGACGGCAGCGGGTGGTTCGCGGTTTCATGCGGCAGGAGAAGTTTTTCCAGCGTCTCCGACAGGCGGGAGACATGCTGCACCGCCTCCACCAGCGCGAAGGCGAGGTCGCGGGTGCAGTTGAGAATGACGAACCCCAGCGTCGTCACCATGACCACATCGCCGATCGTGGCGCGATGCAGGTGCCACAGCACTACGACCCAGAGCAGCAGCCCACCCGTCATGAACATCGTCAGGCCGGCATGGAACATCCGCAGTTTTTCAAGGTAGCGCAGGGAACGGCGATGCAGCCCGGTCTCGTTGCGGATGCGCTGGCCCATGCGCAGGCATTCACGCGCGGTCATGCCATAGGCCCGCACCAGCGGCATGTTGTTGACGATATCCAGCATCTCGCCATCATTTTCCGCGGCCTGCGTCGCGTAGTCACGGTGCAGGCTGCGCCCCCTGGTGCCCAGCAGGAAGATCAGCAGCCCCGCCCCGACCGTCATGCCCACGATCGACAGCGCCATCCACGGACTGACGGTCACCAGCATCGCAATGGACATGAGGATGTTCAGCGCGGAAGGCAGCAGCGTCCACGCCGTCAGGTTTTCAAGGCTGAAGACCGCGTTCGCCGCCGTGGAAATCCGCGCGGACAGGGCGCCGGACATGCGTTCGGCGAAATAGGCGGCGGAATGTCCGCTCAGGTAGCGGAACAGGTCGCGGCGGATATCGCCCCCGACCTGCACGAACAGGCCCGATGCCATCCATCCCGCCACCCGCCATGCACAGCCATCAATGAAGATGACCACGCAGAACACCCCGACCATGGACCACACCACCGCCATGTCCGGCCGGGGGGATGCGGCCATCGCATTGACCAGGTGGCGGATGATGTAGGACGTGCTGACCCCGCATCCCATCGCCAGCGTCACCATCGCCATGACCAGCAGGTGCGCCCAGAGGTGACGGCGGACATACCACGCCATGAACCGGGCCGGGTCATGGCGCAGTCCGGGCATCACCCCATCAGGGATGGTCACGTCGCAAGGTTGCCTCTTGTCCATATATGTCCCTATCGGGTCGTGCCATCCGTTTCGTGGACGGTGGCCGTCGCCAGATGCGTTGCAAGCGCGCTCGGGATTCGCGGATCCCTGTCCCTGCTCGCTGATGGTGGCGTCAGGTACAGCACGCCTTGCGGAAAGGCCATCAGAACCCGCCTGTTGCGCAGGAAATCCATGCCCAGAAGGTTGTATTTCGCCTTTTCCACATTCACGTCCAGGGAACGGTCCTTCCACTCCCCGATCGTCACATTGTCGAAATGGTGCCGGTGCCCGACAAGGACACGCCCCACCACGGTCCGCACATGCGGGTCATCATGCAGCGTGGCGCGGGTCAGCCCCATCGTGCGCGCATCCTTCTGACGGACGACCGATGCGTTGGACCCCGGCTCCACCTCCAGCCGCAGGGGAACGTCCCCGACCTTCAGTTCCACCCCCGTCAGCACGCCCCGGGCGTTGGGAAGCAGCGTGACCGGCGTCACCCCCGCCCCCAGCCATTGCGGCATGGCGGTGCAGCCCGGCGCATCCGACAGGCGGAAAAGGATCATCCGCTTCGCCACGAAATCAAGCAGCACGTCATAATTGCTCAGCACGCTGTAGCCAATGATGCCCAGCACCGGCTGGTCATTTATGGTCTCCAGCCTGTCCCCGACCGCGATGGCAGGCACATTTTCGGCCACCCCCTGCGCAATATGGAGGGATTTGATCGTGGTTGCGAAGGAATAGCTCTGCCCGGCAATGGTCTGGAGCTGGAACGTCTTGCCAATGGGGTAATCCATGGCAGGGTCCGCGAATACCCCGATGTCTTCCTGCGTGAAGCTGACATAGGCCAGGCCGGATTTGCCATTGATCACCACGGGAATGACCGGGCTGCCGCTATGGGACATCAGCGGCACGCTCATCACATGGGCCACGCAACGTGCGGGCAGCACATTGTCGATCATGTCCTCGGCCCGGGCAGGCGCATGTCCCCACACCAGAAGGGAGCATGCGGCAAGCACGCCCCCCGCCCCACGCCACCACGCCCGCCGCCCGTCGCGTTCAGATGTGGCCGGATTCCCTGAGACGGAAGGATGCGACGACAGGGAATCGCGGCCCGAACGGGAGGAATGTCTGGGGGGCATGCTGCACGACGGGACTTTGCTGCGTTTGGAAACCGCCCGAGCCTAGCACGAAATCCACGCGGTGGCAGGTCATGAAATCCCCCGCCAGCCTCCCCGTCCCGTCATCCGCTTCCTTAGCCGGCACGGCCCGACGCATGGATGGGAAGGCACTGCCTGCCCCCGTCGTGCCCCTGATGCCGGTGCGCGGACACAGGCAGCCCTGCCCCACACCTAGGCGCCGTCATCACGACCGGGACGGGCGAGGCAGGGAGCGCGTAGGCATTGTTGATGCCCCCGGCGAAAAAGAATCCCAGCGCGCTGAGTGCCATGCATCTCATCTCGTGCTCCCCTGCCTGAAATGACGGTATGTCCCTCCAACGCCCGATTTCGGGAATCGTTCATACCCGGCAGCAGAAATACGAACCCGCGCGGCACACGGGAATGGCGCTCAGTGCCTCATGCGCAATACCTTCCTTATCCGCATGGAGATTTCCTGACGCAGCCCCAGCAGCCAGACCTGAAGGCTCCATCCCCGCGCCTGGTGGTTGAATGGCCCCCTGCCGCCCCGCACGCGATCGGACGGCTGGAACAGGGTCGGTTCGCACAGTTCGATGGCGCGATGGTCACGCGTCAACTGCCGTTCCATGCCCAACTGGCTGACGCACCATCCGATGACGCCGGGCATGAAGCGCGTGGCAAGGGAGAAGAGTTCGGTCGTGCCGGTGATGAACAGTTCGGAATGATTGCTGCGGGCGGCAAGCCAGATCCCTTCCGCCGCGACCTCCGGCTGGTAGATCGGCTTGGCCGGGCGTGCGGGCCATCCCATGTGACTCAGCGCATGGCTGAAAAAGGGCGTGTTCATTGCCGCAGGGAAAACGGCGCATATGCGCACAGGGCTTTTTTCAAGGCGCAGTTCCCCGCGGATCGCCTGCGTAAAGGCGCGCACGGCCCCCTTTGCCCCGGCATAGGACGACAGCAGCGGCACACCGTGGAAGGCAATGGCGGAACAGACATTGACGATACACCCCTGTCCACGCGGGCGCATGTGCCGCAGGGCGATCCGCGTCCCGTTGACCGTGCCATGGTAGGTGACATCGGTCACGCGCTGGAATTCGTTTTCACGCACATCGTCAAAACGTCCGTAAATGCCGGTGCCCGCGCAGTTGATCCAGACGTCAACCGGCCCCAACTGCGCGATGATGCTCTCTGCCGCCGCCGCCAGCGCGGCAGCATCCGTCACGTCGGCTTCCACGGTGGCGGCGCATCCGCCCTGTTCACGCACGTCCTGCGCCGTTGCCTGCATCGCGGCGGCACCACGGGCGATGATGCCGACTTTCCAGCCATGGGAGGCGAAAAGCCGGGCCGTGCATCGGCCGATTCCTGATGAACCGCCGGTAATGATGACAACTTTTTCTCTAGAATCGTGCAATTTACCAACCTTGACGCGTTTTACAGACGGGACCGGAAAAAATTGTCCCGCCAGACATGGTCATACCTGAAGGACAGGCACAACGTGCCCCGTCCCGGCATCCACATGTCACCATTCACAGGAAAATAAAGTGAAAATATGACCCCGGCACTTTCCATCGCCCCCGGAAGTCGGACAGCGTACCGGTCGGACCCTCGCATGATGCACGCGGCCCACGCTTCACGCCCGTCATACGCCATCTGGCTGGACGGAACGAAAAACGGCACAGACGACCGGGATACCGGCATCGTGCATCGGATTGATTGTGTTTTGGGGAAAGTTGGCGGAGGGGATGTCCGCCAATCTAAATAGTTATCGTGTTGTTTTATATCTGTTTTTTCAAAACAGTTATAAACACATACCCCTTTAGATACCCCCATTCGGTTTCCGTGGGTTAGGCCGCCATACTCAGTTCACGCCGTCGGTCGATCCACTGCTGCACCTCGGTTTCATTCCACCTGACGCAGTTAGGACCCAAGCGGATCGGCAAGGGGAACCCCGAATCATCGATTCGGCGGTAAAGGGTCCGGATCGTGACCCGCAAGCGCGACGCGACCTCTTTTGCTGTTAGCAACTGATCCAAGTTTGGCCCTCCTGTCGATTCTTCAGTCATTCCCCTTACTCCCCTCATCCATCTTCCTGCTCTCCACCCAGGCAGACGATCCACGCGCCAGCGCGACCTTGCGCCCGTCGCGCACCACGGTGCTGCCCCGGAATGCGATCCGGCAGGGGCCACCGTCCTCTTTCACGAGTCCAATAAACTGACCATTTCCCATGCCATGGATCTCGACGTCGTAAACCTCCCGACCGAACGACAGGCCGCGAAATAGAACCGACTCAGCCATTGCCGTTCTCCGCGTTCATGGCTGCGTCAATCGCAGAGCGTACGATGCCGAGCAGCTCCTTGGCCGTGACTCGCATCATTTCCGGATCCCCATCCGGTGATGTGCGATCAGGTAATTCGGCAACAGCCTGCACGACATCGAATGGCACAGCATAAAGATCCGCGCGTTCTATTTCGCGACCTCGCGGCTCGCCTTCCTGAATGGCCGCGTTTAACATCATGTGATCTTCATCATCAGTAAGGGCATGGATTTCTGCACAGGCACGTTTCATCGCCCAATATGTGCTGTTTAGATGGGCGGACGTGTTGGCGGCATCGGTTGTTGGCGTCAGTTCTTCGCAGCGACGAGCACATCGCTCCCGCTCATTCTTCCGTATCTGCGTAACCAGCGCTTCCATATCCGAGCGGAACACCAGATCATCATAATTGCGGCGGTCATACGGGACGTTGACGGTGACGTCCCGGCATACGGTCGGTATCCCTTTGGACGCCTTCGTCATCCATGCAACGGATTGCACATCCGCGCGCGACTGGACGGGACTACCCACAATTTTGACCATGCGCGCGAACATGTCGGCGGGACCGAGAATGGGGGCACCGAGCACTTCACACCGAATGGCTGTCTCCTGGTCGGGTGTCAGTTTCCCCGGCACGACAAAATGAGTGACGTCCATCGTCATCCCCTCCCCAGCGCCAGAGGCTGCTGACCGGCGCGCATCGGGGTGTGCAACTGGGCGGATTGCCCGGCTATGGCGCCAGACATGAAGGCACCGCCAGATCCGCGCACATCGCGCGCCTCGCGTGTTTTTACCGTGTCCATTTTCCCGCATTCCCGCGCGGCCCATGTCTCGATCAGCTGCATTTCCGTAGCCGGGATGGACAGGGCCTGCGCCTTGGATCGCACCACATAGATCCACCCTTCGGCAAAACTGTCGGCACGGGCGATCTTGGTGGTCCGCTTGATCCGTTTGTTCTGGTTCCGCAGGAAGTCGGCCCGCGCCTCGCGCAGCTGACGTCCCAAGACCGCGTGCGTGTAGGCCGCAGGCTCTGCACGCTCGATCCTGCCGTAGAACCTGAACGCCCCTTCCCCCACCACAAACATTGCGCGCACGCCGAACGTCCGGCAGATCATGCCAGCGAGGAGCCCCTGCCATTGCGCGGGCCTCAATTTCGCCATGCCAGGCAGATGGCTGCGGAACGCGCCGATGCCGGACAGTTCCAGATCGTCCTCGCCGATGGCATGTTCGCGCATCAGCTGCTGCGCGCGCTCCAGGGCGACGGCCGCCTCGTGCGGGTTGCCCGATTTGGACAGCGCCAGCAGTTTCCTGATGCGCGCCATGACGTTTTTCTGGCTCATGCCGCGCACTCCCCGGCATCTACCAGGCCAGCCTCGATGATTTTGCGGCAGGCGAACTGGACGGCCCCGATCTGTCGCCGCTGCGAATAGGTGTAATCGTAGGTTTCCTCCACGCTACCCTCGCACAGGCAGGTCAGATCGGCTCTGCCGGGGTCAGTGAGACGGCGCTCCAGTTCATCCTTGATGCTCCAGCGCCCCATATGTGTGGTGACCATGGACGGCGGGTCATATTGCGGCAGCCCGCTCCAGTCGCGACCGTATGTATCCCGCCACAGACTCAACCAGCGATCCCAGCACGGCTCGTAACTGTAGAACCGGCTGACATCGGGTTTGTCGAACCACATGGACGTGACCGCATCCTCGGGAACCTGCAGGGTAAACCTGCGCGGATCCGTCTCCTCCAGGCCGGTGCGGCAATCGTCCCGCGTGCCTGCCGCGACCGCGCGGCGGTAGTCCTGGCAGGCGTGGCGATAACCGTCGCGCAGTTTCGTGCAGATGACCTCGTACCGTTTGCGGCCATCTTTTTCGACCAGGACGTCGCGCCGTCTCTCGGTGCCGTTCAGTTCCTCGATGACGGGCGCGTTCGCCCAGGCGATAATTTCCTCCAGCGTGCGTGCCTCGTCATAGGACCGGCGCTCCCCTGTTTTCTCCATCAGGTATTCGAACTCGGCGTCGACCGCCCATGTGATGGCACCCGCAAACGTCGCGCATGCGGGGAAACAGGTCAGGGTGATATCGCCGAAATCACCGGATAGGATCAGTTTCCCGCGTATCCACGTCAGGTTGAACCAGTAGGCCGATCCGCCGGATGGTTTCCGGAAATGGAACGTCCGGGCCTCGGCTTCCGTCATCAGGTGATCGGCGATTTCGGGTGGTGTCTGCAGGCGGGTCATACCGGCTCCCCCATCATTTCCTGCAACAGCGTGCGTGTATCAGTCCGATCGATCTGATCGGTGGTGGCGAATGTCAGCAGTGGCCAATATTCCTGCGCGTCCTGCCTTGGCAGCAGCGGCCAGCGTTCGTTCAGGGCGATGGCGTCAGGCAGCGACATCAACACCAGGCGGTAACGACGCGCGTAGGCGCCCTGATATCGGGTTATGGTCCCGTCACGGCACAGCATGTCGGAACCGGTCAGGTGCCGGATCACGTCAACCACCACGCCGGTCCACCGGGGCGTGGCGTAGACATAGGTTTCGTCCATCGGGATATCACTGACCAGCCGCCGCCAGTGCGCGGGGCGCGGCGGTAGCAGCTGGCGCACATGGTCCGGCACTGTTACGGCCGGGGCCGGGCACAGCGATGCGATATATTCGACAAGGTCGAGTTGCTGTGCCGCGATCATGGCAGGCACCCGACGAACAGCAGCACCAGGGCACCCCAGATCAGGGAAAACAGCAGGGCGTAGGCCACGACCTCCTCGGCCGTTGGCAGGCGGTCGCGCAGGCGTTCGACCTGCCGGTCGGACAGCGGGGTCATGGCGTGGCCTCCTGCGCCTGGGCAGGTGCCTTGGTCTTCTCCATCGCCCGCAAAGCCCATGCAGGGATCTGCGGATCGCTTACCGGGTTTCTGGCTGTAGCAACGATAATCAGCAGATCATCCCGCTGCCTCGGAATATAGGTGATCTGCTCTCCCGTTGAGCGGATATCCCATACCAGCGTTTCATGCTCGGGATCGGCAGCGGCCATGGCTGCCGCCACGACAGTCTGGGTGACGCTGGTAACGGCGCAGGGCTTCTGCGATGTCCCCTTTATGCCGAACTTCGGCATAAAGCCACGCCAGTCGAAAGGAGCCTCTCTCCGGTCTCCGCCGCGCCAGTGGTCTGTTTCCAGCCCCTTGGCATACAGTGCGCCGCCGTTATCCGGCTCGGCCTGTTCCGGCTGCCCCTGTGGCATGACGATCATGGACACGCCAGCGCACACAACGTCTCCCGGGAGCGCATAGTCTGGCACAGGCGCGACCGGAATATCCTCCCCCTCAAACCAGAGTTCAAAGGGTGCGGGCGGATTGCAGGCATCCATCGCGGCCTTGCTCATCACGACACGACATCCGTCAGCTGTCACGCTCCCGGTGCGGTCATGCGCAATCAGCATTACCCGATTGTTGGTCGCGAACAGGGAAACGCCACCATCCGGGTGCGGCAGTACGGTGATGCCACAATACCTGGTATCCCATGGTGCCGGGTCCAGCACGGCGCGCAGAAAAGGCACGTAGCGGGCGGAGAAACATGCGGCGCTGCCATGCGGATCCGACGGTGGCGGGTAACCTGCCAGCAGAGCGCGCGCAGCATCCAGATTCAGGACGACTTTGTAATCGGCGTCTGCGCCGTCGTCGGCGTCATGTTCGCGGACTACAGCTGCCAGTGCGCGGCGTGCGCCCATATAAAGATTGCGGCGACTCATGACTGCGCCTCCCCGCTATCTGCGGACGCCGTTTCCGTTTTCGTCTCCGGCTTCGGATGCCTGATGGCCATAAGATACGGGGTCAGGTGCGGACTCGTAGCCTCGGACATGTCGACGCCAAGATCCGTCAGTTCGACAACAAGCCCTGCTGCCTTCCTGCCCAAAATGGGTAGGACATCAGATCCCGACAGTTCGGCGATAACGCCGCGGGAACCGTACGGCGACTTGAGCGGAAAACGGTTATGCGGCGACTGGGCGACCTCGTCGAACGCCTGCATGGTGCAGTTGAGTATGTCGCGCAGGGCCTGCACTTTTTCCAGATCTTTCAGTCTCATGACCGGACTTTCCCGCCTTTGCGACGTTCCCAGTTCTGGGCCTCGATCTCCGGGCCTTCCACATGGAACGCCGCCATGACCAAGTCCTCCAGATCCCGCAGGCGGGCGTCGGCCTGACGGGCGTGGGAGCGTGCGACACCAGGCTGCCCCGCCGCACGCCGATCCCTGACCGTCAGGAAGAACGTACGGAACTGGGAATGCAGGTTGAGCGCGGCAGCCTGTAGCGTTGGCGACAGGCGTTCGACCAGATCCTTTGCGGGCACGGGCGTGAAATCGTGGGTCATGCCGCACCTCGCCCGGTCAGGAGCAGGCGGCCGGCGACGTGACGCCTCGCGAAGCGGGCGAGCTGTGCCTCCTCCTCGACGATCATGCTTTCGAGGTGGGCCATGGCCGCGCGGATGGCGCGGCGTTCGGACATCAGCAGGACAATGCCGTCGCATGCCTGCTGCGGCAGGACGCTGCGCAATGCGTGGGCGGCGGCCTGTCGGTGGTTGGCGGCAGCCTGCAGGGCATCGGGGCGCACTGGCGACGCGCCGGAGCCTCTGGGATTGAGAATAGCGATCGACACGAAAAAACCTCCATCGCGGGTGGCGATGGAGAAAACTAAACACCGTTTAGTTTTACAGGCAAGAGAAAGCTAAACGTAGATTAGCCTATATGTTCACGTTTCCGTGATTGCTTTGATTAAGGCCTTAAACGCGTCCAAAGCTTTTTCTTGCTTTTCAGGAGGAAGCGATCTGATCGCCTCTAACGCCTCCAGTTCGACATCTGTATGAGCTTTTTTCCGTTCTTCGGGAATATCACCTGTTAAAAGAAATGACATTGTCACGCCTGTAATATCTGCGATCTTGCCCAAGAGTTCGGTCGAAATGCGTGATCGACCTTTTTCATAGGCAAGAATCATCACCCCGGTGATGCCCAGCAGACTACCTACTGTTTCTTGGGAAAGACCCTTTGCTTTCCGGGCATCGCGGATGCGGGTGCCGATCGCAACTGCATCCGGGCTCACAGGCTTGCGTGTCTTTGACATGGGTTAAGGCGATGCCAGACCCGCGCATGATGCACCACTAAACGCGCTTGCATATAAAACTAAACATGGTTTAGTTCTGTAACTCATGAGAGACACGATCCTTTCCGAAGCCCTGTCACGTAAGGGTGCTGTGAAGCGCATCTCTGCTTTATGCGGCGTCACGCCGGGAGCAGTATGCCAATGGAATCGTGTTCCTAAACGGCATGTGGAAACGATTGCGAGACATCTTGGTGTTAGCCCGAGCGACATCCGGCCAGACATTTTTGGTGTGTCATCATTCCAATCCAAAACGGTCTCCAGTCAGGGCGAACAGCGGGGAGCGGCGGCATGAAACGCCAATCCTCCTCATGGATTGGCGCTGCACGTAGCAACTTGGCGCCTCTTTTCATCACCTCGGTTTTGTCGTCATACGCGACGTGCCCAAAGCCACGCGCCCAGGTTGGGGATTGTCTCTCCCGTCTCTGCATCGGAAGCCTCGATAATGCGTCTATAATTGAATTTGCGCGGCGCGTTGCGCAGTTCACAATAGGTGTTGAGGTCAACGATGATCGTTGTCCCATCGCGATTGACGTAGAAATCGAAGTTTTTGACGTCGACCGTCCGCTGCGTCTCCGTTTTATTCGCGTCTTTGTAATCGATGATGACACGAGCGTTCTGCACCTTCTCCACGAAGGTCTGCTGGACCGTGCCACGACGACGAGAGGTGGGCGGCTCGATCCGTTCGCCCCCGTTCGATGGTGCATCAGCATCGGTTGGCAGATCCTTGCCCATGCGCGCAAGGATGCGAATGAGCAGGACAAAGCATACAATGGCGATGAAAATCGTAATTCCTATGCTTGCCCAAAATCCGGTTCCCAAAAAATAAGAAATAATGAATGCGGAAATCGCAAATACAACTACAAAAAATTGAGCCATCTACCAGTTCCCATGGTGTGTGTTGCAACAACCATGGTGGACCAAGCGGGCTGGTCGGGCAATCGACCAGCCCGTGAAGGTGGTCGTGCGACATCAAGAACAGAACAACGGGAGGCAGCATGATTCAGCACGATCGCACCATCATCGGCATCGAATTTGGTCGTCAGGGCACCATCAACCACGACACTGATCGGACATTCCTGATCAGCACGCGGCAGATGGTTGCGTTGGTCAAGCTGCTGGAAACAACGATCGAAGGTAGGAAGTCGCCCAATCATTCCATTCATCTTCCGTCGTGGCTGGAAGGGCTGGAAGCTGGCAATCGAATTTTAGTTCCGCGACAGGATCTGGCGTTTGGGACGACACAAGCGACAACATTCCAGCACTGTGTTGATCTGAAAAAAAATGATCCCGATCTGCCAGGACCTGCACGGTGCCCGAAATGCGATAGCCCTGCTGGGCCGTCCAATGGACCCGCAGCTCCGTCAAACGATACTGGTTCACGTGGTTCCTCTCCTGTCTCTGGTCTGGAAGCCGACAGGGTAGAGGATGCGAGGGATGGCGTCACGCCATCCCTCGGTGCACCGGGTCGAGGACACATGGCGAATGCTGAACGTAGCATCCGCCGCGACATGTCCGCGAATTCTCCGGCGGAACGGACCGAACGGCTGACCCGCTCGTATTTCGATACGCGGCCCGAGGGCCGCGATGCGTTCGCGATGGTGCTGATTGCCCGTGTGGCCATGACTGGTCGGGGGGCAGCATGACGGTACGTCAAATCATCGCCCGCACAATCGCCAACCTGCGCACGGCGCGGGCCAGATTGCGCCTTCCCCAGCAGGACAGGCGTGCCCGTCCCGTCGATCCGACAAAGGTCACGCCGGAATGGCTGGAAAAGGGGTTGGGCCGCGCCGAAGAATGGCGGACGGGACAGGCCGCAGGCACACGGAAAGACCCGGCATCTGCGCGTGTGACCGTGGGCGGGCGGTGGGGCGTTGACGGGTTTATCCCTTTCGCACCGCCGCTTGCGCCTGTCCAGCGGGACCAGCTGGTCGAAGACCTGCTGGCCATCGTCACGGTGCTGAAGCGCAAACGGCGCGATTGCGCTGATGTCGTGGAATATGGACCCGCTGTCATTGCCCAGAGCAGGGCAACAGGCTCCGACCTTGACATGGAGATCGAGAGGGTGATGGCAGCAATCCATCAGGTTGCCCCCGGCACTCCCGAGCCTGCCCCCTATGAAGCTGACCGCTCCGTCCGTGAGCAGTTGGAAGCAAATTTCATTTCCAACGCGCTTTTCAAAAGCTTCAGGGCCAGAAAACGCCCGATCGATCAATCGGGTAGCTAGGAGCGAGTGGGAAAATGATGCCCGAACGATCCTGCGATGTGTTTCATCAGGTCCGTGCCTTTGGTGCGTGTGCTCAGGTCGAGCAGCATGTCGCCAATATCGAGTTGCGCCTCCTTGGAAAGGTGCGGCATCGCGGCTTCGATCATGCCGTTCAGCACAAAAATCAGGTCGGCGACTTCCGGGCTCATTTTGGCGTCGTCGGACAAAGCGAATCCTCCATGGTGTGTGTTGCAACAACCATGGTGGGCCAAGCGGACCGGTCGGGCAATCGACCGGTCCGCAAGGGCGCTCGTGCGCCCGCGCGACAGACATATGCACCGCGTGCTCCCGCCTGTGCGGTCGAGCCGGTGCGCTCCCCAGTTTCCCCACTGCTACAGGAACAGAGACATCATGGATTATGATTTCATGGATGCCGGACAAAAGACCAGGCTGTGGTGCCTGCAGGCGGCAATCGAGGCGCCATATGGAAAAGTCAGCGCGTATTACGATCTGACCGGATCCATCATCGATCGTGCGGACAGGTTTCATGAATATGTCCTGCGCGGCAAGCCGCCAGTGGCAGAGGCTCCCCCTGCGCATGTCCATGATGACGAGGACAAACAGGGCGGCCGCCCCCGGCCCGATGCCGATGCGGCTTCGGCACCGGATGCGTCGGCTGGTGATGCGCAGGCAGAAAGTGACTGCCCTGCGATGCCTGAAGATAAACGTGCCACGATCGCAAAGTCGGTGCAGGCTATCACCCCCGTGCTCAAGATGCTGCATTTTGTAGGTGGGAGCGTGGAAGCCACTGATACCGGTACACGTGTGCCGAGGATCTGCGTCATCCTTCCAAGGAATGGAATGCGGCATATCAGTGCCGAAGAAAAATCTTGTTTTGCCCAGATAGAAATGGCGCTCACTATCCTGTGGGTGGTGGGTTGTCGCTGTCACGTTGAAACCGGCGTGGCGGGGTCTCTCCCGACCGTCCACTGGACGATGCCCGCTGGCTTCTGATGTCCATCCCCTCACCCACCGCCATGACCAGCGGCGCAACCTGCCAGTGGATCGACGGGGACGTGCGGCGTGACGTGCGTCCTGCGTTCTGCGGCAGGCCTGCGTGCGTGCGTCGTGTGTGGTGTGGTGAACATGCGGTGCGTGTTTTCCGCCAGCCGCGTGCGGATGAGCGTACCGAAACCGAGAAAGATGGAGTTGCATCATGATGATGTTCCCATCTGTTGGTTTGCGGCGCATGCCCCGTCTGTCACCCGCGATGGATGGGTCATGCGCCGCTTCATTGTGCTGTCTCCTTTCCAGAAAAACCCTTATCTCGACTCGGAATAATCGAGATCATGGAGGATTTTCGTGGAAAAGGCTTGTGCGCAAAGTACCCAAAAGAGTCGTTTTATGATCGCCGCAGCCTATCGCGACACCATCTGCAGTGTCCTGCGACGCAAATATGGGCGCATCAGGAACGGCGCAAAAATCCTCGCACGCGATATCGAACGCAGCCCGCGCACCGTCCAGAAATGGATTGCCGGGACCGCCACGCCGCGCGGGGAGGAACTGGTGAAACTGATGTCCGAATGTGACGAACTGCGGGATGAGATTTTCCGCCTGGTAGAGGAAGGCAAGCGATGCCCGGACGAATAATCCCGCGCGGTATTGCCATCGAGTACGGCCGCAATTTCGGCCTGCGCTACGACCGGGGCGACATGCCGTCGATCAGCCTGTTTGTCGTGCGCATCTATGCGCTGCGTGACGGGATGGCAGGCATTGTGCTGCGTTTCGTCGGCGACCGCCAGCAGCTGCGCGAGGCCCGCGATGAGATCACGCGCCTGAAAGACAAGTGCGCGGACCAGTGCCGGGACTGCCCGCTCCTACCGGGGAGGCAGGATCCGTCATGACGTTACTGCCGACGATTGCCGAGTTTGATCTGGCGGGCGTGCCCGCGTGGAACCTGATCCGGTCTCTGCCCGCCGAGGCACGCGGCGTGGCCCATTCCCTGGTCGATACATTGCGGTCCCACCGCATGATCGTGCTGCGCAGTGGCGGGCACCTGCTGTCGGATCAGGAGGTGGCTGCGTTCATCTGTGAACAGCCCGACGTGCTGGCGCGCACCCTGCCGGTGATCGAGCAGTGGGGGTTCGCCGCCCGTGACGATGAGGGGGCGCTGTACAGCCCCCACCTGCTGGCGCGTGAACTGCGGCGGCAGGACCGTGCGCGGCGGCGGGAAGAACGGGACGAGGCGCTGCGCCGGTTCGAGGCTGCCCAGGCGGCGGGTGAGATTGCGCCGGACGCGACGCTGCGGAGCGTGACGGCCAAGGCCAATGGCAGCGCAGGCGGCCGGCCGCGCAAGGGGGAGACGCGTGAACAGGCCCGGATCCGGCGTGCGCAGGAGGCCGAGGCCACCCAGCGCCAGCGGCACATGCCCCTGATGCGGTCGCTGCCGGGTGCGGAAAGTGTCGAAACCCAGAACCCAAACCAAAAACCGAAATCGGTTTCGGTTTCCGGGGTTTCGGTTTCCAGATCGGGTTTTTCGGTTCCGTTAGATATAGGTATAGATAGAGATATTAATCTAAAACCTACATCTACACCTGACGAACCGGAAAACCCGGCGGCCCAAACCGAACAGCCGGTGCAGGCCGTGACGGTTCCGCCCAAGGTCATCGCCACCACGGTCGAGCGTGTGATCGAGGTCGCGGGATTTACGCGCGGGCCACGCAACCAGTATCCGGCGGTGCGCAAATGGCTGGAGCAGGGCTGTCCGCCTGACCTGCTGATCGAGGCGGTCAAGGCGCACCGGGCCACGATGGACAGCGCACCGGAGCATATGGGCGCGTTCCAGGCGGCGATCCGGGCGGCATGGGAACAATCCCTCATCAACGCACCGGAGCCTGCGCCCCAGCGGGAAATCCCGGCATGGGAGGTGCAGGCCCGCGCCGATCTGGCGGCAGACCAGCGGGCATTTTCCGTGATGTTCGAGGAAAACCGCGATTACGGACAGGCCCGGCGGCGCTGGGCCGAGGAAGCGGCGCGGCTGGGACGTCCGACGACGGACCTGAAACTGGACGCGTATCTGGCGGCCTATCGCCCGGTGGAGCAGGCAGCATGAAGCGGCGGTTTCGCAAAGGGGCGCGGGAGGTCATCCTGTATGCCGAGGCTCTGGGCTATACCTGCTCGATCACCGGGCACAACACCCTACGATTCTGTCACCCGTCAGTGCCGAAACCGGTTTTTGGATCAGCCCAGACGGGCGATCCGCGCGGCCTGAAAAACCTGCGCGCGGAACTGCGCCGGGCGCTGGCGTCGTGAACGCCCATTCCGGCTACGACCGGGTTGCCGACGACTGGTATGTCGAGCCGCCGTGGGCCGTGGATGCCCTGATCGCGGCCGAGGCGACGGTACGCCCCCTGCGCGGCCGGGTGCTGGATCCGTGCTGTGGCGCGGGGAACGTGCCGACGCAGCTGACGGGCATCGAGGATGTCATCCCCATCGGGACCGACCTGCGACCGCGCAGGCCGGACATCGCGACGATGGATTTTCGCGACAGCCTGCGCCAGTTCCGCCCCGACAGTGTCGTGTCCAATCCCCCCTACAACCAGGCGCGGGAGTTTATCGAGGTTGCGCTGCTGCACACATGGGATCGCGTGTGCGTCGTGCTGCGGCTGGGGTTTCTGGCGGGACAGAAGCGCCGCGTGTGGTGGCCCCAGACCTGTTTCGCGCGGCTGTGGGTGTCGAGCGTGCGCATGAACATGCCGCCGGGCGACCGCGCCGTGGCGGGGAAAGGTGGCGCGGTCGATTACGCCTGGTTCGTGTTCGAGCGTGGATATCGCGGCCCCCCGATTGTCGGCTGGCTGCCGGATGTCGGCCGACCGCCTCGACAGCGGCGCAGGCGTGGTCCTGATCATGAGACAATTTCCGTTCCCGGCGCAGAGGAGGTGCTGTGATGTTCGATTGGTTGTTCAGGCGGTTTCAACCGGATCGTGAGGAGGTCACGCGGCTGCGGCAGGAAAACCGGGATCTGGGGCGCGAACTGGCGGGCATGCAGCTGGCGCTGTCCATGATGCGGGTGCAGCGCGACGACGCGTTGAAGGTGTCGGAGCGCCGTGACCGGCATGGCAGGTTTGCTGCGCAGGGTGCGCGCCTGACCGATCATCGAATCGATCTGTGAAGTCCGTCCGTTTTATCGAAAAACCGCGATTTTCAGCGTGTTACAGGCTGTTTTGACAGAAAAACGGGTCTATACTGTTTCCCAATTCCCGGCCGCTGTTCGTACCCCTTCCGCCGACTGGGCGGCATCGCAAAGGGGCGGGCATGTCGGGATCTACCAAACTGAAAGGCCCCGCGTGTCAGTCGCAGCGCTTTCCGGCCGTCGGACCCGTCAGTCCGCACATTCTCGTCCAGCGCCGCGCGACCGCGGCGTTGCCCCCTCGCCCGAACGCCTGGCCCACGGCGATCTGGCGGATGTCTCTGTCAAACTCAAGCCGGATGGTCCATCGACCGAGGTGCTGCGCACGTGCGCGGGCCTGTATGGTCTGCGCCGTTCCGGGAAAATCACCGACGGCCAGGTCGGCTATGCCCAGATGTGGGCAGTCGATTACGAGATCGGCGTCCTGGGCGGCAGCGACCCGGAAATGGAGCACGGTGCAAAACGGGGCGATATTCATGACGCCATGATCGGGCGCATGGGATCTGCCGCGCGCCGGGACTATATCCGCCAGCGCATCGGCGCGCGCGGCGAGCAGCTGCTGGTGCTGCTGATGATCGACGGGCTGTCGTTGATGGATATGGCAGCCAGACTGAAACAGGACCGGCGCAGCACCGCTGGCGTGCTGTGTTTCCTGCTGGAGCAACTGGAGGAACATTACGACGAGATGCCGGGAACATTATGGAAGGGTTGACGTGCCCACCAATTTAAGACAAACATGGCAAACTATCGTTATGCGTGGGTCCAGAGAATGGACGCCACGCTTTTTTTATGCCCGGACGGGCATTCCCAAAATCGAGTCATCTGATGAAATCATCGCCGATGCTGACGCGCGGCGACGTTGTCGTGCGTGGAAATCGCCAGGGCATCGTCGTGACCGTGACGGAAACGCGCGTCCTGGTCGTGCCCATCGTCTGGGGCACGGCGCGCCTTCACCGGGCGGACGTCGTGCCGATCGCGTGGGAGGCGACGTTCTCCCTGCGCGGCGCGATCATCCATTGCGGCCAGTGGGCGTGGGCTGATGCCGGTCGGCAGAAGCGTGTTGGCCAGGTGTGCGTGGAGACGATGCGGATGGTCATTGCCGCGATGCGGCGCGAGGCCGAGGCACGCCAGACCGAACGCCTGCCCGCCGGGCTGGTCCGTTCGACGCTGGCGTTCGGCCCGATAATGGGCAGTCGTGGGCGTCGCGTTGGCGCGCCGTCGCTGGGATGAGCGCGGGCAAGTTCGCTGCCAAGGTCGTGGCGCGGGTCTGTCTGGGTGGCGTTATCGGCGGCCTTTCCATGAATGCCGCGCATGATATCGCAGGGCAGAATGCCGGGGCAGCGCTGAGTATCGGTCTGACGATCCCGGTGGTGCTCGCTGTCCTGTCCGCAATCGGAGATATGATGACCGATGAGCGATAGCATTGGCGGCATGCCCCCTGTTCCGGTCAAATATCTGGAGGCCGTCGCCGACCAGAAGGCCGGGGTCGTCAATCATGGACCGCTGCGCCGCTTTCGTTTTATGGCGCGCCGCCCGGATGGAATGAGCATCATTTTCCCGGTGATGGCCTCGTCCAGTCAGGATGCAGCCGAGCGGGCGCATGCGTGTTGCGACCGGAATGGCTTTCGGGATCCGGGGCGCGTGGTTGGGAACCGGAGCGCATATGACCGTGCCAGCGCGATGGTTTCGGTGCCCTGAAACCGGGATCATAACCCGGTCTTATGTGACAGCCCTGCGGCAGCAGGGCGGGACATAACTCCTCCAGACCCCGGAAATCAGGGACATAACTGTAGTTATGCCCCGTTTTTCGACGGTCGTTTTCGGGTCAATAATCTAGGCGTTTCAAATGGTTAGTGGAGATCGTGCCCGATCGCCCGCCACGATGGCCCCGTCTGCCCGCAATATCTCGGCGGATGAAATGCTCATCCGGTCGTGGCTCCACAACCGGAGTGACAACACCCGCGATGCCTATGGGCGGGACGCCCGAGCCTTCCTCGCCTTCACGGGCAAGACGCTGGGCGAGGTCGTGCTGGCGGACCTGCAGCTGTGGTTCGACAGTCTGGAATGCGCGGACGCCACGCGTCGGCGGAAGCTGGCCGCCGTCAAATCGCTGCTGTCGTTCGGCGCACGGCTGGGGATGCTGCCTTCTGACGTGGGCGCGGCGTTCCGTATGGAGCGCGGACGCGACACGCTGCATGAGCGCATCCTGACGCAGGAGGACGTCGCCCGCATGATCGACGGGGAGGATGATCCCCGCAAGCGGGCGTTCCTGCGCGTCCTGTATGTCATGGGGCTCCGTCTTCGTGAGGCATGTGGCCTCACGTGGCGGAGCATGACCCGCCGCCAGCAGGGCGGCATTGCCACTGTCCACGGCAAGGGGGGCAAGACCCGTTCGGTCCTGGTGCCCGCCAAGCTGTGGAAAGAGCTCGTGGCGCTGCGCGTTGATAACCGGCCTGACGGGCCGGTGGTCCCCGGCCACGATGGTGGCCCTCTTCACGCAAAGGCGGGGGACCGCATCGTGAAGAGAGCCGCGCGGCGAGCGGGGCTGTCCCCTGCCGTATCGGCACACTGGCTACGACATGCCTGCGCATCGCACGCGCAGGACCGGGGCGCACCGCCCCATGTTGTCCAGGCCACGCTGGGACATGCCTCGCTCGCCACCACGACACGATACAGCCACGTCCGCGAGGGTGACGGCGCTGGCAAATATCTGGACCCGTAGCGCACGGCGCGCAGGTCCCCTCACCCGTGAAACAAGGAAGACCCATGAAGCCCAGCCACCGGCCCCGGAAACCCGCCACGGACGTCACCGTGTGGGAACGCGCCGCCGCGCATTACCGTCGCATCACCCAGCGTGACCGTCGCCCCGGCGTGAAGATCTGGGCGGCCGGTCGCGCGCAGGAATGCGCGGCGAACATGCGTGCGGCACAGCGGGAGGCCGCGTGATGGTGCCCGAAGGCTACATGCAGGATTCTGCCGGCCGTCTGGTGCCGCGTGACAAGGTCAAGCCGCAGGACCTGATGATCGACGACCTGGTGCAGGATCGTTTTGCCGAGGCTGCCGTCCTGCGTGAGCAACTCAAGTCGTTCCGGCAGGTCTCGATGGAAAACATCCATACGGCGCTGGCGCTCATTACCGAGCAGTATGGCGCGACCTATGGTGGGCAGAAGGGCAACATCACCCTGATGAGTTTCGACGGCCGCCGTCGGATCACCATTGCGATCGGCGATTCCATTTCGTTCGGGCCAGAACTGCAGGCCGCCAAGGCGTTGATCGACAACTGCCTGGAGCGCTGGTCCGAAGGCGCTGATGCGAACCTCAAGGTCATCGTGACGGACGCGTTCGAGGTCGGCAAGGAAGGCAAGATCCGCACCGACAAGATTTTGGGGCTGCGCCGCCTCAATATCGAGGACGAGGAATGGCAGCGTGCGATGCAGGCCATCAGCGACAGCATCCGCATTGATACGACCAAGGCCTACCTGCGGTTCCATGAGCGCAACGGGCCGGACGACGATTTCAGGCAGGTGCCGCTCGATATCGCGCGGGCGTAACAACGCTTGACGCCGCGCTTCAAATCATCGATTCGGTAGGCAGGCGCGCAAATGGCGCGTCTTGCTCGATCACGCCCGGACTATGTCCGGTCGGACGGTTTCCTTCGCCTCACAGGTTTGGGGGCGAGGGCTGGTTTGCTTGGGGCAAACCAAACCGCGCAGGTGGTGCTGCGCACGGGAAACCCCCGCCCCGGTTCCTGTGAAGGAACGGGCGTTCGAGCATCATTCCTATGTGTTCAGCACAAATTCCGGCGACTCCGGTGTCGCCTGTTGCCCCCTATCTCGGGGGCAAGCGCAACCTCGCGTCCCGCATCATCGAGCGCATCGCCAAGGTGCCGCATGACACCTACGTCGAGCCGTTTATCGGCATGGGCGGCGTGTTCCTGCGTCGTCCGTTCCGCGCCAAGGGCGAGGTGATCAACGACGTTTCGCGTGACGTCTCGAACCTGTTTCGTATCCTCCAGCGGCATTATGTGCCCCTGATGGACATGCTGCGGTTCCAGTTGACCAGCCGCGCGGATTTCCAGCGCCTGCTGGATACGAACGCGGAGAGCCTGACAGATCTGGAGCGGGCAGCACGGTTCCTTTACCTGCAGCGTTTACGGTTCGGTGGCAATCCACGGTCACGGTCGTTCGGCGTGGCAGTCGCCAGTTCGGCCCGTTTCGACGTCGGCAGGCTGGGTCCGATGCTCGATGAGGTCCATCAGCGCCTCTCCGGCGTGGTGATCGAATGCCTGCCCTATGAGCGGCTGATCCCCACCTACGACCGGCCGCGCACGCTGTTCTACCTCGATCCGCCGTATTGGGGCTGCGAGGACGATTACGGGAAATGTCTGTTCTCGCCGGATGATTTTGTCCGGATTGCAGACCTGCTGGGCAGCCTGAAAGGGCGGTTCATCATGTCGATCAATGACGTGCCGGAGATCCGGGAGATTTTCGGGCGTTTCCGGATCGAGGCCGTTGAGACCACCTATTCGATCGGTCTGAGCAAGAAACGGGCGGCGGAGCTGCTCATTTCGTCCGTCTGACCCCTATTCACCACAGGAAAACCTGAATGCACCCCACGCACCATGTGCACATCAGCACGGAATTTATGTTTGTGATCCTGCTGTTCATCCTCTGTGTCATCGCGCTGTGCGCGTGGCTGTCCTGGTCGAAGCGGCAGGATAGCATCCGCCGGAAGTTGATTGACCAGGAGCACGAGGAACGGATGGAGCGGATCCGGCGCAGTCGTGACGAGCAGGTCGCGCGCCGGGTCACGGCAAACGTGGCGTCGCGCCCGTCGGTGCCGGTTTCTGGCACGGGTGTTGCTGTTTCCCCGCGTTCGACCACGTCCCCGCGTCCGGCGTCGGATGCGTATGACAGCGCGGCGGTCCCGGCAGCTGCTCCCGCGCCGGTCATCGTCAATGCCGGGGCATCGCGCGGCAGCGACAATGGCTTTCTGGAGGGTGCGCTGCTGGGCGGGATTGCCGGATCGGTGATGGGTTCCGACCGCGGACATGACACGGTGATCGAGCGCACGGTCAGCGCACCCGCGCCCGCTCCGGATCCGTTCGTCGGAAGCGGCGGCGATGCGGGTTCCGGCGGGTTCAGTTACAGCAGCGGCGGCGATACCGGCGGTGGCTTTGACTGCGGTGGCGGTGGGTTCGATAGCGGTGGCTGCGATTTCTGATGCCGTCGGCACCACCACGGCACAGCATTGCCGGGGCGTCGGTCCAGCCCCGGCAACAGTACGACCAGTGGCGTGGGTCGGCAGCCTCCAGGGGCTATGATCGACGGTGGCAGAAATGCCGACGGTCCTTCCTTGCCGCGCATCCGCTGTGCCTGTTCTGCTATGAGCAGGGACGGCTGACACCGGCGAACGAGGTCGACCATATCCTCACCATCAAGGAGCGTCCTGACCTGCGTCTCGACTGGTCGAACCTGCGCCCGCTGTGCAAACCCTGCCACAGCGCACGCACGGCACGCGACCAGCGGGGATCTCCCGCCGGATGATGGCGGAAATCGGCGCATGCACCACGATCCCCCCATAGGGGGGTCTAAAACGACCCTCCTTTTGATGTGGACCGCTACCTAACCTTTTTTACGCGCGTGCATAATGGAGGAAAAAAGGGATGGCCCGTCCGCGCAAGCCAACGCACCTCAAAATCGTGACGGGCACCGCCCAGGCATGCCGCGCCAACCCCAAAGAGCCGAAGCCCAAGCGCGCCCGTCCGACTGCGCCAGCGGGCCTGTCGAAACGGGCGAAGGCGGTATGGACAAAAGCCGCCCGCCTGCTCGACGGAATGGGCGTCCTGACCACGGCGGACGGCCTCGCGCTCGAGGGATTGTGCGAGGCGGTCGCGGATGAACTGGAGGCGCGGGCATCCCTCGCGCGTCCCATCGTCACGCAGGTGCCCGATGGGACGGCCGACGACGATACGCCAGTCATGCGTGAAATCGAGGTCGCTGCGGCCGGTGCGCAGACATACGTGACAATAGGCAAGAGCGGTCCAATGGTGCGTATGCGCCCCGAGGTTGCCGCCATCGCTGATGCAAACCGCAGGGTGGCAATGTGGCTGGCGAAATTCGGCCTGACACCGGCCGACCGGTCGAAAGTCGGAGCGGAAGGGCAGCAAAAAGAAAATGCCTTCCAGAAAATCGGGTAAAAAAGCCACGCAAACCGCCGCCGCAGCCCCATGTAGACGCGGCTATCCGGTATGCGGACGAGGTCGTATCGGGGACAATCCCTGCGTGCCAGTGGGTGCGCTTGGCGTGCGCCCGCTTCCTCTCCGACCTGGCGCGTGACGCGGACTGGCCATACGAACTGGACGCAGCCGAGGCGGAGCGCGTTTGTGAGTTCACCGAGCTCATGCCCCACACCAAGGGGAAATGGGCGCAGAAAAAAGAGCTGATCCGCCTCGAGCCCTGGCAGTCGTTCATCCTGGTGAACGTGTTTGGCTGGCGCCACCGGATAACGCGGCTGCGCCGGTTCCGCACAGTGCTGATCGTGGTCCCGCGCAAAAACGGGAAATCGGCGCTGTCCGCCCCTGTCGGCCTGTTCATGCTGGCAGCGGACCACGAGGCCGGCGCCGAGGTCTATTGCGGTGCCACGTCGAAAAAACAGGCGTGGGAGGTGTTTCGTCCCGCCCGTGAAATGGCGCTCAAGACACCGGATTTCCGGTCGTTCTACGGCGTGGGCGTCAATGCCTCGAACCTGCATGTCATCAGCACGGGCAGCCGGTTCGAGCCCGTGATCGGAAAGCCAGGCGACGGTGCCTCCCCGTCATGCGCCATCGTGGACGAATACCACGAGCATGACACGTCAGACCTGTGGGACACGATGCTGACCGGCATGGGCGCGCGCGACCAGCCCATCCTGTGGGGGATCACCACGGCAGGCTCGAACATCGCCTGCCCCTGCTACGATGAGATCCAGACCGGCCGGAAAATGCTGCAGGGTATTTTCGTCGACGATGAGCGGTTTTTCGTCGAATGGACGATCGACCCGGAAGACGACTGGACCACGATCGAGGCCCTGCGCAAGGCAAACCCCAATATCGGGGTATCTGTGCAGGAGGAATTCCTGATCGCACGACAGACCGCGGCCATTCGCAATCCGCGTCTGCAGTCGACGTTCAAGACGAAACACCTCAACCTCTGGGTGAACGCCCGGAACGCATTTTTCAACATGCAGTCGTGGGCGTCCTGTTACGACCCGGCGTTTAGCGAGGAAGCCCTGCATGGTCGTCGCGCCGTCCTCGCGATGGATCTGGCATCTAGGCGGGACATCGCGGCCCTTCAGGTGCTGGTCCCGCTGGCCGACGGCCGCATCGCCACTTTTGGTCGGTATTACCTGCCAGAAGCAGCGGTCGAGAACGCAGATGGTGCCGAGCATTACAGAGGCTGGGCTTACGGCGAAGAGGGTCGTCCCCCTTCCCTGATCGTTACCGACGGAGAGATTACCGACTTCGAGCGCATCGAGGCGGATATCGATCTGCTGCGCACGCAGTTCGTCGTTGACGAAATTGTCTTCGACCCTGCTCAGGCCGCCTACCTGGTTACACGGCTCATGAGCAAAGGCGCCAATGTCATCCAGTTCGACCAGAACGCCCGAAATTATTCCGAACCGATGAAGCAGGTGGATGCCGAAATTTATGCCGGACGGATCGTCCATGGATGCGGCCCCACCCATCCCATGACGTGGATGATGTCGAACGTGGAGGCCCGCGTGGATGCCAAGGAACAGGTCTTTCCAAGGAAGTCCGAAGGCAAAAACAAGATCGACGGCCCCGTCGCCCTGATCATGGGCAGGTCCCGCCTGCTGGTGGATGACGGCGCGTCAGTTTACGAGGAACGGGGGATCATGGTTCTGTAATGGCCCTACTGCCATCATTGTTTTCCCCGCGCCGGGCGGTCGAACGCAGGGAGCCACGTCTCAGTCTGCCCGCAACCCGTACCAAGGCGGACAGTTTCGCATCGGGTTCCTACCCGTCATGGCTGTCCGCAGGCCTCGGGGCGCTGCCGTCGGCAACCGGCCTGCCGGTCACGCCGTTCACGGCGATGCAGGCTGCGGCCGTGTTTTCGTGTGTGAACCGCATATCCGAGGACCTGGCGAAAATACCGCTGCAGGTGCAGGAAATCCTGCCCAACGGACGCGGCGCCCTGGTCACGACCACGCATCCGCTGGCGCAACTGCTGGCGTCACCCAATCGCTGGATGACGGCCTACCAGTTCTGGTTCTACGTCACGGTCTGCCTGTGCATGCGGGGCAATTCGTATGTCGCGATCGTGCGCGGCCAGAACGGACAGCCCCGGTCGCTCATCCCGATCATGCCTGACCGCGTGTCGGTACTGATGTCGCCGCGCGGCTGGATATTCTACCACATCAGCCATCCGCTGGTGGGGGAAGGCATCCGGCTGCATCAGGATGACATGATCCATCTGCGCGGGTTCACGCTGGACGGATACATGGGCATCTCGCCCATCATGGCCTGCCCCGAGGCAATCGGGCTTGCCATCGCCGCCCAGAGGCATGGCGCCACCCTGTTTCGCAACGGCACGCAGATTCAGGGCGTCCTGAAAACGTCCAAGTCGCTGTCGAAAGAGACGGCTGCCCGTATCGCGAGCAGCTGGCGCAATGCCTACGGCGGCGTCGATAACACCGGCAAGACGGCCGTGCTCGAGGAAGGGATGGAATATGAGCGCATCGGCATGACCGCCGATGAAGCGCAGTTCCTGGAGGTGCGGGAAAAGGAAGACATCGACATCTGCGGCATGTTCGGTGTCCCGCCACACAAGATCGGTCGTGGCGACAAGGTCACGATCAGCAATTTCGAGAACGCGAGTCAGGAATACATCGACAACGCCCTGATCCCGAAGGCCCGCCAGGCCGAGGAACAGATCCACAGTCGACTGGTGTTTTCGGAAGAAAAGGCGCGGCTGCGGGTGCGCTTTAATTTTGACGAGCTGCTGCGCGGCGACATGCAATCGCGTGTCACGGCCGGGGTGGCCGCCGTCAATTCCGGGCTGATCAGCGCCAATGAGTGGCGCGCCCGTGAGGGCATGAACCCCTATCCGCGCGGGGACGAGTATCGCGTGCCCCTCAATACCGGCGCGGCATCGACCGCGCCCGCAGTCGATGACCCGGCCCGCATCACCGCGCCGGACCCTGCCGCCCAGACCTGATGGGATATGCGCCGCATGGCGAAACTCATGACCACCAAGCGATTCAAGTCGCTGGCCCGCAAGGGCCGACACCCCGAAAATGTCCAGATCCGCAAGGACATCATCAGCGAGGTGCAGCCGGGACCGTCCAAGCGCACCCTTCGCTACGTCATCAGCACGCCGGATCCCGACCGCGAGGGCGACGTCATTTCCATCGATGGATGGGACCTGACGAACTATCGCAAAAACCCGGTTGTCCTGTGGGCGCATGACCAGGACAAATTCCCGATCGGGCGCTGCGTGGATATCGGCGTCGAAGATGGTGTGCTGAAAGCTACCGTCGAGTTCGCACCGGCGGATATCCCGCATGCGGGCGACCGCGCCGAAGCGGCGTTCCGCCTGAGCCGCGACGGCTTCCTGCCCGCCACGAGTGTCGGTTTCCGTCCGCTGGAATACGACATCTCCCGTGAGCGGGAGGACGATGACACGTTTTTCCTGCCGATGGATTTCAAACGGCAGGAACTGCTGGAGTTCAGCCTGGTCAGCGTGCCGTGCAATCCCGACGCACTGCGCGACGATGACCCTGAAAACGACGGGACAAGCACCGATCCCGCCCCTTCCCCGACTTTGCCGGGAGACCCCGATGCGCAGACGCGCGCGGCAGATCCCGACATCGAAAAGGCAGAGCGCGAAGCGGCCACACGCCGCAATCGCATCGCCCGTCAGAAACGTGCACGCCAGGCACTGGCGTCCACCCTCTGACCACCGAGTGACGGCCCGGACGGGCCTCCTCCCCGCTTGATCACAAGGCGCCTTCGGGCGCCTTTTTTATTGACCGGAGCGATCATTGGTCAAACTCCACGAACTGAAGAACAAGCGCGCCCAGAAGGTCGACGCCATCAGGGCCCTGGTCAAAAAGGAGGCCGACCTCCCCGATGACGAGAGCCTGCCGCAGGAAGACGTCGACGCCATCTCCCAGTTGCAGGCCGAAATCGCCGCACTGGATAACCGCATCGGTCGCGCGGAAGCGGTCCTGAACCTCGAGAGCGAGAACGCCGACCCGCTGGACCCGGAAAATGAACCGGAGACCATGGGCGACCCCGAGGCACCGCTGGACAACGAGGAACGCGGTTTCGGCCCCCGCGTCACGCGCGGCACCCATCGCGTCGAGCCCGCGCTGCGCCAGCAGGAGCCCAAGGGGTTCAAGGCGGCACGTTTCATTCTTGGCCAGCTGAAGGCCAAGACATGCGGCATGCGTGAAGCCTCGGCATGGGTGGAAAAGCGTTTCCGCGACAAGGAGGTCGCCAAGGCGCTGAACACCACCGGCACGGCCGCCGGTGGCGCCCTGATCCCGCAGGCGTTCGCCACCGAGATCATTGAACTGCTGCGCGCCCGCACCGTGGTCCGTGATTCCGATCCCACCACGATCCCCATGCCAGGCGGCAACTTGACCATTCCGCGTCTCGCGGCGGGTGCCAGCGCGGGATACACCGGGGAACTGGATGACATCGGCGTTTCGCAGGAAACGTTCGATGACCTGCAGCTCAACGCCAAGAAGCTGACCGCCCTGGTCCCGGTCAGCAATGACCTGATCCGCCGCAGCCCCATCGGCGTGGAGGCCCTGGTCCGCGACGACCTGCTGCAGACCATGGCGCGCCGTGAGGATCTGGCGTTCCTGACGGGTGACGGCTCTGGCAACAGCCCGATCGGGATGCTCAACCAGGCGGCAGCGGCCAACAAGATCATCGCGACCGCGCTGCCCGTTGCGACCGGCGATGCCGCCACGGATAACGCCGCGATCCTGACGGCAGTCGTTTCGGTGCTGCAGGGCATGCTCCTGCTGCTTGAAAACGGCATGAGCATGATGATCCGCCCGACGTGGATCACCACGCCGTCGGTCAAGATGTATCTGATGACGCTGCGCGACGGCGTGGGCAACTTCGTGTTCCGCGACGAACTGTCCGGTGACGATCCGCGCCTGATGGGCCATCCGCTCAAGATCAGCCAGCAGCTGCCGTCGAACATCAACACCGGCACCACGGCCGCCCCTGTGAACAACGGGGCCTACATCTTTATGGCCGACATGAAGGATGTGGTGATCGCGGACACATACGAGATCTACATCGATGCGTCCGACGTGGCTGTCTACCAGGACACGAGCGGCGCACAGGTCAGCGCCTTCCGTCGTGACCAGACGGTGTTCCGTGTGATCAGCGAGCACGATTTCGGCCTGCGCCATCAGGCCTCGCTGGCCGTGGCCACCGTTCCGGGCTGGGCACCGACCGGTTACACGCCCAACGGCGGCGCTGCCTACTACGTGCAGGCGCCCAGCGGCACCGGCTCGGCTGCGGCCAGCACGTGGGGCACGCCGCCCACGGGCTCCAACAACCCCGGCAACGGCGCGACCGTTGCGCCGGGCGGCACCGAACCGGGCATCGCGTAAGGAGAAGCGGACATGCAGTTGTCAGGAGAACAGACGGTGCGGTTTACCCGCTCGTGGCAGTGTTACAACCGTGGGGTGGAGGCCGGGTTTTCCCCGGCCCGTGCCGCCATGCTGGTCAGGCTCGGCGTGGGGATCATCGTCAATGATGGCCGCACGCCGCAGGGCGACGCCTCCCAGAAGGCACCCGTTCGCGGGACGGTGAGGAAGGGCTGACATGGACACGCCTTACCGCACCGTCGAACAGATTTCCGGCGCGAAACCCCTGACGGTCGATCCGACCGCCAGGAACGCACAGAGCCTCTCGCCGGGTCTGGAAAATATCGAGGGCAGCACGGTACCGGGTACGTCCCGGTGCCATGTCCGCGGTCCGCAGCAGTCGCCCGTCGATCCTGCAGCGGCGGGACTGGACACGACCCGCGTCGTGCAGAGCGCAAGCGAACGCGCCAGGGCGACGGAGACGGCATCGCAGGCCGCGCCGGTTTCCCCTGCGCCTGTCGCTACCGCACCGGCCGCGACCAAGGCCGCTCCCGCGACCACCGCCCCCACGCCGCCCACCGCGTAACGGAACTGTCTGAATGTATTCCACCGTCTCGGTCGTAACGCCCCCGGCCGTGGAACCTGTCACGGTGCAGGTCCTGCAGCAGCATGCGCGTATCGATTACGATTACGACAATACCCTGCTGGCCATGTATCTGACGGGCGCACGCCAGGCGGTGGAGCAGTTCCTCGGGCGCGCCCTGATCACGCAGACCCTGCGTTGGGTCATGGCGCATCAGGCTCCCATCAACCAGTTCCCGCTCGTCCCGTTCACGGCCTATATTTTCCCGCTGTGGATGCCCTACTCCATGCTGTTCCAGCGGCCGATCGAACTGCCGCGCGCGCCGGTGCAGGCCGTCAGTTCGATCTCTGTCGGCGAATGGGGGCAGGCAGACACCGTCCTGTCGACAGACCAGTATTCGCTGGACCTGACGACGGACCCGGCGCGCGTGCGTCTGCATGCGGGCGTTGCGACATTGCCGTCCGATCATATCGCGATCGAATTCGTAGCCGGGTATGGTGCGGACGGCACGTCCGTTCCCCTGCCGATCCAGTTGGCCATCCTGATGATGGCGACATTCCTGTACGAACATCGCGGCGACGACGGGGGCGAAATGCCCGAGGCCGTGAAAAACCTGCTGTGGCCGTATCGCCTGTACACCTTCGGGGATGCCGATGCCTGAACCCCAATCGTTCCCGCTGGGGCGCCTGCGCTGGCCCGTGCAGATCGTGCAGCGTGTACAGGTGCCTGATCCCAACAGCACGAGCGTCGTGGAAACCCCTATGCCAGTGGCCACCGTGCGCGCCGACGTGCAGCCGGTGGGTGCCCTGACGTTCTGGGGGGCCGCTGGTGGAAACGAGCAGGTCGACACCCCCATAACGCACCGCATTTTCATGCGCTGGCAGAACTCCCTGCCCAATGCCTACGCGATCACCCGCTCGACCCTGCTGCCGGACGGCACGACCCGGACCGAGACATTCCGCGTGCGCCGGATCCGCGAGATAGACGGCCGTAAGCGGTTCGTGATCGTGGAGTGCGAGGAGGAAAAAAACGTCTGATGACGACACCGGCAATCCGGATGAATGTCAGCCTGTCGGCGGATGCTCTCGTGTTCGACAAGAAGGCCCTCGCCCGCGTGTTCCGGCAGGCCGGGAACGAGGTCGCGGCCACAGCCCGCACCCTGCTGCGGCAGAGTTCAGGCGGCGGCAGGCTGTATTACGGCCCCGGTGGATCCGCAGGGCCATATCGCGGGGGATACAGGGCGGGGAAATACCGGGCATCCGCGCCCGGACAGATCCCGGCCAAGATCACCGGCACGCTGGCGCGCTCGATCAGGGTACGGCCGTTCCGCTCCGGCGAAGGTGTCGCGATCCGTGACACGGCATTTTATGCCCTGTTCCTCGAGGCCGGCGCCCACGGCGGCGGACGGAGCAGCTCCGGCGGCGCAGGCGGTCGTGCGACCAAGGGCACACAGATCAATGGACGTACCTACCGCAGGGGTAATCAGGCAGTCGGAAAATCCCGCGTCCTGACCGCACGCCCGTTCCTCGAAATCGCCCTGACACAACGGGAAGCATCGCTCGGACCGCGTATCCGCCGCGCGGTCCAGCAGGGTATCAAGATGGAAAAGGCACCATCAAGTGCGCCCAAATGATCGTGGGGTCATGCCATGCGCCCCATCCATAAGACGAAAGCCGCCAGTGCAGGCACACCGGCGGCTTTCTGTTTCACCCCCTGCCTGTAACAGAGGAAGAACGTGCCCGATTATAGTGGCTTTCTGTTTTCAGTCGACCTTCACGACAGATGTAAATGTTGCGATATAATCAGGATCAGTCATGGACCCAGCCTGGGTCATGCTGAGTTCCTCTAAACAATCATTGCCGCTGCTACGCTTGAAGCGTGCGCTGAACTTGACTTGCTCGCCTTCTTTCAGTGCGGCGACCTGTTCAGATAACGCGCTAGCAGCCTGTCGGGTTGGGCATTTTGCGGCTGATAACGCCAAGGCTGACCTGGCTTATGCTGCCTGAAGCCGCGCCATTCTTTTACAGTTGTATGCGAGAGCAACGAGTGTCCATTCGGTCGTGA
>NZ_POTC01000030.1 GCF_002906255.1 Novacetimonas maltaceti | reverse complement strand
AAACTCAAGGAGTTCAAGCGCATCGCCATGCGAAGCGACAAGACAGACAGATCATTCGCAGCAATGATTTATCTCACCGCCGCTATCATCAATTCACGGTAATTCCCAACAGACCCCAAAAAGCTTCAAAGACGCCGCCTTTTTGAAAAAGGCGGCACCCAAAAACTTTTATCTTTCCACCAAGGGTCACAGCACCCGGTTTCAGGACACCGCGATCACGTCCTTTTGCCCTTGCCCGGCACCGCGATTGGACCGACACTTCGTCCCATGAGCGACAAAGACACCCATTCCGAACCCCTGACATCCGAAAAGGCGCTGGAAGAGGCGGACAAGGTCCGCCTGAAGCAGCCTGCCGAACCGAACGAGCGTGGCGGCCCCAAGGGACCGGAACCCACCCGTTACAATGACTGGACCGTCAAGGGACGCTGCATCGATTTCTGACGCGTCGGCCCGCTTCGCGCGCCATGCACAGGCGCGCGGGCGCTGCGTCAGGTTTCGTTGGGCTGGAACCCGCGGCCGATCCCCTGCCGTGCGCGCTGGCGTGGCGGGGGCATGTGGCATGAAATCAGGTAGATCCCGGCAACGAACACGATCTGCGACAGGGAATTGAACCACAGCGCCAGTTCATAGGCCCGTTCCGCCGTCACGGCCTGATAGATCGCATACATCGCAAACGGGATCGAGATCGGGCGCATCCCCGCCAGCATCCCGCGCAGGGGGTTGAGGTGCCCCGGCCGCACCATCGCACGCATGCGATGGATGCCGATGTAGAAGATGACCTCGAAACACCATCCCAGCATGTTGGTCACGACGCTGTCGAAGGACATGCCCTCCAGCATCAGCAGGGCGGAGATCGACACGGCCGACAGCACGATCGAGCCGACCTGGAAATTCATTCCCAGATCCATTGCGGAAATGCGTTCGGGCAGGGCATCGGCAAAAGGCTGGAACACCCGGTCGAGCAGCCAGGCATCGAACTGGTTGACGCGATCACCAAAAGACATTGCACTTCCCGTAACAGTCGAATTGCCACCCGCCGCGCACACTTACACCCCGTATACGGCCCGCACCACCGCATCGGGATACGCACCGGCCATCCCGGCAAGGGCCGTGTTGCTCAGCATCACGATGGAAATACCCCGCGCGCGGTCCACCGTCCACTGGTGGCCGTAAACCCCACCCCACGTAAAGCTGCCGGGCGAAAGCGGCGTGCGCGCCAGGGCGGGATCGACCACGATCGCCCCGCCGAAACCGAAGCGACGCCCGCGATTGAGCGGCCCCATCGCCACGTCGCCCACCGCATTCACCCCGAAACGCCGTGCCGACTGCGGCGACAGGATGGGGCCACCGCCGCTGCGCACGGCTTCGAGGAAGGTCAGGACATCCTCCGCCGTGCCAACCATTCCCGCCCCGCCCGATGGGTAGGAGGCAGGGTTGCGCACGCGGTCGGGCACGAAATGGATTTCAGAGACCCCGCCCCCCGGCAGCAGGCGCGACAGGCGGTAATCCGCAGGCATGCGCACCGGCGCGGGACGCCCGTCGGCATAACAGGTCGCCAGCGCCAGATCCGCAGGCGCATGGAACCCGGTCCGTGCCCATCCTCCCAGCCTGTCACCGATATGGCGCTGCACCAGGTCCGGCAGGGGCGCATTTCCCGCCTGCTCCAGCACGCCGCCCATGACATCAAGCCCCAGCGAGTAGGCCCAGCCCTCCCCCGGTGCAAAGACCAGCGGCACCTGCGCCAGACGCCGCAGGTTTTCATGCAGGGACAGGCCGGGTTCAGCCAGTCCGTCGGACACCCCGGCCCGGGCATAGGGATTGTCGTCGCGGGGGAACTGGAACCCGTAGGACAGGCCGCTGCTGTGGCTGAGAAGCCGGTGCAGCGGGATCTCGGTCCTGCCCCCGTCGGGCAGGCATGGACGAAAGAACGGCAGGTAGCGCGATACCGGTGCCTCAAGGTCCACCTGCCCGCGTTCGGCCATTGCAAGGGCCAGCGCGGTCACGACCGGCTTGGTGACGGAGGCCAGCCGGAAACAGGAATCCACGCGCATCGGGACCGCGGATTCGCGATCCTGCATCCCCGCCGCGTGGCGCAGCACGACGCGCCCGCCAACGGCAACCATCACCACGGCCCCCACCACACGCCCGCTGGCGACGGCGCCGTCCACGACACGCGCCACGCGCGCGGGCATGGCATCAACCTGATCCTGTGTCATCACGATGCCCTTTCGTGTATTTCCGGCACGTTCCGTGACATAGGCCATATCGCCCCGCCCATGCAAAGGGCGGACGGGAACTGGCCCCCCCGCGCAAAGCGGCGTAACCTGTCACGCATGAACAAATGCCTGTTTCCCACGCTGTTTTCCCTCCTCATGGCGGGCAGCAGCCTCCTGTCCACGCCGGGATGGACAGCATCTGCCCCCCCGGCCCCCGCCGTGTCCGCACAGGCCAGGGCCGAAGCCCCGGTCCGCACGACGCTGCCCAATGGCATGCGCATCATCATCGTGCCCGACCGCCTTGCCCCCGTCGTCACGACGGAGATGAACTACCTTGTCGGTTCCGCCGCCGCGCCGCGCGGTTTCCCCGGCACGGCACATGCGCTGGAACACATGATGTTCCGTGGCAGCAAGGGACTCGACAAGGACCAGTTGTCGGCCATCGGCGCGCGGATGGGGGGCAATTACAACGCCGATACCACGGAAAACACGACGCAGTTCTTCTACACCGCCCCGGCCGAGGACCTCGACATCGCATTGCGGATCGAGGCGCTGCGCATGAACGGCCTGACCCTGTCGGAGGCCGACTGGAAACGCGAACGCGGCGCCATCGAGCAGGAAGTCTCCCGCGACCTGTCCAGCCCCGGCTACCAGTACCTGTCCCGCCTGCAGTCGATCCTGTTCGCGCATACGCCTTATGAACATGACGCACTGGGGACGCGCGCCTCGTTCGACCATACGGACGCGGCGATGCTGCGCCGGTTCTATCGCGACTGGTATGCGCCCAACAACGCCATCCTGATCATCACCGGCAATGTCGATGCGGACCAGGCGCTGGCCCGCGCGCGTGAAATCTTCTCCCCGCTGCCTGCGCGCGCGCTGCCTGCGCGCCCGATCGTCGAACCCGGCGCGCTGCAGCCGCAACTGCTGCATTTCCCCACAGATTACCCCATCGGGCTGATCGCGATCGCCAGCCGCATGCCCGGACAGCGCGCGCATGATTATGCCACGGCGCAGATCCTTTCCGACGTGCTGTCCAGCCAGCGTGGCGCGCTTTATGACCTCGTGCCCGAAGGCAAGGCGCTGCTGACCGGGTTCGATTACGCGCCAAAGGCGGATGCGGGGATCGGGATCGCACTGGCCGCCTTCCCGGCGGGCAAGGACCCGTCCGCACTGTTGCAGACGCTGCGTGACACGCTGGCGTCGCTGCGCGCGCACGGCGTGCCGTCGGACCTGGTGGATGCAGCACGGCGCAAGGAACTGGCGCAGCTTGGCTATGCCGCGAACAGCATTTCGGGACTGGCGGAAAGCTGGTCCGAGGCGGTGGCCGTCATGGGCCTCGATTCCCCCGACGCACTGGCCAGCGCCTATGCCGCCGTCACGCCGGAGGACGTGAACCGCCTGGCCCGGCAGGTGCTTGACCCCGCGCAGGCCGTGACCGCCATCCTGACGCCCCGTACATCCGGCCATCCCGTGGCGGGCAAGGGATTTGGCGGCTCCGAATCCTTTGCCGCCCCGCCGGACCATCCGGTCGTCCTGCCGCAATGGGCGCAGAAGGACCTGATGACGCTGACGCCCCCCACCCCGACCCCGGTTCCCGCCAGCTACGTCCTGCCCAACGGGCTTCACCTGATCGTGCGGCCCGCCCATGTCAGCCATACCGTCAGCCTGTATGGCGTGGTACGTCAGAACTCGGACATGCAGGAACCCGTGGGGCAGGAGGGGATTGCCGACATCACCGACGAACTGTTCCGTTACGGCACCACAAGCCATGACCGCATCAGCTTCCAGAAGGCGCTGGACGATATCGCCGCGACCGAAAGCGCAGGGTCGGATTTCAGCCTGAACGTGCTGACGCAGGACTTTGAAAAGGGGCTGCGGCTGCTGGCGGACAACGAACTGCACCCCGCCTTCCCCGAAAAGGCGTTCGAGGTGGTGCGCATGAACACCGCGTCCTCGCTGGCTGGCCTGCTGCAATCGCCGGATTACCTTGTGGGGCGCGCGGTGAAATCCGCGATCTCCCCGCCGCATGACCCGTCGCTGCGGCAGGCGGATCCAGCGCAGGTGATGAAGCTGACGCTGGCGGACTGCCGCGCGTTCTATAACGCGGCCTATCGCCCGGACCTGACGACGATTGTCATCACTGGCGACATTACCCCGCAAAAGGCGCTGCAGGCCGTGCGCGCGACGTTCGGCGCATGGCACGCAACCGGCCCCACCCCCGTGGTGGACCTGCCGCCACGCCCCGACAGCCATGCCTCCGTCGCCCGCGTGCCGGACCAGTCCAGCGTGCAGGACAGCGTGACCCTGGCCGAAAGCCTTGGGCTGACGGCGCGCGATCCCGACCATTTCGCCCTGACGCTGGGGAACGAGGCACTGGGCGACGGGTTCTCCTCACGCCTGTATCGTGACCTGCGGGTCCGCACGGGATATGTCTATACCGTGCGCAGCCACCTGGCGTGGCACCGGCAGCGCGCGGCCTATACCATCACGTTCGGGGCCGACCCGTCGAAGGTCGCGCCCGCGCGTGACGCGGCCCTGCGTGATGTGGCCGACATGCAGGCCCGTCCGCTGGGCGAGGACGAACTGACGATGGCCAAGGCCAGCCTGCTGCATGGCCTGTCGCTGCAACAGGCCAGCCTGGATTCGATCGCCGCGACCTACCTGCACCTCAGCAGCCTCGGCCTGCCGCTCGATAACGGGAATACGGCTGCCAGTGCCTATTACAACATGACGGCGCAGGACGTGCAGAAGGCCTTTGCCCGCTGGCTGCGTCCCGCCGACATGGCCGAAGTCATCAAGGGGCCGTGAGGGATTGATAACGTCAAAAGTTTCTGGGTGCCGCCTTTTTTCGAAAAGGCGGCGTCCTTGAAGCTTTTTGGAAAAAGCTTCACCAAAAACTTCTTTATGGTTCAGGTCTGTCGAACATGACGGACAATAAAAAAGGGCGGTACCAGAAGGTACCGCCCTTTTCGTATTCCCCACCCCGAAGGGCAGGGAACGGAACAATATCAGCTCTCGGCGTTACGACGACGGATCGCCGCACCAAGGATATCGCCCAGCGACGCGCCGCTGTCGGACGAGCCGTATTCGTTGATCGCCTGCTTGTCTTCCTCGACCTCACGGCCGCGGATCGTCAGCGCCAGCTTGCGGGCCGCACGGTCAACAGACACGATCTTCGCATCGACGCGTTCGCCAACCGCGAAACGCTCCGGACGCTGGTCGGCCTTGTCACGGGCCAGCTCGGCGCGACGGATGAAGCCCGTCAGCACGTCGTCAACCTTGACCTCGATGCCGTTGGACTGGACCGCGGTCACGATGCAGGTCACGATCGCGCCCTTCTGCACCTTGCTCAGCGTGTCGGCCGCCGGATCTTCATGCAGCTGCTTGATGCCAAGCGAGATGCGTTCCTTTTCCACATCCACGTCCAGGACCTTGGCCTTGACGACCTGACCCTTTTCGTAATGCGTCATGGCGACTTCGCCCGGCTCGTCCCAGGACAGGTCGGACATGTGGACCATGCCGTCGATGTCCGCGGACAGGCCGATGAACAGGCCGAATTCGGTGATGTTGCGGATCTCGCCTTCCACCACGGAACCAACCTTGTGCTCCTCGGCGAACTGCTCCCACGGGTTGCGCTGGACCTGCTTCAGGCCGAGCGAGATGCGGCGCTTCGCGCTGTCCACATCCAGGACCATGACGTCGACTTCCTGCGAAGTGGCGACGATCTTGCCCGGATGGACGTTCTTCTTCGTCCAGGACATTTCGGACACGTGCACCAGGCCTTCGACGCCCGGCTCCAGTTCCACGAACGCACCGTAGTCGGTGATGTTCGTGACGCGACCGGTGTAGCGGGCACCCGGCGGGTACTTGATCGCCACGTTCTCCCACGGGTCGGCCTCAAGCTGCTTCATGCCCAGCGAGATGCGCTGCGTATCGGGGTTGAAGCGGATGACCTGCACGCGGACCGGCTGGCCGATCTGCAGGGCCTCGGACGGGTGGTTGATGCGCTTCCACGCGATGTCCGTGACATGCAGCAGGCCGTCAACGCCGCCAAGGTCAACGAACGCACCGTAATCGGTGATGTTCTTGACCACGCCGTCGAGGATCATGCCTTCCTTCAGGCCCTGGATCAGCTCGCTGCGCTGTTCCGCACGCGTCTCTTCAAGGACGGCGCGACGCGACACGACGATGTTGCCACGCGCACGGTCCATCTTCAGGATCTGGAACGGCTGCGGCACGCCCATCAGCGGGGTGACATCGCGCACGGGGCGGATATCGACCTGTGAGCCGGGGAGGAAGGCCATCGCACCGCCGAGGTCGACCGTGAAGCCACCCTTGACGCGGCCATAGATCGTGCCGTTGACGCGCTGGTTGCCTTCGAACGCCTTTTCAAGGTTCGTCCAGGCTTCCTCGCGACGCGCCTTTTCACGCGACAGCACGATGGAGCCGTCACGGTCCTCGTAACGCTCGACGAACAGTTCGATGACGTCGCCCGGCTTCACGTCGGGGGTCACGCCCGGCGGGCCGAATTCCTTGAGGGCGACACGCCCTTCGCTCTTGAGGCCGACATCGACGATCGCGAATTCGTCCGTCAGGCGGACGACGCGACCGGTCACGACGGAACCGTCAAATGCGCTGTCGCGGCCCAGGGTCTCTTCGAGAAGGGCGGCGAAATCCTCGCCACCCGCGTATTCGGCGGTAGGCTGTGTTGTGGCTGAAGCCATGAGTTACTTGTAAATCCCGTATCCGGCCGGACCCATGGGGAGGGCCGGAAATTCCTGCGCCCCGCTTCATGATCCTGTATGACCCTGATCGGAACGTCTTGCCCGGCTGCGATCCATGACACGGTCATGGCATGCCTGACGACCAACTCAAAACACGCGCCGCACCACCACGCATGGCGATACGACAACATTTCCAAGCACAGACACCCTCTGACCCGTCCGTGTCAATAAAAACGTAGGGGACGGCCCGAAAAACCGCCCACACATACGTGTCAGCGCGTCATGCGCGCCACAATGCGCAGCGCCTCCGCCAGGACTTCGTCCGCGCTCATGTCATCGGTCTCGATATGGATGGCGTCGGGTGCCGCGCGCAGCGGGGCCGCCGCGCGGGAGGAATCGGCCGCGTCGCGGTCCTGCAGTTCCCGCGCCACGCGGGCGATCTGCGCCTCGCGGTCGGGGGCGTCGGGGTCCGTGGTCATCTGTTCCCAACGCCGCCGCGCGCGCGCGGCGAGCGAGGCGGTCACGAACAGTTTTACCCGTGCGTCGGGAAAGATCACGGTGCCGATGTCACGGCCGTCAAGGACGGCACCATGGCGGGCGGCAAAATCGCGCTGTATGCCCACGAGGATGCGCCGCACCGTGGGCTGCGACGCGACAAGGCTTGCCGCGCGGTCCACCTGCGGGACGCGCAGGTCGGTGCGCGACAGGTCCTCCAGCGTGACAAGGCGGGCCTGCCCGTCAGCGGGACTGGCGGGGTCCAGCCCGGCGTCAAGCATGCGGCGCCCCGTCGCGCGATACAGCAGCCCGGTGTCGAGATACGGCAGGTCGAGCGCGCGCGCCAGCCGCAGCGCCAGCGTGCCCTTGCCCGCCGCCGCCGGCCCGTCCACGGCAATGACCAGTGGTGCGCTCATGCCTCCGTCCCCGCGTCATGCCCGTTCCGGCCCCGCAATTCACGCAGCAGGGACAGGCGGGACAGGCGACAGGACGGCGGACAGCCAAAAACACGGGTCATCACGCCCCGCAACGGGAACATCTGGGCAGTTTTCATACCCTTCCAATTCCGAATTCCTGCGTCGGGTGTCAATCCGATATTGACACAAAAACATCCCCTCCCCCATTGCATGGGGCGCATCGTTTGACATACGCCGAACAAACTGGCATGGGGCTGCGCCCTTTTGCCACATTGCGACGGTGGCTTTATTTCCTTTGCACAGAACAGGATCGACAGGTTCAAGATGGCCCAGCCCAACCTCGGCACCAAGCGCGTCTGTGTCTCCTGCAGCGCCCGCTTTTATGACCTGAACAAGAATCCGGCAGTCTGCCCGAAATGCGGCGCGGAACAGCCGGTGGAACTGCCGCGCGTGCGGCGTCCCGTGGAACCGGCAGCCCCCGATTCCGCCAAGAAGACGGCCCCCGATGACCTTGATCCCGATACGGATCTCGACACCGATGCCGACGCGGATGACGTGATGGAAGACGAGGTCGGGCTGGACGATGATGATGACGATGACGACATCAGCAGCGCCGACATCGACCTGAAGACCGACAAGGAAGACCACGACAACTGAGGCCCCGGCCCCGGCGGCATGCCCGCCGGTGGCGCACGGCTGCCCGGCGATGCGCGACATGGTGCCGCGCATCGCCACATCACGGGGCGGGATGCGGGCTGCGGCGTTCGATTTCCACGCCCACGGCCCGCGCATCGGCGAAGATGTCCAGCTTCTCCACCCGAATCCGCGCCACGCGAATCCGCGCATCGGACAGCATCCCCGCCGCGATCCGTTCGGCCAGCGTCTCCACCAGTTGGACATGCCCTTCACGCACAAGTTTGCGTACCAGCAGCACGACATCTTCGTAAGAGACCGTGCGGTCCAGATCATCCGCCCCTACATCCAGGCCCGGCATGTCCGCCACGCCAAAGGCGACATTGACGCAGATCCGCTGCGTGACGCCCTGCTCATGCGCAAAGACGCCGATATTGGCATCAAGCAGCAGGTCACGCACGAAAACGCAGCGCAGCGGCGGCTGCTCCGGCCATGGGGGAAACACCGACATGCGTGGCTCAGGCTCCTGTTGCGGGGTTGGGCCGTGCGGGCGACCATTGCAGGTGCTGCCCGCCATCAAGGGCCAGCATCTGCCCCGTGACGGACGGCATGCACAGCAGCGACAGCGCCGCGTGGGCGATCTCCTCCACCCCCGCGCCATACCCCAGTGGCAGGGACGCACACTGGCGGGCAAACTGCGCCGCACTCTGTCGCGGCGTCGGCAGCACCGGGCCCGGTCCGATGGCGTTGACCCGGATTCCATGGGGGGCAAGGGCCAGCGCCATGCTCTGCGTCAGGGACCACAATGCCGCCTTGGAGACGGTATAGCTGACGAAATGCGGCGTGAGCGACCAGACCCGCTCGTCAAGCATGTTCAGCACCATGCCCTGCCGCCCCGCCGGCATCTGTCGCGCAAAATCCTGCATCAGCACGAAGGGCGCGCGCAGGTTGGGTTCCATGTGGGCATCCCATCCCTCCCGCGTTGCACTGTCCCATTCGTCACGTTCAAAGACGCTGGCATTGTTCACAAGGACGCCCACGGTCCCGAGTGCCTCGCCCACGCGTGGCAGCAGGCTGCGTACCTCGTCCTCGCACGACAGGTCGGCACGCAGCACGCATCCCCTGCGGCCAAGCGCCGTGATCTCCGCCAGCGTATGCCGCGCCGCGTCGGCGCTGCGGTTGTAATGGATGGCCACGTCAAAGCCGTTGCGCGCCAGTTCCAGTGCAATGGCGCGCCCAAGCCGCGCGGCCCCGCCGGTCACCAGCGCCACGCGCGCGATGCCCGCCGGGACGGGCCAGCGCATCCCCGGCGTGTTCATGCCGGGCGACGCGCCATCAGGGCGGCGGCAAGCGTGCCATCGTCCAGCACGTCGAGCGCACCGCCAACGGGCACGCCCTGCCCCACGCGACTGATGGGCACATGGAAGCGCAGCAGGCTGTCATGCAGCCAGTGCATGGTTGTCGCGCCATCGACCGTGGTGCCCAGCGCGAGGATGACCTCCCGCACGCCCCCGGCCTCCAGCCGTGCGTAGAGCGGGGCGACATTGAGGTCATCAGGCCCGATCCCGTCGAGCGCCGACAGCGTGCCGCCAAGCACCTGATAGACGCCACGATGGACGCCCGCGCGTTCCAGCGCCCACAGGTCGCCCACATTTTCCACCACGCAGACCAACCCGTGGTCACGTTCCGGGTCCGCGCAGATCGAACAGGGATCGCAGGTATCAAGGTTGCCGCATGACGAGCAGGTCCGCACCGCGCGCGCCGCCTGTTCCATCGCCTGCGCCAGCGGCAGCATGCGGGTGTGCGGCTGGCGCAGCATGGCAAGGGCGGCGCGACGGGCCGAACGGGGGCCAAACCCCGGCAATCGCCCAAGAAGGGTAATCAGCCGCTCGATCTCCGCGCCGCCCATCACACAGGCTCCCGGTTCAGGCTCAGAACGGGAACTTCATGCCGCCGGGCAGGTTCAGGCCGCCGGTCACCTTCTTCATTTCCTCGCTCGCCGTGGCATCGAGCTTCGTGCGCGCGTCGCTGCATGCCGCAAGGATCAGGTCCTGCAGCATGTCCATTTCCTCAGGGTCGGCCAGCTTGGGGTCGATGCGGATCGCCTTCATGTCGCCCTTACCGTTCAGGGTGACCTGCACCATGCCCGCGCCGGAGCTTCCCTCGATCACCATGGATTCGAGCTTGGCCTGCATTTCTTCCATGCGGGCCTGCATCTGCGTGGCCTGCTTCATCAGGCCGGCGAGATTTTTCATGTTCTTCTTCTCCTTTGGGCGTCAGTCAGTCGTCGGTCGGCAGATCGTCTTCATCCACCAGTTCGGCATCCAGTGGCGCGAATTCCAGATCCGGGGCCAACATGGCTGGTGTGTTCTCTTCGGGCGGAAGGCCGTAATCGTCAAGCGCATGGTCCGTCACCTGCCCCAGTCGCGCGGACGGAAACACCGCCATCACTGCCTGCACCAAAGGATGCGATGCCGCGTCGGCACGGTGAAGCTGGATGATCTCCGCTCCCTGTTCCGCAAGCGTCGGCTCGCCTTCTTCCTCCGACGTGCGGACCGTCCACGACGCATCCCCCGTTTCATTGCGCAGCAGGGTTTCCAGCCGCCGCGCCAGTCCGGGGAGTGCTGCCGCCTCCACCCGGATGCGGATTTCAGGGGCCGCGAACGCCACCAGATGCGTCGAATGGCGCAGATGGCCATGCAGCATCGCATCACGGCCCGATACGAAGGCCACGACTTCCCGCCAGGTCCGCAGGCGCGGCGGTTCGGGCACCGCCACGGGTTCGCTCGCCACCGGCGGGGGGACCACCGCGGCATCCCCCGCGAGCGCATCGACCCGCACGCCACCGTTGGCCACCATGCGCAGGGCCGGGCCACCGGACGGCGCGCCCCCGCCCTGCGGCGCCATGCCCTGAACTGTCCCGGCTTGCGGCGCCGCGCCCTGCGCGCCCGCGCCATCATGCGATGCAGGAGCCTTGCCGGCGGACTGCGCCGTGCCGCCGCTGCCCCCGCCTTCGACCACCTGCCGCACAAGGTCGCCCGGCGGCGGCAGGTCCGCCACGTAACACATGCGGATCAGCACCATTTCGGCCGCCTGCCTGCGGTCGGGGGCATGTTCGACCTCGCCCTGCCCCTTGAGCAGCATCTGCCATGTACGCCCCAGCACGGGAACGGACACACGCTCCGCAATCGCCAGGCAGCGTTCGCGTTCCATCTGCGGCATGTCGGAACTGTCGCGCAGGTGCGGCACCGCCTTGAGGCGGGAGACGGAATGGATCAGGTCGAGCACATCCGCCAGCATCACCCCAAGGTCCGCGCCACGGGCAAAGACCTCGTCCGTGATGACCAGCGCCTGGTCCGGCCGTCCGGCCAGCACGGCGTCGAGCAGGTCGAACACCATGCCCCGGTCGGCCTGCCCCAGCATGCCGCTGACCAGCGTGGCGTCGATCGGCGCGCCCTCACCCTGCCCTTCGCCATCAAGCGTCCCCTGCGCGATGGCCTGGTCCAGCAGCGACAGTCCGTCCCGCACCGACCCGTCCGCCGCGCGCGCGATCAGCGCCAGCGCATCGGGGGCGAAACGCACGCCTTCCTGCGCCGCGATCCGGTCGAAATGCGCGGCCAGCATGTCCTGCGGCACGCGGCGCAGGTCGAATGTCTGGCAACGCGACAGCACCGTCACCGGCACCTTGCGCAGTTCGGTGGTGGCAAAGATGAACGTCACCTGCGATGGCGGTTCTTCCAGCGTCTTGAGCAGCGCGTTGAACGCGTTGCGCGACAGCATGTGGACCTCATCGATGATGAAGACCTTCATGCGGCCCTGGATGGGGCGGAACCGCGTGGAGTCGATGATCTCGCGCACGTCGTCCACGCCCGTGCGCGACGCCGCGTCCATTTCCATGACGTCGGGATGCCGGTCCGCCAGGATCGCGACACAGTTGGGGCATACCCCGCACGGGTCCGCGGTCGGCCCGCCCTGCCCGTCCGGGCCGGTGCAGTTCAGGGCGCGCGCGATGATCCGCGCCGTCGTCGTCTTGCCCACCCCGCGCACGCCCGTCAGCATGAAGGCATGCGCGACACGGCCAAGCGCAAAGGCGTTGCGCAGGATACGCACCGTGGTGTCCTGGCCGATCAGGTCATCGAATGTGGTGGGACGGTATTTGCGCGCCAGCACGCGGTAGGGCGCTGCATTCTGCGTAGGCGCGGGGACGGCGGACGGCGGGGCGTCGCCAAACAGGCCGGGGCCGTCATCCACGGGCGGGGACGGCAGAGCTTCCTCCCCGGAACGATCCTGATCCGAAGAAGCGTTCATTGATGCATCCGGCCTTGGTGAATGGTGCACGCCGCATCCTGCGCCGCAGGATGGCAGGGACTGAATTCAGGGGTGGAAGACCGGACACATAACCCGAGCGAAACTCACTGCGGCTGCTTCCTTCCGGACCTGACCGGGTTGGCAAGGTACCCGTCTACGGCCGATCTTCCACGGGCTTCATAACACATACACCCCGGTGCGGCACAAGGGGCTTTGTTCGAAAAAAAGCCCCCGGCCCCGGCGGGTCATTCGCCCACGGCGGCGCTGGTGCTGTGGCGGCGGTCGGCCCCGCCGTAATAACGGTCGGAACCCGGCGTGTTCAGGCTCGGCCCACCCACGAGGATTCCCTCTGCCACGCCCCAGTGGGGATAGGCCCTGAAGCTGTAGCCCTCCCGCTGGAGCTTCGCGATGACACCGGGCGTCAGGGCCCCGGCCTCGACCTGCACGGGTTCGGGCTGCCACTGTTCATGGATGCGCGGCAGGTCGACGGCGTGCTGGATGTCCAGCCCGTAATCGATCACGCCCAGCACGGAAGTCAGCACGATGGTGGGAATGCGCGACCCGCCGGGACTGCCGATCACCATCACCGGCTTCCCGTTGCGGGAGATGACGGTGGGCGTCATGGACGAAAGCGGCGTCTTGCCCGGTGCGATCTCGTTCGCCTTGCTGCCGATGATCCCGAACATGTTGGGCGCACCGGGACGGGTGGAGAAATCGTCCATTTCGTCATTCATGAACACGCCCGTCCGCCCCGCGACCATGCCCGCGCCGAACCAGCCATTGAGCGTATAGGTCACCGCGACCGCATTCCCGTCACGGTCCATCACGGAATAATGCGTGGTCTCCTGCCCCTCGTTCCCCGCGACACCGGGCCGCACGGCCGCGGACGGAACCGCACGCGCATTGGGGATGGCGGCGCGGACCTGGCGCGCGTAATTCACATCGAGCAGATGATCGACCGGATTCGACACGAACGCCGGGTCGCCAAGGTCCTGCCGGTCGGCATAGGCATGGCGCATGGCCTCCACCTCACGCTGCACGGCGGGCACGGTGTAAAGGCCGAGGCGGTGCATGTCATAGCCGGACAGGATGTTCAGCATCTCGCACAATGCAACCCCGCCGCCGCTCGGCGGGGGCGCGGTATCGATATGGTATCCGCGGTATTCGCATGTCAGCGGCGGCAGGATGCGCGGTTTGTATCCAGACAGGTCCGCGCGCGTCAGCAGGCCGCCCCCCTTGCGGCTGGCGCGCACGATCTCGCGCGCGGTCTTGCCCTCGTAAAATCCGTCAGTCCCCTTGCGCGAAATCCGTTCCAGCACGCGGGCCAGTTCTGGCTGCACCAGCCTGTCGCCCACCTGCAGTCCGCTGCCATCGCGGCGCAGGAAGGACCGGCGCGCCACGGGATCGCGGCGGAAATCGTCATTGCCGTGCGAAATCAGTTCCACATCGCCCGGCGCAAGGACGAATCCGTCACGCGCCAGCGCGATGGCCGGTGCCATCACCTGCTTGCGCGACAGGTGGCCCCAGCGCTGCCGGGCGAGTTCCAGTCCCGCGACGGTGCCGGGAATCGCCACGGCCTTCCACCCCTTGGTCGAAAGGCCGGGAATGACATTCCCCTTTGCATCCTGGAACATCGTGGCCGTCGCGGCGGCCGGCGCGTGTTCGCGGAAGTCGAGGAAGACCGCAGGCCCGTTCGCAGGCCGCAGGGTCATGAACCCGCCACCACCAAGGTTTCCCGCCGCCGGATAGACCACGGCAAGCGCATATCCCACGGCCACGGCGGCATCCACGGCGTTTCCACCTTCATGCAGGATGCGCGCGCCCACCTGTGACGCAAGGGTCTGGGCAGAGACGACCATCCCCTCATGCCCGCCCACGGGCGGGGCCGACGCCACCGGCACGGACGTACCGCCAAACGCCAGCGGGTCATCCTGCACCGCCGCGGGCACGGCGGCGGCACACGCCACCCCGTCGGACAGCAGCAGGACGCCCGCCAGCAGCAGGCCACCGGCCCGGCGGGATGGGAAACGACGCAGACCAGCAACCATTTTCATTTTCCTGACAGGCAATGACATGCCGCGTTTTTCAAGGATCAATCCCAAAACCTGAACAGCATGCTGAAATCATAGAAATTTCTGGTAAATTTTTTCCAAGGGAGATCCAGAATATGCCGCCTTTTTTAAAAAAAGGCGGCCCCTGAAAACTTTTACTGCTTTTTACCAGCAGGCCGTCACCTAACCGGTGATGTTGTAGGGCGGCTTGTTCAGCCCGGCCGGGGAGTAGGTAAAGACCTCGCACCCATCCTCGGTCACGCCCATCATGTGCTCGAACTGCGCCGACAGGGAACGGTCACGCGTCACGGCGGTCCAGCCGTCACCAAGGATCTTCACATCCGGGCGGCCGATATTGAGCATCGGTTCAATGGTGAAGAACATGCCCGGACGCAGGACGACGCCATGCCCCGGACGGCCGTAATGCAGCACATTCGGCGCGGCGTGGAAGGTCCGGCCGATGCCGTGGCCACAGAAGTCGCGCACGACGGAAAAGCGCCGCTCCTCCGCATAGGTCTGGATCACATGCCCCACATCACCAAGGGTCGCCCCCGGTCGCACGGCCTTGATGGCCAGCATCAGCGATTCATAGGTCGCATCGATCAGGTTCTGCGCCTTCTTCGACGGCGTGCCCACCGTGTACATCCGGCTGGTATCGCCAAACCAGCCATCAAGGATGACGGTCACGTCGATATTGAGGATGTCGCCTTCCTTGAGCACCTTGTCGCCGGGGATGCCATGGCAGACCACATGGTTGATGGAGATGCAGCTTGCCTTCTCATACCCGCGATAGCCGATCGTGGCGGAGACACCGCCCTGCGCCACCATGAAGGCATGGATGCGCTCATCCAGTTCGCCAGTCGTCACCCCGGCCTGCACATATGGCGTGATCATGTCGAGCGTACGTGCCGCCAACTGTCCCGCCGCCCGCATGCCAACAAAATCCTCGGGGGAGTGCAGGACGATCGCGCCCTCGTTCATGTCGCCATCCATGCCGATATTCCTTCGTCGCTAGTCATCGCGTAATCACACCCCCGCGCCTGCGCCCGCCGGGACAGTTTCCCGACGCCACGCCCGGCAGGTGCGATGCCATCCCATGAACGGCGACAGGTTCTATACCCCCATCGGCGCGCCGTGTCAGCGGCCGAGGCAGGCCTAGCTGCGCGGCTTGCCCTTAGTAGTGGCGGCGACGCGATGCGCCTGCCCCATCCCGACAAGGTGTACGTGCGCATGCGTTGTGGCATGGGCGTGCGCCGTGGCGGCATGCGACACCACATGCACCCCGGTGGCAGGGTGTCCCCCATGCCGCAGCCGGGCATAGGACAGCGGAATCGACGCATCGGCGACCTGTTCAGGCCCCTCCACGTGGTAACGCGAACTCGCCAGCAGGAAGCGGCCACGCGCGGAAGCCGCGCGGTGGCGTGCGGCAAGGACATTGCGCGCAAGGACCAGCGGGCGCTGGACCGGGGCGATTCCCTCCGCCCGGAAACTGTCATCGAGCAGGTCGGCCATCACCGCATTGCGCTCCTCGTTCGAGGAGGCGCCCATGACCACCCCGATCAGGCGGACATTGTCGCGCACGGCGGAGGTGACGAGGTTGTGCCCGGCAACGGCGGTATACCCGGTCTTGAGCCCGTCCGCCCCCGGATAGGACTGGAGCATCGGGTCATGGTTGGGCACGTAACGGCCACGGAAATAGAAGGCCGGGACCGCGAAATAATGGTAGTATTCGCTGAAGTCGAGCGCGATATGCCGCGCGAGCGTGGCAAGGTCGCGCGCGGAGGTCATCTGCTCCTCGTTCGGCAGGCCCGACGCATTGCGGAACGACGTATCGTTCATCGACAGGCGCGCCGCCTGCTCCGTCATGATCTGCGCGAAGGTTTCCTCGCTCCCCGCGCCAAGGAATTCGCCCAGCGCGCAGGCCGCGTCATTGGCCGATTTCGTGACGAGGGCAAGGATCGCCTCCTCCACCGTCAGGTAACTGCCCGGCCGCAGGCCAAGCTTCGACGGTTCCATGGAGGCGGCGTGCGCGCTGACGGGCACCACCTGATCCAGCGTGATGCGCCCCGCCCTGAGCGCCTTGAACGTCAGGTAGAGGGTCATCAGCTTCGTCAGGCTGGCGGGGTAGCGGCGCAGGCTGGCGTTGGACTGCGACAGGATGGCCCCGGTGCGGGCGTCCATGACGATGGAACTGATCTGCCCCACATACTGGGCGCGGGCCTGCCCGGCACCACCGAACAGTCCGGCGACCAGGCCGCCCGCCACCAGCAGTGAAACCTTCACCCTGGTGCCGCGTGCAGTGAAAAGACGCTTCAGACGACGGGGAAAAGGGGACATGCGGTGATTATCATCCAGTGCGGGACCGGGCCGAAGATACCTGCGGTCGCCATCATATGACAATTAATTCTGTCACCATCCTAGACAGCGGGACGCGTCGGCGTCCAGAGCGGAATTGCGAAAAATGGCCGAAACGGCATGCAACTTTGTGTTGCTGGCACGCATGGCCCGCAATGCTGCGCCACACGAAACCGAGAGGAGGCGAAAAAATGATGCTCCATAATGCCACCTGCCCCTTCCAACGGGGAACAGAGTTCCAATATGGTAGGATCATGTCCGTCACACGCCTGCACTCCCCTGTCGCCCAAGCCCCGCACCATCGCGGCGCACCGCTGCCCGCGCGCGCGCATGGTGGCAACACCCCCCCGCGCCGTCCCGATGGCGATACGGGCAGCGGCGACAGCGGCAATGACGACGGACTGGCGGGCGTTGTCATCCGCACCCGGCCGCAGACCCGCAAGCCGGCGATGTACAAGGTCCTGATGCTCAATGACGACTACACCCCGATGGAGTTTGTCGTCCACGTGCTGGAACGGTTCTTCCAGAAATCGCGGGAGGAGGCGACGGACATCATGCTGCATGTCCACAAGCGCGGCGTCGGTGTCTGTGGCGTCTTTACCTACGAAGTTGCTGAAACGAAGGTCACGCAGGTCATGGACCTCGCACGCCAGAACCAGCATCCCCTGCAGTGCACGATCGAAAAGGACTGAGGCCACGATCAGGCATTTTCCCACCTTTGCATTCTTTCATGCAGATTTATGCAAATTTCCTCTGGCATTCCCCCCGCAACGGGACAAAGATCGGAGTGATTGTCCGGTCATGATCCCCGGGGCCGCAATGGCCCCCCTTGGAAAAGGAGCGTCTCGGCATGTTGTCACGTAATCTGGAACAGACGCTTCATCGTGCGCTGACACTCGCCAGCGAACGGCGGCATGAATATGCCACCCTCGAACATCTTCTCCTCTCCCTCATCGACGATCCCGACGCGGTCACGGTCTTTCGCGCCTGCGGCGTCGACCTCGACAAGCTGCGCCACGACCTGACGGAATTCCTCGACAAGGACCTTGCCGGCCTGGCGTCCGACCGCACCGTCGATCCCAAGCCGACTGCCGCGTTCCAGCGCGTGATCCAGCGCGCCGCGATCCATGTGCAGTCCACCGGCCGCGACGAGGTGACGGGCGCGAACGTCCTTGTCGCCCTGTTCGCCGAACGCGAAAGCCATGCCGTCTATTTCCTGCAACTGCAGGACATGACGCGCCTTGATGCCGTCAACTTCATCTCCCACGGGATCGCCAAGGCGCCGGAGCGTTCGACGCGCCGGCCGGTCGCGGGCACGCCCTCCGAAGGGCCCGACCCGGAGCGCGAGGAAGCCGGCAAGGGACGGCAGAAGAACCAGGACGCGCTGTCAACCTACTGCACCAACCTCAACGACAAGGCGAGCGAGGGCAAGATCGACCCGCTGATCGGCCGCGACTCGGAAATCGAGCGCACGATCCAGATCCTGTGCCGCCGCACGAAGAACAACCCGCTGTATGTGGGCGATCCCGGCGTGGGCAAGACCGCGATCGCCGAAGGACTGGCCAAGCGGATCGTCGAGGGCGACGTGCCGGAGGTGCTGCTCAACTCCACGATCTACTCGCTCGACATGGGCGCGCTGCTCGCGGGGACGCGCTATCGCGGTGATTTCGAGGAACGGCTGAAGGCGGTCGTGACCGAACTCGACAACAACCCCGGCAGCATCCTGTTCATCGACGAAATCCACACCGTCATCGGTGCGGGTGCGACGTCGGGCGGGGCGATGGATGCGTCGAACCTGCTGAAGCCCGCGCTGGCGGCAGGCACGCTGCGCTGCATCGGGTCCACGACATACAAGGAATACCGCCAGCATTTTGAAAAGGACCGCGCGCTGGTGCGCCGGTTCCAGAAGATCGACGTGGCGGAGCCTTCCATCGACGACGCGGTGAAGATCCTGCGTGGCCTGAAGGTCAATTACGAAAAGCACCACAAGGTCCGCTATACCGACGACGCGATCCGTGGCGCGGTGGAACTGGCGGCGAAATACATCCATGACCGCAAGCTGCCGGACAAGGCCATCGACGTCATTGACGAGGTCGGCGCGTCGCGCATGCTGGTGCCTGAAAACCGCCGTCGCAAGACCGTCACCCTGAAGGATGTCGAGGACATCGTCGCCAAGATCGCCCGCATCCCGCCCAAGAGCGTGTCGTCGGACGACAAGGAGACGCTGCGTTCCCTCGAACGTGACCTCAAGGGCATGGTCTATGGGCAGGACAAGGCGATCGAGGCGCTGACGGCGGCGATCAAGCTGTCGCGTGCGGGCCTGCGCGATGCGGAGAAGCCGATTGGCAACTACCTGTTCTCCGGCCCGACGGGCGTGGGCAAGACCGAAGTGGCGAAGCAGCTGGCCAGCACGCTGGGCATCGAACTGATCCGCTTCGACATGTCGGAATACATGGAGCGTCATTCGATCTCGCGCCTGATCGGTGCGCCGCCGGGCTATGTCGGCTTTGATCAGGGCGGCCTGCTGACCGATGCCATCGACCAGCACCCGCATGCGGTCCTGCTGCTTGACGAGATCGAGAAGGCGCATCCCGACCTGTATAACGTGCTGCTGCAGGTCATGGACCATGGCCGCCTGACGGACCATAACGGCAAGACGGTCGATTTCCGCAATGTCATGCTGATCATGACGACGAACGCGGGGGCTGCGGACCTGAGCAAGGAGGCCATTGGCTTTGCCCGCAACGGGCGCGAGGGCGAGGATGAGGAAGCCATCAAGCGCATCTTCACCCCCGAATTCCGCAACCGCCTTGATGCGATCATTCCGTTCGCCCACCTGTCGCCCGAAGTGGTGGACCGCGTGGTGGAGAAGTTCATCTTCCAGCTTGAAGCCCAGCTGGCGGATCGCAACGTGATGATCGAAATCTCGTCGGCGGCGAAGGAATGGCTGGCGGAACGTGGCTATGACCGCCTGTATGGCGCGCGCCCCCTGGGCCGTGTCATTCAGGAAAACATCAAGAAGCCACTGGCCGAGGAACTGCTGTTCGGCAAGCTGGTCAAGGGTGGGGTCGTCAAGATCTCGCTCAAGGATGGCAAGCTGGACTTCGACTACATTTCCCATGATCCGTCATCCTCCGCGCCGGAAAGCGATGAAGGCGATAACGAGAAAGAGTCCGAAGCGGCGGACTGATAACCCGCCAGTTCAGGACGAACGAAAGACAGGGGTCGGCAACGGCCCCTGTTTTCGTATTTGGTAAGGGTTCGGTGGGCAAAGCCGCTGAACATGCAATGCAGTCGGCGCATGAAACATCCGGGCGCTGCCCGGACCCGGCAGGAAGCACGCTCCCTGCACCCTGATTCGTTAAAAGTCATGGTTTCCAAAGGGCCGCGCCCTTTGGTGGGGGTTCGGTGGGCAAAGCCCCTGAGCATGCAATGCAGTCAGTGCATGAAACATCCGGGCGCTGCCCGGACCCGGCAGGGAGCGCGCTCCCTGCACCCTGATTCGTTAAAGGTCATGGTTTCCAAAGGGCCGCGCCCTTTGGTGGGGGGCGGGGGCAAAGCTCCTGAGCATGCAATGCAGACGCTACGCGTTTCCGCTACAGGAACTGAACCATGCCGGGTCGAGGTTCACGCTGGCCAGCGCCTGCCGCCATTTGCCCGAATGATCGGGGCTGAAGACGATCTGGTCCGTTGCGGGGGCACTGACCCATGCGTTGTGATGCAGGATCTCGTCTTCCAGTTGGCCGGCCTCCCAACTGGCATGACCCATCGCCAGCAGGGCGTGCTGTGGTCCCGCGCCATCGGCGATGGCCCGCAATATGTCCAGGCTGGCGGTCAGGATGGTGCTGTCATTGACGGCCATGCTGCCATTGCCTTCCCAATCGGCGGAATGCAGGACAAAGCCGCGTGAACTGTCCACGGGGCCGCCCGCGCACAGGCCGATCCGGCGGCGGGGCGGCACCGGCGCCACGCCCAACTGCTCCAGCACGTCATCAAGGACGGGTTGCGACAGGCGTCGGTTCACGACCAGCCCCATCGCCCCGTCTTCGGCTGAATGGGCACACAGATAGATGACGCTCCGCTCAAAGGGCGTATCCATCAATGCCGGTGTCGCCACCAGCAGGTGTCCGGTCAGGTTGTGGCCCGATGTCAGGGATATCTTAGGCATGGCCCAAGGATAGAACCACATCCCCCCCCCTTTGCAACCGTTTCATGCAATGGCTGCCAGGGTGGACACAACCCGGCCCGTCCGCGTTACGAATTTGAATCTGTCACGCAGGACCGCCACACTGTCCGGCATGACCCCCATCATGCAACGAAAGGATCATCCCATGTCGAAGATCGCCCTGGTCACCGGTGCCACCGCCGGTTTTGGAAAGGCCATAGCCGAACGCCTGGTGCGCGACGGATACCGCGTCATCGCCACGGGCCGGCGTCAGGAACGGCTGGACGCGCTGGCGGCGCAACTGGGCAAGGCGCTGCTGCCCCTGCGCCTCGACATGATGGACAAGGCCGCCATCGCCGCCCTGCCCGACGCGCTGCCGGCAGAATGGCAGGAAGTCGATATCCTTGTGAACAATGCCGGGCTTGCCCTTGGCATCTCCAAGGCACAGGAAAGCGATGTCAGCGACTGGGAGCGCATGATCGCAACCAATGTCACCGGCATGGTGGAACTGACGCGTGCGCTGCTGCCGGGCATGGTGGCGCGCGATCGCGGGCATATCGTCTCGCTGGGCAGCACGGCAGGGATCTATCCCTATGTCGGCGGCAACGTCTATGGCGCGACAAAGGCATTCGTGGAACAGTTCATGCGCAACCTGCGCTGCGACCTGCTGGGCAGGAATGTCCGCGTCACCAACATCGCGCCCGGCCTGTGCGGCGGCAGCGAATTCAGCAACGTGCGCCTGCGCGACAATGCAAAGGCGGCGGCGGTGTATGAAGGCACGCATCCCCTGCTGCCCGATGACATCGCGGAGACGGTCTCGTGGATCGTGAACCTGCCGCCGCACGTCAACATCAACCAGATCGAGATGATGCCGATCTGCCAGGCGGCAGGTGGCCTGTCGGTGGTCAAGGGCATGAAGGACTGAGCCGTATCAATGCAGGACAAGACCAAGGGTACGAAGACCCAACCCGACGCGGCAACCATCGCGGCACAGGCCCAGTTGGCGACACGTTTTCGCATTACCGACGGAACGGATTTCAAACTTTCGGCCTGCCCGACCCGTGCGGCGCAGGACTGTGGGCTGGAAAAGAAAGGCGGCAAGCGGCATCTGTATGAACGGATCGGCCGCCTGTCGGAACTGCAGGCGCGGCTGTACGCCAATGGCGAATGGTCGATGCTGATCGTGCTGCAGGCGCTGGACGCGGCGGGCAAGGATGGCGTCATCAAGCATGTGATGTCCGGCATCAATCCCGAAGGGGTCAATGTCACCTCCTTCAAGCAGCCCGGCCCGGTCGAACTTGCTCACGACTATCTGTGGCGCGAACACCTGGCCCTGCCGCAGGGCGGGCATATCGGCATCTTCAACCGCAGCCATTACGAAGAGGTGCTGGTCACGCGGGTGCATCCCGAAATCCTTGAAAACCAGAAGATCCCGCCACAACTGCGCAAGTCACCGACGCTGTGGGACGACCGTTACCGCGATATCCGCCATTTCGAGGAGTATCTGGCACGACAGGGCACGGTGATCGTCAAATTCTTCCTGCACCTGTCCAAGGACGAGCAGCGCAAGCGGTTCCTGTCGCGCATCAACCATCCTGAAAAGAACTGGAAATTTTCCGCCGCTGACATCCACGAACGTGGATACTGGGACAGCTATCAGGAGGCTTATGAACAGGCGATCCGCAATACGGCGGCGCCGCACGCGCCATGGTTCGTGGTGCCGGCGGACCAGAAATGGTTCGCCCGCCTCGTGGTGATCGAGACACTGATCGCAGCACTGGAGCAGCTTGACCTGCAGATGCCCAGACTGGACGCCGCCGCGCGCGCGGAAATGAAAAAGGCCCGCCAGCAACTGATGGCCGAAAAGACATAGAACGTCACATCCGCATATAACGCATGCGTGTGCGGGTCATTGACGCGCGCACGCATCCCACGCATGGAAGGCATGTAGTGACAGAATGAGGACTGTGATGTCGGCACGCTTAACCCTGCTGCGCTCCTTTTGCGCGGGCGCCATGATGGTCACCGCCGCGCAGGTGATGACCAGCACGACCGCGCATGCGTGGGGGGACTCCGTCTCCGCCAGTTGTGACAATCGCAGGTTCCTAGAGGACCAGCGCAAGTTCGAGAACGAGGAACGCCACACCCGGCATGCCGACCTGCCCGAACATGTCTGTGGCCGGGTCATCTCCGTCTCCCGCGCGCGCCGGACGCGCAGTGGCTGGCATGGCTATTTCTATGTCGATGTCGGGTCGGGGATCTACATCCGCATCGTCTCCGACCTTGACCGCATGGAGGCCCCGCAATGGCCGTGGGTGGCGAAGGGCGATGACGTGGATGTGGTCGGGCGCTACTACTTCGACAACCTGCGCAGCCAGGGTATCGACTGGACCCATCATGGCACCAGCCGCAACTGGCCCATCGCAGGCTATGTGACGGTCAATGGTCACCGGTACGAGTAAAAAAAGCCTATTAACAATAAAAGTTTTTGGTGAAGCTTTTTCCCAAAAAGCTTCAAAGAACGCCGCCTTTTAAAAAAGGCGGCACCCAGAAGCTTTTATCTGTCCATCGCAACCGCCTCGCCTACCACCGGAAGGACGGCACGCACACCGCCGGATCAAGCCCCGCGCCATGGGCCTCCTCCACCGCGAGGGCGTAATCGGCATCGCGCCCCTCGGCCCAGCTGCCGCCAAGCATTTCCTGATGGATACCGCCCAGCACCCAGCAGCCATCGACGCCCGCGCCCTTTGCGCCGCGCATGTCGGTGGCAAGGGAGTCCCCCACCGCAAGGATGCGTGACAGCGGCAGGTCCATCATGCCCGCCACAAGGGCATAGACCTCCGGATGGGGCTTGCCGATCCAGCGCACGTCCCCGCCATGGCTTTCCTCATACCGGCTGGCCAGGGCACCGGCGCACAGCAGGCGACGGCTGCCCCGGATGACCTGCTGGTCCGGGTTGGCGCAGATCATCTTCAGCCCATGCCGGGCGCATTGGTCGAGCACCGGAAGATACGGCGTGATGTCCTCCTCCCCCCGGTCGGCATCAGGGCCGGTATTGAGGACGAAATCCGCCTGCGCCGGGTCTTCCACCACATCAAGGTCCAGCCCCGCGAACAGGTCGACATCCTTCTGCGGCCCAAGGTGCAGCATCCGCCGCCCCAGTTGCGCGAACCACGGGTCGGTGCGGGCCTGCAGCATCCGGCGCGTGCATTCGCCGCTGGTCATCAGCCCTTCATACAGGTCATCGCCAATGCCCATCGCCCGCAGCCCAACCTGCACCGTGTCGGCACGGCGCGGCGCGTTGGACAGCAGAATCACCCGCTTGCCCGCCTGTCGCAACTGCTGCAGGCATTCCGGCGCACCGGGATACGGGGCCACGCCATTATGGATGACGCCCCACAGGTCGACGATATATCCGTCATACCGATCCGCCACAGGGGCGATTCCGCTGGCTTCCTTCACGACAGGGCGGTTCCTTTCGCATCGGACAGGGTCTCGAACCCCTGCAGGCGCAACGCCTTGAGCGTCTCGCGCTTCAGGCGCGACAGGATCGCCGGCCCTTCATAGGCATAGGCGGTATAAAGCTGCACAAGGTCGGCCCCCATGCGCACGCGCTCCACGATGTCCGCACCGCTTTCGATGCCACCGCACGCCACCAGCGTCAGGCGGCCATTGGCCGCGCGGGCCACATGCGCCAGCGTATCGCATGACAGCGGTGTCAGCGGACGGCCCGACAGGCCGCCGGTTTCCGTGGCATAGGCGCTGCGCAGGCTGCGCGGGCGCGAGATCGTGGTGTTGGTGACAATCAGGCCCTGCGCGCCGCCCGCGATCGCGGCGTCCACCACGGCGGGGATATCGTCGCGCGCCATGTCGGGCGACAGCTTGACCAGCAGCGGCGGACGTTCGGGATGGGCGGCGGCAATCGCATCGAGGATGGATTTCAGGCGCGACGCCTCCAGCAGGTCACGCAGGCCCGGCGTATTGGGCGACGACAGGTTGATGACGATGTAATCGACGTAATTCTTGATCCGGCCAACCAGCAGCGGATAGTCGCGCTCCGGGTCCGCACCGGTCTTGTTGATGCCAAGGTTCGCGCCCACTGGCACCTTCGCCCCCACATGGCGGCCCGATGCGCTGACACGGTGCAGGCGGGCCATGCGCACGGCAAAGCGGTCGATGCCCTGGTTGTTGAAGCCCATGCGGTTGATGATCGCGCGATCTTCGGTCAGGCGGAACAGGCGCGGGCGCGGGTTGCCCGGCTGTGGGCGGGGGGTGACGGTCCCGGCCTCCACAAAGCCGAAGCCCGAACGCGACAGCGGGCGCACCACCAGCGCGTTCTTGTCAAACCCCGCCCCGATGCCGATCGGGTTCGGGAATCGCAGGCCCATGGCGCGAATCGACAGGGCGGGATCGTCCCGGGCCGGGTCCGACACGCCGCCAAGCCCGAGTTGCAGGGCATTGAGGGCAAGCTGATGGGCGTCCTCGGGATCAAGGCGCCGGATCAGGGGCATCATCATGCGCGACAGAATATTCATGGCAGGATTTTTGCCGCAATTCACCCCAAAGGGAAAGGGGCGTGCCTATTTCACATGCAGCGCATCCACCGCCGCTGGCGGATCGGTGGGAAAGCGGATCAGGTAATAGGGCGGCACCCGCAGGTCGTGCCCCCCGTTCAGTCCGCCAAGGCGGTTCCATTGCCCCAGCGTGCAGTAGACATCGCTGCCATCGACAAATATCCCGTCCGGCGACAGCACGCGCGGGTCACGGACCATGGTGTCGAACGACCCGTCGACATTGCGGCGGAAGATGGCGTCATGTTCAAAATTGGTGGTGTAGATGCGCCCCTGCCCATCGGTGGCCAGTCCGTCGGCCACGCCCTTTTCCCCCTCGTCACGCACGGCCTGCGCCAGTTGCGCCTCGGTTGCGGAGAAATCGGACAGCAGCGCCGTGGGAATGCTGTAGAGCCGCCTGCTGGTCAGCGGGCAGAAATACAGCGTACCGCTGTCGGGCGACAGCGTGATCCCGTCCGCGCCCCCCCAGACAAAGGAAGGTTTGTGCCGTGGGGGATCGAACACCAGCGGGCGGCCTTCCACCACGGCCATGAAACCACGTTCCGCCTGTGTGGCATGATGCTGCGCCAGCACGCGGCGCTGCCGCCCGGTGGCGATGTCGATGACCACCAGCGCGGGCGACATGCCGAACGAGGAATCCGTGACATACACCGTCCCCGCCGCCCCATGCGTCAGGTCCACGCGCAGGTCGTTCATGTGGCTGTCGGGCAGGACGATGCCGGGACGCAGCACGATATTGGAAAAGATCGTGTTGGTGGCGGGATCGATCCCGATCACCTTCGCCGCCCCGGCCGCCAGCGGCAGGCCCGCGAGCTTGCCATCGTCAATGCACCACAACCGCCCGCGTGTGTCGGTGGTCATGCCATGGACCGACATCAGGCGCTGCGCGGGCGCGCGATCCGACGGCAGGCTCCATTGCGCATCGGGGTAGGCATGAAGCCCGTCATCGCGCAGTTCGGCAAGCGTGGCGCCCGTATGATTGATGGCGTGACGGGGAAAACCGATGAAGATGCGCCGTCCCGGCGTCACCGCAACCCCCGACGGGCCGGGACCGTCAAAACGCGCCACGACCTCGAACGGGCCTGCCGAATTGAAACCGTGATCACGGTTGGTGCCTTCAGTCGCGGCGGGGGCCGCATGGGCGCGTCCCGCCGCACGCGCCAGTGCTGCGGCAACACCCATGGGAACTGCGGCCCCCAGCAATGAACGACGCTTCATGAGTGTTCCTTTCCCGCTTGCCACCTGCCTGCAAATCCAAAAAAGTTTTTGGTGAAGCTTTTTTCAAAAAGCTTCGAAAGAACGTCGCCTTTTTCAATCAAAAGGCGCCACCCAAAAAAACTTTTATAACTTCATCAGGAAGCCGCCTGCCCTTCCCCGCCACAGTGACGGAGCCTCACGGCAGGGACAACCGCCCTGCCCCTTCACGATCAGTTCAGGGGCTGGCGCGCCGGGGGCGCACCCCCGCCGTCTTTCAGGGAACGCCGCACCGCCGCGACCTCCGCCGCGCTGACCTGCGGGACGTCATTGCCCCATGACAGGCGGATGAAACTGACCACGTCGGCCACGGCCCGGTCGTCCATGCGCGCCGCAAAACCGGGCATGACAAAGGCCGATGGCGCCTGATGGGTGGCGCGCAGCACGCTGCCCGTCAGGACGATGCGGATCAGCGACGTGGCGGAGGCATCCATCACCACCGGATTTCCCGCAAGCGGCGGGAACGTCGTGGGATAGCCCCGCCCGTCGGTCCGGTGGCAGGCGGCGCAGCTATCGACATAGGCCCGCGCGCCCCGTGCGGACAGGTCGCCCGCATGCAGGCTGCGTCCGGTCGTTTCATCATACTGCCATGCCCGCGCCTGCGGATGTACGGGGGGCAGGGATTTCAGGTAATGGGCGATCGCATGCAGGTCATCATCGCTCAGATGCTGCGTGCCATGGCGGATCGCATCCGTCATCCCGCCAAAGGCGGCGGCGTGCATGACGCGCCCCGTCCGCAGGAAGGTGACGATATCCTCCTCGCTCCACCGGCCCAGCCCCTCGCGCTCTTCCCCGCGCAGGCTGACGGGATTCCAGCCATCGACCGCACTGCCACCCGACAGGTACAACGGCCCGTCCGCCGCCGTCAGGGCCTTTTCCTGCATCGCGACGCCGCGTGGCGTATGGCAGGCCCCGCAATGGCCCGGCCCCTCCACCAGATAGGCCCCGCGCGCCAGTTGCGGGTCGGCAAAGCTCCGCACGCCCTGCGCACCAGACGGGGCGAACATCATCCGCCACGCCACCAGTGGCCAGCGCATCGACAGCGGCCAGACAATGTCATTGGGCGCGACAGGGGTTGCGACAGGGGCGACGCCCTTCATGAAATAGACATACAGCGCATGCACATCCGCATCCGTCAGATGGGCATAGGACGGATAGGGCATGGCCGGATACAGCGTCGCCCCATCCCGGCGGATCCCCTGGCGCAGGGCGCGCGCGAATTCCGCCTCGCTATAGAGGCCAATCCCCGCCTTCGGGTCCGGCGTGATGTTGGAAGCCCGGATCGTACCCATCGGCAGGTGGAACGTCAGCCCCCCGGCAAAGGGCTTTCCCCCCGGCAGGGTATGGCACGCGGAACAGTCTGCGGCACGGGCCACATACTCCCCCGCCGCGATCTCCGCCTGCTGCCCCGCATCCCCCGCCGCGCGCGCGGGCCCCGCAATCCCGCCGACCAGCCCCACCAGCAGGGCAAGGACACGCCCCCCCTTCACAGCGACACCAGCGGGCCGGGATTTTTCAGGTAGGTCTGGCGGATATGGTGCGCCGCCCAGTAGGCAAGGGCCGCGACCATGCCGGTCGGGTTGTATCCCGTTCCCTGCGGAAACGCATTGGCGCCGATGACAAACACGTTCGGCACGTCCCACACCTGCAGGTAACGGTTGAGCGCGCTGGTGTTCGGGGCCGTCCCCATCACCGCGCCACCGCCCAGATGCGTGGTCTGGTATTTGCGCGTGTCGAACGGCACGCCGAATTCCCGCTTTGTCAACTGCACCCGCCGCGCGCCCATTGCGCGTGCGACATCGCCAATGCGATCCACCACGTAACGGTTCATGCGGATATCGTTATCCTTCCAGTCGAACGTCATGCGCAGCAGAGGCAGGCCGTAGGCATCCTTCCATGTCGGATCGAGGTCGAGGAACACATCGCGATAGGCCATGTTCGCGCCATGCGCATCAATGCGCAGGGAATGGCGGTAGGTATCCACCAGCCCCGCCTTCCACGCACTGCCCCATCGCGGCGTGCCCGGCGGGCCGCCCGCCTGCGCCGCCGCGATGGCCTTCACCCCCGCCTGGTTCACCCAGACGGGTGAGCCACCGACGAAACCCAGCGGGCCATGATCGAAATTCTCGCTGTTGAAATCATCGAACGCCACGCCGCCGCCGCCAGTCCCGACGAACTGTTCGGTCTCGATCCCCCGGTCAAGCCAGACCATGCTGGTCGTGACGTTCTGGTAGACGAAGTTGCGGCCCACCACACCTTCGTTGGCGACAGGGTCATAAGGCCTGCCAATTCCCGACAGCAGCATCAGCCGGACGTTATGGAACTGGAACGCGCTGAGGATCACCAGTTCGGCAGGCTGCGTCCATGTGCGCCCGTCACGATCGACATAGGTCACGCCCGTTGCACGGGTTTTCGTGCTGTCCATCTCCACGCGCAGGACGTGGGCGTGCGTGCGCAGTTCAAACAGGGGATCGCGACGCAGCACCGGCAGGATGTTCACGTTGGGCGATGCCTTGGAATACATGTAACAGGCATAACCGCTGCAATACCCACAGAAATTGCACGGCCCCATCTGCGCGCCATAGGGATTGGTGTACTGCGCCGACGCATTGGCCGCGGGCATGGAATAGGGATGGAACCCCGCCTCCGTCGCGGCCTTGCGGAACAGGTGCGCGCTATAGACGTCCTTCAGCGCGGGCAGCGGGAACGGCCCGGAACGCGAGGGGGAGAAGACATTCCCCTGCCCCACCACTTTCCCGTTGATCTTGTACGGCTCCCCCGACGTACCGAACACCTTTTCCGCTCGGTCGAAAAATGGCTCCAGTTCGTCATAGGTGACGCCATAATCCTGAAGGTTCATGCCTTCGGGGATAAAGGATTTCCCGTAACGCTCGATCACCTTCGAACGCAGGATGAGGTCATCGGGCGGCATGCGGAAATGCACGCCGGACCAGTGCAGGCCCGCGCCGCCCACGCCCTCGCCCGGCAGGAACGCCGCCATGCGCCGGTACGGCAGGGCGCGCTGGTGGATATTGTTCCTGATTGTAACGGTGTTTTTCGAAAGGTCCTGGAACAGGCGATAGCGGAAATTGCCCTCAAGCTCATCGATCGAGCCGGGATAGGCCCCATCGACGGCGGTGCTGCGGTCGGGGCCACGTTCGAGCATGACGACATTGCGCCCGGCCTCGGTCATTTCCTTGGCCATGATCGAACCGGCCCAGCCGCCACCGACGATGACGACATCAACGGATTTCAGTCGCGTTGCATCCATGTCAGGCGGTCTCCCCGGAAATCGAGACGGTCCCCAGCGGATACCTGACGCCATACTGGTCCACCCAGTCCATGAAGTCGGCACGCGCACCGGGAAAGCCGATCATTGTCCATGACCGCAGCCCGACATTGCCGCCATGGATGGGATCGGCAAATGCGCCTTCCATCGTGTTGGACAGCAACTGTTCAAAAAACTGCGCGGCGGGCAGGTCCGCGAACATCATCTCCCCCCTTTCCATCATGGCCAGCACTTCATCCTGGCGTTCGGGGGAAAGGGCGGCAAAATCCGCACCGTCATTATGCAGGCACCACGCATTGGCGCCCGCGATCCCCCGGCGATAGACCTCCCGCGGGGGATAGGGCAGTTGGTAGCCAAGGTTGGGCGGCCCCTCCACAAAGGGGGCGTGCATGTACCACATCTCCCCCCGGCCATAGGGCGTATCCATCTGCAGGTCGATGAAGCGCGGCACGCCAAGCGCGACCGCATCCGGCCCGAGCACATCATGCGGAATCAGGCGCGCGCACGCGGCGTTGAGAAATTTCCATTCGGCAGCATCAAAGAATACCGGAGCATGCGGGACCACGGCCGTATCGGCAGCGGCACGCGGCGCAACATGTGGCATCGCCACCAGCGCGGTGGTGGCCGCGATGGCCTGCATGAACGTGCGACGGGAAGGGAGGGCATGCGACCTGTTCATCTGGATGTCATGTCTCCATCGTTACGACCCGGGCGTCTCCCACAGGGGCATCACTGCCCGGTGCATGCCCGTAAACCCATGCCAGAAAATCATTGTCATATCCTGAACCATCCGTCCCGAAAATGAAACGACCCGCCACACGGGGCGGGTCGCATCATCGGGAGTGCCGTATCCATGCACGCGCAGCACAACAGGCGGCACGCGCAGGAACGATCCATCAGGATGGCGGCAGGATCAGCGTCCCTTGCGTTCCGCAGCCAGACGTTCAAGGCGCACCTGCTTGCGCAGCGCACGGGCCTCGCGCCATGCCTCGACGGCGGACCGCTTCACCTTCGGCGCACGCTCCGCCGCCTTTGGGCGGCGGGTGGGTGCGGGGGCGGCAGTCGTCTCGGCCTTGGGGGCAGCCACTTTTTTCGCAGGCGTTCTGGCCGTGCGGGCCTTGGTGGTGGCGCGTGCGGGCGCAGGGGCCTTCACATCTTCGGCGGCCGCAGCCTTTTTGGTGCCGCGTGCCTTGCGGGTGGCCTTCGGCGCGGGGGCGGGTTCTTCCACCACGTCGGCCACGACCGCCTTCTTACGACCCGTACGCTTCGGCGCGGGGGCGGCGGCGACCTCAGCAGCCTTCACCTTCGCCTTGCGGGTGCGGCGCGCGGGCGTTGCGACCTCCACGGCCTCAACCTCGACCTCGGCTTCCACCGGCGCGGGTGCGGCCACCCGACGCTTGCGGACTTTCCTGACAGGTTCGGCAGGTTCCTCAACCGGTGCGGGGGTCGCGGCACGGCGGCGGCGCGGCTTCACCTCTGCCGGTGCGGGCGCTTCCTCAGCCACGGCGGGTGCGGCACGCCTGCGGCGGGCGGGGGCCTTCTTCTCCACCGTGGCGGTCTCCGCCGGGGTGGCGGCCGCACGTGCGGCGGGGGCCTTGCGGCGGCTCTTGCGCGCCGGGGCCTGCACGGCTTCGACCACCTCTTCGACCAGTTCAACCCGGACCGGTTCGGGCGGGGCCACGGTTTCGGTTTTCTTCTTCCGTGCAGGGCGCTTTTTCGAAGCGGAGACCTTGGGTTCCACGATTTCAGCGTCCTCGACAGCCTTGGCGCGACGGGATGCGCCCGTGGCTACCGTACGCCGTCCCTTGCGGACGGTTGCCTTTTTGTTGTCTGCCATACACTCCACCTTTGAGAATATAAATGTATGTATCCCATCATCAACCCGGCGCATGACATCGCAATCGACACTGCCCGCGCCGTTCCCGACCGAATGACAGATCACGCCCCGACGAGATTTCCATCGTCATGACCTGCTGTTGGGCTGACATTACAAAACACGCAACTGGGACATTATGGATATACCAGAATGTCCCTTCATTGCGACGCGAAACCTGACGATGTCAAGCGAATGTGGAATAATTCGGCTGTTTTTCTTAATATCAAGCGTAACAATCCGACAATGCCGGGGCATGACATGACAACACCTTACAGGCGGACTTTATGTCATGGTTTTCAATATATGATTATCCAGACTACCATTTTTTAATGTAACCGCACCTTTCGCGATAACCGCGGCCATGGGTGTCCCACGCTGGGAACAGACAAGCCATGTGTACAGGTGGGGCATATTCATTCCCCTGCCTTGACCACCCGACCTGCGCACAATATTGCGCGGCCATGAAAATCGTCCTTTTCCTTGCCCGCAACATCTCCACCACCGTGGTTGCCGCCGCGTGCGACGCCGTTGCGGGATACCCGCAGCGTCTGGTGCAGCGGATCGGCCATCCCGTCATGTGGGTCGGCCACCTGATCGGCGGTCTGGACCGGCGCCTGAACCGCGACACGGATTGCGATCGTGTCAGGTACAGAAACGGTTTTGTGGCAATGTCGGTCATCGCGACCCTGCCTTGCGCAGCCGTCGCGCTGGCGCAGGTGCTTGCGTCGCGCCGGCTGCCGCCACCGGTGGCCATCATTGCAGGCGGCCTTCTTGCAAGTTCACTCAGCGCGCAGCGTTCCCTGTGGGAGCATGTGCGCGCGGTATCCATCGCCGCGCGGCAGGGCCTGCCGCAGGCACGCGTGGCGGTGTCCCACATTGTCGGGCGCGATCCCGCACAGCTTGACGAGGCGGCGGTGATGCGCGCGGCGGTGGAAACGCTGGCTGAAAATTTTTCCGACGGGGTCGTCGCCCCCCTGCTGTGGATGTCGCTGGGGGGGCCGGCGGGGGCCGTGTTCTACAAATCCGTCAATACCGCCGACAGCATGATCGGCCATCGCACGCCACGCCATGAGTGTTTCGGCTTTGCCGCGGCACGGCTGGATGACCTTGTGAACCTGCCCGCATCACGGCTGTCGGCGGCATGGATCCTCCTTGCCGCCATGACCATGCCCGACATGGACGCGCGCGCGGCATGGCGTATCGTGCGCCGTGACGCCGGGCATCACCGCTCCCCCAATGCCGGATGGCCGGAGGCCGCGATGGCGGGCGCGCTGGGCGTGCGCCTGTCGGGGCCACGGTCCTACAACGGGGTGGTATCCCACGAACCGTGGGTGGGCGATGGCCGCGCGGACCTGACGCCGCGCGACCTTGACCGTGCGCTTGCCCTGTATCGCCGCGCCTGCATGGTGCAGGGCGGCGTGCTTGTGGCGCTGTCGGTCATGCTGCGCCGGGCGTGGCGCGCGCATCGCACGTCATGAGGCAACCGGCCGGGCGAGTTCCAGCAGCGCGCTGATGTCAACGTGGCGCTCCAGGTGATCGGCGAGCGCGTCGAGCGCGTCTTCCACCGTCTCGTCATGGTCGCGCCCGCCCGATCCCGCGCCAAGCCGTGCAAGCAGCGCCCGCCGCGCCATGCCATCGGCCAGCAGTCCGTGCACGTAACTGCCCCACACACGCCCCGAACGCGCCACCGCGCCATCGGCGTGCGTGCGCAGGTCGATCAGCGGGCGCGCCGCATGGTCCGGCCCATCGGTCACCCCCATGTGCATTTCGTACCCGCGCACCGCAACGCCTTCGGGCAGCAGCGTGCCCGACACATTTTCCAGCCGCTTGTCCCCCGACAGCACGGTCCGCACATCCAGCAGGCCAAGTCCCGCAACGCGACCGGGCGGTCCCTCGATCCCCTGCGGGTCGGCCACGTCGTGACCCAGCATCTGGTAGCCGCCGCAGATCCCCAGCACATGCCCGCCCCGGCGCACATGGGCGAGGATGTCGATATCCCACCCTTCGCCGCGCAGGGCGGCAAGGTCGGCAACCGTCGCCTTCGACCCCGGCAGGACCACAAGGTCGCATGGCGGCAGTGGCTGTCCGCGCGCAACAACCGTCAGGACGACATCGGGTTCGGCACGCAGGGGATCAAGGTCATCGAAATTCGCGATCATCGGCAGCCACGGCACGGCCACGCGCAACGCCCCCTGCCCCATGCGCCCCTGCCCCGTGCGGCCCGCGCGCAGGTCGGCCGCGTCCTCCGCAGGCAGGTCGCGGGCACGTTCGAGGAACGGCACCAGCCCCAGTGGGGCCCATCCCGTATGGCGTGCGATCGCACGCATCCCGTCGGTGAACAGGGACGGGTCGCCGCGCATGCGGTTGACGATGAACCCGCGTATCCGTGCCGCATCGCGCGGGTCCAGCACGGCCTGCGTGCCAACCAGGCTTGCGATCACGCCGCCACGGTCGATGTCGCCAATCACCACGACATCGATATCTGCCGCCTGCGCGAACCCCATGTTCGCAATGTCATCATCGCGCAGGTTGACCTCCGACGCGGAACCCGCGCCTTCGACCAGCACGAGGTCGCATTCATCGGCCAGACGGGTGAATGACTGCACGACCTCGGGCATCAGGCCGCGCTTGAAGGACTGGAAATCGCGCGCATGGACCTGCCCGCGCACCTGCCCGCGCACCACAAGCTGCGATCCCGTCATCCCCTGCGGCTTGAGCAGGACGGGGTTCATGTCCACGCAGGGCGCAACCCCGCAGGCCCGTGCCTGCAGCGCCTGCGCGCGGCCGATTTCGCCGCCACCGGCGGTGACGGCGGCATTGTTGGACATGTTCTGCGGCTTGAACGGCCGCACGCGCAGGCCCCGGCGCACGCAGGCCCGCGCAAGGCCCGCGACCAGCACCGATTTCCCGACGCTCGACCCCGTGCCCTGGAACATCAGCGCGCGCGCCATCAGAATTCGATCCCGGCCTGCGCCTTCACGCCATCTTTGAAATGATGCTTCACCAGTCCCATCTCCGTCACCAGGTCGGCGGCGGCGATCATGGCCGGACGTGCGTTGCGGCCCGTCACGATGACATGCTGCATCGGGGGACGCGCGGCGATGTCGGCAATGACCTCCTCCAGCGGAAGATAGTCGTAGCGCAGCGCGATATTGAGTTCGTCGAGGATCACCAGCGCCACGTCTTCACGCCGCAATGCCGCGCGCGCCTGTTCCCATGCGCGTTCGCACGCGGCGATGTCACGGGCGCGGTCCTGCGTGTTCCAGGTGAAGCCTTCACCCAGCGCATGCCATTCGACAAGGTCGCCGAATTTTTCCAGCGCGATGCGCTCCCCGGTGTTCCACGCGCCCTTGATGAACTGGATCACCACCACGCGCCCGCCATGCGCCACCGTGCGCAGCGCCATGCCGAACGCCGCCGTGGACTTCCCCTTGCCGGGGCCGGTATGGACCGCAAGCAGCCCCTTCTCCACCGCCTTGGCCGCGACCTCGCGGTCCTGCACTTCCTTGCGCCTGCGCATCTTCTCGCGGTGGCGTTCCGCGTCGGGCATATCGGTCATTTCATCTCCATCGGCAAACCTGCCGCCACAAACACCACGCGCCCGGCCTCCCGCGCAATGGCCTGATGCAGCAGGCCTGCCTCGTCACGGAAACGCCGCGCCAGCGCATTTTCGGGCACGATGCCCAATCCGACCTCGTTCCCCACCAGCACCGTGGGGCCGCCCCTGCGCCGCAGGGCGGACAGCAACCCGTCGCGCGCGGCCGCAATGTCACACCCGTCCAGCAGCAGGTTCGTCAGCCACAGCGTCAGGCAGTCCACCAGCACGGGACGCCCCCCGGCGGCGTCCAGCACCGGGGCGATGTCGCGCGCCTCCTCCACCGTGTCCCAGCCCTGCGCACGCCGCGCGCGATGCACGGCAACACGCTCGCGCATTTCCGCATCATACACACGCGATGTCGCGACATAGGTCCACGGGGGCGGCCAACGCGTGACAACCCCTTCGGCAAACGCGCTTTTTCCCGAACGCGCACCGCCCAGAACCAGCACGGCGCCCGCCATGCCACCCGCGACATGCGTCCCCCCATCGGAAGCCTGCATTAAACCCCTCCGCCATCTTGCATCGCGCGGCATAAGACCACACAACTGCGCTTATGCCACCCCATGCCTCCCGCGCCGCCACGGCAGCGCCCCTTCCGCAGCGCCTGACATCGATGGCGCAACTCCGCGCCGCATGCCGCGACATGCCGCCCCCTGACGCCAGCATCGACGCCCTGATCGCCGAACGCGACCAGACGCTGACGAAACCACCGGGCAGCCTGGGGCGGCTTGAACGGCTGACGGCATGGATGGGACGGTGGCAGGGGCGTGCGCGTCCGACGCTGGATCATGTGCGCATCATCGTCTTTGCCGGGAACCATGGCGTCGTAGCACAGGGCGTTACCCCCTGGCCCGCCAGCGTCACCGCGCAGATGGTGGCGAATTTCGAAGCCGGGGGGGCCGCAATCAACCAGATCGCCCGCATCGGGCAGGCCGAACTGCGGGTCGTGCCGCTGATGGACCTGCGCCCCACGGCGGATTTCACCCATGCCCCCGCGATGACCGAGGCCGCGTTCCTCGACGCGGTCACGACCGGCATGAATGCCGTGGGGGAGGAAACCGACCTCCTGTGCCTTGGCGAGATGGGAATCGGCAACACCACGGCGGCATCCGCCGTTGCCGCGGGCCTGTTCGGCGGTCACGGGGCGCAGTGGGCGGGACGCGGCACCGGGCTGGATGCGGCGGGCGTCGTGCACAAGGGCAACGTGATCGACCGCGCGCTGGCCCGGCATGAGGCCGTGCTGGAAGACCCGCTGCTGGTGGCACGGATGCTGGGGGGATACGAACTCGCGGCGATCATGGGCGCGGTCCTTGCCGCGCGCTGGCGCGGGATCCCGGTCGTGCTGGACGGGTTTGTCTGCACCGCCGCCGCCGCCCCGCTGGCGCGGCTGCGCGCGGATGGGCTGGGCCATACCGTGCTGTCGCACTGTTCCGCCGAAAGCGGGCATGTCGTGCTGGCGCGCGCGCTGGGGCTGTCGCCGCTGCTGGATTTCGGCCTGCGCCTGGGCGAGGCGTCGGGGGCTGCGCTGGTCATCCCGCTGCTGCGCAGTGCAATCGCCTGCCATAACGGCATGGCGACCTTTGCGCAGGCACGGGTCAGCGGCCGCGCATGACCCGGCTGCTGGCATGCCTGCGCGCGGATGTCGTGTGTGGTGCGGGCCTGCTGACACGGCTGCCGGTGGGGTGGCTGGCACGCGACGGGCTGCCTTATTCCATGACGCGCAGCGTGTGGACATGGCCGGCCATCGGCGCGTTGTGCGGACTGTCTGGCGCGGGGGCGTTCATCGCGCTGTCGCACCTGCGCATCGCGCCGCTGCCCGCCGCGGCGCTGGCGGTGGCGGTGCAACTCCTGCTGACGGGCGGACTGCATGAAGACGGGCTGGCGGACATGGCGGACGGATTCGGCGGCGGGAAGACGCGCGCGCGCAAGCTGGAGATCATGCGCGACAGCCGCATCGGCAGTTACGGGATGATGGCCCTTGCCCTTGCGCTGCTGGCACGCGTGGGGGCGATCAGCACCCTTCCGGCCGGGCTTGCGGTGGTCATCATGCCCCTTTCCGGGGCGCTGGCGCGCGTGGCGATGGCGGGCGTGCTTGCGGTCCTGCCCCCCGCCCGCACCGATGGGCTGGCCAGCACGATGGCGCGCATTCCCCTGTGCGCACGCATCGCCTGCATGCTGCCGCCGCTCGTGCTTGCGCCATGGCTGCTGGGCGCATGGGCGGGGG